>JANOCI010000056.1:0-24338 GCA_031412095.1 Allobosea sp.
GCTGCTGAAAGCGCCGGAACTCTCCGGCTCCGTCGTGATCGTCAACGAGTTCGGCGAGGTGGGGCTCGATCACCTGCTGATGGAGGGCGTCGACGACGGGATGATCCTGATGGAATCGGGCTGCCTGTGCTGCACCATACGCGGCGACCTGGTGAACACGTTGGAGGACCTGCTGCGCCGCCGCGACAACCAGCGCGTCGCTCCATTCCAGCGAGTCGTCATCGAGACGACCGGCATCGCCGATCCCGTGCCGATCCTGAACGCGGTGCTGCTGCATCCGTATCTGTCGCAGCGCTACGAGCTTGACGGCGTCGTGACGGTGGTCGACGCGGTGAATGGCGCCGCCACGATCGACGCCCACCCGGAGGCGCTTCGCCAGGTCGCCGTGGCGGACAGGCTCGTGATCACCAAGACCGACCTGGTGCCAGGCTCGAGGCTGCCGCCTCGATTGGAGGCGCAGCTTGGCGGCATCAATCCGGGCGCGGCGCGCCTCGATGCGGCGAAGGGCGAGGCCGTGGCGTCGGCGCTGATCGGGCTCGGCATATTCGACATTGCAGCGAAGCCGGCGGAGATCGACGCCTGGCTGGCCGTCGACAGCGTGCAGGCCGGCCATACCCGGGAAGGCCACGACGTCAGCCGTCACGGCGCCGACATCCGGAGCTTCGTCCTCACCAGCGATCGGCCCGTGCGATCCCAGACGCTGGACCTGTTCTGGTCGCTGCTGCGCTCCACGCACGGCCAGAAGCTGCTACGCCTCAAGGGCATCGTCAACATCGCCGAGCATCCCGATGCGCCGCTGGTCCTGCACGCCGCCCAGCAGGTCATGCACCCGCCTGTCGCCCTGCCGGGCTGGCCCTCGGAGGACCGGCGCTCCCGGATCGTCGTGATCGGGCAAGGCCTCGATGCATCGACGGTCGAGAAGCTGTGGTCCGCTTTCCTGGGCCGCGACTGACCGCCAGGACGAAGCTCGCCCTCGCCCGCAGCCGGCTGCATGGCCCGCGTCTTGTAACGCCGACGCCACGGCGGGCCTGCTCCTCATCGGTCCGTCGCTGGCTGGCACGGCAGCGTGCCGCCGCAGAGCAACGATCGGAAACCTGTTCCAAAATGGCGCATCTCGAGCTCGAACCGCTTCGCCGCATGGGTTTCGTGGACCTGGCAAGGTCACGCCGCCACGCCGCCGCCCTCCAGGGCCCATCGACGCTGCTATGGGCCGGCGACCTGCTCGTGGAGATGCGTCCGCTCTCGGGCTGCCGCGACATCATCGACGCGTGGCGGCTGCTGGCGAGCGAGGCCTGCGAGCCCAATGTCTTCTTCGAGCCGGATTTCCTGCTCAGCGCCGTGCAGCACCTGCCCGAGGCGGCCGGGCATCAGGCGATGCTTGTCTGGGACCCCCGCCTTGGCGGCGAGCCGCAGCTGCTTGCGTTCTGGCCGATGCGCAACCCGCTTCTGGCGCGGGGCTGGGGGCTGGCGAGCGGGCTGGTCTCGCGGTTCGCCTCGTGCGGCGTGCCGTTGCTGCACCGCCGCTTCGCCGTCGAGGCGGCTTGCGCCTTGCTGACAGGCCTCAAGGATGAGCCGCGCGGTGCAGCCGGCGCCCTGTTCAAGGAAATTCCGCTGGACGGCCCCGCCGCACGCGCCTTGCGCGCAGCAGCCACCTTGTCTGGCCTGGCCACGAGCGAGCTTGGCACGCATGTCCGGGCCTGCCTGTGGAACGATGGCCCCGGCCATGACGCTGTTCCGAAAGGACCCGCTTCGACAGGCAAGCGCCGCAAGGAGATAGCCCGGATGGCGAAAGGCCTGTCGGCGCTCGGCGACGTGCGGCTGCTGTCGGCCCATTCGCCCGATGGGCTCAAGGACGCCATGGAGCTGTTCCTTGCCCTCGAGGCGTCGGGCTGGAAGGCCAGGCGCGGCACCGCGATCCTGAACGACGTGCGCGACGCGGCCTTCTTCAGATGCCTGAGCCGGGCGCTGGGCCGCCGCGGGCAGATGACGCTGCATGTGCTCGAGGTCGGCGCCCGGGTCGCCAGCGCCGGCATCGTCCTGTCGAGCGGCGATCATGCCTGGTATGTCAAGACCAGCCACGACGAAGCATTGGCGCGGCATTCGCCGGGCGCCGTGCTCAGCCACCAGATTGGCCTGTCGGCCATGGGATCGCCCGCGCCCTGCTTCGTCGATTCGTGCGCGCTTCCCGGCCACGAGATGATCGAACGTGTCTGGAAGGGCAGGATGCGCGTCGGCGACATTGCCATCGGGCTGACCCCGCAGGCCGACATCGCCCTCTGGCGCGAGGATGCGGCCCGGAGCCTGAGGCACCAGCTGAAGCGCATCTATTACCGCTTCAGGGGTTGGTCGATGCAGGGCCAGTGACTGCGGCTGTCAGCCGCGCGATCGCAATTCGCGGCGGATGATCTTGCCGGTCGTCGTCATCGGCAGGTCGTCGCAGAACGTGATCTCCCGCGGATATTCATGGGCCGCGAGCTTCTCGCGCACGAAGGACTGGATGTCGGCGACCAGCGCGTCGCTCGCCGCATGGCCCGGCTTCAGGACAAGGAAGGCCTTGACGATCTCCGTGCGCAGCGCATCCGGCTTCCCGACGACCGCCGCCAGCGCGACGGCTGGATGGGTGATCAGGCAATCCTCGATCTCTCCCGGCCCGATCCTGTATCCGGACGACGTGATGACGTCGTCGTCGCGGCCGACGAACCGGATGTAGCCTTCGTCGTCGACGGTCCCCTGGTCGCCGGTGGTCATCCAGTCCCCGATGAACTTGGCCTTCGTGGCCTCGGGCTTGTTCCAATAGCCGAGGAACATCACCGGATCGGGCCTCGCCACCGCGATCTGGCCTTCCTCGAACGGCGCGCACGGCGAGCCATCGTCGCGGATGACGCGGACCTCATGACCCGGAACGGGCTTGCCGATGAAGCCCGGCTTGCTGACTCCGATGGCGGCGCAGGAGGCGAGGACGAGATTGCATTCGGTCTGGCCGTAGAACTCGTTGACGGTGAGCCCGAGGACCTCCCGGCCCCAGGCAAGCGTCTCCGCTCCGAGCGATTCCCCGCCTGACGCGATGGTCCTGAGAATCAGATCGTGCCGGCCCCTGGGGTTCTTCACCGAGCGCAGCATCCGAAGTGCGGTCGGCGGCACGAAGCAGTTGCGCACCTGGTGCCGCGCCATCAGGTCGAACGCCTCGTCCGGATCGAACTTTGCGCTGGCCCGCGCCACGACCGGTGTCCCGAAGTGCAGCGCAGGCAGCAGCACGTTCAGCAATCCCCCCGCCCAGGCCCAGTCCGCAGGCGTCCACAGCCTGTCGCCGGGCTGCGGCAGGAATTCGTGCGGCATCTGGACGCCCGGCAGATGTCCGAGCAGCACCCGGTGCCCATGCAGCGCGCCCTTGGGCTGGCCCGTCGTGCCGGAGGTGTAGATCATCAGCGCCGGATCGTCAGGTCCGCTGTCGACGGCGTCGAACTCGGCGCTGGCAGAGGCGATGATCGCGCCGAAATCCTGCGCTGCGCCATCCGCCCCGTCGACGCAGACGATCAGGTCGACGTGGAGCGCGGCGTCGGAGGCCCGGACCTTGGCGAGGCCCGCGGCGTTGGTGATCAACGCCCTCGCACCCGAATCCGCCAGCCGGAACGCGATTGCATCGACGCCGAACAGCGCCGCCAAGGGCACGGCGATGGCGCCCATCTTGTAGACGGCGCCATGGGCGACCGGAACGGCCCTGCCCTGCGGCAGAAGGATCGCCACCCTGTCGCCAGCCTCGATGCCGCGTGCGCGCAGGGCGTTGGCGAGCCGGTTCGACTGGCTGCGCAATTCGCCATGGCTGAAGGTGGCGACGCGACCACCTTCGCCGGCTTCGATCACGGCTATTCGCTGCGGATCGGTCCGGGCCCAGACATCGCAGGTCGCGACGCCAATGTTGAACCGATTTGGGATGTTCCACCGGAAAGCAGCGGTCAATTGCTCGAAGTTGCGAAGATCAGGCAGCATTATGTGATGAACCGGTCCGGATTTGACGCCCGATCATAGAGCACGCCTCCTGGAAGTCGTTAGCGGTTTGTGCGCGCCGAAACCGCTTGGCCTCGCGACGTGATCGGCACCCGCTCTTTGGCCCGATGCAACTGGCAGCCCAAACCCCGGGCAACCTCTGACGGCATCTTTGGCAGCAAGATGTGTTGACGACATCGCCGAATGCGGCATCGCATGCGCGAGACCTGCGCGAGGGGCTGTTTTCCCCTCACCGCCTATGGTAGCGCACCGGGCGTGTGGCCGTGCCCGACGATGGGATGGCCGAAGGATCATGCAACATGCCGCACCATGCACGCCGCATCGCACGGGCGCTGCTGTCCGTCTCCGACAAGAGCGGGCTCGAGGATTTCGCGCGCGCGCTGGCCGGACACGGCATCGAGCTTGTGTCGACTGGGGGGACCGCCCTCGCGCTTGCCGCGGCGGGACTTGCCGTGCGGGATGTCGCCGACCTCACTGGTTATCCGGAAATGATGGATGGCCGGGTCAAGACCCTCCATCCCGCAGTGCATGGGGGATTGCTGGCCATTCGTGACAATCCCGAGCATCAGGCCTCGATGCTGTCGCACGGGATCGGCGCGATCGACCTTCTGGTCGTCAACCTG
Source organism: Allobosea sp. (assembly GCA_031412095.1). Classification (GTDB taxonomy): domain Bacteria; phylum Pseudomonadota; class Alphaproteobacteria; order Rhizobiales; family Beijerinckiaceae; genus Allobosea. Next base: position 4,629 of record JANOCI010000056.1, read on the forward strand.
TATCCGTTCGAGGCCGCCGTCGCCGCCGGCAAGCCCTTCGACGACTGCATCGAGAACATCGACATCGGCGGCCCCGCGATGATCCGCGCCGCCGCGAAGAACCATGCCGACGTCGCCGTCATCGTCGACGCAGCCGACTATGCCGCCCTGCTCGCCGAGCTGGCCGCCCATCGCGGTTCCGTCACCTCGGTCCTCAGGCGGAAGCTGGCGCAGAAGGCCTATGCCCGCACCGCTGCCTACGATGCGGCGATATCCAACTGGTTCGCGGACCAGCTCGGGGACCCCGCGCCAGATTTCCGCGCCGTGGGCGGGCAGATCGCCGAAGTCCTGCGCTATGGCGAGAACCCCCACCAGACAGCGGCGCTTTACCGCACGCCCGAGCAGCGCCCCGGAGTCGTGGCCTCGCGGCAGGTCCAGGGAAAGCAGCTTTCCTACAACAACATCAACGACACCAACGCCGCCTATGAGTGCGTCGCCGAGTTCGCCCCGGAGCATGGGCCAGCCTGCGTGATCCTGAAGCATGCCAACCCCAGCGGAGTCGCGCAGGCCCGTACACTGGCGCAAGCCTACGCTGCAGCGCTCGCCTGCGATCCTGTCTCGGCGTTCGGGGGCATCGTCGCGGTCAATTGCGAGCTCGATGCCGAGGCGGCGGCGCGCATCGTCGATATCTTCACCGAAGTCATCATCGCGCCCTCCGTCACCGACGAGGCGCTGGAGATTTTGCGCGGCAAGAAGAACCTGCGGCTTCTGGTGGCTGGCGGCCTGCCCGATCCGCGCACGCCGGGGCTGTCGCTGGCCGCCGTCAGCGGCGGGCTGCTGGTGCAGTCGCGGGACAACCGGGTCGTCGACGACATGGACCTGAAGACCGTCACCAGGCGCGCGCCCACCGACGCCGAGCTTGCAGACCTTCGCTTTGCATTCAAGGTCGCCAAGCACGTCAAATCGAACGCCATCGTCTATGCCAAGAGCGGCGCAACGGTCGGCATCGGCGCAGGCCAGATGAGCAGGGTCGATTCATCGCGCATTGCGGCGTGGAAGGCTGCCGAGGCTGCGCGCGGCCTCAATCTGCCCGAAAGCCTCGCCAAAGGCTCGGTCGTCGCATCGGATGCGTTCTTCCCGTTTGCGGACGGGCTGATCGCCGCGGCCGAGGCGGGCGCCACGGCGGTGATCCAGCCCGGCGGCTCGGTGCGCGACGACGAGGTGATCAGGGCTGCCGACGATGCAGGCCTCGCCATGGTCTTCACGGGCTATCGCCATTTCAGGCACTAGCTCCGAATGATGCGGTCCAGCGCTCCGAAAGGACTGGCTTTGCGCACGAAATGCGTCCAATGACGCCGCCTTGACGCGATCGTGACAGAAATGTGGTCGCAATCGCTGCCATCATGCCGAAGCAGTTCATGAACGGAAGCTGGTTTTGCTGAAGACGTTCCAGACACAAGAGGCCCGCACGGCCGCGCGGGAGCGCCGCGCCGCCTATTGGGACCAGCCCATCTCCGGAAGGCGCCAGCGCCTCCATGCCTGGTGGAGCATGCTGTTTGCGGATCACGGCATCATAAGGATGTTCTACCTCAACGAGCACGCCGTCACCGACAGGCTGATCCGTTCGGCTCAGCCTGCGCCTCACGACATTCGCCGGTTTGCCGCACAGGGGATCAAGACCATCGTCAATCTCAGGGGCGGCCGCGAACAGGGCGGCTGGCCGCTCGAGCGCGAGACCTGCGACGAGACCGGGCTCGTGCTCCGCGAGCTCACGCTGCGTTCGCGCGAGGCGCCGGACCGCGCGACGCTGCTCTCGCTGCCGTCGTTCTTCGCGTCGCTGGCCTATCCGGCCGTGGCTCATTGCAAATCGGGCGCGGACCGGGCGGGCCTGTTCAGCGCCCTGTTCCTGCTTGTCCACGAAGGACGGCCCGTCGCCGAGGCAAAGCGTCAGCTATCCCTGAAATATGGCCATGTCCGGCTGGCGAAGACCGGCATGCTGGACGCATTTCTCGACGCCTACGAGCAGGAGGGCGAGAGCCAGGGCGTGCCCTTCATGGATTGGGTCAGGGATGTCTACGATCCCGCTCGGGTCGAACGCACCTTCCACGAAGGCTTCCTGGCCAGCCTGATCGTGGACAAGATCATGCGCCGCGAATAGGCGGGTCAGGCCTCCAGCATCTGCAGCCTGTGCAGCCGGGCATAGGCGCCGTCCTTCAGGATCAGCGCCTCGTGGCTGCCATGCTCGACGATGCGGCCCTGGTCGAGCACCACGATCTGGTCCGCGTCGCGCACGGTCGACAGGCGGTGCGCGATGACGAGCGTCGTGCGCCCTTTCATGAGCCGGGCCAGCGCGTCCTGCACGAGCCGCTCGGACTCGGCGTCCAGCGCGCTCGTGGCCTCGTCGAGCAGCAGGATCGGCGCGTTCTTGAGGATCGCCCGGGCAAGAGCAACGCGCTGCCTCTCGCCGCCGGACAGGCGCGAGCCGCGGTCGCCCACGCGGGTGTCGTAGCCATCGGGCAGCTTGCCGATGAACCCGTGCGCGGCGGCGGCCTCGGCGGCGGCGACCAGCTCGGCCTCGGAGGCGCCCGGCCTGCCGAAGGCGATATTGGCGCGGATCGTGTCGTCGAACAGGATGATGTCCTGGGACACAACCGCGATCTGGTCGCGCAGAGATTGCAGCGTCACGTCGCGGACATCCTGGCCGTCGATCAGGACTCTGCCCTGAGCCACGTCGTAAAGGCGCGGGACAAGCGCGAGCAGCGTCGATTTGCCCGACCCGGACCGTCCGACGAGCGCAGTGACAGTGCCGCCGGCGGCGGCGAAGCTCAGGCCGGCGATCGCGGCATGGTCGTCGCGGTAGCCGAACGAGACATCATCGAACCGGATCGAGGCGGCGCTCACGGCCAGGGCCTTGGCGCCGGGCCTGTCGATGATCGTCGCCGGCTCGTCGAGCGTGGCGTAGTAGCGCTTCAGAGAGGCGAGCGCTTCCTGCACGATGGCGTTGAGGTTGCCCAACGAGCGCAGCGGCTGGGCCGCGAGCAGCAGCGCCGTGACATAGCCCGTGAAGTCGCCGATGGTGCCCGCGCCCGAATTGACCCTGATCCCGATCACGAAGAGGACGCCCGCGACGGCGAAGCCGCCGCCGACTTCGAGCAGGGGCTCGAGCCGGCCGCGCGCGTTGATGGCCTTCATCCTGAGCCTCCGCATCAGTTCGAAGGCCTCGCGCGCACGGCGCTTGAGATAGGGCTCGATCTGGTCGACTTTGGCGGGCCGCGCACCCTGCAGGCTTTCCGTGATCAAGCCCGCCATCAGGCCGGTCTGCTCCTGATGGCGGGTCGCGACCTGGCGCAGCTTCTTGCCGATGGCGATGATCGGCGCTGCGACGAACGGCGCCACGGCCGCCGCCACCAGCGTGAGCTGCCAGTCGATCCAGAGCATGGCGCCCAGGAGGCCGATCGCCGTCAGGCCGTCGCGCACGGCCACGTTGACCATGCGCACCAGCGCCTCGCGCACATAGGTGAAATCGGTGGTGAAGCGCTGCGTCATCGCCGCGGCGCTCTCACGCTGCATCTGGGCCAGGTCGGCATCGGTGAGGTGATCGTACAGGCGGCCCTGCATGTCCGCCTCGATCCGGGACACGACGCCGTTCGTGAGGACGAGCTGGCCCAGCAGCGAGAACCCCTTGATGGACGTGACCAGCACGACCATCACGGAAAGAACATGAATAGGTCCGACGCCCGGCCCCGCCACCGTCACGAGCCAGGCGCGCAACTGGTTGAGAAGAGGGTCGGCGTTGCCGGCCGGGCCGGATGCGAAGGAATCGAAGGCGAGCTTGATGAGGACCGGATAAAGGCTTGTGCTTCCGGCGATCAGCAGGATTAGCCCGAGGATGACCAGAAGCGTCAGCCGGTGCGCGGCGATCTCCTCGCGCCACAGCCGCCGCAGCAGCGGCCAGCCGTCGGCAGCATCGCGGGCTGAGATCTTGGCCATTCTCTGGACATCCCCCGATCAGGCCGCAGGCTCATCCCGCATTCGGCTGAAAGCCTTGCGGAGCAGACTCCCGCGCGAACCAGCCCGGTTTCGCGCAAGGTGCTCCCAATATGACTTCGCCTCGCGTTGGAGCGCGAGGCGAACCAGACGAAACGTCTGAAATCAACTGGAGCGGGCGAAGGGATTCGAACCCTCGACCCCGACCTTGGCAAGGTCGTGCTCTACCACTGAGCTACACCCGCATCCGTGGGCCTGCCGTCGATCGCTCGCCGGCAAGGCGCGTTCTTTGCCTCAAACTTTTCGGCTCCGCAAGCCCTTTGTGCAACCTTTGGCGATCCTGCGCGAAGTTCCCCCGCTGCGCCATCTGCGCCGGTGGGTTGCAAAGACGGGCCTGGAGGCTGCAAGAGGAACCGCAATATCGTTATGACGACGACAGTCAAGTTCCAGCTCAAGACCGGACCGCCTGAACATGAACGACGCCTCACCGTCCTCCTCCGCCGCGCAGCAGCCCCTGGGCCAGGCCGACATCCTGGCCCGCCTCGAAGCCATGGGCGTTGAAGCCGTCACGACCGAGCATGAAGCTGCGTTTACGGTCGAGCAGAGCAAGCGCATCACGGGCGGCATTCCCGGCGCTCACACAAAGAACCTGTTCGTAAAGGACAAGAAGGGCCGGCTTTTCCTGGTCGTGGCCGAGCATGAGCGCCCCATCGACCTCAAGCGCCTGCATGAAGCCATCGGCGCGAGCGGACGCCTTTCGTTCGGCAACGCCGAGCAGTTGTTGGCCCATCTGGGCGTCACGCCCGGCTCCGTCACGGCGCTCGCGGCGGTGAACGACACGGACGGGATGGTGACGGTCGTCTTCGACGCCGGCCTGATGGACGCGGAGCTGATCAACTGCCATCCATTGGTGAACACGGCCACCACCACGCTGAAACGCGCCGGCCTGCTCGCCTTCCTTGATGCCGTGGGCCACAAGCCCATGATCGTCCAGCTTCCGGAGCGCAACGCAGCGCTGGGTGAAGCTCAGGAAGAGCGCTCGGGTGAGGGCCCGAGCGAGGACTGATTGAAGCGCCAAAGCGGCGCGGCGGGCGGAGGAACGCGGCGCCGACGCCGTAACTTCGCTTTGGCGGATGGACATCGACAGGCCGAGCACCCACATTGAGCCTGAACGATGCGTGCAGGCTAACGCCGCGGCCTCAAGGCCCCTGGCTTTCAACGATGGACATGACGACAATGCTCGGCAGCAACGGTTTGGCGCCAGAAAAGGCGACGCAAGGCGATGAAGGTATCGTCCGCGACACGACGACACAGACGTTTCGGCAGGACGTGATCACGGAATCGATGACCCAACCTGTCCTGGTGGACTTCTGGGCCCCCTGGTGCGGGCCGTGCAAGCAACTCACGCCTGTGATCGAGAAAGTGGTCAGGTCGGCGACCGGCAAAGTGAAGCTCGTCAAGATGAACATCGAGGAGCACCCGCAGATCGCGGGCCAGCTCGGCATCCAGTCGATCCCTGCCGTCATCGCTTTCCAGCGCGGCCAGCCGGTCGATGGCTTCATGGGCGCGGTGCCCGAAGGCCAGATCAAGCAGTTCATCGAAAAGCTGGTCGGCCCCATCGGCCCCAGCCCGACCGTGGAGATGCTGGAGGCGGCCGGCTCGGCCATGGCGGCCGGCGATCCGGCGGGCGCGATGGAGCTGTACGCCGCGGTGCTGACGCAGGAGCCGGAGAATCTCGGGGCCATCGCCGGAATGGCGAAGCTGCAGCTCGACATGGGCGACCTCGAAGCGGCCCGCCAGATTCTCGCGATGGCTCCTGAAGCCAAGGCGGGCGACGCGGCGCTGTCGGGTGTGCGCGCCGCCATCGAGCTTGCGGAGCAGGCGGCTGCGCTGGGCGACGTCGACGGCCTGGCGAAGGCGGTGGAGGCCAACCCGAAGGACCATCAGGCCCGCTTCGACCTCGCCCTTGCGCTCAACGCCCATAACCGGCGCGACGAGGCGGTCGACCACCTCATCGCCATCATCAAGGCGGACCGCACCTGGAACGACGATGGGGCGCGGCGCCAGCTGGTGCAGCTCTTCGAGGCGTGGGGTCCGATGGACGAGGCCGCCGTCGCCGGGCGGCGCAAGCTCTCGACCGTCCTGTTCTCATGAAGGTGAACCCGCTCATGCCCATTTCCGCCTTGCCCGTGTGCAGCACATGAGCATGAACAGCATTTATCGCGGACCCGGCGACTGCCCGTCCATGGTTCCGCTCTTTCCACTGCCGGGCGCGCTGCTGCTGCCGCGGGGACAGATGCCGCTCAACATCTTCGAACCGCGCTATCTGGCGATGATCGACGACGCGTTGAAGAGCCATCGCCTGATCGGGGTCATCCAGCCCGATGCGGATGCCGACGACGTGCCGCGGCTGACCCCTGCCCTGTGCGCGGTCGGCTGCATCGGGCGCATCACGCAGCTCGCCGAAACCGGAGACGGGCGCTACCTCCTGACGCTGACGGGCGTCGTCCGCTTCGACGTGGTCGAGGAGATCAGGGCGCTCACCCCGTACCGGCAGGCGAAGGTGAGCTACAATCGCTTCATCAGCGATTTCGAGGCGAGAGCCGGCGAAGACAGGGTCGACCGGACCGGCCTTCTGCGCGCGCTCAAGGACTTCGCCGCAGCCAACGAACTCAAGATCGATTGGAGAGGCGTCAACGAGGCTCCCAACGAAGCGCTAGTCAATGCGCTCTCGATGATGGCTCCGTTCGGCGCCAAGGAGAAGCAGGCCCTGCTCGAGGCGCCTGACTTGAAGTCACGCGCGGACATGCTCGTGGCCATCACCGAGATGGAGCTGGCCCGCAACGGCTCCGACACCGACACGACGCTCCAGTGAGCCTTTTCGCGTGAGCCTTGCGCCGCCCGCCGACACGCGAGCGCCCTTGCCGCAAAGCTATCCGCCCAAACGGGCCGTGGCGGCATGGGTGCTGTTCGACTGGTCCGCCCAGCCGTTCTTCACCCTGATCACTACCTTCATCTTCGCGCCGTTCTTCGCCTCCGCACTGGCCGCCAATCCTGTGCAGGGCCAGGCCTGGTGGGGCTACGCCACGGGCTTCGCCGGGCTGACGATCGCGCTCCTGTCGCCGCTGCTCGGCGGCGTCGCCGACATGACCGGGCCCCGCAAGCCCTGGATCGCCGTATTCGGGGCGATGCTGGTGGCGGGCTCCGGGCTTCTGTGGTTCGCAGCGCCTGGCCATCCCTCCGCCGTGCCGATCGCCCTGTGCGGCTTCGTCCTGGCGACGGTCGGCGCGGAATTCGCCACCGTGTTCAACAACGCGATGATGACGCGCCTCGTGCCGCCCGAAAGCATCGGACGGCTTTCGGGCGCGGGCTGGGCCGTGGGCTACCTTGGCGGACTGGTCTCGCTCCTGATCATGCTCGCCTTCCTTGCCGCCAGCCCTGACACGGGCAGGACGCTTCTTGGCCTCGCGCCAGCCTTCGGGCTCGATCCTGCAATGCGCGAGGGCGACCGCATCAGCGGACCGCTCACCGCCTTGTGGTTCGTCATCTTCGTTGCGCCGATGTTCCTTCTGACGCCCGACATGCCGAAGACAGGGATGAGCCTGCGCCAGGCAGCAGCCGGCGGCTTCTCGCAGCTGAAGGGGACGCTGGTTCAGGTCCGGCGGTCGCCGTCGATGGCGCGCTTCCTCCTGGCCAACATGATCTACCAGGATGGCCTGGTCGCGCTGTTCGCCTTCGGGGCCATCTACGCCGCGGGCGTCTTCGGATGGTCGACCATCGAGGTCGGCATCTTCGGCATCCTGCTGACCGTCACGGGCGTATTCGGCGCGCTGGCGGGCGGCTGGCTGGATGATAGGATCGGCGGAAAGCCGGTCGTCCTGGGCTCGATCGGGATCCTGATCCTCACCTGCATCGGCATCCTGTCGCTCGGCAAGGCGCATGTGCTCTTCATCGTTCCCGCAGCCCCGGCGACGTCTGGCGACGGCCTGTTCGGCAGCGCGCCCGAACAGGCCTATCTCGCGCTCGGGCTGCTGATCGGGCTTGTGGCTGGACCCTTGCAGGCGGCGTCGCGCAGCCTTCTGGCGCGCCTTGCGCCTCCGGGCCAGACTGGGCAGTTCTTCGGGCTCTTCGCACTGTCCGGGAAGGTGACGAGCTTCATGGGCCCGACGCTGGTGGCGCTCGCGACCGATCTGAGCAACCGCCAGGAGGCGGGGCTGGGCGTGCTGCTGGTGTTCTTCGCGGCCGGCGCCTGGCTGCTGGCCGGCGTCGTGCCTCCGAAAAGGTGAGGATGCAGCCTGTCCAGCACATGGGCAGTCAAGATTTGGCCCTGTTTGGGGGCCAAGCAGGCCATGGCCGACATGAAGCGAGTGGCGTTCACCCTTCATTAACCATAACATCGGACCGTCGAGCGCTCGACATCCGCTTTACCTGTCCGCACTTCGCGGATGCGCTGCATCTGGATGAAGCTGGCCCCATGCGATCAAGGTTGACGGTTCCCTGCATGCTTGCCGCGCTGGCCCTCGGCTCGCCCGCGCTGGCTCATCCCCACGTCTGGGTCACGGTGAAGTCGGACATCATCTACCGCGAAGGGCGCGTGAGCGCCGTGCGGCACGCCTGGACCTTCGATGAGGCATACTCCGCCTTCGCCGTGCAGGGTCTGGACAAGAACGGCGACGGAAAGCTGTCTAAGGAGGAGCTCGACGACCTGGCGAAGGTCAACGTCGAGTCGCTGCACGAATTCGATTTCTTCACCGCAGCCAAGGCGAGCGGCGCCAAGCAGGATTTCAGCCAGCCTGTCGATTATGCGCTCGCCTATGACAAGGCGCAGCTCACCCTCACGTTCACCTTGCCCCTCAAGGTGGCCGCGAACCAGCGCACATTTTCGTTGGAAGTCTTCGATCCGACCTGGTTCGTGTCGTTCGCCCTGGCTGAAGGCGACGACGCCGTGAAGACCGTGGGCGCGCCGGCCGGCTGCGCCCGCACCATCACAAGGCCGCGGGCGCTCGACCAGGTCCAGCAGCAGCGCCTGTCCGAAGACTTCTTCACCTCGGCCGCCGGTGCCAGCTTCGGGGCCGGTTTCGTCAACCGGGTCCTCATAGCATGTCCCTGAGCAGGGCGTCGCCGGAGGATGCGGTCCGGACGTCGCCAGCGGGGAACGATGCCGGCTTGAAGGCGGCGCTCGCGCTGGCGGCGCTCTGCCTCATAGGTCTCATGCTTCTGGCGCTGGTCTGGTCGATGATCCCTGCTGCGCCCCCGCCCCCGGCACGCAACCCGTTCGGCGTCGGCCCGCGTGAGGCTGCGCCCGCTGCGAACGGCCTGGGCGCCATGATCGTCGCCTATCAGGCCAGCTTTTACCGTGAGCTCACCGCGACTTTGAAACTATTGAAGGAAAGCGCCGCTGCGCTCCCGGCCCTGCTTGGACTCGGGTTCGCCTATGGCGTCATCCATGCGGCCGGGCCGGGACATGGCAAGGCGGTGATCTCGGCGTACATCCTGGCCGACGACCGGTCGGCGGCCTGGCGGGGCTTCTCTCTTTCCCTGGCTGCGGCGCTGGTCCAGGCCTGCGTCGCGGTGGCGCTCGTCGCGCATTTCACGATCGTCCTCGGCGCCACGGCCCGCAGCATGAACGAGGCGACGCGCTGGGTCGAGATCGTGAGCTTCGCGGCCATCGCAGCCATTGGCCTGGCGATCCTGTGGCGCAAGACGGGCGTGCTGCTGGCAGCATGGCGCGGCGAGGCTTCGGCCTGCGCGCCGGGATGCTCGCATGACGCCGCTTTGCCCGACGCGCAACGCAGGCCCTTCAGGGAGACGGCGGGCGTGGTCCTGGCGGCGGGGATCAGGCCCTGCGCCGGAGCCATCATCGTCCTGGTCTTCGCTGCGTCGCAGGGCATGGTCTGGGCCGGCGTCGCCGCGACGTTCGCGATGGCGATGGGCACCGCGCTGACCACGGGCGCGCTGGCTCTTCTGGCTGTCGGCATGAAGAATGTCGCCTTGACGCTCGCCGGCGGGCGGGGCGAGCGCGCCGCCATCGCGGTCCGGGGCCTGGAATGCCTGGCCGCCGCTTTCGTGGCGGTGCTGGGCGCTTTCCTCCTGTTCGGCTATCTTTCCGCGGGCGCGGGGGCCTGAGGCCTTCACCTGCAGCGCAGGCCGGCCGTAGATCGAAGCGTCAGCTTCATTGACATGAATCCCGGTGCGAGTACGCTCCGCTTCAAGACGAAAGCCGCACAGGCGGCTCATGCAATGATGCGGACCGGGAGGAAGGCAGGACATGCAAGGCGCGACCGAGGCCGCGGTGCAGACAGGCGTGCCTGCGCCGGGGAGGCCGGGAAGCCCTGCGCAGCCGGCCGCCATATCGCTCACCGGCATCGACATCACCTTCAACCTGAAGGATGGCGGCCGCTATCAGGCGGTCAAGGACATCGCGCTCGATGTGGCGGACGGCGAGTTCGTGTCGGTCGTCGGCCCGACGGGCTGCGGCAAGTCCACATTGCTGAACGCCGCGGCCGGACTCTTGCAGCCCAGCGCCGGAAAGGTCGGCATCCTTGGCAAGGGCCTCGCCGGCCTGAACCTCAACGCCGGCTATCTCTTTCAGCTCGATGCCCTGATGCCGTGGAAGACCGCGCTGCAAAATGTTGCCGTGGCGCTGGAATCCCAAGGCGTGACAGGCCGGCAGGCCGAGGAGCGCGCCCATGCCTGGCTGGCGCGCGTGGGCCTCCGCGCCTTCACCGACCGGTATCCGCATATGCTCTCCGGCGGCCAGAAGAAGCGCGTGGCCCTGGCGCAGGTGCTGATCCGGGATCCGAAGATCCTGCTCATGGACGAGCCGTTCGGGCCGCTCGACGCGCAGACCCGGCAGATCATGGGCAACCTCCTGCTCGATTTGTGGTCGAAGGACCGCAAGGCCGTGATGTTCGTGACCCATGATCTGGAGGAGGCCATCTCGCTCTCGGACCGCGTAGTGGTGATGTCGGCCGGCCCATCGGCCACCATCGTCGGCGACTACAAGGTCAACCTCAGCCGCCCGCGCGACATCGCCGACATCCGGCTCGACCGGGATTTCCATGAGATCCATCGCCAGATCTGGCAGACGCTCAAGGTCGAGGTGCAGAAGGCCTATGCGGCTGGCGAGGGGAGGGACATGGAGTGAGCGCCTCGATCGCCAAGCTGTCTTCCTGTGTCATCCCCGGCGCGCAACGCGCGGGAAGGGGATCCATGAACCTGCGCGGACAGTGGATCCCCTTCCCGCGCCTTTGGCGCGCCGGGCATGACATCAAAGCGCAGCTCTCATGAACGCCCATTCCCGCCTGAAGATCACGCTGCTGCAAGCACTGGTCGCCGTCGGCTTTCTGCTCGCCTGGCACGTCTCGACCACGACCGCGCTGTTCGCCGAGCCGAAGAAGATGCAGTTCTTCTTCTCGACGCCCATCGACGTGATAGCCCGCACCTGGAAGCAGTTCGCCGGGGGCGAGATCTGGTACCATCTCGGCATCACGCTGACGGAAACTATCCTGGCTTTCCTTTTCGGGGCCACGGGCGGCGTCCTGTGCGGCTTCCTGTTCGCCCGCAAGGAATTGCTCGCCGCAGTGTTCGATCCTTACATCAAGGCCGCGAACGCCCTGCCCCGCGTGGTGCTCGCCCCGATCTTCGCGCTCTGGTTCGGCCTCGGCATCTGGTCGAAGGTGGCGCTCGGCTTCACGCTGGTCTTCTTCATCGTGTTCTTCAACGTCTACCAGGGCGTGCGCGAGGTCTCGCAGACAGTGCTGGCGAACGCGCGCATGCTGGGCATGAACGAGAGGCAGCTGATGCGCCATGTCTATTGGCCCGCCGCGATGACCTGGATGTTCTCGTCGCTCCACACCTCCGTCGGCTTCGCGCTGGTCGGGGCCGTCGTGGGCGAGTATCTCGGCTCGTCCGCCGGGCTCGGCTACAAGATCCATGAGGCCGAGAGCGTTTTCGACGTGACGGGCGTGTTCTCCGGGATGTTGATCCTGACGATCTTCGTCATCGTGCTCGACACGTTCGTGACGATGATCGAAAACAGGCTGCTGGTCTGGCGGCCCGGGCAGGGCGCGCCCGCCACGAACGGCTGAACGAAGCAGAAGCAGCCATCCAAGGCTGCGGCAACGGAGGAATGAGCATGACCATCGAACGCAGAGCCGTCCTGGCAGGTCTTGGAGCGGTTGGCCTGTCGGGCCTCGCCATGCCCGCCATCGCCCAGCGCGCGCCTGAGAAGTCCAAGGTGACGCTCGGGGTCGGCGGCCGGGCGCTGCTGTACTACCTCCCCCTCGCCATCGCCGACCGGCGCGGCTTTTTCAAGGAGCAGGGCATCGAGGTCGAGATCAACGACTTCGCCGGCGGCGCGCGCTCGCTGCAGGCGCTCGTCGGCGGCTCCGTCGATGTGGTGGCAGGCGCCTACGAGCACACCATCCGGATGCAGGCCAAGGCGCAGGACATCCGGGCGGTGGTCGAGATGGGCCGCTTTCCCGGGATCGTGATCGCGGCGCGCAAGGAGCTTGCCGGACGCATCAAGTCGCCTGCCGATTTCAAGGGCCTCAAGCTCGGCGTCACGGCGCCCGGCTCCTCCACCGCGCTGACGGTCCAGTACGCCATGGTCAAGGCCGGCCTCAAGGCCACAGACGCGCCGATCATCGGCATCGGCGGAGGCGCCAGCGCCGTGGCCGCCGTCATCCAGGGACAGGTCGACGTGATCTCCCATCTCGATCCCGTGATCTCGAAGCTCGAGGCCGATGGCCTGATCGTCCCCATAATCGACACGCGCACCGAGGCCGGCACGCGCGGCCTGTTCGGCGGCTCGAACCCGGCGGCCGTGATCTATTCGCGGCAGGAGTTCATCGAGAAGAACCCCGAAACCATGCAGCGCATTGTCAATGCTGTGGTGAAGGCGCTGAAATGGCTGGAAACCGCAACAGCAGACCAGGTCGCGGACACCGTGCCGCCGGAATATCACCTGGGCGACCGGGCGGTCTATCTGCAGGCCGTCAACAAATTGAAGGAGAGCTACTCCCGGACCGGCATCGCCAGCGCCGACGGCATGCAGAGCGTGCTCGACGTGCTGAAGACCCTCGATCCGGAGCTGGCCAACGCCACGGTGGACCTGGCCAAGACCTTCAATCCTGCCTTCGCGCAGCGGGCGACGAGTTGACCGCCGTATCGAGGAAGCGCCGTGAATTGATGCGGACATCAAGGAACACGGTGTCATCCCCGGCGACACGGAACGTGTCGGGAAGGGCATCCATCATCTTGAACGATGAGGATGGGTCCCCTTCCCTCGCCTTCGGCTCGCCGGGGATGACACGCTGTCGGGCTATCCGGGATGCGCGCAATGGCCAGACCATCATGCCGGAAACCTCATGAACATCCTCTCCATCCAGTCCCATGTGGCCTACGGCCATGTCGGCAACTCGTCCGCCGTGTTCCCGATGCAGCGGCTCGGCTGCGAGGTCTGGCCGATCCACACCGTGCAGTTCTCGAACCACACGGGATATGGCGCATGGAAAGGCCGCGTCTTCGAGGGCGCGATGATCGACGAGATCATGGACGGCATCGCCGACAGGGGCGTGCTGCCGTCCTGCGGCGGCGTCATCTCCGGCTACATGGGCTCCGCGGACATCGGCCATTCGATCCTGTCGGCCGTGAGCCGCGTCAAGGCGGCCAATCCGCAGGCGCTCTATGCCTGCGATCCAGTCATCGGCGACATCGGGCGCGGCGTCTTCGTACGGCCGGGCATCCCCGAGTTCATGCGCGACAACGCCATGCCGATGGCGGACGTCGTCACGCCGAACCAGTTCGAGCTCGAATTCCTGACGGGCCTGCCCGTCACGACGCTGAAGCAGGCGAAGGCGGCCGTCTCCGCGCTGCGAGAGACAGGCCCGCGGGTCGTGCTGCTGACCTCGATGGTGACGTCGGAGACCCCTGACGACGCCATCGACATGCTCGCCATGGATGATGCCGGCGCGTGGCGCGTCCGCACCCCCAGGCTCGGCCTCGGCGTCAACGGAGCCGGCGACGCCATCATGGCGCTGTTCTTCGTGCACTATGCCCGGTCCCGGTCGGCGCCGCATGCGTTGGGCGAGGCGGCCGCCTCGATATATGGCCTGCTCAAGCGGACGCTCGACGCCGGCTCGCGCGAGATCCTGACGGTGGCGGCGCAGGATGAGTTCGTGAATCCGTCAACGCGTTTCGATGTGAAGGCGGTCTAGGTTCACCGGTTCCGTCATCCGACCCCGACGGATTTCTCGAGCTGCCCGCGCACGCGGAACCAGTGGATCAGGATCGCGGCCGTCAGCAGCGCGGCCCCCGCCAGATCGAACCTGATGTCAGCCGCCAGCAGCAGGCAGCCGCCCGCCGTCGCCATGAGGCGTTCGACAAGGGTCGCTGTCTTCACCGCATAGCCGGTCGCGCCCATCACCAGGCCCACCATGGCGTAGGACGATGTCGTGAGCACGGCGAGGACGCCCATCCAGTCGCCGAACGTGTCCGGCAGCTTGCCCGCCGGCGTCAGCATCAGCAGGTACATGCCCTCCGGCGTCAGGCAGAACATGAACGGCACGAGGAAGGCGGGCAGCGTGTACTTCCAAGCCTGCATCATCGTGGCGAAAGGCTTGCCCCCGCAGATCGCAGATGCGGCGAACGGGGCCAGCGCGGTGGGAGGCGAGACGTCGGCCAGGACCGCATAATAGAACATGAACATGTGCGCGGCGGGTTCGGGAATGCCGACCTTGACCAGCGCCGGCACCAGCATGACGGCTGCGATGATGTAGCTGGCCGTGACGGGCACGGCGAGCCCGAGGATCCACATCGCCAGCGCCGCCAGCAGGATGACCAGGAAGCGCGAGCCGCCGCCGAATTCGACGATGATGCCCGACAGCGTCAGGCCAAGGCCAGTGAGGTTGACCACGCACACGATGATGCCGGCGCAGGCGCAGGTGGCGATGATGCCGAGGGTCGAGCGCGATCCGTCGGTGATGGCCTCGATCATGCGGGTGGCGTCCGGACCCACAGGCTTGCCGCCGCGGCTGCCGGACCATGCCTGCCATCCGGAGATGGCGATGGCGGCCGTAATTCCCCAGAAGATGCTGACCGAGATGCGCCCGTCGAACAGCTCGTCCGGACCCAGCGCCCTTGCCAGGCCGCTCGCGCCGAAGGCCCAGGCCAGAACGGCGAAGGCGCAGCCGGCGAAGAAGGCCGGGATTGTGACGAGGCGCGAATCCTCGCGGATCATCGACAGCCCGAAGGCGATGGCGATCGACCAGAACACCGCCATGAAGGACGAGAAGCCGAGCGCCAGGAACACCGCGATCGCGGCCAGCGACAGGAAATGGTAGCCTTGGCTGCGGGTCAGCTCCCATAGCGAGGCGTCCGATGTCTTCACCGGCTTGATGTCGAGGCGGCGCGTGTCCGCCTCCGTCATCAGCCAGCAGGACAGATAATAGAGGATGGTCGGGATGGTCGCGTAGACCAGGATCATCAGGTAGCTGACGTCCAGGTATTCCGCGATGATGAAGGCGGCGGCCCCCAGCGTCGGCGGCGAAAGCGTCGCCCCGATGCCGGCGGCCGAAAGCAGCCCGCCTCCGATATGCGGCGGGTAGCCCGAACGCTTCAGCATGGGCCAGGCCAGCGAGGCGACGGTGACGGTGGTGGCGACGCCCGAGCCCGACACGGTGCCGAGCAGGAAGCCGGAGGCGACCACGGCGCGGCCGGGAGCGGCGGGGGAGGGCTTCTTGCCGAACAGGGCGAAGGACCAGTCGATGAAGAAGCGCCCTGCCCCGCCCCGGTCCAGCACCGCGCCATATAGCGTGAACAGGATGATGAAGGTCGCCGCCACGTCCATCGGCGTGGAGAAGATGCCTTCGAGCGTCAGGTAGTTCTGGCCGATGATGCGGTTCAGCGAGAAGCCGCGATGGTCGAACGGCTCGGGCATCGACGGGCCGAAATAGCAATACAGCACGAAGACGACGGTCACGGCCGGAAGGATCCACCCGACCGTGCGCCGCGTCGCCTCGAGGATCAGCAGCATGAGCGCAGCGCCCAGCACCAGATCGTCGGCTGTCGGGCGCGTCGCCCGCGTCTTGATCTCCTCGCCGAACTCCAGGAGGTAGGACGCGGAATAGAGCGCCACGACGACGAGGCCCCAGTCGAAGACCTGCGTGCGCGCCAGGAAGCGGTTGGCTGTGACCAGCGGATACGTCGCAAAGGCGAGGCCGACGACGATCGCCAGGCCGCCGGCGAAGGCGCTGCGCTGGAAGACGTTCCCCTCCATCACGACGAACATGATCCAGCCAAGCCCCAGCAGCGCGGCGATCAGCTCCTCGGCAGTGGCGCGGCGCGGCAGCGCCGATGCCCCGCCCCTCACCAAGGGATAGAGCAGGAAGATGAGCGCAAGCGTCAGGGCGAGGAAGCTTGAGCGGTAGAACGTGGTGTTGACGGAAAACTGGGTCCAGAACAGCGCATAGGCGCCGAGCCCGAAAGCTCCGACGCCTGTCAGCCATCCGAGCCACCCGGTGGCCCTTTGCGCCGGACCGCCTTCGGAATCCGAAGACAGCTTCTCCAGCTCCTCCGCTGTCAGCGCCACGGTTTCGGGTTTCGCCGCGCCCGGCGCTCCGCCTGTCGTCATGCCCAGTGATCTCCCGCCCGCCAAGGCCGGCCTGGCCGGTCTTGCCCATGCATACCAGAGAAAAGCCCCGGCGCTACAGCGCCGGGGCCTCGGATGCGACATTCTGCATGGATTGGCGCGGTGCGCCTCTCAGACGGTCAGGAAAGCACGCCCTTGGACTTGAAGTAGGTTTCGGCGGCCGGGTGGAACGGCACTGCGCTCTTTGCAGCGGCGCCCTGAAGCGTCAGGCGGCGCGCCTCGGGATGGATCTTCTGCACCTCGTCGAGATTGTTGAAGATGCTGTCCAGCGCGAGCGTTATCTGCTCGTTCTTCGCCTTCCCGCTGACCACCAGCACGTTCGCGACGCCAAGGCCCGCAACGGCGGCCGTCTGCCCGGCATAGGCCGCAGCCGGCAGGTTGAACGGCCGGTAAAGGCCGGGAAACTGCCGCTCCATCTTGGCGAGTTCTTCGCCTGTCGGGATGAACTGCAGCGCCGGCTGGCCGGACGTCGCCAGATCGCGGACGGCCGCCGTCGGCACGCCGCCGATCCAGAAGAAGGCGGCGACCTTGCCGTCCTTCAAGGCGCCGGCCGATTCGGCCACGCCCAGGTTGTCGCGCGTGATGTCGGTCTTCGGATTGAGGCCGGCCGCCTCGAGAACGCGATCCGCAATGGATTCCGTCGACGAACCCGCCGAGCCGACCGAGACCCGCTTGCCCTTGAGGCTCGCGACATTGCTGATGCCGGCGCCCTGCGCGCCGACGACATGCAGGAAGGAATCGTACAGCACCGCGAAGATGCGGATGTCCAGCTTGCCGTCCTTGGCGTAAGCGCCCGTGCCCGTCATGGCGTCGTAGGCGGAATCGAGGGTCGAGAAGCCGATGTCGGCGTCGCCGGCGGCGACAAGCTTGCAGTTGTCGACCGAGCCGCCGGTCACCTGCGCAGTCGCCTGCATGTTCGGCGTCTTTTCGGTCAGGATCTTGGCCAGACCGCCGCCGTATGGGTAGAACACCCCGCCCGTGCCGCCGGTGACGATCGTGATGCGCTGCTTGGCCTGCGCCAGCGCAGGCGACGCGATCAGGGCGGATGCGCCCAGACCAAGGCCGCCGGCGACGATCGCGCGGCGTGAAATCAAGTCTGTCATTAAAACCTCCCGGAGATGCCCCGCGCCATCACAGGACGCTGGATTGCAGGAGATATGTAGAGTTTGATCGGCGCGATGACCAGTGGGCCCGCGCGGGGGGCATGCGGGGGCGCGGTTCCGTCCAGACTCTTCAGCCGCGGATCGGCTCGACCTTGTCGGCCATCTGCACGAACCTCGCCATCACGTACAGGCCGGCCAGCGAGAACAAGCCCATCAATCCGTACTGGACGGCCGTTCCCAGTTCGAAGATGCCGGCGATCGCCCAGCCCGCGGCAAAGGCCAGCCCGAACACCTCGGTGCCGATCAGGATCGCGGCGCAGATGATGGTGGTGAAGTTGCGTGTGTTGAGGGCCATGAAGGCATGGGCTCCGGTGGCTGATGCGAAATTCGCACTTGTGGATCGGCAAGGCTATCGCCTAGCGTAAATGCGTGATTTCGGCAACGCATCGTTGCAGGATCAATCTGTCTGTCCCGCCGCAACCAACCATCCTCATCCTGAGCCCGTCGAAGGATGAACTCCAGTGCGCGCCTTCTGGACCCTCGTCCTTCGACGGGCTCAGGATGAGGGCATTGGGGATGTCTCTCCCAACTAAACTGAAAAGCCTGCCCAATGCCCGAAACGCCCGTATTCTCCACCGCTGCAGTCGCCGCGCCTCATCATCTTGCCTCGGAGACCGGACGCAACGTCCTGGCGCAGGGCGGCAACGCCGTGGAGGCCATGATCGCCATGGCGGCCACCATCGCCGTGGTCTATCCGCACATGAACGGCATCGGCGGCGATGGCTTCTGGCTCGTGCGCGGCAAGAACGGCAAGATGGCCGCCATCGAGGCCTGCGGGCCTGCGGGAGCCGGGGCCACCATCAAGCGCTACCGCGAGAAGGGTTATGTCGCGATTCCGCCGCGTGGGCCCGACGCAGCGGTCACCGTGGCGGGCGCGATCAGCGGCTGGCAGGTGGCGAACGAGATGGCGAAGGCGATGGGCGGCAGGCTGCCTCTCGCCGTCCTCACGGAGGACGCCATCCGCCATGCCCGCGACGGTGTCGCCATCTCCAACTCCGAGGCGCGCTACCGGATCAAGGACGGCGACGGGCTCTACGCCGCGCCGGGGTTTTCCCGACTGTTCAAGTCCGCCGACAAGCGCCTCGAGGCAGGGGCCGTTCGCCGCAACCCGGCGCTGGGCATGGCGCTAGAGCACATCACGCGCGCCGGCCTCGAGGACTTCTATCGCGGCGATGTCGGGCGTGAGATCGCCGCCGACCTCGAGGCCATGGGCTCGCCCGTGACGCGCCAGGACATGGCGGCCTATCATGCCCGGACCACGACGCCGCTCTCACTGAAGCTGCCCGGCGTGAGCGTGCACAATTTCCCTCCGCCGACCCAGGGCCTGGCGTCGCTGATCCTGCTGGGCGTCTTCGAGCAGCTGGGCGTCACGCGGGTCAACTCGTTCGAGCATATTCACGGGCTGGTCGAGGCCTCGAAGCGCGCCATGCGGACCCGCGACAGGGTGATCACCGATCCCGCCAGGATGATGCACGATCCGGCCGATTTTCTGAGTGCGGGATGGCTGGCGAAGGAAGGCGCCAGGATCGACATGAGGCGCGCCGCCGACTGGCCGATGAAGCCCGGAGACGGCGACACGATCTGGATGGGCGCCATCGACGGCGACGGCACGGCCGTGTCCTATATCCAGTCGGTCTACTGGGAGTATGGCTCGGGCTGCGTGCTGGAGAAGACCGGCATCCTCTGGCAGAACCGCGGCCTGTCGTTCTCCCTCGATCCTGCCGCAGTCAATCCGCTGGAGCCGGGACGAAAGCCGTTCCATACGCTCAATCCGCCCATGGCGGTGTTCGATGACGGCCGCATCGCGTCCTATGGCTGCATGGGCGGCGACGGTCAGCCCCAATTTCAGGCGCAGGTCCTGTCGCGCTACCGCATGGGCATGAGCGTGGCCGATGCCGTCGATGCGCCGCGCTTCCTGTTCGGCAAGAC
>JANOCI010000057.1:0-6894 GCA_031412095.1 Allobosea sp.
TCCTCGACGGTCAGGTGCAGGTCGATCTGGCTTGGCCGGCCCATCTCGTAGCCTTGCTCGATGACGAACGTGTGCTGCCCGTCCGCCGGTGCGTCGAATTCCATGACAGCCCCCGCGAACGCCGCCACCGCGGAGCCCGTGGCCGGGTCCTCGCCGACGCCCATGTCGGGCGCGAACATGCGGGCGCGGTAATGGCGCGCCGCATCCGATGTCTGGCGCGTGTAGACGAAGACGTTCGGATGATCGGCCGGGCGGATGCCCTGCCAGTGACCGAGATCGGGCCTGACGCGCCCCAGGGCGTCCTGCCCGCTGACCGGAACGAGGCTGAAGCCGTTGCCTGCCGAAAAGACGCTCGGCCGATGCCTGTCGAAACCGATGTCGCCCGGCTTCAGCGAGAGGGCCTGCGCCACGGCGAGGTCATGCGCCGCCTCGCCGAGCGAAAAAGGCAGGCGCGGCAGCGAGAACACCGCCCGGCCCATCCCGTCGCTCTCCACTTCGACCGAACATGGCACAAGGCCGACCTGCTCTTCGAGGTCGAACGCCACATGCCCATGCTGCCCGCCATGGTCGCGGATGGCGAGGAGCACGGCCGCGCCGACGGTGGGATGGCCGGCGAACGGCAGCTCGCGGCCAGGCGTGAAGATCCTGAGCGAGGCGCGCGACCTGACGTCGCCGGGCGGGCAGACGAACACGGTCTCCGAGAGATTGAGCTCCCGCGCGATGGACTGCATGGCGTGGCTGTTCAGCCCGTCGCAATCCAGCACGACCGCCAGCGGATTGCCCGAAAGCGCCGTGCGGGTGAACACATCAAGCGTGACGAAACGGCGGCTCATGATGCTGCTCCTGAAACGGTCCCCGCCGACAGGCCTAAACCTTTGCGGGCGAGGCTGCCAGCGACTTTGCGCCCGTCTGTCCAGCAGCGGCGCGCGGCCGGGCCTGCAATGTCGGCCTGCGGCGGCGCTGCGCCGTCAGCGATAGCCGAACCGCGCCTTCGTGCCGTTGAGCTGCGCGATCGCGCCAGCCTCATTTCCCGTCGCGCACGTGCTTCGGGCCGCGGCGATCTCGGCCGTGATCCGGTCGTGGACGCCCTTCGTGGTGTGCCCGGTCGCGATGTCGTTGTCGATGACAGCCTGGAAGCGCGCCGTCTCGCCGGCGCAGCCTGAGCCCGAGGGCATGGAGAATGTGCTCGGCGTCACGCCCGAGGGAGCCGACGATGGCGAGGGCGCAGGCGGCGCACCGGAGCTGTTGCATGCCGCGAGCAGCAGGGCGGCGGAGCTAAGAAGCAGATGGCGCATGTTGGACCCCCGATTGGCAGGCTGGTTGGCGGACGGTTGCGGAGCGGCATCGAAACTTGGGCGTCAGGCCTTGGCCTTGGCGGCCCGCTCCATGGCCTCCTCGATCAGCGAGCGCGCCTTGGCGGCATCGCCCCAGCCGGTCAGCTTGACCCATTTGCCGGGCTCGAGATCCTTGTAGTGCTCGAAGAAATGCTGGATCTGGTCGAGCGTTATCTGAGGCATGTCGGTGTAATTGTGCACGTTCTCATAGCGCTTGGTGAGCTTCGGGACCGGCACGGCCAGGATCTTCTCGTCGCCGCCCGCCTCGTCCTGCATCATCAGCACGCCGATGGGCCGCACCGCGATGATGGCGCCGGGAATGATCGGCCGCGTGTTCGCCACCAGCACATCGCACGGGTCTCCGTCTTCGGAGAGCGTATGGGGGATGAAGCCGTAGTTCCCGGGATAGCGCATTGGCGTGTAGAGGAAGCGGTCGACCACCAGGGTGCCCGCCTCCTTGTCCATCTCGTACTTGATCGGCTCGCCGCCGATGGCGACCTCGATCACGACATTCACCTCATGAGGCGGGTTCTTGCCGATGGAGATGGCATCAAGGCGCATGGGATCGTCCTGCGGTGAAGTGGAGGCGGACCTGCGGCAGCAAGATCGCCGTTGCGGCGGATGTACCGCCAAACCGCCTCAGCGCCAAGTCCCACATTATGGGCATCCTCACACCGGCAGCAGGCCGTCGGTCTTGACCTCCTCCATCACGGCATAGGTTCGCGTCTCGCGCACGCCCGGCAGCGCATGCAGCACCTCGCCGAGGAAACGGCGATAGGCAGGCATGTCGGCCACCCGTGTCTTGACGAGATAGTCGAAGCCTCCGGCCACCATGTGGCACTCCAGCACCTCCGACGATCGCCTGACGGCGGCGGCGAACCTCTCGAACGCGTCGGGCGTCGTCTTGTCCAGATAGACCTCGACGAAGACCAGCAGCCCCAGCCCGAGCTTGGCCGGGTCCAGATGTGCGCGGAACTGGGTGATGTAGCCCTCGCGCACCAGGCGCTTGAGGCGCTCCCCGGTGGCCGTCGCCGAAAGCCCGACCTTGTCGGCAAGCTCCACGGCGGCGGTCCGCCCGTCCCCCTGCAGGATCGAGAGAAGCCGCCTGTCGATCTGGTCCAGCATGACAATATCCCGCAGCGCGATGCCGCAGCAGGATTTATCGTGTCTGGCGCTTCAAAACAACAGATGAAATCAGGCCAAATTTACCGTAGCCTTGGGATCATCACGTCAAACTCATGCAAGGCAACGTTTTATGTCGTCTCAGCTCATGCCGGCCTTCAATGCCCCTTTCGCGGAAGACGATGCGGTCCTGGCCCGCAAGCTGCTCACGGAGGCGGCGCTCGCGCCGGACGCGGAGAAGCGCATCGATGCGACGGCGACCCGGCTGATCGAAGCGATCCGCGCGCAGTCAGGCGGGATCGTCGGCGGGCTCGGCGGCGTCGAGGACATGCTGCGCGAGTATTCGCTCTCCACCAAGGAGGGGCTGGCGCTGATGGTCCTCGCGGAGGCGCTTTTGCGGGTGCCTGACAGCGGCACGGCGGACAGGCTCATCGAGGACAAGATCGGGCAGGGCGATTTCGGGCGCCACGAATCGAAGTCCAGTTCGCTGCTGGTGTCGGCCTCGGCCTGGGCGCTCGGCCTGACGGCGCGGATCATCCAGCCCGGCGAGACGCCTGAAGGCATCCTGGGGCAGATCGCCAAGCGGCTGGGCGTTCCCGCCGTGCGCGCCGCCACGCGTCAGGCCATGAAGGTTATGGGCTCGCACTTCGTGCTGGGCCAGACCATCGAGGAAGCCCTGCAGCGTGCCGGATCGGGCTCGGCGCGCGCGTACCGCTACTCCTTCGACATGCTCGGCGAAGGGGCGCGGACCCAGGCCGACGCCGACCGCTACTGGCGCTCATACGCCGACGCCATCGAAGCGATCGGCAAGCGCGCCGGAAACGAGCCGCTGCCGGCCCGGCCGGGCATCTCTGTGAAGCTCTCGGCGCTCCATCCCCGCTACGAGGCCGTCAGCGCGGGCCGCGTCATGGACGAGCTTGTGCCAAAGGTTGTCGCGCTCGCCCGCATGGCGAAGGCGCACGATCTGAACTTCACCATCGACGCCGAGGAGGCTGACAGGCTCGAATTGTCGCTCGATGTCATCGACCGCGTCGCGGCCGACCCGTCCCTGGCGGGGTGGGACGGCTTCGGGCTCGCAATCCAGGCCTATCAGAAGCGCTCCGCCGCCGTGATCGAGCATGTCGCCGCCCTCGCCCGCCTGCACGGGCGGCGCTTCATGGTGCGGCTGGTCAAGGGCGCCTACTGGGACAGCGAGATCAAGCGCGGCCAGGAGCGCGGCCTGGACGGCTACCCGGTGTTCACGAGAAAGGCGATGACCGATCTCAACTATGTTGCGTGCGCCAGGCAGATGCTGGCGCTGCGCCCGCTGATCTACCCGCAGTTCGCCACCCACAACGCCCTGACCATCGCCACAATCGCCGAGATGGCGGGCGGCGCGGAGGGCTACGAGTTCCAGCGGCTCCATGGCATGGGCGAGGCGAGCTATGGGGCGCTTCTGGCGGATGGGCAAGATTTCGCCTGCCGGACCTATGCGCCCGTCGGCGGCCATCAGGACCTGCTGGCGTATCTCGTCCGCCGGCTTCTGGAGAATGGCGCGAACTCGTCCTTCGTGAGCGTCGCTGGCGACCTGAACGTGCCCATATCGTCCCTGCTGGCGCGCCCGGCAGACCGCATCGGGCAGCCGGAGCAGGCGGCCAACCGCCGGATTCCCCTCCCCGCGGCGCTCTATGGCCCTTCAAGGCCCAACTCCCGGGGCGTCGAATTCGGCCATCGCGCGAGCCTCTCCGCCTTGCAGTCCGATGTCGCGGCAGCCGCCAGGTCCGGTTTCCGCGACGCCTCGTCGCTTGTCGCCGGCAAGCCGCTCCCGGGCCTGCGCCGCGAAGTCCTCTCGCCCATCGACGGGGCAAGGCTGGCCGACGTGTCGGAGCCTTCGCCGGCCGATGCGGCGCGCGCGGTCGATGCAGCGCAGGCCGGCTTCCGCGCCTGGGCCGGGACCCCGGCCGTCATCCGCGCGGCGGCGCTCGACAAGGCCGCGGACTTGATGCAGGCGCGGCGGGCGACGCTGCTCGCCCTGCTCCAGTCGGAAGCCGGCAAGACCCTTGACGACGCCCTTGCCGAAGTGCGCGAGGCCATCGACTTCTGCCGTTACTATGCCGTCGAGGCCCGCCGCCAGTTCGCAGCTCCCGAGGCGTTGCCTGGCCCGACGGGCGAGGAAAACCGTCTTTTCCTGCGCGGAAGGGGCGTCTTCGTCTGCATCGCGCCGTGGAACTTCCCCCTGGCGATCTTCGTGGGGCAGGCCGCCGCGGCCCTCGTGGCCGGCAACGCCGTCGTGGCGAAGCCTGCGCCGCAGACCCCGCTGATCGCCTTCGAGGCCGTCAGGCTGCTGCATGAGGCCGGCGTTCCGGCCAGCGCGCTGCACCTTGTGGTCGGCGACGGGGCCGTCGGAGCGGCCCTCGTCGCGCACCCGCTCGTTGCGGGCGTCGCCTTCACCGGGTCGACCGCGACAGCCCGGGCCATCAACCGGGCGCTGGCTGCAAAGGATGGCCCCATCGTGCCGTTCATCGCTGAGACCGGCGGCCTGAACGCCATGATCGTCGACGCCACCGCATTGCCCGAGCAGGTCGCGGATGACGTGGTGATGTCGGCGTTCCGCTCGGCAGGCCAGCGCTGCTCCGCCCTGCGGCTGCTCTGCGTGCAGGAGGACGTGGCCGACAAGGTGATCGAGATGATCGCGGGCGCGGCGGACGAGCTCAGGATCGGCGATCCGCGCGACGTTTCCGTGCATCTCGGGCCGGTGATCGACGCGGCCGCCAAGGCCCGGCTCGACAACCATTTGGCGGCGATGCGGCAAGCCGGGCGGGTCAGCCATGCGGGCGAGGCGCCTTGCGCGGGCTTGTTCGTCGCTCCCCACCTGATCAGCCTCGGTAAGGTCGGCGACCTGTCCGAGGAGCATTTCGGCCCGCTCCTGCACGTGGTCCGCTACAAGGCCGGCGAGCTCGACGACGTCATCGACGCCATCGACGCCACGGGCTACGGCCTGACGCTCGGCGTGCACACCCGCATCGAGGAGACTGTCCAGCGCGTGGCCGCCCGGCTCGATGTCGGCAATATCTATGTCAACCGGAACATGATCGGCGCGGTCGTAGGCGTGCAGCCCTTCGGCGGCTCCGGCCTGTCCGGAACCGGCCCGAAGGCCGGCGGCCCTCATTATCTGGGGCGTTTTGCCGCCGAGCAGACCATCACGGTGAATACGGCGGCCGCCGGCGGGAATGCGGCGCTCATCGCCAGCGGGGACGAATGAGCCTCAACGCCTGATCGCCAGCGCCTCGCGCACGATCAGGTCCGGCGCCGCGTGATGCGGCATGTGGCCGACGCCGGGCAGGACGATGAGCCGCCCGTCCCGGACCGCCCCCACCAGCGCGCGCGAATGGATCTCCGTGCTGACGACTCTGTCGGCGTCGCCCCCTATTGCCACGACCGGCATGGCGAGTTCGCCGTACCGCACCTGCTGAGCCTCGACGAAATCATGAACGGCGGCGACGTCCTGCGCATTGGCTTCGAAGCTGCCGGGCCGGAGAACGAGCCTGATCTGGGCCTTGTCGGCGTAGCCTTCGGGGACAGGCTGCGGTGCGAACACGCTGGCGACCGAACTGTCCAGGATCGCGGCTCCCGCCGGGATGGCCAGCAGGCGCGTGAACAGCGGTCCCACTGCGGCGTGGGTCGTCGGATGGTAGTACCAGCTGATGCCCTTGCCGGGCCAGGGATGCGTCACCGCCGCGAGGAGCACCATCCGCTCGACCATGTCGGGCCGATCCAGCGCGATGCGCGTGGCCGCCGCCCCCGCCAGCGAGTGCGCGATGATGGTGAAGCGCGTGACGTCGATCGCCTGCATCGCCGCTATGACAGCAGCCGCCTGCCGTGCAGGATCAGCCATCTCTGGCCCGCCCAACCGCTGGCTCCAGCCATGCCCCGGCCTGTCGATGGCGATGACGCGGGCCTTGCTGCGCAGGCCCGGGCCTAGCGCCGACAGCATGTCCGCATGCAGGTTCGACGCGCCATGGACCAACAGCATCACGGGTGCGCCGGCGAACGGCTCGCCCGTATCGACGAGATGCAGCCGGCCTTCCGGCAGATCGACGAAACGGCCCTGCGGCGGATAACGGTTCTCGGCGGCAGCCCCCACGAAGCTTGTGGTGACCCAGCCGGCGGCAGCGAGCGCCCCAATCGATGACAACAGTCCAAGCAGCATGGCGCGGCGTTTCAAATGCGCAGCCGGTCAGGCGTCACGGCCATCGACCAGCGGCTTGAGCTTCTCGATCGCGTCCTTCACGCCTGTGAAATTGGGATGCAGCTCCTGCACGGCGCGGAAGGCGCCCAGCGCGCGCTTCTCGTCGCCCTGTCTCTGGAGGGCCGCGGCAGCCATCCCCAAAGCCATGAAGTGCCGGGGTTCGCGGCGCAGCGTCTCGCTGAAGTCGACGAGAGCGCGGCCGTCATCCTG
>JANOCI010000058.1:0-10383 GCA_031412095.1 Allobosea sp.
CGTTGGTGAGCCCGGATGCATTGGGGCCCGCCAACTGGCTTGCCATCTGGCCGACGGTCCCTGCCGAACTTGCTGCTCCGCTGACCGCGCCCGTGACTGTCCGATACGCGCCACCGATGATGCCGCCGACGGTCGACGTCAAAAGATAGAAGATCACCAAGGTCGTGAGAGCCCACGTCGTCAGGCCGTGCCATGCCGCCGTGCTGTCCTTTGGCTTGCCGGAAAGCCGCCCGGCGGTGTACCCGCCGATCAACGCCGCAATCACGCCAGACAAGACGAACCAGATGCCCGCGCCCATCGAGAACGTCGACGCAGAAGGGTTTTCGCCCGCCCCTGCATAGGGATCGAGCGTGGCTGCGCCGATGCCCACGCCGAGCAGGTTGAGCAGCAGTTGAGTCACGAGCGCGACGACGACGCCTGCCATCACCGCACCCCACGAAATCTTGTTGAGCATGATGGAGCGCGCATCTTCAGCGGGCGTGACCATCGTCACATGCGGTGCGTCGACGTCACCACGGTTGCGAGGCGTGTCGGTGCGGTGAACATCAGTCATGGCGATTCCAATCGATCGAATGAGGGTGCGTTTTGCTCCTCAAACGACCCGTCGGTTCTTTGGTTCCGCCATCAACGCAACGAACTGCGTTCTGCCTGATTTACTGCCTTACAATTCTGTAAATACTATCAAATGATATTATTTCCGTTGTTCAGCCGTGCGCGCACGGCTCCACCCGAAGCGCGCGAAATAGTTCCGCTTGCCGGCATGCCAGAAAATGATGCCCAGCCCGATGATGCAGGGGATCGACCATGCAACCGGGTTCAGCGCGTGCTGCGGTGCATAGCGCACCGCGCCGAACGCAAGGAAAGCCGTGTAGCACGAGATCCCGGCGCCGACGCCGGCCTTCAGGTGCTCGATCAGGTAGTCCATGCGCTGCGGAGCGGGCTTGTGGATGAACCAGAGGTTGGTCGCGGCGGAGGCGAAGCCGATCACGGTCATGCCCATCATCAAAGGCTGGCCAAGCATCGCGCCCTGCACAAGGCAGTTCAGCGCCGCCGCCACGGTGAGCGCCTGCATGCCGACATTCAGAGGCGCGCGGTCAGCCGCGTGGTCGAGCTTGTTCTTGACCACCGTCAGCGAATGCCATGCGAGGCTGGCGGTGAGGATGCCCAGGTACAGCATCATCCAGCCGAAGATGCCCCGGATCAGCGCCGCGTCTGTGAGCTTGGGATGCGTCGCGAGAGGCTCGACGAGCGTGCAGGTGGCCATGCCGGCGGCCAGGACGCCGTTGAGCAGCATCGCCCAGGCGAACCATCTGCCCCAGCGGCGGTGGTTGACGCCGCCCTTCCTGCCGATGACCGGCACCCAGAACGCAACGAGCCCGAACGCGCCGACGACGATATGAACCAGCACGAGATGCTCGAAAAGCCACACGGTCAAGGATGCGTTCTCCGGGGAAGGCCAGTGACGGAAGCCTAGCGATGACGAAAGGATGTGTCACCATCGACGATCGCCGTCCTGAGCTGCCGCACGGCCTCATCCGGAGCCCGCGCCCACCGTCGCTCATCCTGAGCCCGTCGAGGCAGGAGCGCCAGCGCGCATCCCTGAAGCTCATCCTTCGACGGGGTCAGGATGAGGATGCGGGCGACGTCTTCACGATGATCATGCGTGGGCGCGCGCCTGCCATGGCGCGAGGCGGCGTTTGCGTCAGCCCTTGCAGCGTATGGATTTGACCTTGCGGCCGCGATGGCCAAGGGTGACGTCCGGCGCGCTCATCGCGTCCTGGGAGACTTGGTCATGGTTCAGGCGATCTGGAACGATAAGGTCATCGCGGAGTCTGACGATACGGTCGTGATCGAGAACAACCACTATTTCCCGCCTGAATCCCTCCGGCGCGAGTTCTTCAAGCCGAGCGACACCACCACTGTTTGCTCATGGAAGGGCACGGCCCGCTACCAGACGCTCAGCGTCGGCGGGATGGAGAACAAGGATGCGGCCTGGCATTATCCGGATCCAAGCAACGCCGCAAACGCCATCAAGGGCCGCGTCGCCTTCTGGAAAGGCGTCAAGGTCGGATAGGCCAGGAGACAGGCTGCGCCTCACTCGTTCAGGGTGTAGCGCCCAAGCTTGCAGACATTGATGGCCTTCCGGGTAACCACGTCGCCATCGGCGAACTTGAAGCGGAAATCGTAGATGCAGTCGGGCCGCTTGTCGCTCATCTTAACGTTGATCTCTCCTCCCGCGCTCAGCACCTTGGAGCCCAGGATGTCCTCCTCCCACTTGTTCACGCGTGCTGGCGACGCCTGGAAGCTCTCCAGCTTGATGCTTGTGTTGTTGAACAGCTTGAACGAACAAGTCTCCACGCCGCGGTTGCAGGCTGAAGCCGGGCTGGCCGCCAGCGACAGCACGATTGTCGCCGCAGCGACGGACATGGTGGTTTTCTGCATGATGCTCCCCCTCAGGACTCGATGCCCGACTATCTGAATGCAGCCGTTCCCTGTCAATGCGGGGCGCGCGCCGTCAGCATGGCAAGCGAGCCCATGGTTGCGGCGCAGGCGGCCCGTGCACGCCACGCTTACGGCATGGCTTAGAAATGCCCGCCCGACCTGTTATGCGCAAGCCATCGTGATCCCTGTTCCCGGCGATCGGTCCGCCAATGGCGGCGCCGGCATCCGCCGCCTGCCACCCGAGACCTCCAGAGGCATCCTCCATGCAAAACCAGACGCTGCAGCTCAAAGATCCCACGCTACTCAAGTCGCAATCCTACATCAACGGAGCTTGGGTCGGCGACGGCGTGGACCCGGTGAACAATCCAGCCACCGGCGACGTGCTTGCGCGTGTGCCCAACCATGGCGCGAAGGAAGCGAAAGACGCTGTGGAAGCTGCGGAGGCTGCGTTCAAGCCCTGGTCGAAGAAGCTCGCCAAGGAGCGCTGCGCGATCCTGAAGGCCTGGTTCAACCTGATCATGGCCAATGCAGACGACCTGGCGCTGATCATGACTAGCGAACAGGGCAAGCCGCTTGCCGAAGCGAAGGGCGAGGTAGGCTATGCGGCGTCGTTCGTCGAGTATTACGCCGAGGAGGCCAAGCGCATCTACGGCGAGACGATTCCCTCGCCGTTTCCGAACGCGCGCGTCATGGTCACGCGTCAGCCCATCGGCGTCATCGCCGCGATCACGCCGTGGAATTTTCCTGCGGCGATGATCACCCGCAAGGTGTCCCCGGCGCTGGCCGCAGGCTGCACCGCCGTCATCAAGCCCGCGCCGGAGACGCCGCTGACGGCGCTGGCGCTGGCCGAGCTCGCGCACCGCGCCGGCATTCCGCCCGGCGTTCTCAATATCCTGACCGGAGATGCGCCCGCCATCGGCAAGGTCTGGTGCGAGCATCCGGCCGTGCGCTTCATCGGCTTCACCGGCTCGACGGAGGTGGGCAAGCTCCTGATGAGCCAGGCATCGGCCACCGTGAAGAAGGTCGGGCTCGAACTTGGCGGCAATGCGCCCTTCATCGTGTTCGATGACGCAGACCTTGATGCCGCCGTCGAAGGCGCGATCATCTCGAAGTACCGCAACATGGGCCAGACCTGCGTCTGCGCCAACCGCATCTATGTCCAGGATGCGGTCTATGATGAGTTCGTCGAGAAGTTCGCGAGGAAAGTCGTCGACCTCAAGGTCGGGAACGGGGTGGAGGTCGGCGTGATGCAGGGCCCGCTCATCACGATGGAGGCGGTCGAGAAGGTCGAGAGCCACATCGCGGATGCTGTCGGCAAGGGCGCCAAGGTCGTCGTGGGCGGCAAGCGCCACGCTCTTGGCCGCACCTATTTCGAGCCCACCGTCCTCAGCGGCGTGACCACGAAGATGGTCGTGGCGCGGGACGAGACATTCGGTCCGATGGCGCCGATCTTCCGTTTCAGTGACGAGGCGGACGTGATCGAACAGGCCAACGCGACGCAATACGGCCTCGCATCCTACTTCTACGCGCGGGACCTAGGCCGGGTTTTCCGCGTGTCGGAAGCGCTGGAATACGGAATGGTTGCCGTCAACACGGCGCTTCTGGGCGCGGCGGAGGTGCCCTTCGGCGGCGTCAAAGAAAGCGGCCTCGGCCGTGAGGGCTCGCGCCACGGCATGGATGAGTTCACCGAGATCAAGTACGTGCTGCTGGGCGGGCTGGGGGTGTGAGCGGCCGGCCGGGAACCAAGTTGCCGCTACGTTGTTGAGGCTGGGAGGCCCGAAAACGACAAAGGAGCGGCGGCATGCCCACAATCTCGACCCGGGACGGCGTGAACTTGCACGTAAAGACATGGGGGGAAGGGCGGCCGGTCGTTCTTTTGCATGGTTGGCCCCTCTCTTCCGATACATGGGATCCGCAGGCTGTGGCGCTGGCAAATCTTGGCTACAAGGTCGTCGCCTATGACAGGCGCGGCTTCGGCCGTTCGGACCAGCCATGGAAAGGTTATGATTACGACAGCCTGACCGATGACCTTGCGGACGTGATGCGGGCCTGCGGCGCGACCGAAGACGTCACGCTAGTCGGCTTCTCAATGGGCGGCGGCGAGGTGGCGCGCTACATGTCGCGGCATGGCGGAAAAGGCGTGGTCGGCGCGGCGCTCGTAGCCTCTGTCGTGCCGCGCATGCTTTTGAGCGAAGACAATCCCGACGGCGTCGATGCCTCGACCTTCGACCAGATGACCAGCGGCATCCTATCGGACAGGGCCGCCTTCATGCGCCAGTTTCTGGCGGACTTCTTCGGGCAGGGCTTGCTCGTGTCCAATGTCAGCGAAGAGACCATGGACTGGGCGTGGAACATCGCGATGCAGGCCGGCTTGAACCCAACGCTGGAGTGCGCCAAGTCGTTCGCAACCACCGATTTCACTGCCGACCTGGCCCATTTCAAAGTGCCCACCCTGATCATCCATGGCACACAGGACCGGACCGTGCCGATCGACGCGACCGGCCGGGCGGCAGCCAAGGCGATTCCGCAATCCCAATTCCTAGAATACGACAGCGCGCCGCATGGGCTGTTCGCGACGCATTCCGATGAATTGACGAATGATCTCGTCGCATTGCTGAGCGGGTCGTCAACGCGCAAGGACCTGCCCCATCTGGCGTGAGTCCCGAGCTTACCTCAGGTTCGTTGGGCATTGGCGCGGCAAGCCCGTTTCGTGCACGGGACCTGCGTGCTGTTTGCACTCCCTTAACCAAGCCCGTGCCAACTCGATGCTCTGCGGCGGACATACATGAAAATACGTAGGTCACGCATTCGTGTCGTGATTTCGACATCGATTATGAATATTCGTTCAGCGTAGGTAGGGAGCGTCGAAAAATGGGTGTTCCGGTCCGGAGCAGGGATGTCAGGCTGGATGTGCTCAGGGGCCTTGCGCTCCTGATCATCTTCATCGACCACATCCCGGGCATCGTCTTTTCCGGAATGACCCCTCAGGCCTTCGGCTATGCCGACGCAGCCGAGGCCTTCGTCATCATCGCCGGCCTTTCCGCATATCAGGCCTACAATAGCAAGCTGGCGCAGGCCGGCTTCGTGCGCGGCTCGCTCCCCATCCTGAACCGTGTCTGGCAGCTTTACGTGACGCATCTTGCGCTCGTGATGCTCGTGGCCGGGATCGCCGCCTATGCCGCGCGGCGGTTCTCCGATCCGAACTACATGGAGGCGCTGGGCCTCGATGTGTTCCTCGCCGACCCGGCCCTGGCCATCGTCGGCGTCATGACGCTGACGTTCCTGCCCAATTTCCTCGACATCCTGCCCCTTTACATGGTGGTCCTGAGTGCGTTGCCGCTCGTGCTGCTGGCCCTGCGCGTCCATTGGCTCCTGCCATTGACGCTTTCGTTCGGCCTGTACGTGCTGGCGCAGGTCACCGGGCTGAACCTGCCCAACATCCAGGCCAGCCGCGTGTGGTTCTTCAATCCGCTCGCGTGGCAGTTCATCTTCGTGGCCGGCGTCGTGCTGGCCCATCTGTCCGCGACCGGCAGGCTTGACGGCCTTTTCCGCCGCAGGAGGCTTGTCGCGTCCATCACGCTGCTGGCGGCTGCGTATGCCATGTTCTCGCTGGTGTCGGTCGCGCCCTGGCGGCAGATCCCCGATTTGGCCAACCTGCGCCTGATCGATCCGGCCGACCTGCCCGTAGCCGACAAGACGAACATATCGCCGCTGCGCCTTCTCGACGGGCTTGCGAAGGTCTGGCTGATCGCTGTCCTCATTCCGCGTGACGCCATGTGGCTTGCCGCATGGCCGTTGCGGATGATGGCGGTGGCTGGCCGGCAATCTCTCCCGGTGTTCGTTATGGGCCTCGTGCTGTCCACCGTCGCAGGCGTGATCGTGCGCGAAACTGGCTTTGACCTGTGGATCCAGGCTGCCGTGGCGATGTTCGGCATGGGCCTGATGATCGGCTTCGCGGTGCTGCTGGATTGGCAGGTCCGCATGAGCAAGCGCGATGCGCCGGCCGCGACCGTCGCCGCGCCGCCGCCTGCTGCGCCGGGTCCTGCCGCTCCCCTGGCGAACGTCCTCGCCGAACCCTCGACAAAGTGAGGGAACATGCCATGATGTCTTTCATGTTGTCTCGATTGGTCTCCCATCGCGTTCTTCAGGTCGCCGCCGCCGCGGTCATCGGCGGAGCCGTGCTTGCCTCAGGCGCGGCTCACGCCGCCGAGCCCGCCAAGTCACGCGTGACGACTATCGGTCTGGACGGCTCCGCCCTGCCGGGCGGCCTTGTCGGCGTTGACGGCGCAGATGCGACGGTCTGGTTCGCCGCGACGCAGCGCAGCGCCGTAGGCGAGATCGACGTCGCATCCAGGACGGTCGGCTACATCGCCCTTGGGCATGGCGCGAAGCCCCGTAGCGTGGCGCGCTGCCCGAACGGGAATCTGTACGTCATGGACCCCGTGCTCAACGTGATTCACGAGGTCACGCCGGCGACGGAGGAGGTCAAGCGGCATCCGATGCCCGCTGGCCAGAACGCGGACCTGAACAGCGCGGTCTGCACGTCCGGCGACGTCGTGATCTTCACGGGCTACAACGGTTGGGTCGGCAAGCTGGAGGCCGCCACGGGCAAGGTGTCGGTGGTGGAGGCGCTCGGCGGCCGTGGCCCCGCACAGATCACGATGGCCCCGTCAGGGTCGGTGTGGTTCGCATCCTACGCGTCGAACAACGTGGTGCGGATCGACCCCGTCACGTTGAAGCAGGACGCCTTCGCGATGCCCGCCGGAGTCGAAGGCCCCAAGGGCATCGCGGTCGACGCGACTGGCCGTGTCTGGGTCAGCGCCTTCCGCTCGGCGCGGGTCGCCCGCTTCGATCCGCGGCGCCGCACCTGGGACGCCTGGGCTCTTGGCGAAGGCGCGCGTCCGTTCGCGGTGACGATCGACATGAAGGGCGGCGTGCTGGTGACCGATGTCGGCAGGGACAAACTGCTTCGCTTCGATGCCGCGACGGGGTCGAGCGAGACAGTCGCCGCTTTGTCGGACCGAGGCCAGGCGCGCGGCATGGCCCGCCTTGGCGATCAGGTCTGGATCAGCGAATCGGCGGCGGACCGGGTCTTGATGATCGATTTCTCGGCTTCGCCCACGAACTGAGCGCTCCGGAGGGCAGCGTCGGACGAGGTTGCGTTTTATTAAACGCTTCTATCGGCCGGCGGTCAGTTGCCGGCCGCGCAGCTTCTGGGCAAGCGCCTCTCCAAGGACAGCTCCGGTGCAGACATGCATGGGCACGGTCATGTGCAGGCCGTCGGCCCTGATCAGGTCAGGCTGCCCGGCTCCGCCGTGGGCAAGGATCGACCGCATCAGCTCGAACCGGCTCCACAGCATGGCGCCATGGTGCGACGCGGCTTCCCGGATCATCCGGTCGATGGGTTCGCGCAGGGGCGCAACCACAACCCGCGGGGCCGATTGCGAATCCATCAGCACGACGGGAATCTGGTCCTGCGCAAGCAGCGAAAGGCCCATGTCGACGCTTGCCCTGAGCATGCCGACGTCAAGGCCCCTGACGATGTCGTTGGCCCCAAGCTGCCAGATCACGAGGTCCGGCGCTTCGCCGATCACGTCGCGCTGGAAGCGGGCGACCGCGTCGAGGATGTTCTCGCCGCCGCGGCCCTTGTTAACGACCTTGACGGCCTTCGAGCCCAGAAGCGCATTGAGGCGGTGCTCGAGATGCGTGGGATAGGCAAGCCGCTTGTCGGCGAGATCGCTTCCCTCAGTCGAGGATGAGCCGATCGCGACAAGCTTGATCGTTTCGCCGCGCTGGATCTTCGCAGTCAGCTTGCGGAACTGCTCCGAGATCGGGACAGCTGCAGGACTGGCGGCCGGGCACCATTCAGGCTTGGTTTCGGCCAAAGGCAGTTCCGCCCGCGCCGGGCCGAGCGAGCCGCAAAGTGCGGCGGCGAAACAGATCGTCAGTCCCCAGCGCCCAAAAACCATCATCTATCCTGCAGTCGGCGGGCTGGACCCTGTCGAGTCAAGCACGCATTTCGATCAGCGCCGCCCCATTTGGAGACACGGGTTTACGCTTGCGCCGCGAAAGACTATTGCGCCCTTCATGAACGGGAAATGACCATGCACGATCTGGACCAGTTGAAGCGCCTTGCCGCAGCCCGCGCGCTGGAGGCAGTAAGGCCAGGCATGCGGCTTGGCCTCGGCACTGGCTCGACCGCCAGGCACTTCGTCGAACTGCTCGGCGAACGGATCAGGGGCGGGCTCGACGTGCTGTGCGTTCCCACCTCGGAGCAGACGCAGGCGCTAGCGTTGGCTCGCGGCGTGCCGCTGACGACGCTCGACGAGGTCCTGGAACTGGACCTGACGGTCGACGGGGCCGACGAGGTCGATCATCAGCTCAGGCTCATCAAGGGCGGCGGCGCTGCGCTCCTTCGCGAGAAGATCGTCGCCGCGGCGTCCAGGCGGTTTCTGGTGATCGCGGACGAGACCAAGCTCGTCACGACGTTGGGCCGCTTTCCGCTGCCGATCGAGGTTGCGCCGTTCGGCATGGGCAGCACCACAATCGCGATCAGGCAGGCCATCCTCGCCAGCGGCTGCGACGGCGAGCTGAAGGTGAGGCGCAACGCGCAGGGCGCCGCCGTGACAACCGATGGCGGACATCATATCATCGACGCAACGCTTGGCCGGATCGGCGATCCGGAAGCCCTTTCGCAACGCCTGTCGGCGATTCCGGGCGTCATGGAGCACGGCCTGTTCCTGGGAATGGCGACCGCCGCAATTCTGGCCACGGCATCCGGACTCCGGATCATTGGTCAAATCGATTGACGAACGCCCCGTGGGTCTGACAAGGACGACACGAAAAGAGGACACATGATGACAAGACACAAGCTTATGGCGGCGGCTCTTGGCCTCTCCGCCTTGTTCGTTTCGCCGGTTCTGGCGCAGGCTCCCGCACCCGCGCCCGCGCCTTCCGCAGCCGTTCCGCTGGTCGCCGTCGCGGAAAGCCAGCTCCGCATCGCTCGCGAAGTGATCGAGAGCACCGGCATCTCGCGTTCGTTCGACGGCGCCTTTACCGACATCGCGCTGCGCATCCGCCAGAACTTCGCGGCCGCCGCGGCGCCGGTGCAGAAGGATCTGGATGACACGCTGGTCGCCTTGCTTCCCGAGATCAGGACGCGACGCGCCGAGATCATCGAGCGTTCGGCCCGTTCCATCGCCACTGTCTTCTCCGAAGCGGAGCTGAGGGAGATCAACACCTTCTTCACATCGCCGGTCGGGAAGAAATACGTCAACAACCAGCCTCAGTTCGTCAATCAGGTGTTCCAGTCGATGGAGACCTGGATGCAGCAGACATCTGATTTCTTCATGGCCCGCCTGCGCGAAGAGATGCTCAAGAAGGGCCACACGCTCTGAGCGTTTCCTGAGCCCGGCAAGGGCAGCCGTCTGCATCCTGTGCCGGACGGCATCGTCCGGGCCAATCACAGCCGCTTTCCTTGTGGCGATCGTGTTCTTCCGGAAGGCCCGCTGCATGCGCGACGTTGATCTTTTCGTTATCGGCGCGGGATCGGGCGGCGTCCGCGCCGCGCGCATCGCGGCGGGCCATGGCGCCAGGGTGATGATTGCGGAGGAGGACCGCGTCGGCGGCACCTGCGTGATCCGTGGCTGCGTGCCCAAGAAGCTCTACGTCTACGCCAGCCGGTTCGCCGACGACATCGCCGATGCGCGCTCGTTCGGCTGGAATGTCGAGCAGGCCGGCTTCGACTGGCCGCGCCTGCGCGATGCCGTCTCGGCGGAAGTCACCCGGCTTTCAGGGCTCTATGTCAAAGGCCTGGCCAGCGCCGGCGTGGAGATCGCGCACGAGCGCGCCGTCATCGCCGGACCGAACAGCGTCAGGCTCGCCCGTTCCGGCGAGACGGTCGCCGCCCGTCACATCCTTGTCGCCACTGGCGGCCATCCG
>JANOCI010000059.1:0-52932 GCA_031412095.1 Allobosea sp.
ACCGCACATGCGACCAATGCCCAAGCCCCACCGCAACCTCCCTGCCATCGCCGCCGCGCTGCTGACGGGGCTCGTGCTTTCGGCGCTGCTGCCGCCGGGCGCAGCGCTGGCGCAGAACAAGACCCTGGACGGCAAGCCCGCGCTGGTCATCGGCCATCGCGGCGCCAGCGGCTACCTGCCCGAGCATACGCTCGAGGCCTATAAGCTGGCCATCGAGCAAGGCGCGGATTTCATCGAGCCTGACCTGGTGATGACCAAGGACGGCTATCTGATCGCGCGGCACGAACCCATGCTGGGCGGCACCACCAATGTCGCCGACATCCCTGCCTTCGCCGGCCGAAAGCGCACGATGAAGGTGGACGGGGTCGACACGACCGACTGGTTCGCGTCCGACTTCACGATCGCCGAGATCCGCCAGCTGCGCGCCAAACAGTCGATGGCCGACCGCGACCAGTCGCATAACGGCAAATACATGGTGCCGCTCCTGCAGGAGGTCATCGACCTCGCCAAGGCCGAGAGCGCGCGCCTCGGCCGCACGGTCGGCATCTATCCCGAAACCAAGCATTCCGCCTGGCACGCGGCGGTCGGCCTGCCGCTGGAGGGCAGCCTCGTCGCCGTCCTCAACCAGGCGGGCTGGACCACGAAGGAGGCCCCGGTCATCATCCAGAGCTTCGAGGTGGCGAACCTCAAGTTCCTGCGCAAGCTCACCAATGTACGGCTCGTGCAGCTGGTCGATGCCGACGACGTGGACAAGGACGGCGGGATCGTCCTCGCCGCGCCCTATGACAAACCTTATGACTTCGTCATCACCGGCGACAAGCGCACCTTCAAGGATCTGGTCACGAAAGAAGGCCTGGCGGAGATCAAGACCTACGCCGACGGCGTCGGACCGTGGAAGCCGTACATCCTCCCCGCAAGGCAGGACATCGGCCCCGACGGCAAGCCGAAGGACCTCAACGGCGACGGCAAGATCGACGAGCAGGACCGCATCACGCTTGCCCCCACCAGCCTGATCAGCGATGCGCACGCTGCGGGCCTGTTCGTCCACACCTGGACCTTCCGCAACGAGCCCCGCCGGCTGTCCTCCACCTTCAAGGGAGACCCCGCCGCTGAATACAAGGCCTTCTTCGCACTCGGCGTCGACGGCCTGTTCAGCGATTTCCCCGACACGGCGGTGAAGGCGCGCTGAGGGGGCTGCGTTCGCACCCCACGTGCTGATCGGGCTTGGACAGCAGGCTTCAAGACGAAACGCAGATGCCAAAGCCCTCCTCTCCCCTTGCGGGAGAGGATGAAGGAGAGGGGTCTGCGTATCATGCCGGAGAGCCAGACCGACCCCTCTACCGGGCTTCGCCCACCTGCGGCCGGCCCGCCACCTTGCGAAACGCCTGCAACTTGGCCATGTCATTAAACGGGCAGGCGTGAAAGGCGGGCTGGTGTGGCTGAGGTGAGGATCGGGAACGCGGAGGAACTCGATGCTTGGCTAAAGCACAGACCACGTAATTGGGCTGTAGCGATTGCAGCGCGGGCAGCGCTTAGGATTGTACCGGATTGGGCAATCATTTTTGAACTTAGGGGTCTGTCTAATTCTTTTGACCAAAACAAATGCATTTTGTCGCTTTTTAGATCGATCGCGTTATCGCGACTGGTCACTATCGTGCCTAATCTTGATCTTAAAACCGCTGCTAAGGCAGCAAACGTCGCCGCCAGTGGTATCAATTTAGCTAATGGGCTGAGAGATGTCTTAAATTCTGGTCGGCTTGCAGATGCCGCATTTGCAGCTTGGTTTTCTGTATTGGACGAAAGTTATGCAAATACTGTTCGTTGTGCTACCCGTTCTGCTCAGAACTCTGCCGCCTTATGGGAAGAGATCGCAGCGGACGCCAGATCGTTATTAAATTTTGGCTTGGATTCAAGCAAAGGCCCTCTTTGGCGAGAACACGGGCTATCCAAAGAGCTAACTTCGACACTGCCAGAGGCAGAGCCTCCACTATGGGTTCACAAAGGGCTTTTCACTTTAAGACAGAACCTTAATGGCTCTAACAACTGGCAGGTCTGGACTGACTGGTACGAAGCCATCCTTAACGGCGAACCTGCTTGGCGCCTCAGCCATGAAATTGGCAATGAGATCATGTTCACGGCGCTGACATGGCCCGAAGAAGATTGGAGCAAAGGCCCTGCGCATGTGAACAGGCGCATGGCAGAGATGATCGAGGCTGCGCAAGAGAAGGATGGGGAACCCGCTTTTCCCGCCATTCCAGATTCTAAAGTTGGCCCAGACTGGAAGGAACAACCTGCAACAGGTTTACTCAATCCAGAGCCAAGACTGGAGCCGCAGTCGAAAGCAGAGCTGGCCGAACTGCAACTCTTGCTGCCACTATTGCGTGACTGTGTTGACGACCTCTTAAGCACGGCGAATGCCTCGCATTCAAACTCTGTGAAGCGCTTTCTACCACGAGTTGAAAACTATCACGTAGCCATCTCTCGCGAACCGGTGTCTATCGATGAGGTATATGCAGTGGGCTTGCGGCTGCGCAACGCTCACGACCGCTTAAGACGCGACGTTGTCGAGGATGGGTTTCCAGACATCGCTATGGAGATAGGCGAAGCATTCGACAGCACAATCGGGCTCCATGGTCCGCTTATTCTATCAACCGCACGCGGAAAGCATCTCGATCAACTGGCGCGCGACCACAACAGAACGAAAGCGGAAGAACTTGACTACAAGCAAAAGGCTCAAGCGTTTGCTGAGAGCGTGAACGCTTCATCATCAGTTGTCACGCCAAGCGGCAAAACACTCGTTGTTGAAGCCAATGAGGAAATTGCAGATGGTCCGTTTCCAGAACGCTCGACCACGAATGCGGAGGCTGTCAACAACAGCCTCCTCGTCACCTTGGCGAAGAAAGCAGCAGCGAAAGTGGTAGAAGGCTTGGCTGTTGACAGCGTCAAGGGCGGAGTGGGTTTTCTCGGCGCAGTAGTGTTTGCGAAAGCTGGCATAGACCCAGCTTCAGCGTTCCTTCTTGCCAACCAACCTGTTTTAATCGGCCTTGCCGCGTCATCCAGCGAGAGTTTGGCGTGGCTACCACACTTCCTGCGCTGGCTCAGCTTCAAGGTTAAGGATGCTATTGGCAGCGGTACATGACCCGTGTTGGTCGGGCTTAACCCGACCATCCACGCGGTGCCGCATCTGCGATGATGCAGAAAGACGTGAATGGTCGGGTCAAGCCCGACCATGACGGCGTAGGCGGTGACACACAGCGCCCATCACAACCTTCGCGCAATCATCACCAGAAATGCGCGCATGGACGCAGTATGTCCTGCAGCTTCTCGATGATGATCACGCTGCGCGTTCATGACCGCCCTCACCCCGCGTTCGGCACAAATGTCCGCATCTTGCCGGGGTTGAGCAGGCCGTAGGGATCGACATCGTGCTTGAAGCCGAGCTGGTCGGCGTCGACGCGCTTGTGGCGGGAGCCGTCCTCCAGCGTGTAGACATGCGGATTGGCGATGAAGACGCCGTGCTGCTCGTGCAGCGCGATGATCTCGTTCAGGCGTTCGGGCTTTGAATAGATCACCAGCGGCAGCGCGGAGCAGGTCATGCGGCCGCCGAAGCGGATGAACTCGCAGTGTGGGATGACCTCGCCGGGGAACATGTCCCGCATCTGGAGCACGCTCTCGATCAGCCGGTCGTGCGGGAACAGGCACT
The DNA here is from genome assembly GCA_031412095.1 of Allobosea sp. Lineage (GTDB taxonomy): Bacteria > Pseudomonadota > Alphaproteobacteria > Rhizobiales > Beijerinckiaceae > Allobosea. The sequence goes on from JANOCI010000059.1 coordinate 3,704, forward strand.
GCAGGTAGGTCACCGTGCGGTCAATCTTCAGCGCCTGCAGCGTGGTGTGGTTCCAGGTGAATTCGTAGATCGGCAGCTTGCCGGGCGCTTCCTCGTTGGGCGCCTCATGAGTGATGGCGCCGCGCGTGCCCAGGATCATCCGGAAGCTCTCGACGGACGGTTCGGCGATCATGGCGATCAGCACATGCTTGCCTTCCGGGAAGGCGTGGGCAAGCTCCTTGAAGTACGACGGCAGCGGCCAAGCGATCGGCGTCACCAGCTTCTTGACCACGCCATCCGCCAGCGCAACCTCGTGGCCGACCTGCATCACGGTCTCGAAATCATCGAAGGCCACGACGAAATCGATCCATGGCCAGGCGGGCGCGGTCGGCATCTCCAGCGCGGTGATGATGCCGGTGGTGCCATAGGCGCGGTTGACGAACTGCGCCGCCTCGGCCCGCAGCTCGATGACGCGCGGGGTTTCCTCGACCGTGACGATTCGCGCCGCAATGATGTTGCCCGGCTCGCGCAGGCCGCCATAGGTGACCGAGCCGACGCCGCCAGAGCCGCCCGCCACGAAGCCGCCGATGGTGGCCATTCGCTTGGTGGAGGGGTGGATGCGCAGCTCCCAGCCCGTAGGCCTGAGCTCGGCATCCATCTCGTCCATCTTGGCGCCGGCCTGGACGCGCACGACGCCGGGCTTGTGCCACTCGATCCTGTTCAACCCCGTGATGTCGAGCAGCACCCCGCCCTCGAGCGGCACCGCCTGGCCGTAATTGCCGGTGGCACCGGCGCGCACCGTGAGCGGGATGCGGCGCTTCGCGCACGATGCGGCGATGCGGATGACGTCGGCTTCGCTGCGTGGACAGGCGATGATGTCGGCGCTCTTGCCATGCAGCTGTGCGTTGAGGATGGGCGAATACCAGAAGAAATCGCGGGAACGCCTGCGGACGCTCTGCATCTCGGTGACCAGCGGCACGGGACCGTCCGGCCCCAGTTCCATGTCCGCGATGAAGCCCACGATGTCATGGCGAAGGCCAGGGCTTGGCACGGCGGCGACGATGTTCATGCTCATGGTCCTTTCAGTTCGCCATCCGGCTCGGGCAACCTAGCAGATGCCCTCGCTCGGTGGCCATCCCGCGCAATGCATGCGCCAGGCCATCCTTTGGTCGGCCCTTCACCACAGATGCCCCAAGACGCCGCCCATCTGCGGGCATCCGGGCGGAAGCCGGTCCGCCGCTAGGCGCGAAACTCAAGAATGCTGGTGGAGATCGGCACATTCAGCTTGTTTTCCGGGCAGAGTTCTGCCTTCGCTTTAGGCAGGACATCACTGGACCAGCCGCCCCTTCCGACAATATGAGTGGCACAGCGATTGCTGCACTGATCCCCTGCAACATGCTGGCCGATCAACCCGGTCCGGCTCAACACGAGTGAGGTTTGCCCCATGACGATGATGAAGTACCGTCTCGACCGCCGCGCCGCGCTTGGCCTGATCGGCGGCGCAGGCGCCTCGGTGCTGCTGCCTGTCGGCTCGCGCGGCGTCAACGCTCAGACCCTCGACAAGGTCAGCTATCAGACGAACTGGAGGGCGCAGGCGGAGCATGGCGGATTCTACCACGCCGTCGCCGCCGGCATCTATCGCAAGCACGGCATCGACGCCGACATCCGGATGGGCGGCCCGCAGCAGAACCCCTCCGCGCTTCTGCTTGGCGGCCGGGTGGACATGATCATGTCCAATTCGTTCGAGGCCATCAACTACGTGAAGGAGAGCATCCCCTTCATGTGCATCGCGTCGATCTTCCAGAAGGATCCCCAGGTCATCATCTCGCATCCGGGCGTCGGCCACGACTCGCTGGCCGCGCTGAAAGGCAAGCCGATCCTCGTGGGCGCAGCCGGCCGCACCAGCTTCTGGCCGTTCCTCAAGGCCAAGTTCGGCTTCACCGACGAGCAAGTGCGCCCCTACACCTTCAACATGGCGCCCTTCCTGGCCGACAAGCAGATTTCGCAGCAGGGCTTCCTGTCTTCGGAGCCGTTCGCGATCCAGGAGGCTGGCGTCAACCCGGTGGTTCACCTGATCGCGGATGCCGGCTTCGACAACTACAACACCACCATCAACATCTCGAACAAGATGGTGGCCGAGAAGAAGGACCTGGTGCAGCGCTTCGTCACGGCGACGCTCGAAGGCTGGACTGAGTACATGAAGGGCGGCGCCGCGATCGAAGCGGCAAACGCGCTGATCAAGAAGGACAACCCCGACATGACCGACGCGAAGATCGCCTATGCGATCAAGGTCATGAACGAGCGCGGCATCGTGCGCTCGGGAGATGCGCTCAGGCTCGGCGTCGGCGCGATGACGGCCGAGCGCTGGAAATCCTTCTACGACACGATGGCGGCGACGGGCGTATTCCCCACAGGCCTCGACATCACGAAGGCCTACAGCCTCGACTTCGTCAACAAGGGCGTGGGTGCGTGAGCGCAGCCACCGACATGGCGAGGACGGCGGGCGGAGCGCAAGGCTCGCGCCCGCTCGTCTCGATCAGGGATGTCTCCAAGCAGTTCGCCAACGGGACGATCGCGGTGCGCGACGTCAACCTCGACCTGGCGCGCGGCGAGTTCGTCAGCCTGCTCGGCCCGTCGGGCTGCGGCAAGTCCACCCTTCTCCGCATGATCTCGGGGCTGGGCGAGCCGTCCCGCGGGACGATCGACTGGCCGACATCCATCCATGACGCCGCCGGGCACGCGGAGCCGGACCTTGGCTTCGTGTTTCAGGAGCCGACACTGATGCCCTGGGCCACCACGCTCAGGAACGTCATGCTGCCGCTGACGCTCAAGGGCATGGACAGGCGCGAGGCCGAGCACAAATCCGCCGAGATGCTCGGACTGGTCGGCCTCAAGGGGTTCGAGGGATCTTATCCGCGCGAGCTGTCCGGCGGCATGAAGATGCGGGTGTCGATCGCGCGGGCGCTGGTTACGCATCCCGCCATCCTGCTGATGGACGAGCCGTTCGCGGCGCTCGACGAGATCACGCGCCATCGCCTGAACGACGATCTTTTGAAGCTGTGGTGGGAGCAGCGCTTCAGTGTCGTTTTCGTGACCCACTCCGTCTTCGAATCCGTCTATCTTTCCCAACGCATCGTGGTGATGGCGGCCCGCCCCGGCCGCATTATGGCCGATCTCAGCGTCGATGCGCCCCACCCGCGCGATGATGGATTCCGGACGTCCGCGCAGTATGCTGACCTGTGCCGGGTGGCCTCGGAAGCCCTGATGAAAGCCATGTACGGATGAGCGACCTCGCAGCCTCGCCCCTTCACCTTCCGGCAAGCTCCCATGATTCGGGGACCGACGCCGAGAACCGCCCGATCTTCGTGGAGGAAAAACGCGTCCTGGGCATCGGCGTCAGCACCTGGCCGGGCATCATCGCGCCGCTCGTCATCGGCATTCTTGCGCTCGGCTTCTGGGAGTGGATCGTCGCCTATCGTGAAATCCCGCCTTATGTGCTGCCCGGCCCATGGCTGATCGCCAAGACGCTGGTGAACGACTGGGGCACCCTGTCGGGCTCGCTCTGGATCACGCTCAGGATCACCTTCGCCGCGCTGATCGCCGCCGTGACCGTCGGCGTCGCGCTGGCCATCGTCTTCACGCAGTCCAAATGGCTCGAGATGAGCCTCTTTCCCTATGCCGTGGTCCTGCAGGTGACGCCCGTCGTGTCGATCGCCCCGCTGATCATCATCTGGGTTGGCGACATCAATCTCAGCCTGCTCATCTGCGCCTGGCTCGTCGCCTTCTTCCCGATCCTGTCGAACACCATCCTGGGGCTGAATTCGGCGGACCATAACCTCGTCAACCTGTTCCAGCTCTACAAGTCCAGCCGCTGGCAGACGCTCTGGCATCTGAGGCTGCCGGCGGCGATGCCGTATTTCCTCGGCGGGCTGAAGATTTCCGGAGGCCTCGCGCTGATCGGCGCGGTCGTCGCGGAGTTCGTGGCGGGCTCGGGCGGCAACGCCTCAGGCCTCGCCTACCGCATCCTGGAATCGGGCTACCAGCTGCGCATCCCGCGCATGTTCGCCGCGCTGATCATGATCTCCGTGACGGGCATCGCGATCTTTCTCCTCACGAGCTGGATCAGCCATCTGTTCCTGCGCAAGTGGCACGAAAGCGCGATCAAGCGGGAGAATTGAGGCAGGCTGCAGCGGGTGGCGGCTTCTGGAGTTCATCCTTCGACGGGCTCAGGATGAGGATGGGTGTGTGGGGGAGTGAGGAAGACGGTCCAGAGTCCTGACCAATCCACGCATCCTCATCCTGAGCCCGTCGAAGGAAGAGCTCCAGAGATTGAAAACCTCAGCTCAGCTTGCCGCGCGCCGCCACCGGGATCTCGCCCACGATCTCCTCGCCGCGCACCGCGACGTAACGATCGACCATGTTGCAGACCACGCAGACATGGTTCGGGACGATGCGGACGATGTCTCCGATCTCAGGGCGTTCATTGCAGGCCGACAGGTCGAGAAAGCCGTGCTCCTCGGCGAACTTGTGGATGCGCGCCTGCGGGTGCTCCAGGATGAAGCCATAGCCGTCAAGGCCGCCGCCGGGATCCGCGGTCAGGGTCTTCGAGCCCGCATCGAGGATGCCCCGCTCTGGCGCCGCCCGGCTCACCACGGTCGTGTAGACCTGCAGCGCGCAATCGGCGAGCGTCGCCTGGCCGCATGCCATCATCATGCGATCATTGAAGACATACGTTCCTGCGCGGTGCTCTGTGGCTCCCGCGAGCTTGCCCAGATTGGCCATGTTCGGCGTACCGCCGGTCGACACGATGCGCAGGGCATGCCCTTCTGCGCGCAAGGCCTTCCGGACCTCGTCGACGAAGAACTGCGTCTCTGGCCATCGATCTTCCGGAGGATACATCAGCAGCCCGGCGAAGCTCAGATGCGGGGAGGCCGCGATCTGGCGGGCCAACGCGACGGCTTCGGCAGGCGTTTCGACCCCTGCGCGCTTGCGGCCTGTGTCGCACTCGACCACGACGGGCAGGGGCCGCCCCGCCATAGCTCCCGCAGTCGGCAATCCTGAGACCGTGACCGGATTGTCAGCGGCGACAGTCACGTCGACGCGGGACAGGAGCTGGCCAAGGCGCGCGACCTTGTCAGGCCCGAGAATGTTGTAGCTGATGAGGATGTCGTCGAGCCCGCCATCCGCCATGATCTCGGCCTCGCCGAGCTTCTGGCAGGTGATGCCCCTGGCGCCGGCGTCCCGCTGCATCGATGCGATCAGCGGGCTTTTGTGGGTCTTGATATGCGGGCGGTTGGCAACGTTCGCCACGTCGCATGCGGACTGGACGCGGGCGATGTTGCGCTCGACGACATCAAGGTCGATGACGACGGCAGGCGAGCCGAACGCCTGGATCAGGGCTGACTTGAAGGCGCTGCTGACCACGGCGCGGTCAGCTGTTGACCACGACCCGCGTGCCGACGCGCACGCGGCGCATCACCTCGGCGATGTCCTCGTTGAGCATGCGGAAGCAGCCTCCCGAGACGGCCTGCCCGATGCTGTCCGGCCTGTTGGTGCCGTGGATGGCGTAGTCGCCGCCCGACAGCGTCAACGCGCCGATGCCCATCGGATTGTTCGGCGCGCCGCTGGGGATCATGGCGAACGGGTCTGCGCCCGGGCGGCGCATCGATGCCGGCGGGGTCCAACCTGGCTGGAGGTGCACGGCGGTGACGCGCGAGACCCCCGTCCACTGGTTCTCCTTCTTGCCGATGGCGACCTTGAACTGGGTGGCCTTTCCATCAGGCTCGACAAAGTAGAGCGCCTGGCGCGACTGCTCGATCACGATCGTGCCCGGTTCTTCGGAGCCCTTGTATGGAACGGTTACGCCGCGCGTCGCGCCGACATTCATGGCCTGCTTGCGCGAATTGAGCAACGAATCCGGTATGGTGCTGCCGGTGTTGGACGCCACCAGATGGCCTGCCGAAGCGAGGCCGCTGTAGTCGGCCGCGATGCCTGCGCCGGCAAGACTGCCGAGCCCGCCGGAGCCGACGCACCCGCTGAGCGCAAGGGCGAAGACGGCCGCCATCGCTGGCTTCATGTTCATATTCCACATCGTCAACCTCGGGTCACTCTGAAATCACGCCCCGTTCAGGGTCGCCAGCTCTTCGATATACTCTTTTGGAAACAGCAGGCTGTTGCCGGGAACCTTCAGGTTCAGAAGCCTCGCAACGTCGCCGATGAAGGCATTACAGTTGTAGAACACCGCATGCCACGCCGGCGACGACGCCTGTAAGGCCCTGACCTTGGCCATGAAGTCATCGTAACGCGCCTGGTTGAGCCGGATGCGGTAACGGGCGGTCCAGTAGATCTCTTCCTTGTCGCCATCGCTCGCACCCGTCTCCGACATGACCGGCACGACATGGCCGATCAGCCAGGGCAGGACGCTATCGGTCGCCGGATGGAGGCCGACGATCTCGCTTGTCTCGATCCTGCCGGCCGAGTCAAGCCTTCCGATGGAGGCGAAGGTGTGCCCATAGCTGGCGGCCGACCGCGAACGGAATTCGACGTAATACATCTGCTCGCCGCGGACCGCAGGGCGGGCATCGGCTCGCGAGATCCGCGTGCGGCTCGACGATCGTGAGCGCGGCACAGCTTCGGCCCGGGACGGTGATTCCGTCGCGACGAACGTTGGTTCGAGCGCCTGGCCTGCGGCACCTTCCTGAGGCGAGGCTACGAAGGAGCTTGCGGAAACCTCGGCTGGCGAGGTCGCGGGCGAGGCGAGGTCCGGAGAGCCTTCAGGCGAGCATGCGGCGAGGCTCAGCGCAAGCACGGCGGCAAAGGCGAACGCCATGCCAGGCCGAACGTTGCGGAATGCCGGACGGGTTGTTTCAGAATGTGGATTCATGGGATTGGCAATACCTCCAAAGCACGAAGACGCACATCGACAATCACGTGACAAAAACAAAAAAATCCGGCGGCGCACAGAAGTACGACGCCGGATTGATGTCAGAAAAGAGCCCTAAGCTCAGCCGCGGACGGCGATCGGGGCTGACTGCGGTGCGACCACTGGCGACTTGCCCTTGCCGATTGGAGCCTTGCCGGCGCAAGCGCTGAGAGCGGCAGCGGTGAGAACGGCGGCGAGAACGAGAGTGAACTTCTTCATGGCACAAGATCCTGAGCTAGAGAAACGGGAGAGGGAAACCTCTGAAATGTTTTAGTCCGAGTTGGCCTGATCAGGATAGTGCAAGTATGCAACACTCCCTATGAATATGGGCAGACTGTGACGGACGAGACCGCGAGACTGCCACATATCGCCACCGATCCTTTAACGCGAAAAGGTAAATTTTGTTCCATACGACGCCAAAAAGGCGTTCGAAACGAAGCCGCGCATGAAAAAGCCGTCGGTCAGGACCGACGGCTTCCGGATTTGGACGATCTCCCCGCAGGCCGCTGCAGGACTGCATCCAATCCTCCATGCCGCGCTCCAAAGCCGGGTGAGCCCGGCTTTGGACACTTTGCCCGGAAGGCGGCGGATGGACTGCTTTCAGTAGTCCATGCCGCGCTCCAAAGCCGGGTGAGCCCGGCTTTGGACACTTTGCCCGGAAGGCGGCGGATGGACTGCTTTCAGTAGTCCATGCCGCCCATGCCGCCCATGCCGCCGCCGCCCATGGGTGCGCCAGAGTCCTTCTTGGGAGCTTCGGCGATCATGGCTTCGGTGGTGATGAGCAGGCCAGCGATCGAGGCCGCATCCTGGATGGCGGTGCGGACGACCTTGGTCGGATCGATGATGCCGGCCTTCATCATGTCGACGTACTCACCGGTCTGGGCGTTGTAGCCAGCGGTGTAGTCCTTCGATTCGGCAAGCTTGCCGACGATGACGGCGGAATCGTCGCCGGCGTTCTCGATGATCTGGCGAGCTGGCGTGGTGAGCGCCTTCTTGACGATCTCGATGCCGATCTTCTGGTCTTCATTGGCTGGCTTGAGCTTGCCGATGGCGAGGGCCGCACGCAGCAGGGCCACGCCGCCGCCTGGCAGCACGCCTTCCTCCACCGCAGCGCGGGTGGCGTTCAGCGCGTCGTCCACGCGGTCCTTCTTCTCCTTGACTTCGACTTCGGTCGAGCCGCCGACGCGGATGACCGCGACACCGCCTGCGAGCTTGGCCAGACGCTCCTGGAGCTTCTCACGGTCGTAGTCCGAGGTGGTCTCCTCGATCTGCGCCTTGATCTGAGCCACGCGGCCTTCGATGTCCTTCTTCTTGCCGCCGCCGTCCACGATCGTGGTCGTCTCCTTCTCGATGCGCACCTTCTTGGCGCGGCCGAGCATGGCGAGGGTGACGGATTCCAGCTTGATGCCGAGGTCTTCGGCAATCATCTGGCCGCCGGTGAGGATCGCGATGTCCTCGAGCATCGCCTTGCGGCGATCGCCGAAGCCGGGAGCCTTGACGGCGGCGACCTTGAGGCCTCCGCGCAGCTTGTTGACGACGAGGGTGGCGAGAGCTTCGCCTTCGATGTCCTCGGCGACGATCAGCAGCGGCTTGCCGGTCTGCACCACGGCTTCGAGAACAGGCAGCATGGCCTGCAGCGACGACAGCTTCTTCTCATGGATGAGGATGTAGACATCCTCGAGATCGGCCACCATCTTCTCGGCGTTCGTGATGAAGTAGGGCGAGAGATAGCCGCGGTCGAACTGCATGCCTTCGACGACGTCGAGTTCGGTCTCGGCGGTCTTGGCTTCCTCGACGGTGATAACACCTTCGTTGCCGACCTTCTGCATGGCTTCGGAGATCATCTTGCCGACCGACACGTCGCCGTTGGCGGAGATGGTCCCGACCTGCGCCACTTCGGCGTTCGACGTGACCTTCTTGGAGTTTTTCTTGAGGTCGGCGACGACGGCTTCAACGGCCATGTCGATGCCGCGCTTCAGATCCATCGGGTTCATGCCGGCTGCAACAGCCTTAGAACCTTCACGGACGATGGCCTGGGCCAGAACGGTCGCGGTGGTGGTGCCGTCACCGGCGTGGTCGTTCTGACGGGACGCGACTTCGCGAACCATCTGAGCGCCCATGTTCTCGAACTTGTCGGCAAGTTCGATCTCCTTCGCGACCGTCACACCGTCCTTGGTGATGCGGGGTGCGCCGAATGACTTCTCGATCACGACATTGCGGCCCTTGGGGCCGAGCGTGACCTTGACAGCATTGGCGAGAATGTCGACGCCGCGCAGCATCTTGTCGCGCGCGTCAGACGAAAAACGGACGTCCTTGGCAGCCATTGTAAACTCCTATTGCATTGAAAGCTGTGAAATGGGGAACGGGGCACCTGCCTTCAGCCTGCGCCAGCCGTCATGTCGGGGCGGTCGTGCCGGGCCTGGGCCGAATGTCCGGGAGCGTGCGGCCTTGGCCGGCCGCCCCCGAGCTTCGGGCCTCAGCCGACGATGCCCATGATGTCGGATTCCTTCATGATGAGGAGCTCCTGGCCATCGATCTTGACTTCGGTGCCGCTCCACTTGCCGAAAAGGATGCGATCACCCTTCTTGACGTCGAGCGCAACGATCTTGCCGTTGTCATCGCGTGCGCCGGAGCCCACTGCGATCACTTCGCCCTCCTGGGGCTTTTCCTTGGCGGTCTCTGGAATGATGATGCCACCCTTGGTCTTCTCTTCGCCTTCGAGGCGACGGACAACCACGCGGTCATGCAGCGGACGGAACTTCATGGATGTGTTTCCCTTGCTCAATTGAACACATGTGAGCGGGCCAATGCGGCCCAGGTCGTTAGCAGTCTCATGAGTTGAGTGCCAGCGAGTGATGGGGAGATAGGCCGACGAGCCGGACGAGTCAAGGAGCGAAGCGGAGCCGGGCGCGCCTGCGACCCACATGGTCGGCGGCGGCGCAGCCTATCGCCGCGGACATGGTCAGAGGCGGCGCGTCCGTCGCCGCGCCAGCGCCAGGGAGCCCATGACGATCAGCGCAGCTCCTGCGAAAGTGTATGGCGTCGGCACTTCGGCGAAGAACAGGAAGCCGATGAGCGCCGCCCAGACCAGCGACGTGTACTCGGTCGGAGCGAGCCGCGAGGCGTCCGCCTTCGAGAACGCGTAGGTCAGCAGCAGATGTCCGCCGACCGCGAGCACGCCCGCGACAAAGAGCATGATCCAGTCCCGCAGCGACGGCGTCGACCAGAGCCAGACGGCGAACGGCAGCATGAGCACGGCGGGCCCGATGTTCTGGAACGCGACGATCGTCGCGGGATGCTGCCTCACCGCAAGCTGGCGCAGCAGGATGATGTTCACGGCATAGGCGAAGGCCGAGAACAGCGCGGCGCCCACGCCCAGCGCAGAGCCGCTCAAGCCTGACTCCAGCTTTGGCCAAAGCATGATGGCCATGCCGCCAAGGCCGCACGCCAAGGCCAGCAGGATCGATCTGTCAGGTCTTTCGCCCAACCACACGACGCCGAGGATCGCGATGAAGCACGGCGCCAGGAACGAGAGGCTGATGGCCTCGGCCAGGGGCAGCAGGCTGATGGCCAGGAAGAACGACCCGGCCGTCGCCACCACGAGAGGCACGCGGATGAGGTTGGCCCGGATTTCGTCGCGCGATGGCGCAGGCGGCTTCAGCCACGCCAACGCGACGAGCGAAACCAGCCCGCCGGTCAAGAAGCGGCAGAACACGGCGACGACGACAGGGTGGGTCCGCATCATCTCCTTGAGGACCGCGTCCATGCCCGTCAGCAGCAGGATGCCGAGGGCGGCGAGCGCGACCGGCGGCAGGCCGAGCGTAAGCGCCTTCAAGGCCATGAAAGTTCGCGCCGGTAATGCAGTTCGGTGCTGTCCGAGACATCGTGCAGCAGCCGCGATCCGGCCTGGCGCACGAAGCCGTGCCTTTCATAAAAGCGATGGGCGCGCGCGAACCGTGAGTCGGTCCACAGGAAGATCTCGCTCGCCGCCGTCGCGCGGGCGAGTTCGAACGCCTTCGCCACCAGCATGTCCGCCAGGCCCGATCCGCGAAGATGCGCGGCGACATAGAATTTGTGCAGCTCCACAGCGCGCCCGTCCACCGGCTTGGCGCAGATGCAGCCTACGACGTCGCCACCCGGCGCCTGCGCGATCCAGAAGCGGGCTCCAAGCGACGCCGCCCACCGCGCGGGGGCTTCCAATTCGGGAAACTCGTCCGATGAGAACACGCAGCCGTCATATTCGGCGAAGCAAGCCGCGATTAGGCCGGCGACGGATGCTCCATCCGCCTCCTCGACAGGACGCAAGGATATTCCGGTCAGGGAGTTGGCGGGCATCGCAGGCGGGATCGCGGGCGTGGTCATACGGCCCTGATAATGCTCATGCCGCGCGAGGTGAACCCCTGCCCCAGCCGATGGCGGGCGCGCGAAATGCAAGACGCGCTCCCGCAAGGGGGCGAAATGCAAGACGCGCCGCCGCAAGGGGTGCATCAATCCGCCGGCCGCCGCGTAGCTTCGACTGGGTGCCATCGCGAAGGCGCGCAGACGGCCCTCGAGGCTTGAGGCGATGCCGACGCGCTGCGGGGCTGGCCTGAACTGCCTGGCCCATGGCGGCGTAGACCGCCATGGGCAAGATGTCGAATTCCAGAGGACGGCTGCGCGGCATGAGTTCACCGCTTCCATCAGGCGACAGGCCAGAGGCCGGCAAGCCGACCGAAGCAGGCCGCGCCGTCCTCGTCGCGCTCCTGCGCGAGGTAGCGGCGCAGGATCCGCGTGCGCTCCAACGGCTCTATGCGCTCACCAGCGCCAAGATCAACGGCGTGGTCAACCGGATCATGCGGGATGCGACGATGTCGGAAGAGGTGCTGCAGGATGTCTACGTAAACGTCTGGCGCAAGGCGGACACCTTCAATCCGGAGTTCGGCTCGCCCATAACATGGCTTGCGTCCATCGCACGCAACAAGGCCATCGACCGGCTGCGGGCGGAGCGATCGCGCAGCTTCGCCTTGGACAGCCTCGATGACGTCGAGATCGTGGATCCGTCCATGCCGGCCGTCGAGCGGCTGATCGAAAGCCAGGATGGCCTCCGGATGCTGGATTGCCTGGCGCTGCTCGACCGGGACCAGCAACGCGCCATCCGCGCGGCCTTTTTCGATGGCTCGACATATGACGAACTCGCGCGCCGCGAAGGCGTTCCCTTATCGACGATGAAGAGCCGGATCAGGCGCGGGCTGATGAAGCTGCGCGCCTGCCTGGACAGGTGATGCGATGACAGGAACGGACACGAAGGCCGACAACGAAGGGCGCCAGGAGCTCGCCGGCGAAATCGCGCTCGGCCTGATCAGCGACGCCGATGCGAGGGCGGCGCGCGCGCGCGACCCCCTGCTGTACGGCGAGGTGCTGAGATGGCGGCACGAACTGGGCGCGCTGGGGCTGGAGGCCACGGCGCTGCCGCCCTCGCCGGCCGCTTGGGCCGGCATCAGCAAGGCGATCGCAGCGCCGGATGAAGGCGTCGGGCCATCGCGTGCCGGCTGGCTGCGGACATTGAACGCGAGCCTGGACTTCTGGCGCGGCATCGGCGCCGTGGGACTGTCGGCCGCGGCCATCGCGGTTGCGTTTGCGGTTCTGCGGACGCCGGGCCTTCCGCCCGCGCCGGAGCAGCCCATTGTCGCCAGCCGCCCGGCCGAAACCGTCACGACTGACAGAATCCTTCTCGTGTCGTCGTTGCTACCGCGTGACGGCCCGCCCGCCTATGTCGCGACCTACGATGGGGAGCGCCGACGGCTGGTCCTGGTCCCTGCGGCGACGAATCCGAGCCCTGACGGCGTTCCCTATTTGTGGCTGGTGCCGAACGACAGCGGCGAGCCAGTCGGGATCGGCCGGCTGGACCCCGAGAGCCCAGTCGTCCTCGACCTGAACCCTGATGCTGCAAGATCCGCCAACGAGGCCGCGGGGCTCGTCATCACGATCGAGCCTGCCGGCGGCGACATGGGCGCGGCGCCGCGGGGCGCCGTCATCGCGCACGGCAAGTTCAGCAAGTTCTGATGGAGCCGGGCTCTGGCAAGCGGCGCGGGCCGCCGCTACGCCTCAGCTGCTGGCCTGCTCGTCAAGACACTCCGCCAGACGCACATATGAGCGCTGCTCACGCGGCCTGAAGCTCACTGACTGGACGCAAAAGTGCTTGCGCTGCTTGGGAAACGCCTCCCAGCCGCGCGTCAGTGCAGTCCGTTTGACCTCTTCGCCCAGCTTGCAGGGGGCAAGGCCGCCCCGGGCTGGCGCATTCGCCTGGCAGAACACCGCGATGTCGAAGCGCGGCACGTCTTCAGCCAGTGCCGAACATGCGCCAAAGACGCCTGCCGACAGCAGGATGCCACAAACCAGCGCAACTCGCCTCATCGACCGCCTCCATGCCGAAGCACCTTGATACGACGCCGCTCAAGACCGGATCAAGCCAGAACCGCTTGCTCGCCTTGCGCCAGCGACGGCCGTTTTCTCATCGCAGCCCATGTCGAAATCATGGCGCTGCTCCCGATCCCGGGTCAGGGCCGCGCAATTCGGGCCAGCGGCCGGCCGTCACGCATCGCTAACCATCGGCAGGCAAAACACGGCATGCGCAACGTTTCGTTCGCCCCTGCATGCGATGGCTTGCGCCGAACCTGCGTCACCGATCTGGATCGCCATGCTGCTGGCCGCCACATTCGCGATCAATTCCGCGCTGAACTTCGTTCTGGGCCTGCTCATCGCGCGATTCCTGGGCCCGGAGCAGTTCGGCCTCTATGCGCTTGGCGCGGCGCTCCTCGTCCTCGTCAATGCCTTTGCGATCGACTGGCTCAAGCTGTCGACGATCCGTTTTTACTCGCGCAGCAAACGCGAGAGCGAGCCTTCCATCAGGGCGACCCTTGATGGCCTTGCAGCCCTGTGCACGCTGGCGCTTCTCGTGCCGCTGCTGGCGGCGCTCGTGAGCGGGGCCGATCTCAGGATCCCGACCGCAATCGCAGCCGCTGCGGTCGCCGCCGGCGTGGTGGGCGGGCTCTTCGATTACCAGCAGGCGGTGGCGAGGGCGCGCGAGGACGATGCAGCGTATGCGCGCATGGTCCTCGTCAAGAACGTGCTGGCTCTGCTCCTGATGGTGGGCGGGGCATGGTGGACCGGGGATCCGGCGCTTGTGCTGCTCGGATCGGCGATCAGCTCGCTCGGCGCGCTGACCGTGGTGCGGCGGGCGCTTGCCGACGCACCGCTGGACCTGACGGCGCTGGACCGCGGGCACATCAAGGTCTTCGCGAGCTATGCCTTTCCGCTGGTGGCGACGAACGTGCTTTTGTCCACGATACCCTTGCTCAACCGCTCCATGATGGCGTCGCACCACGGTCTGGCGGAGGCAGGGCATTTCGCCCTGGCGTCCGACATCGGCGTCAAGCTGATGGGAACGCTCGGGGCGACGCTCGAGATCCTGCTTTTGCCACTGGCAGTCCGGGCCCTCGACCAGGAGGGAGAGGCGGCAGCGCATGACCGCATCAGGCGGAACCTCGTCATCGTCCTCGCCGTCATCCTGCCCGTGGGCGCAGGGCTGCTGCTCGTGATGCCGGCTTTCGAGCAGCTCCTGGTGCCTGCCGCCTACCATGGCCATTTCGGGTCATATGTCTGGGTGCTGATGCCGGGCCTCATCGCCATGCCGATCATGCAGGTCGGCTTCAACCCGGTGTTCCTGATCAGCCGCAGGACCGGCATATCGACGCTGTCCGCCGCCATCGCCGTCGGCATCAACGGGCTGCTCATCGCGGCCGTCGCATTCGGGCCGGCGGCCGGGATCGGCGTTGCCCCTGCCGCCATCGCCGGAGCGATGTCGCTGGCGTTCGTCGTGGCAGCGCTGGTGGTCGCCGCCGCCGCCCTCCGCAGCGCGCCTGTAGGCCCCTCCTGGCGGGAGGCCGCTGCGATCGCGACAGCCCTGGCGGCCATGGTCGTCACGCTTTGGCCATTGCGAGACGGGTCTTCCGCGGCGCTCACGCTGGCGCTGCAGCTCGCGGCGGGAGCGGCGGCGTACGGCGCTGTGCTGTTCGCCGCCAATGTGGCGGGCTGCAGGTCCGCGCTGCTGGCCCATTTGCGTTCGACAGCCGCCAAAGCGCCGGCCTGACCGCAGCGTCGCGGCGCAGCGTCCGCACGCGACCGGATAAGCCGTGACGCATTGTTAACCGCGCTCATGGGCGCGGCGGTAACCATACCGTACGGAAAACAGGCGTGGTGAATCCCAAAGCCTGCTCGCGGCCCATCTGTTTACCATCCATTGAGCGCCCGGGCGCAGGTTTTCGCCAGTTGCGTTGAAACTGGCGGGTGTTGCGTATGCGTCATGTCAAGTCGGGCCTCCAGGGAGGCATGTCGGCCGTCGTGTCCATGATGGCGTTGGCGACCGCCGCCAGCGTGACCCCCACGCCAGCTGCCGCGCAGGCCTATTATCACCAGACGCCTTACGCAGCGCCGCAGCGGGCGGTCCGGCATACCGGCTCCGTCGCTGCGCAGCCGCAGCCGCATCAGCCCGGCTCCCTTGGCGGCGGCTTCATCGAGTTCCTGATGACCGGCCGCGACGCCTCGTCCAGCGTTCGGCATCAGCTTCCGGCGGAACATGCGCCCAGGGGCCGGCGGCCGAGCCAGGGAGCGCCCGCTGACATCGATCCGTTCGACGGCGTTCCGTTGCAGCCGCTGTCGCGGCAGATGGCCGGCCTGCAGCCGCGCCAGGACATGCTGCGCGAGATCGATCGTCCCATCGAGCGCGTGATGGACCCGAGATTCGAGCGGCAGGAGGTCAGCTACAATGGTCCCCATGCGCCGGGCACCATCGTCATCGACACGCCTTCGAAGCACCTCTACCTCGTGCAGGGCAATGGCCGGGCGCTGCGCTACGGCATCGGGGTTGGCCGCCCGGGCTTCGAATGGGCGGGCGTCAAGAGCGTCACGCGGAAAGCGGAATGGCCAAGCTGGACGCCTCCGGCGCAAATGCTGAAGCGCCGCCCCGATCTGCCGCGCTTCATGGCTGGCGGGCCGGACAACCCGATGGGTGCCCGCGCCATGTATCTCGGTTCGACGCTCTACCGCATCCACGGCACCAACGAGCCTCACACCATCGGGCAGGCCGTGTCGTCAGGCTGCATCCGCATGACGAACGAGGACGTGACGGATCTTTACAACCGCGTGCGGGTGGGCATGCGCGTCATCGTCATCTGACGCGGCTTGCGCCTGCTCCGGCGCTTTCAGCCGATCAACTCGCACCGATCACGATCCCTGTGGCCAACACCAGCAGGCCGCCCAGCACGATCTGGACGACGGCGCGGCCGAACGGCGTCTCCATGTATTTCCACCTGATCCAGGCGATCGCCCACAATTCGACGATGACGATGACGCCGGCGACCGCCGTCGCCGTCCAGAAATCGGGGATGAGATAAGGCAGCGTGTGGCCAAGGCCTCCCAGCGCCGTCATCAGGCCGCAGACCACGCCGCGCAGCCAGGGCGAGCCCCGCCCGGTGATGGCGCCGTCATCGGACATCGCCTCGGTGAGCCCCATGCTGATGCCTGCGCCCACCGACGCGGCCAGCCCGATGAGGAACGTCTCCCAGGTGTTCTGGGTGGCGAACGCCGCCGCAAAGATCGGCGCCAGCGTCGAGACCGACCCGTCGATCAGGCCGGCGAGGCCGGGCTGCACGATCTGGAGCACCAGAAGCCGCCGCCGCGTCGCTTCCTCCTCGCTCCGCACGTCAGGCGTCAGATTGGCCTCGCCCAGCTTGGCCGCGAGGCTTTCGTGCTTCTTCTCGATTTCCGACAGGTCGCCAAGGAGCTTGCGGACATCGGTGTCGCGGCTGCGCTCGGCTGACTTCGCGTAGAACTGGGCGGCTTCGAGCTCCATCACCTCGGCCTGCCGCCGCGCCACGTCCAGCCGCAGCCCCTCCATCAGCCAGACAGGGCGCCGCTTGAGGAAGCCGCGCACGTCCGCCCGGGTGATGTAGGGCATCTCCTTGCCGAACTTGGTCTCGTACAAGGCCAGAAGCATGTGGCGGTGGCCCTGCTCCTCGACCGCCATCTCCTCGAAAACCTTGGCGGAGCCGGGAAATTGCGGCTTCAGGCGCTGCGCGAAGTTGAGGTAGATCCGCGAATCCTCTTCCTCATTGGCGATGGCGAGGGCGAGGACTTCGGGCTCAGTGAGGTCATTGAAATGCTTCTGCATCCCACCAATTTAGAATCATTAAAAAGAAAGCGCCAAGCGAAATCAGCGCGAGCGCAAGCATGGACATGAAAAACCCGCCGGCGTGGGCCGGCGGGGCGCTTTCTTCCTATGCGGGGTCATGGGCCAATCAGGCCCATTCGTCTCCGCCGCCGTCATCGAACATGCCGGGATCCTCGTAAGATGCGGGCTGCATCTCTTCGTTTCCCTGGTCCGCCTGGCCGTGATCCACCTGCGCCTGGTCGTTGCCGGCCGCAGCGTCGGCCGCAGGCGCTGCGGCAGCCTGATCGCCCGCCGGCGGCTTTGCGCCGCCGAACGCGCCAGACATCGCATTGCCGAGCATCATGCCGCCGGCGACGCCCGCCGCCGCGGCAAGCGCCGTGCCCATGAAGCCGGAGCCGCCGCGTTGCGGCTGCGCGCCGCCCCATGGCCCGGCCTGCTGGGCCGGCTGCTGGCCGCCCCATGGCCCGCCCTGGCCCATCGCGGGCTGGCCCATGCCGGGTTGGGCGTTGGGCTGCCCCATCATCGGACGCTGCATCGGCTGATGCGGCGGAGCCGCCGGACGGGCCGGAGGCGCGCCTCCGAACAATCCGGACAGGAAACCGCCCGAAGGCTGGGCAGGCGGCTGATCCTGAAGTTCCTTGACCTGGGCCTGCAACTGCTCGACCTGCGACTGCATGGTGAGAAGCGCCTGCTCCTGGACATAGATGGCCTGGGCCATCGCATAGGTCGCGTAAGGCTGCTGCGCCAGACGCTCTGCGATCAGCTTTTCGGCCTCGGGGTCGCGCGGCTGGGTCGCCGCCTGCTTGAGCCGATCAAAAATGCCGGCGATTACGTCGCGCTCTTGCGGCGTCATCGTCACTCTCCTCTGGTTTTCTCTGGCGGTTGGCCCGCGTCCGTTAAATGGCGCGCGCACCGCAGCGCTGCAAGGGCGCGCTAGCCGATATAAGGCCCGGCAAATATGTCGGCCTCGCGGAACTTGCATGAAAAAAGCCCCGGCGCGAAGCCGGGGCCAAGAAAGCGCCGTGATGGCAAGTGTCGGAAAATGGCAAGTGTCGGAAAATCAGTAATTGCGGGCGGGGGCCCAGGACTTCGAGCCGGGATGGACCATGACGTGGCGATGGCGCGTTTCGTATTCGGCCGGCACCGTCTCGTAATCGACCGTCGCCGGACGGACCAGCACCGTGCGGGAGCGTTCGGCATGGATCGCAGGAATGGTCTCATGGACAGCCTGCGCTTCGCGGATCACGACCTGGCGATGCTGCGTTGCATACTGCGCCGGAATCACGACCCAGCATCCGACCTTCTGGCCGTAATGGTCGATGCTGACCTGCCAGACCTTGCGGGCGGGCGAAACCATGACGGTTTCCGTCGTCGTGCCGTACTGCGCCGGAATGTGCCGCGTGACGACGCGGGCCGGGCGCAGCGTGACGGTTTCGGAGACCGAACCGTATTCCGCCGGCACATGGCGCGCGACGCGGGACGCCGGGCGCACCAGCACGTGCTCGGAGACCGTCTGGTAGGCCGGCGGGCTGACGACCAGCTTATAGCAGGCGCTTCCGTGGCAGTTGCCGCCCGCCGCCGCGATGGTGGCGGAAAGGGCGACAGAACCCGCGGCGATCAAACCTTTGATGAGCATCTTCGACATGATGTGAGCTTTCCTTCGAAACATGTTCTTCAACTGGCGGGTGCTGGTTCTTCTCACGAAGGCTCCCAGTGGGCCGCAGCTGTTTGTTGCCTCACTTCTCTTTGATCGCGCGGGTGTGCACAAGGTTAACGTTTGAACAGGGTAAAATTAACTCTTTTTTCTTGCATTAACCAAAGGCCATTGCGCGGAACTTCTTAAACCGCGCAATCGATGTGCCTGACGTTTCGACGACCGGCGACATGTCTGCCCATCAAGACTTCGCGTGGGCGCAGGCGCGCTCGCCCTGCCCCAGCGTGACTCCCCGGTTGGCCCGTTTTCTGCCACAGTTTTGTCTTGTCGCTTCGCCCTTTGGCCAGCACGGACGATTGCGTCGCTGCATGAGACAAGGTTTAAGAATGGTCGACGCGGAACCGGTCAGGTTCGTGTCAAATCGGGACTGAGGGCAAACGTTGGAGTTTCGGCGAAAAACTGTCTGGAGCAGGCTGAAGCGTCTGGCGCTCGGCGCCGATGCAAGGCTGGACTCGTCGCTGTACGCGGCGGGGCGCTCAGCCGCCGAGCGCTATGAGCGGTTCCGGTCGGTGATGGGCCGCTTCGCCGTGTCCGGCCCGACAAGGCTCGCCAACGAGCTCGCCAGCGAAAGCCTGACCATCGGCCTGGCGGGCCTGCTCGTCCTTGCGGTGCTGGCGCAAAGCTCGGTGCGCGACGCGAGCGAGGACTTCGTCAGCCGGCAGCCCCTCGCCGTCACCTTCCTCGATCGGTACGGATCGGAGATCGGCAAGCGTGGCATCCGGCAGGACGATTCGGTGAAGCTCGAGCAATTGCCCGATCATCTGGTCAAGGCCGCGCTCGCCACCGAAGACCGACGCTTCTACGAGCATTTCGGCATCGACGTGATCGGGCTGGCGCGGGCCCTCACGGTCAACGCGCGCGCCTCCGGCGTGGTCCAGGGCGGCTCCACGATCACGCAGCAGCTTGCGAAGAACCTGTTTTTGTCGAACCAGCGCTCTCTGGACCGCAAGATCAAGGAGGCCTTCCTCGCCATCTGGCTCGAGCAGCGGCTGACCAAGAACGAAATCCTCAAGCTCTACCTGGATCGCGCCTACATGGGAGGGGGCGCTTTCGGCGTCGGAGCGGCGGCGGAGTACTACTTCGGCAAATCCGTCAAGGATGTCACGCTGGCGGAATCCGCCATGCTGGCCGGCTTGTTCAAGGCCCCCACCCGCTTCGCGCCGCACGTGAACCTGCCAGCGGCGCGCGCCCGGGCCAGCGACGTGCTCTCCAACATGGTCGAGGCCAGGTTCCTCAGCGCGGGCCAGGTCGACAGCGCGCGGCGCAACCCCGCCACCGCCATCGACCGCGGGCGCGGCACGTCGCCCGACTATTATCTCGATTGGGCGTTCGAGAACGTCAGCCGCATGGCCGATGCGGGGATGTTCGGCGCCGACCGCGTGCTGACGGTCAAGACACCGCATGACCCTGCCATCCAGGCAAAATCCGAGCAGGCCGTGGAGCAGATCCTGCGCCAGTTCGGCCCCGGCTACGGGGCCACGCAGGCCGCGACGGTGACGATGGACATCGACGGGGGCGTCAGGGCGATGGTCGGCGGGCGCGATTACGGCGCCAGCCAGTTCAACCGCGCGACGGACGCCGCCCGGCAGCCAGGCTCGTCGTTCAAGCCGTTCGTCTATGCGGCCGCCCTCACGCAGGGCCTGTTCAAGCCTGCATCGATCGTCACCGACGCGCCCGTCTGCATCGGCAACTGGTGCCCGAACAACTATGGCCGCTCCTATGCCGGCTCCATGCCGCTGACCGTGGCGATGGCGAAATCGATCAACACGATCCCCGTCCGCATGTCGATCCAGATGGGGCGAGCGCTGGGCGAGACCCATGATGGACGCGCCGCTGCGCTGGGCCGCAAGCGCATCATCGAGATGTCGCGCAAGATGGGGCTCGTCTCGACCCCGCTGACCGACAGCGTGGCGCTGCCGATCGGGGCGGCGGAGGTTACGGTGCTCGATATGACGGCCGGATATTCGACGCTGGCCAATGCAGGCAGGCAGGCGCAGCCTCATGCCGCCAGCGAGGTCTATTCATCGAATGGAACAATGATCTGGCGCCGGGACCGCGACGCGGCGCCCGCCGCCCAGGCCATGCCCGTCTCGGTCGCGCACGACATGAACTTCATATTGGCGAAGGTGCCCACTGAAGGCACAGGCAGGCGGGCGGCCATCGACGGCGTTGTCTCCGCCGGCAAGACCGGCACCACCAATGGCTACAAGGATGCCTGGTATGTGGGGTACACCGGCAACATGGTCACCGGCGTCTGGTATGGCAACGACGATTCCAGCGAGACCGACAACATGACGGGAGGCTCGTTGCCGGCCATGACCTTCAAGGAGATCATGAGCTTCGCCCATGCCGGCCTCGACCTGAAGCCGATACCCGGCGTGGCCCCGGCCGTGGCGGATCCCAAGGCGGCCGCTCTGGTCGCGGGGACGCGCCCATCGGTTACCGACAACGACGACCGGCTGCAGCAGCTCCGCACCGGCCATCTGACCCGCCGCTCGTTCGACGTCATCAGCGACATCGGCTCGATGTTCCGCGACGTGCAGTCCGTGCAGCCGGTCGACGTCTCGGCCGTGGAGGGCTTCAGGAGGCCGGCCGCGGCGGCGGGCGGCGGCAAGTTGACCGAGGTCCAGTGAAGTGGCGAGATCGCCGCTGACGTTGCGGAGCAACGCCCCGGGCACGGATTCCGGTCATTCGTTGCGAACCTGGCAGGTGTTCCTCATCACGGTCGGCGCGCTTGCGGCAGGCATCGGCTCCACCATGGCGCTGCTCGGCGGGCACCCGCCTTTCGGCGCGGTCCAGATCGGGCCATGGCAGACCTTCCCGCGCATGGGCTCGGCCGAGGTCGATCCATACGGGCGCGCGATCCTGGCGCGAGGCCCCCATCTGCCCCTGGCGGCTGGCGAAGGCTTGCTGCTGACCGCCCATGTCGACGACAAGGGCGATGCCCTGACCGGGCGCTGCAGCTACCTTATCCGCGGCATGACGCTGCCATCCCGGGGCTGGACGCTCGCCGTCGTCGATCGGTCGGACCGCGCGCTGACCGGCCCGGACGCCGCCGCGATGAGCGACGCCGACCTGACGCTCGACGAAAGCGGCCAGATCAACATCGCAGCCTCGGCGAAGGTCATGGCCGGCAACTGGCTGCGCCTGCCGGCCGGAGAGCGGTTCGGCCTCGCCATGCGCTATTACGACAGCCCCATCGCAGCCAGCCTCGGCCAGCTCGACGCAAACGTGCTGCCGCGGATCACGCGCACGGGATGCAGGTTCTGAGATGGCGCCGGCGATCGTGAAGCCCGGTCCGCAGCAGGCACGGCGCCAGCCCTCGCGGCGGATGCCGGCCATTCCCGGCCAGTCAGCGCCCGCGAACGGGGATCAGCGCCGGAACCAGCTGCGCCGCCCGGGACGCTTGATCCGCGGCGTGCTGCTGTTTGGCGTGCTGGCCGGCATAGCGCATGTCCTCACGGTGCTCCTGATCCCGCGCTACGCCGTCTTCGACGCGGCCTCGGCCTACCTGAACACCGGGGAGGACGCCCGGGCCGAACTGATCCGGCCAGGAGAGGACGGACGGATGCCGATCGTCGACGCCGACGCCTTGACCGCCATCGCCGTCTGCGGCTTCGATCTTGCGGACGGCCCATTGCGCGTCAGCGCCCGGACGGGCCAGACGGTGCTGTCCCTGTCGCTGCATGTCCGGGGCGGCGGCGTGTTCTACGCGGTCACCGACAGGGCGGCGCAGCGCGGCGTGATCGAATTCGTCGTCCTCGACCGTCGCCAGTTCGATGACCGTGCCGCGAAGGACGATGACGGCGCCAGCCAGCGGGAGCTCAGGATCGTCTCGCCGGCCCAGCAGGGGATCGTCGTGGCGCGGGCGCTGGTCAAGCAGCCGTCCGACCGGCCGCTGGCCGAAGCGACGGTGAGCGCCGTGGCCTGCGGCGCCGCCGGCTGAGGCCTGTCAGCCCCGCACGCGTATCGGCTCGCCCTTGCGCACCTGATAATCGCCGCTGATCAGGCCCTCGAACTGCCTGAGCTCATACTCGAGGGCGCTGATGGCACGCTCCGCGAAGACGGCGTCGCTGGACGGCATCTCGACCACAAGATTGTCCAGCGTGTGACGGTAGCTCTGCAGGCGATGACGCGTCCGCTCGCGAACCCATGCGACCAGGCCTTCGTTCTCCGCTACGCGCGCATCGGCGTATTCGGGCATCGGTGGCGTCACGGCGGGCGACAGCGCCGCAGTCTTGAGCCGGACGCGGTCCGCCGCCGCCACCCGCTGGGCCATCTTGCGGAGAGGAGCGATTAGGGCCGTGTCGGCCACGACATCCTCCGAAAGCCGGCGGTAGCGCGAGGACTCCGACCGGAAGCCGTCGCTCAGCAGCGCAACGCGGTAACGGTCCGGATCCATCGATTGCCACGACACGGGAATGATGCGGGTGCGCGCAAGCTCCTGCACCTCGCGCAGGAACCAGGAGCGTTCATGCGCAGGCATGACGAAGCGCCAGGCGCGGTCGCGCAATTCGACCTCGTCATCGGTCAGATGAAATGGCGAGACCTGCTCGCCTCGCGCCGAGGCGAGGTACGAGCCGGCGGCAGGGAGCAGGCTGCTGTTCCAGACCGATGGCCGCGGGCGTCCGAGGTCGCCGACATCCGGGGCGCAGCCCGCCGCCATCGCGTGCGCGACCATCAGCACGGCGCTGGCCTTGCTCAAGCTCATCCGCGCTTGCGGCGAGGCTGCGGCCGTGAGGGCTTCGGTGCGCGCAGGACGGCCGCTTGTGCGGCTTCGTCGTGCCGCTCGTATCTGACGCCGAGGAACAGGAGAACCTGGCCGCTCGAACCGCCGAAATGCGTCACGGGCCGCGCGGGAAGGTTTTCAGGTTTCGGCCACGGGATGACTTGACCCATGACAATCTCCATCAGGAAGGTCTGGCTGACGCAATTACAAGCGGATCACGTACGGGACGACTCAACCTTTCTGCATCAGGGGCTTCGATGGTTAACGGACTGCTAATGCTTTTCCCTTAAAAAGGGAATGTCCGGCATCTGTCATAGCGTTGCGTTCACATGGCTTCCGATTTCACAGGTTCGTCCCCGTTCGACGAGTTGGCCCGCATGGCCCGCACAGGCGATCCAGGCCTGGCCGGCGTCAGCCTGAAGATCCAGACCGAGCTGTTCCTCCAGCAAGCCTCCGTGAGCGAGCCGGGCTCTGGCACGTACTCCTCGCTGGCGCTGCTGCTGCTGCCGCTGGTCGACGAGGCCACGGCGCGGCATGTCGCGCGGCGAATCTGCACCAGCGAGCATGCGCCCGACGAACTGATCAGGGCGCTCCACGCGCGCGGCGGCGGGACCGCCGACGTCATCCTCGAGCATGCCGGACGCCTGCCGTCCGATGTCGCCAACGCCGCCGTCACGCATCCGGACCCGCGCCTGGCCGCCCGCCTTGCGGCTCGATCCGACCTTCGCGACGAACACCAGCTGCATCTGCTTGGGCGCGGCGAGACCGCCACGTCGCTGGCGCTGGCCGGCAATCGCGGCATAAGGCTGAGCCGCTCCGTGCTGTCAGGGCTTGTCTCCGCCGCACGATGCAACCGGGACATCGCCCGGGCGCTGTTCGGACGCGGGGATGTCGACAGGATCGCGCTCACGCCGCTGTACCTGATGGGAGACGATAATGACCGCGCGCAGATGCGCGAGGAGATCGTGCAGCGTCTGAAGGACCGCGGGCTGGCCCGCGCGGGGCGCGAGAGCTCGGCGTCGGAACGCGAAAGCCTGTTGGACGAGTCGATCCTCGGGATGCCCTTCCTGCTGGCTGCGCTCATGCAGGTCGTCCCTCGGGACGAAGCCTTCAGCGCGGCGGCCAGCGCTGACGCCAGCCGCGAACTCGTGGGCCTTGGCCTCATCGCCGCAGGCATCAGCGCAGAGGACGCAACGCGCATGCTGCTGAGGACAGGCGATCCGATCGCGCAGGATAGCGTCGGGCTGCACGCGGTCGTGCATGTGATGCGGTCGATGACCCCGCAGGCGGCCGAACTGATCCTGTCCGCCGTCTGGCAGCGCCATCACGCGCCGGCGCAAGCGCCTGCGCAGCACGTTCCGGTCATGGCCCCAGGCGGAACTCCAGCGCGCGGCGCACGCAATGCCGCTGCGCCCGCTTCGGCCGGGCGGCGGCATGCCGGGCCCAATGTCAGGGACCGCCTGCGCGGCCCGACCTGAGCAGCGTTGCGGCGCGCCCCTCTGAACGGCAGGCATTTGGGCGGCTTGAGCGCGCCTATGGCGCCGGCCCGGTCACCGCAACCGATCGGTCAGGTCGAGAAACCGCAGCCAGCCGTTGCCCGCAGCGACATAGGCCTTGCGCAGCGGATGGAACGGAATCGGCTGCGGCGGCCGGACCGGAACCAGCGGAAGGCCGCGCGGGTCCGCGCCCGCGAGCATCTCCGCCAGGGGCCCGCCCATGGCCGTGCACCACGCGATGCCCTTGCCATTGTCCTGAAGCGCCGCCCATCCGTTGCGGCCAAGCGAGAAAAGGCGCGGCAGCCTGTCGATGGTGACCGCGATCAGCCCGCCCCAGGCATGCGTCACCGCCTCCGTGGCCTGGTCGTCAGGCGTCAGCGCGGGATAGAGCCTGCGCAGCATCTGGCGCTGCAAGTTGAACGCGGCAGGCCCGGATGGCGCACCGAGAGTGCCCTTGCCGCCCACGACGACGCGGCCATCGCGGTCGAGCCGGAAATAGCGCAGCACGCGCCGGGTGTCGGACACCACCGGCCCTCCGGGAAGAATGACGGCGCGCTCGTCAGGCGCCAGCGGACGCGTGGCGATCTGGAAGCTCCAGACGCCCAACTGCGAGCGGCCGACCCCAGGGTGCAGGCCGCCCGTCATGGCGTTGGTCGCCAGCAGCAGGTTGCGCGCCATGACCGAGCCGCGCGGGGTGGCGACGCGCCATCCGGCCGTCGTCTCCACGATCGACGTTGCGGGCGATTTCACGAACAGCTGCGCGCCGGCTTTCATGGCGGCCCGTGCCAGCTCCCTGACATAGCTCAGGGGCTGCACGGAGCCTCCCCGCTCGTCGAGCCACCCGCCGATATACGCCTGCGTGCCGGTCATCGCCTGAAACTCGTCCCGCGCGAGCATGCGGACGGCCGCGCCGCGCGCAGACCACGCGGCGACCCGCGCCTGATGCTGGCGCACCTCGACTTCATTCTCGGCCGCCTGGATCCAGCCGCCGCGGTTAGCGGCGCAGTCCAGCCCGAGCCGCGCGATGAGTGCGAACGTGGCGTCGGCGTCGCCCGAACCGAATGCATGCAGGCGGCGGCCAAGGGCTTCGCCATAGGCTGCGACGAGCTCATCGGGCAGATGGCGGATCCCTGGAATGACCTGGCCGCCGTTTCGCCCCGATCCGCCGGAGCCAGGCGCATCAGCCTCCACGACGACGGCTTCGCGGCCCATTTCGGCAAGATGCAGCGCGGTGGACAGGCCAGTGTATCCCGCTCCGACGATCACCGTCTCTGCGGAAACCGCGCCGTTCAGTTCCGGAGCGCTGACGTGCGGCGCGGCCGTGTCTTCCCACAACGAGCCAAGAGAAGCCCCCTTCATCGCGCCGTCCTTCCTTGCGGAGCCGGCGCCACAAGCGCAGCCGTCTGCTTGAGGTGCCGGCGCATCCGCTCGGCGGCCAGCGGAAGGTCGCCCGCTGCGACGGCATCGAGAATGGCCAGGTGCTCGGCGCACGACACCTGGACGCGCTCCTCACCCAGCCGCCAGGAATAGTTGCGCAGCCGGCGCAGCGCGTTCTGCTGCTCCGTCGCCTGGATAAGGAACCGGTTGCCGGAAAAGGCTACGAGACCGAGATGGAAGGCAGCGTTCATCTCGAAGAAATCGATTGCGTCGGCCGCGCGCCAGCGCCGCGCAAGGTAGCGCTGGTGCGCTTTGCGCATGTCCGACAGCCACTCCGGGTCGGCATGGAAATCCGGCTCCAGCAGCGCGGCCGGCTCGAGCAGGAGGCGGAACCTGTAGGATGCGGCCCGGTCGGCGCTCCCCTCGGCGCCGGCAAGGAAACGCCAGCCGAAGCCGGCCTTGCGCTCTGCGACGCCCAGTTCGGCAAGCTGCCGAAGCGCTGCCGCCACCTCGGTTCGCGCCGCCCCGAAGCGGCGCATCAGATCAGCTTCGGTCACGCTGTCAGGAAGGTCGCCATCCTGCCGGCTGCGCGCGATCACGGCCAGCAGCATGTCGCGCGGATCAGTCTCATCGTCGAACGGCAGCCTCACGTGGGGATCGGCCAACTGCGCGCCGCGCCCGTCCAGCCTGACGACGCCGGCCCTGCCCAGAAGCTGCATGGCGGCCCGGACCGGCGAGCGCGACACCCCGAGCCGCGCCGCCAGCGCCATCTGGTTCACGGGCGCACCGGGCGTAAGGCCATCGGACCTCAGGATGTCGGCGATCGAGCGCGCAAGCCGCCGCTGAAGCGCGGTGTCCCGCCCCTGCGCCCTGCCTTGCGATCCGCTCATGCCGTGAAATCGGTGGTTGACGCGATCATGGTTTTACTGATGTATTTCATCGTCACAAAAAGCAAGCGAGTTTGCCTTGGCGAAAGCCCCGCCCACCAGCGTCACGGCCCCACTGCTGATCGAGATCAGCGGCTCGCCCACCGAGCGAGGCCGCCATCACGGCGAGGCCGCGCGGGACCGGATCGCGGCAGGCGTCGGCCATTATGGCGAGCAGCTTGGAAAGACCGGGCTCAGCCGCACCGAACTTGACGATGTGATCGCCAGCTTCCTGCCGCGCATTGACGCCTTCGACGAGACATATGTGCCGGAGATGCGAGGGATCGCCGAAGGGGCGAGGCGGCCGCTGTCCGACATCGTGCTGCTCAACGCGCGGACCGAGATCCTCAAGCTGGCGCCGAAGGCGGCGCGCGCGAAGGGCCGCGAGGTCGCGGACGATCCCGACGGCTGCACGGGCGTGGTCGCCATGCCCGGCGTCACCGCGGAGGGCAAGCTGATCCATGCCCAGAACTGGGACTGGAAGGTCGAGTGCGCCGAGACGGCCGTGGTGCTCAGGATCCGGCGGCAGGATGGGCCGGACATCCTCACGTTCTCCGAAGCCGGGCAACTGGCCCGCTCCGGCATGAACAGCGCCGGCATCGCGCTCACGGCCAACTATCTGGAGTGCGAGCGCGACTATGCGCAGCTTGGCGTGCCGCTGGCGCTGATCCGGCGCAAGATCCTGCAGGAGCCGACACTGGCGCTGGCCATGCGCGCGGCCTATTGCACCCCGAAATCCGCTTCCAACAACATCATCGTCAGCCATTCCGGCGGCATCGCCATCGATTTCGAGTGTGCGCCCGACGAGACGTTCCAGGTGCTGCCGGCTGACGGGCTGATCGTGCACGCCAACCACTGGATCAGCCCCGTGGCGCTGGGCAAGCTCAAGGACACTGGCATCGCCACCACGCCGGACAGCCTCTACCGCGACATCAGGGTGCGCGGATTGCTGACCCCGCATCTCGGAGCGATCAGCCTCGACGATGTCAAGGACGCGCTCTTCGACGATTATCGGTCGCCTTGGTCGGTCTGCCGGCCGCCCCGGCTCAACCTGTCGTCGAACCTGTCCGCGACCGTCGCGATGATCGCGATGACACCAGGCGACGGGGTCATGGACGTCGCCATGCTGCCGGCGCTGAACCGGCAGTTCACCCGCTATTCGCTTGCCATGGACGAGGGAGCGGCCCACCCCCGTCCGTCCGCCTCCTCACCGGGCCGCCAGCTCCGGAGCGTCCACGCATGAAGCTTCACCGCCTTCGCCTCCTCCTGGCCGCTGCCGCCATATCCGCAGCCGCGCCCGCGTTCTCCCAGCAGGAGCCGCTGCGCGTCAGGCTGAACGCCGACATCCGTTCGACCGACCCGGGCGTCAACCGGGATGGCAACACGGATATGGTGATGACCCATCTGGTGGAGGGCCTCGTCGCCTACCGGCAGGACACGAGCGTGGGGCTGATGCTTGCGGAGAAGCTGAAGGTGTCCGGCGACGGGTTGGCCTATGCCTTCACGCTCCGGGAGGGCGTGCGCTTCCACAATGGCGAGCCGCTCACCTCCGCCGAGGTGAAGGCCGCGTGGGAACGATACCTGAAGCGCGAAACCAACTGGCGTTGCCTTTCGGAGTTCGACGGGCGCGGCGTCTCGAAGATCACCGCCATCGAGACGCCCGATCCGAAAACCGTGGTGTTCCGCATCGAGAAACCCGCCATCCTGTTCCTGGCGACCATGGCGCGGGTCGATTGCGGGCAGTCCGGAATCTTCCATGGCGCTTCGCTGAACGCCGACGGTAGCTGGAAGGAGCCGGTCGGCACAGGCCCGTATCGCCTCGCCGAATGGCGGCGCGGGCAGTTCGTGGACCTGCAGAAATTCGGAGGCTACACCGGCCGTGCGGGCGAAGCCGACGGGCTGACCGGCGGCAAGGGCACAGGCCCCGGGCGCGTGCGGCTGACGGTCATTCCCGACGCCTCGGCCGCGAAGGCGGCGCTCCAGGCCGGTTCGATCGACATGATACCAGACGTCGACGAGAGCGACGCGAACGAACTCAAGGGCAAGGCGGGGCTGCAGACCGTTTCCTCCCCGACGCTTGGCGCCGTTGGCGTCCTGATCCAGACGCGCGACCCGCTGCTGCAGGATGTCCGGATCCGCCGCGCGCTGGCGCTGGCGCTCGACCATTCCGAACTGGTCAAGGCCGTGGCGGGCGACAACGTGCCTTATAACGCATCGCCCATCCCGACGGCATCCAACTTCCACGGCGCAGTCCAGAAGACCGGCTACAAGCGCGATCTCGCGGAAGCCAGGCGCCTGCTGCAGGAAGCTGGCTATCGCGGCCAGCCGATCAAGATGCTCACCAACAAGCGCTATAACTCGATGTACGAGACGGCCGTCATCATCCAGGCGATGACCCAGGAGGCGGGGCTCAAGGTCGAGTTCGAGGTCATCGACTGGGCGACGCAGCTCGACCGCTACACCAAGGGCGAATATATGATGATGACCTTCGCCTTCTCTGCGCGCTATGACGCGACCTTGTCGTTCGACATGTTCACGGGGCCGAAGGCGACCCAGCCCCGCAAGGTCTGGGACAGTCCGGAGATGCAGAAACTGATGGACGATTCAGGCAGGACAGCGGATCCCGCCAGGCGCCAGCCGCTGTTCGACGCCATCCACCGGCAGATGCTGGAGGATGTCCCGGCGATCTGGCTCTACAACAACGCAGCCATCACGGTGACGGGCGCACGCGTCGCGAACTTTCGCCCCTGGGTCACCGAGCAGCCGCGATTCTGGGCGGTGACGATGCGGTGAGGATCCTCGTCGTCCTTGACGCCGGTTGCACGTGGACGGCGGCAGGCTTCAGCGTTTTTCCGCATGCCAGCGCCATAGGCGTGCAATCCTCAAAGCGTCCAAAGGTAACTGAAGATTCACCTCAGCATGCTGGACTGCCTCTCGAGGATCGCCATGAGGGCAGCGGCGCTCAACTTCAACCCTATTGAAATGAAAGACGAATTCACAAAATTGGCATATCGGCCACAGCTTGCAGGAAACCTTTGTTGCGATGCAACTTTTTCGAGCGTGGCGCATTGAAGGTGCGAGGTTGCCGAGGCAGCGAGTGAGGAATGGTCATGTCCAAGCGTGTATTGATTGTTGAGGACGAGTTTTTCGTGGCCCTTGAGATGGAAGCCGTGCTGGAAGAGGCTGGTTACGTGCCTGTGGGCATCGCACCGGATTCCAAGACCGCACTGGCCATCGCGTCGGCCACGCCTCCGGACATCGCCTTCGTCGACGTCAACCTTAAGGACGGACCGACAGGGCCGTTGATAGCCGAGAAGCTCCGCGAGCTTTACAACAGCACGATCGTCTTCGTGACAGCCAATCCGCGCATGATCGATGCGCCGCGCGGTGCCATCGGCGTGATGGAGAAGCCGTGGGACGGGACGTCCCTGCAGATGGTTGCGGCCTATGCCGCCGAGGTGCGTGCAGGCAGGCAGGTGCCGCCGCCCGCCAAGATCGTCAGCTACATCTGAATGCGGCGGCCTTGCCGTCGGCGCTTCGGCGCCAGTCGGCCGGCCCTTCACTCCTGCTTCTGCAACGCTCTTTCCCCGTGCGCGACACGCACCAGGCTGCTTGACGGCACCGTCACCGCCACGCAGAGACCTTCCTTCTTCCAGTCACGGCGAATTTGCCCGCCAAGCTGGTTCTGGATGCTGATGTCAGTCAGGCGCGTGCCGAAGCCCGACGTCAGCGGAGGCCCTTCGATCGCAGGCCCGCCTGTCTCCCGCCATATGATGTCGATCTGTGCCGCCGATCCGTTGACGTCGATGTCGATTGAGCCGCCGCTATCCGCCAAAGCACCGTACTTGACCGCGTTGGTCGCGAGTTCATGGAACATCAGCGCAATCGCCGTCGCGCCCTTGTCGTCGACGGCGATGTCGTCGCCCGTGATCGAAATGCTGTTGGTCTCCTTGATCGGATAGGCTTCGAGCAGCGATGTCAGGATTCCCTTCAGCGTGGTCGGACCAATTTGCGGGCGCGACTCCTCGCTGTGGGGACGGACGAATTCATGCGCGCGGGCAAGCGCCCCGATCCGCGCGCGAATTTCCTGGGTGAAAGGCGCAAGCTCCGGCCGGGAGCGGCCCGAGAGCCAGATGAGGCTGGAAATGACCGCAAAGATGTTCTTGATGCGGTGGCTGAGTTCGCGGCTCAGGATGGCGTTCAACTCGACCGTCTTCCGCCCCTCGTGGATGTCGGTGCAGGACCCATACCAGCGCCGGATCCGGCCCTGCTCATCGCGCACGCATAGGGCGCGACCGAGGACCCAGCGGTACTCGCCGGACCGATGCCTCAGTCGATATTCGATGGCATAAGGATCGCCCGTCTCAAGCGCGCTGTGCCACGCCTTCCAGGCCCTTTGCTGGTCATCGGGGTGAAACATGCCGTTCCAGGCATCGCCATCGGTTGAGCCTTCCGGCACTCCCGTGAACTCGTACCAGCGGCGGTTGTAATAGTCGTGGAAACCTGTCGGCGTGGCTGACCAGATCATCTGGTCTACGAAGTTCACGATCTCCTCGTATTCGAGGACGCCTGCCTGATCGCCCAGTGTGGTCACAGTCTCGCCTTTGCTGCATCTAGGAAGCGCATCGCCCATCGCCTTGAATCGGCAGCGTGGGGCCGTGTCATTCAGAGGACCGCCTGACCGCGCCAGGACCATCAACCTTCCATCACGACAAAATGATCAGCCGGAGCAAGGGTTCATGCGCTCAATGGCAGAGCGCCAGGTGTGCTGGCGCGCTGTGCTGGCGCGCTGTGCTGGAGCGCTGCGCTGGAACGCTGCGCTGGCCTGGTCATGCACCACTGCCGCCACGATGTACGCCGGCGCGGGCTTCGTGATGAAGGTGTGGGAGATGCCCATCAGGGAATCCGCAAGCTCCTGCTGGCTCGAATACACGCAGACCTGGACGCCGCTCATCGCCAGAGCCTTGGCGAGCTGGCCGCCGGCGCCGTCCCGGAGGTTCAGTTCAATTATGGCGATGTCCGGCAGGCCGTTCGACATGGCCTCCATTGCATCGCTCAGGCAATCGGCACGCTGGATGAAACGGATGCCGCGCTGTTTGAGTTCGTAAGTGAGGTCTCTGGCAACGATGTCGTTTGACTCGACGATCAGAACCTGGGTCATCGTTGCGGACATGCTTTACTCCCACCGTTCATGCAGCGAGTTCTGCGTTCATGGCGGCTAGAAAACCCGCTCAGAGCGGATTTGTTCCGGATCGGCCCTGTCCGGACTGGCAGGCACGCAGGCCGGCGCCGGCGATAAGCCGGCCAGGAGCCGGCAGCTCGGACCGCCTTGGGTCACATCATGATCACCATCGACCTTGCCGTCATCGGGTAGGCAAGCGCGCCGCCCTCGGCCGTCACAACCGCTTCCAAGCCATCCCCCTCGCGGGAGGTGTCGATGACCGCTTTCCAGGCCCTGCCATCGGGGTGCTCCGGCAATGTGAAGGGCAGGTCTCCGTCGAAGCTGTTGAACAGGAGGAGCGCATGCCGGGCCCCCTCGCAGGCCTCGTTCGACAGCCTGAGCCCCAGCGTCCGTGCGCCTGCATCATCCCAATGCTCATCCTGCTGGTCGCCGCCGGCGGGGTTGAGCCAGGTGATGACGGAGCCGTCCCTGAAGCTGGCTCGGCGCAGGATCTCATGCCCGGCGCGCAGGGCGATCATCCGGCGCGTGAACGCTGTGAGCGCCTCGTCGCGCGGGCCGATGTCGCCCCAGCGCGTCCAGCCGATCTCGTTGTCCTGGCAATAGACGTTGTTGTTGCCATCCTGCGTGCGGCCGAACTCGTCGCCCGCCAGCAGCATCGGCGTGCCGTGCGAGATGAGCAGGGTGGCCAGCAGGTTGCGCTTCTGGCGCTCGCGGACCGCGATGATGCCCTCGTCGTCGGTCGGCCCTTCGGCCCCATGGTTGAACGAGCGGTTATCCCCGTGGCCGTCCTTGTTGTCTTCGCCGTTCGCCTCGTTGTGCCTTTCGTCGTAGGAAACCACGTCATGCAGCGTGAAGCCGTCATGCGCCGTGATGAAGTTGACGCCGGCCCAGGGCCGCCGGCCGCGCAGGTCGTACACATCGCCTGAACCGGTGAGCCGAGCCGCCATGTCCCGCGTGATCGACTCATCGCCCTTCCAATAGCCGCGCACCGTATCGCGGTACTTGTCGTTCCATTCCGCCCAACCAGGCGGGAAGCCGCCAACCTGATAGCCGCCCGGACCGATGTCCCACGGCTCGCCGATCAGCTTCACCGCGCGCAGGGCCGGATCCTGCCCAATGGCGTCGAAAAAGCCGCTGCGCTGGTCGAAGCCGTGCGGCTCGCGGCCGAGGATGGTGCCCAGGTCGAACCTGAAGCCGTCGACCTCCATGGCCTCGGTCCAGTAGCGCAACGAGTCCATTACCATCTGCAGCACGCGGGGGTGGCTGGTGTTGACCGTGTTGCCGGTGCCGGTGTCGTTGATGTAGCGGCGGGCGTCGTCCGGCATCAGCCTGTAGTACGACGCATTGTCGATGCCCTTGAACGAGAGGGTGGAGCCGAGCTCGTTGCCTTCGGCCGTGTGGTTGTAGACCACATCCAGGATGACCTCGATGCCGCCATCGTGGAAGGCGCGGACCATGTTCCGGAACGACGCCACGCCCGCCTTGCCCATGTAGCGGTCCTTGAGCGCGAAGAAGCCGATGGTGTTGTAGCCCCAATGGTTGCGCTTGCCGGCTTCGACAAGATGGTGATCGTCGAGGAAGGCGTGCACCGGGAGCAATTCGATCGAGGTGACGCCAAGGCTCTTGACGTAATCCACCATCGCCTTGTGGCCGAGGCCGTCGAAGGTCCCCCGCATGTCCTCGGGAATGGCGGGATGAAGCATCGTGGCCCCGCGCACATGGGTCTCGTAGAAGATCGTGCGGTCCCAAGGGATGGACGGCCTCGCAGCCGCGCCCGAGCCGTTCATGGACGACGTCACCACGCATTTCGGCATGTAGGGCGCGCTGTCCGCCTCGTTGAAGGTGAGATCCTTGTCCTCGGCGGCGTTGATGTCGTAGCCGTAGAGCGCATCGTTCCAGACCACGTCGCCATGGAAGTCACGGGCATAGGGATCGAGCAGCAGCTTGTTGGCGTTGAAGCGATGGCCCTCCTCCGGCGCATGCTTGCCGTGGACGCGGAAGCCGTAAAGCTGGCCCGGCTTCATGCCGGGAATGAAGCCATGCCAGATCTCGTTGGTGTATTCGGGCAGCACGATCCGTGCCGTCTCGATCTTCCCGGAAACGTCGAACAAGCAAAGCTCGACCTTGTCTGCCGCATCGGAGAAAAGCGCGAAGTTGACTCCATCCTTGCTGGCGGTGGCGCCGAGCTCCGTCCACGTTCCTGGCTTGACGTCGAAAGTCTGTCTTCCGGTCTCGATGTTCACGGGATGATGCTCCTGTCAGGATACGAAAGGCTGGTCGATGGATGCATCCATGGTCTGTGCCGAACGCGGCCCGGACCGTGCGGATGCTGGCTGCGCGCCCGAATGCCAGTGCGCGCCGCGACTGCCTCAACATTCCCGCAGCCCATTGGTTCCGCCAAAGCCAAGATTGGGCCGAGGGGAGATGCGCAGTTCCGCCGCCGGCAAAATGTCTGTCCGGAAGGACGCTGGACCGTTTCGCGTCAGACCGCCCCTCAACCGGCGGTCATAGGCGATGGCGGCACGGACGTGTTGCGCCGGCCGAGGGCGGACGCAGGGCGGAACCTTGGCCGCCTGGCCGCGTTCATCATCCGCGTTCCTGGGGGTGATCATGAACAAAGAATACACGTCCGGCGGCATCTCGATGTCGTCCAGTATTCCTTGGCCTGCCTCTCGACCTGACACTTCCTTCACCTCTTGCGAAGCCGTCGACGACGGTGAGGCTCAGGATGCGGCCAGACCCGTCTCATTGGGCGCGAAGGTCCTTTTCGTCACCTCTGAAATGAGCGATTTCTTGAAGACGGGCGGCCTTGGCGAGGTTTCCGCCGCTTTGCCAAGAGCAATGCGTGGGCTTTGCGACGTCCGCGTGCTGATGCCGGGCTTCCCGGCGGTGTTGAAGCATGCGGACCGCATCCACGTCGTCAGGCAAATGCAGGGCACCGCCGAATTGCCGCCATGGTCGCTCGGGCGCATGGTCACGGCCGACGGCCTCGTGGTCTACATCGTGCTGTGCGACGAGCTCTACCGCCGCGACGGGACACCATATGGCGGGCTAGACGGAGTGGACTTCCACGACAACGATGTGCGGTTCGCACGCCTCTCGCTGAGCGCCGCCGAAATCGCCAGCGGCGAGGCGGACCAAAGCTGGACCCCCGACATCGTTCATGCCAACGACTGGCCGTCTGCACTGACAGCCGGATACATGACGTGGAAAGGCATCGACACGCCCTCCATCTTCACGGTGCATAACCTTGCCTATCAGGGCCTGTTCGCACCGCAGCGACTGGCGGCGCTCGGCATCCCTGACTCAGCGTTCAAGGTCGACGGCGCCGAGTTCCACGGCAAGCTCTCATTCATCAAGGCCGGCGTTTTCTATGCCTCGCACGTGACCACCGTGAGCGAGACATATGCCAGGGAGATCGCCACGCCTGAGCATGGCTGCGGCCTCGACGGGCTTCTCGCGAACCGAATGGAGGCTGGACGGCTGACAGGCATCCTGAACGGCATCGACAAAAGCTGGACGGACCTGGCCGTGAACCTGCAGGCGCATGAGGATCTCGACCCATGGAAACGGCGCCAGGCCGCACTAGTGCGATCCTTGTTCGACCTTAGCGCATCTGAAGGGCCGCTGTTCTCGATCGTCTCACGCCTGGTGCATCAAAAGGGCATCGATCTTTCGATCGCCGCCGCTGACCTGATCGTGCGCAACGGCGGCCAGATCGTCGTCACGGGCCGTGGCGAGCCAAGCCTCGAGCACGCTGTCAGCAAGCTTGCTGAGACCTATCCCGGCTCAGTCTCGGCGCGCATCGGCTTCGACGATCTCGAGGCCAGGCAGATGTTCGCAGGAAGCGACTTCCTGTTGATGCCATCGCGATTCGAGCCGTGCGGCCTAAGCCAGATGTATGCTCAATCCCTTGGATCGCTCCCGATCGCGTGCCGGACAGGGGGGCTGGCCGATACAATCGATGACGGGCGCAGCGGCTTCCTGTTCCTGCAGCCCGAGAAGACCGCCCTGATCAACGCGGTCTCACGGGCATTCTCCGTGCACCGTTCCCGGATGCGGATCGCCCGCATGCGCCGCAATGCCATCTCGAAGCGTTTTGACTGGACGAAGTCGGCGCGGCGCTACCTGGGGGTCTACGGCGCGGCGAGCGTCTGATCTGAAGACGCAGGACAGGAGCTATCGGCCGCTTCAGCGTCGAGGCTGAGGCTCTGTCAAGAGATATACGAACGCTCGAAAATCATCCTGCGCCAGATAAAGGCACCAAATCCGGGGGAGGCTTTCAACACCCGGAACGCATTGAAGACCGGCGTAGAGGGCGCAAAGCCTCCCGCCGATCGGCAGATATTGGGATCGACAATCCTGTCTTACTTCTTGGCCGTTTTCACCGTCTTGCGGCCGCTGACCGTCGTCTTCGTCACCTTTGTTACCTCGCCATCACGGATCTCGGCTCCTGCTCCGTTGGGCATCGCCGCCAGCTCCGCTTCCGCCTGCGCCCAGTGCTGCTCGGCGCGGCCATTCGGGCAACCCTCCAAGCGCCAGATGTCATAAGCCTTGTCGCGAAGCTGCTGTTCCCTGTTCATTATGTCACTCCTGATCGCACGTATGGCGGAAACTTCAAACGCATCGGAAAGACACAAGTTCCATGCTTCCGAAGTTTTTTTGCGAAGCTCAGATTTCGCGGCCGCAGGGAACGAATTCGCTCCTTCTGGGTTCCTTGCATCCATGTTCCCCCGCGCGCCCGCGATCTCAGAAGCGTCATCCCGTTTGACCGATTTCACATCCACCCGTTTCGCCGTTCCCGAGTGCACGCTCAGCTTCGACGACCTCGAGGCGCTACGCAGCGCCCGGCATGGGAACCCGTTCGCGATCCTGGGCCGCCATCGCGTTGGCGCAGGCTTTGTGGTGCGCGCCTATCTGCCGGGAGCCGTCGCCGTCTCCATCGTTGTGAACGGCGTCGACTTCCCCATGGCGCAGACCGCCGACGGGCTTTTCGAGGCGATGATCGAGACAGACGCCTCTTATCGCTTCCGCATCTCCTGGCCCGGCGCGCAGACAGAGACGGCGGACCCCTACGCCTTCGGCTTGCTGCTCACCGATTTCGAACTGCATCTGTTTGCCGAAGGCCGCTATCTCGATCTGCCGCTCAAGCTTGGAGCCAACATCTGCGAGAAGGATGGCGTTGACGGCGTGATGTTCGCGACCTGGGCGCCTAATGCTCGCGCCGTGTCCGCCGTCGGGAATTTCAACGCCTGGGATGCCCGGCGACATCCGATGCGGCTCCGCAAAGAGGCCGGCATCTGGGAGCTTTTCATTCCCGGGCTGCAGCCAGGCGAAATCTACAAATACGCCATTGTCGGCGCCGATGGGTCGCCGTTGCCGTGGAGGGCCGATCCGCTCGCCCGCCAGGCCGAACTGCCGCCAAGGACAGGGTCGGTGGTGGCGCCGGCGCTGGCGTTCCGCTGGACAGACGAAGGCTGGATGTCGAGCCGCGCGGAGCGGCAGGATGTCTCGGCCCCCGTGTCGATCTACGAGGTGCATGTCGAGTCCTGGCTGCGCACCGATGACGGGCAGCCGCAGACCTGGGACGCCGCCGCCGCGCGACTCATCCCCTACGTGAAAGGGCTGGGCTTCACCCATGTCGAGCTGCTGCCGATCGCGGAATATCCGTTCGGCGGTTCGTGGGGCTATCAGCCGCTATCATTGTTCGCGCCAACGAGCCGGCTGGGCGATCCTTCCGGCTTCGCGCGCTTCGTGGACGCCTGCCACGCCGCCGAAATCGGCGTGATCGTCGATTGGGTTCCCGCGCATTTCCCGTCCGACAGCCATGG
The DNA here is from genome assembly GCA_031412095.1 of Allobosea sp. GTDB lineage: Bacteria > Pseudomonadota > Alphaproteobacteria > Rhizobiales > Beijerinckiaceae > Allobosea. Next base: position 42,067 of record JANOCI010000059.1, read on the forward strand.
CCTCGCCAATTATGACGGCACCGCGCTTTACGAGCACCAGGATCCGCGCGAGGGCTTCCACCACGACTGGAACACGCTGATCTACAATGTCGGCCGCCGCGAGGTGCGCGGCTTCCTGATCGCCAGCGCGCTCTGGTGGCTTGAGACGTTCCATGTCGACGGGCTGCGCGTCGACGCCGTCGCCTCGATGCTCTACCGGGACTACAGCCGGCCTGCCGACGCCTGGATTCCGAACCATCATGGCGGGCGTGAAAACTACGAGTCGATCGGTTTCCTGAAGGAGCTGACGGCGACCGCCGCCGAACGCTGCCCCGGCGCAAGCATCATGGCGGAGGAATCGACCGCTTGGCCGGGCGTGACCGCCAGGGACGGGTTGGGCTTCGGCTTCAAATGGAACATGGGCTGGATGCACGACACGCTGCGCTATTTCGCGCGCGATCCGGTCCATCGCGGCCATCACCTCCACGACATCACGTTCGGGCTCGATTACGGGTTCTCCGAAGCATTCGTCCTGCCGCTCTCGCATGACGAGGTCGTGCATGGGAAAGGCTCCCTGCTGCAGCGCATGCCGGGCGACGACTGGCAGCGCTTCGCCAATCTGCGCCTCCTGTTCTCGCTGATGTGGACGCATCCGGGGAAGAAGCTGCTGTTCATGGGCGGGGAGTTCGGCGCCGAGAAGGAGTGGGATGTCGATGCGTCGTTTCCGTGGCCTCATCCTTACGACGGAATGCGCAGCGGCCTTTCCCGGCTGGTCGGCGACCTCAACACGCTTTACCGCTCGCACCCGCAGCTCCACCGGCTCGACCGCGAGCCACGGGGCTTCAAATGGGTCGTGGCGGACGATTCCGCCAACGCGGTGCTGGCCTTCCGGCGCTCGTCGGGCGACGCCGCAGACGATCTCCTTGTCGTCCTGAACACGACGCCGGTCCCGCGGTTCGCCTATCCGATCGGAGTGTCCAGACCGGGCGGATGGGCGGAGATCCTCAACAGCGACGCAGCGGCCTACGGGGGCTCGAACCTCGGCAATGACGGCGTCTGCGACACCGAGCCGACGCCGATGAACGATTTTCCGCATCGCCTTCGGCTGACGCTGCCGCCCCTTGCCGCCCTCGTCCTCGCGCCGCCCGCTTCAGCTTGAGATCAACAAAAGATGACCACGCCGCGCGCGACCTACCGCATCCAGTTCCGCAAGGAATTTCCGTTCGCGGCGTGCGCAGAGCAGGCCGCCTATCTTGCGGCCCTGGGCGTCAGCCATGTCTATGCATCGCCGATCCTGACGGCGCGGGCCGGATCGGCGCACGGTTACGATGTGGTCCGTTACGACGCGATCAACCCCGAGCTTGGCGGCGAAGCGGGCTTCCGCGCGATGGCTTCGGCCCTGCGTCAGCAATCCATCGGCATCATCCTCGACATCGTGCCCAACCATGTGGCCGTCGGCGGCGCGGACAACCCGATGTGGCTTGATTGCCTCAAGCATGGGCGCTCGAGCATGCACGCGAGGTGGTTCGACATCGACTTCGACACGCCCGATCCGGAATTGTCCGGGAAGATCCATGCTCCGTTTCTGGGGGAGCCCCTGAGCCAAGCGTTGAGCGGGGGCAAGCTCGAGCTGCGGGCCGCCAGGCACGGCCCCGGCCACGAGATCTGGTATGGCGAGCATGCCTTTCCGGTCAGGCCGGAGGACGATGACGAGATCGCGCGCGACGGGGTCCAGCGATGGAGTTCGCCTGAGGCGCTGCGGCAGATTCTGGACAGGCAGCATTATGTGCTGGACTACTGGAGGCATGCCGGGGACCGGATCAACTGGCGTCGTTTCTTCGACATCACGCAGCTTGCGGCGATCCGCGTCGATGAGCCAGCCGCATTCGATGCCGCGCACGCCATTCCGCTGGCCCTCTACGGAGAGGGCCTGATCGACGGTTTGCGCGTCGACCACATCGACGGGCTGGCGGACCCCGCAGCGTATTGCGCCAAGCTCCGGGCGGAGCTCGACGCCCGGCAGGCTTCGCGACCCGGCGGCAAGGGCGGGCGCGGTTGGCTGGTCGTTGAAAAGATCCTCGCGCCGGGCGAACGCCTTCCCGCAGGTTGGGATGTCGAGGGCACGACCGGCTATGATTTCATGGACCAGGTGTCGGCCCTCCAGCACGATCCAGGCGCGGGGGCGGCGCTGGCCGACCATTGGGTCCGCATCAGCGGCCGGCCCGCCAGCTTCCAGGACGAAGAGGCGCTGGCGAGACGGCAGGTGCTGGACACCGCCTTCGATGGCCAGCGCGAACGCCTTGTCGACGTGCTGGTCGCGGCGGCAGGCTCCGGCGACTCAGCGCTGGAGATTCCGCGCGCGGCGCTGCGGCGCGCCGTGACAGATATGATGGTCGCAATGCGCGCCTATCGGGGCTATGTGACAGGCCCCGGACAGGGGGAATCCCCCGGCCCGCAGATCGAGGCCGCGCTCGCCCAGGCCCTGTCAGGCGCGATGGCCGATCGTGCGGCCCTCACGTTGGTGGCGGACGTCCTGAGCGGGCGGCTCGGCGATGCCCGGCAGTCGGCGGAGGCGCTGCGCCGCTTCAACCAGCTCAGCGCGCCGCTAGCGGCGAAGGCGGTCGAGGACACGGCCTTTTACCGATATGGACGGCTCCTGTCCCGCAACGATGTCGGGTTCGACGCAGCAAAGCTCGGACTGGAGCCGGACGGATTCCATGCCCTCATGCGCGAGCGGGCGGCGTCGGCTCCGCGCTCGTTGCTCGCCACCGCCACCCATGACCACAAGCGCGGCGAGGATGTCCGTGCGCGGCTGGCTGTCCTGTCGGAAATGCCGCAAGCCTGGTTCGAGGCCAGCGATCGGTGGCGGGCCATCACGTCAACGGCCGCGCCGCACGGGCTCGACGCGGCCGACATCCACATGTTCCATCAGATGCTCGCCGGCTCGTGGCCGCTCGGCCTTGCGCCCGGGGACGCGGGCGGCCTCGAAGCATTCGCGGAACGGCTCTCCGGCTGGTGGGTCAAGGCGCTGCGAGAGGGGAAGCTGCGCTCAAGCTGGGCGCAGCCGGATGAACAGCTCGAGCGGGACGTGCAGGCCTTTGTGAAGGACGCGCTCGATCCCGGCTTGTCCGGCGCTTTTCTGCATGACGTGGCTGATTTCGTGCGCCGGATCGAGCGGCCTGGCGCCTCCAATGGCCTGGTGCAGGCAGTCTTGCGCTGCATGGTTCCCGGCATTCCCGACATTTACCAGGGCACGGAGCTCTGGGACTTCAGCCTCGTCGATCCGGACAATCGCCGCCCTGTCGATTTCGGCTTGGGGCGGCGGGCCGTCGAGGCGGGCGCACCGATCGGAGCCTTGCTTGACGATTGGCGGGATGGCCGCATCAAGCTCGCGGTGGTTCAGGCGATGCTCCAGCTCCGCAAAGGCTGCGATCAGGCGTTCGTGCAAGGCTCCTATGTGCCGCTGCCAGCATCGGGCACACGCGCGCCGCATCTGCTGGCATTCCTGCGCACGCATGGCGGCGAGGCTGTGCTGGTGTTGGCCGCGCGCTGCGTCGCCGGCGGCCTGGCGGATGGCTCGGCCCTCGTCCCTCCACCGGAATGGTGGGGCGACACCTGCATCGTCCTGCCGGGCGGGCTTGGCGGCTGGTCCGCCGTCGTCGGGCCAGGCATAGGGACGGCCAACGAGATCAAGGCCGGAGACGTCCTGCAAGACCTGCCAATCGCGGTCTGGACCGGCAAGGAACGGGCGGCCAGGTAGCCAGGCCCGCGCCGCATCACTTCGGGTCACGCGACCTCTGGCAGGCCGGCTTCCTCCCGCGGCGGCCCCAGTACGCCAAGGCGGGCCTTGACGTCATGCGAAGCGAGCAAGCCGTCCGCCATGCCCTCGAGCCGATGACGCCAGTTGGGCTTCTCCGTCATCGTGCCCGGCACATTGGGCTGCACGGGCACGGCCAGCACGTCCTCGATCGACAGCAGCTTCAACGTGCAAGGGCTGGCGGCGACGTAGCGGATCGCGGCGTCCACGATCGGCGTCGGGTCATCCGCGGCTGGCCGCTCGCCCTCGACGAGGCCTTCGTCCTTGAGGGCGCCCCAGAAGATGCCGCGGTCCCAGTCGCGGATGCGGCCCACATCGCTGTCGGCGGGCGCATCGAGGTCGGCGCCGGCCCACCAGCCCGCGGTGGACACGAGGTCATGCGTGGTGGTGAGCGCCGCCGCTGAGGGGTCCCATTCGCGCGGCGGGATGTAGCCGTGCTCGGATTTCTCGAAGCGCAGGACGCGAAGCCCGGCCACGCCCTGTTGCTGCAGGTACTCCCTGAAACCATTGGGCAGCGTGCCGAGGTCCTCGCCGATGACGATGGCGTTGTGGCGATGCGATTCGAGCGCGATGAGCCGGAACAGCGTTTCGGATGGGAACGTGACGTAGGCTCCCTCGCGGGCGGTCGCGCCGTCCGGCACCAGCCAGAGGCGGCTCATGCCCATGACGTGGTCGATGCGGATGCCGCCAGCATAGCGCAGGCTGGCCCGCAAGGTCTCGATGAAGGGCGCGAAGCCCGAAACGCTGAGCCCTCGCGGCGAAAATGTCGTCAGCCCCCAGCTCTGCCCGTCGGCGGAATAGTAGTCCGGCGGCGCGCCGACGCTGAGGCCGGTCAGGACATCTCCCTGCCGGCTCCACGCGTGGCTGCCGGCGCTGTCCATTCCGATCGCCAGGTCGGCGACTAGCCCGACCTTCATGCCGGCCTCGCGGCACCGGCGCTGCGCCTCGCCATAGGACCGACCGGTCAGCCACTGAAGGAAGATTTGAAACGCGACCTCCGCCTCATGTTCAGCGGCGAACGCAGCGACCTCAGCAGTGTCGGGGCTGCTGAATTGCGGATTCCAATCGCGCCAATGCCAGGCATCGGGCGTCTGGCGCCGCTGATGAGCGTGCAGCACCTCGAAGACGGCATGCGCCTTCAGCAGCGGCGACGCATCCGCCAGGGCCCGCTCGAAATCGGCCCTTGCGGGCTCGTGCGCCATTTCAGGGCCGCGCAGGCGCTCGTACAGCGCATGAAGCAAGCGCTGCTTCAATGGCGTGGCGGCCTGCCAGTCGATCAGCGGCAGCGCCTCGAGCTGCGCCATCCGCTCGCCAAGCCCAGCCTTGCCGATGGCGTCCTGGACCATCGCATCGGAGAAGGCGCATCGGGGATCGGCGTGGACGGGGTTGTAGAACAGCCGCGTCGACGGCGAATACGGGCTGAAATGGCCGGGCTCCGAGCCGAAAAGGGCATGGGTCGGGCTGATCGCCAACGCGTCCGCGCCCAGCTTCGCCGCCTGCTGGCCCAGCATGCCGACGCCGGAGAAGTTGCCGATGCCTCCATCATCGTGGCTCCGCAACGAATAGATCTGCGCCGCCATTCCCCAACCCGTCGCCCCGCCGGTGAGGTGGGAATAGGTCACGCATCGTTCCGGGGCAGTGGCCACCGTGAAGTCGCCGCCTGAAAGGCGTACGACGTGATAGCCCGGCACGTCGAAGGCGGGCAGGACCAGCCGGCCGTCAAAGCCGGCTTCCGAAGTCACGGAGCGCACGCTGCCCCCGTCCAGCTCGATCTCGATGTACTTGCCCGGTTCGGCGGCAATAGGAAGCCCGACCGGCTGGCCGACGCGCGCCGTGGTGAAGTGCGTTCCCGCCGATAAATTGAGTCCGCCTTCGACCAACGAGAGCGAATTGCGCACCGCCTGCTCGGAATCGGCCGGAAAGCCGATCGCTGTGACGATGGCACGCAGCGTCTCGGCGGAGACGCTGCGCTCTTGCCCTGTCAAATCGGTCCATACCGGGGAAACGCCGCATTTGACGGCGAGCTGTACGAGAATGTCATCGCTCATGTGAAGCTCTTGGATTGCGGCGCGCCGCTGGCGGAAGGTGGGTCGAGGACGTCGCTCATCATACAAGACGCCTCTTTCCTGCACCTCGTCGGTGAAAGGTCCAAACGGGCCGGACAGCCGCCAGGCAGGTCCAAAGCCAATCGCCGCCAGGAGGGTGCAGGACGTTCGCCGTCCGGCAGGACTGGCCAGCATGGCGAAGAACGCCCGCCGCCTCCTAACGTTCCGATGCGCAGCGACCGCATCGGGCCTGCGCATGCAACAGGAGCGCTTGACGGCGCCTCTGCCGTTTCAGACCCAGCCGCCGTCGACGATCATCGACTGCGCCGTCATGCCTGACGACTGGTCCGAAGCCAGAAACAGTGCCGCGCGTGCGATGTCGTCGGGCGTCAGCCGGCGTTTCAGGCATTGCTGGGTCATGAGTTCGCGTTCGCTCTCCGGCGTCAGCCATAGGTCGATCTGGCGCTGCGTCATGATCCAGCCCGGGATCAGGCAATTGACGCGGATGCCGTGGACGCCGAGTTCGCGCGCCAGGGCCCGCGTCAGGCCCACCGCCGCCGACTTCGCGGTCTTGTAGGCGGCGAAGCTGTCCTTGCTCTGCATGTAGCTGGTGGAGCCCATGCAGATGATCGCGCCCCCGCCCTCGTCCCGCATGTCCTTCCAGACTGCCTGCGCAGCGAAGAACTGGTGGTCGATGTTGGTCGCCATGCGCTCGCGCCAATAAGCCGGCGTCACGTCGTCGATGGCGTGGCGGTCGTCCCGGGCGGCGTTGTTGACCAGCACGCCGAACGGGCCCAGCCGTCTGCGCAGCGCGTCGATGCTGGCCGGCAGCGCGTCGAGATCGCGGAGGTCGCATGCCTCGAACGACATGGATGGGCCGAGCTCTCCGGCCAGCCGGGCGCCGGCGTCGGCGTCGATGTCGAGCACGCCGACTTTCGCGCCCTGTCCGGCGAAAGCCCGCGTCACAGCCTCGCCGATGCCCGTAGCGCCGCCGGTGACCAGGACGCTGCGCCCTTTCAGATCGGGATAGATCGCATTCTCCATGTCGCTCGCTTCCTCCAGATGTCAGTTCGCCGGACCGCCCGGCATGGCTGCGCCCGCCGCCGCACCGGGACCTTGCACCGCACCCGGGCCTGGCGTCGCGCCGGGTGGGCACTTGCCGCCGATGATCATGCCGAGCACATCGTCCTGCGTGACGTCCTTGACGGCGGCCGTGCCGACGACGCGGCCGTTCTTCATCACGACGATCCTGTCCGCCAGATCGAACACGTCATGCAGGTCATGGCTGACCAGGAAGATGCCTATGCCGTCCGCCTTGAGCTGCTTTATCAGTTCGCCGACCTGCGCCGTCTCAGCCGGGCCGAGGGCGGCCGTCGGTTCATCCATGATCAGCACACGCGCGTTGAAGTGGATGGCGCGGGCGATGGCGACCGACTGGCGCTGCCCCCCGGACAAGGCGCTGACCGGCTCCTTGAAGCGGCGGAAATGCGGATTGAGCCGCGCCATCGCCTTTCGGGTCTCGGATTCCATCGCCGCGTCGTCGAGCGTGCCCCAAGGCGTCAGCTTCTCGCGCCCAAGGTAGATGTTGGCGGCGGCGTCGATGTTGTCCGCGAGCGCAAGCGTCTGGTAGATGGTCTCGATGCCATTGTCCTTGGCGTCGCGCGGGGTGCGGATGGCGACGGCCTGTCCGTTGATCGCGATCTCGCCGGCATCCGCCGGATACGCTCCGGACAGGATCTTGATCAGGGTCGACTTGCCCGCGCCGTTATGCCCGAGCAGGCCGACGACCTCCCCCGGGAACAGATCGACCGAGACGTTCTCGACGGCCTTGATGCCGCCGAACGCGATCGAAATGCCGCGCATCTCGACAAGCGGGGTTCCCGAGGCGTTCATGCCGTCCTCCTCACTTCAGCCGCTTGCGGTAGATCGTGTCGAGCCAGACCGCTACGACAAGGACGATTCCGACCACGATGTTCTGCAGGGGCGTGTCCACGCCGAGCAGCACCATGCCGGACTGCAGCGACTGCATGATCAGCGCGCCCAGCATGGCGCCGACGATCGTGCCGACGCCGCCCGAAAGGCTGGTCCCGCCGATGACCGCCGCCGCGATCACGTAGAGCTCGTCCAGCGAGCCGGCCGAGTTGGTCGCGGCATTGAGGCGTGCCGTGGTGATGCACGCGGCGAGCCCGGTCAGAACGCCCATCACGCCATAGACGTGCATCAGGACGCGCCGCGTGTTGACGCCCGACAACTGCGCCGCCTCCGGATTGCCGCCGATGGCGAACACATAGCGCCCGAAAGTGGTGCGCCGCGCCACGAAGCTCATCACGATGCCCGTGACCAGCGCGATGATCATCGGCACCGCGAACCCGTGCGAGATGAACAGGCCGCCCTCCGGCCACGGCGTGCCCTGCGCCTCCGCCACGCGGCGCGCGATCGGAGCCGGCAGCGGATAGGCGTTGAACAGCATGACGACGCCGATCACCGCGGCGACGATCACGCCGATGACGGCGACCTCCACGGCGGGCGGGCGAACGGCGAAGCCGAAGCTTTGCTTGCGCCGGCGCGCCATCATCATGGCCGCGACGATGGCGGCGATAGCGGCGACGCCGAGGGCCCAGCTCGCCCCCGCGCCGATGGCGCCCTCGACGCTGCCGCCCAGGCTCCGGAAGCGCCCATCCATGGGCGCGACCGTCTGGCCGGTCGTGACCCACCAGGCAGCGCCGCGCCAGACCAGAAGTCCGCCGAGCGTGACGATGAACGATGGAATGACCAGATACGCGATCAGCGCCCCGTGGAAGAGGCCGATCAGCCCGCCCAGCGCCATCGCCGCCAGCGCCGAGATGAGCCATGTCAACGGATGCTCGAGGCCCATTGCCTCAGGCAGCCAACGCGCCTGGATGACGCCCACCAGCATTCCGACGACGCCGAGCACCGAGCCGACCGACAGGTCGATGTTGCGCGTCACGATGACCAGCACCATCCCGCAGGCCATCACCGCGATCGCCGAGGTTTGGACCGACAGGTTCCAGAGGTTTCGCGGCGTCAGGAAGCTGCCTCCCGACATCAGATGAAAGCCGGTCCAGATCACCGCCAGCGCCGCCAGCATGCCGACGAGCCTGGGATCGATCTCGAACTTCCGGAATAAATCCATGCCGATCACCGCGCCTGACAGTCCATTGCAGTTCGAAGGTGGTCCGCCTCACGCCCGCGGGCTCCCCGCAACGCCCATGAACGTCTGGCCATTGCGGGGGCTGAGCGTTTCAGCGGCGCGCGGTCAGTTGCAGGCCGGCGTCCTGCCGGCGGGCACGCCCTGGCAGACGGCAGCCTTCGGCGCCCAGCCGGCGTCGATCACGACGTTGAGGTTGTCTTTCGTGACCGCGACAGGCTTCAGGAAGATGGCGGACATGGCCGCCTTCGAAGGTCCTTCGTTCCAGACCTGCGCGCCGGTCACCTCCGTCAGCTTCTTGCCTCCGGCAAGCTGCATGGCGATCTCGCCGGCCGCCTTGCCGAGTTCGCGCGCATCCTTCCAGACCGTCATGGCCTGCTGGCCGGCGGCGATCCGGTTGAGGGCGGCGCGGTCCGCATCCTGGCCGGACACGGGCACGGAGCCGGCAAGCCCCTGCGCCGAAAGCGCTGCGATGGCGCCGCCCGCTGTGCCGTCATTGGCCGCGACCACCGCGTCGACCTTGTTGTTGGTGCGCGTCAGGAACTGCTCCATGTTGCGCTGCGCGTTGGCCGGCAGCCAGCCGTCGGTGAAGGCTTCGCCGACGTTCTTGATCCGGCCGGCGTCGATGGCGGGCTTCAGCACCTCCATCGAACCCTGGAACAGGAAGGCGGCGTTCGGATCGGCCCCCGACCCCTTGATGAAGACGTAGTTGCCCTCAGGCTTCGCCTTCTGGATCTCGCGCGCCATCATCCGGCCGACCTCGACATTGTCGAACGTGAGATAGAAGGCTTTCGGATTGTCGATGAGGCGGTCATAGCCAACGACCTGGATGCCTTCGTTCAGGGCCTTGTCGACCGCCGGCCGGATGGCGCTGGCATCCTGAGCCAGGACGATGAGCGCCTTGGCGCCGCGCGCGATCAGGCTTTCGACATCGGTCAGCTGCTTGCCGGGCGAGGACTGCGCATCGGCCGAGATGTAGCTGCCGCCGGCCTTCTCGATGGCGGCCTTGATCGCGGCCTCGTCGGTCTTCCAGCGCTCCTCCTGGAAATTCGACCAGCTCACGCCGATCACGGGCCCACGGGTCTGCTGGGCCACGGCGGCAGTGGCGAAGCCCGCCAGCATCGATGCGGCGGCCAATGCGCTCAAGATACGCTTCATCGTCATCCTCCCTTGCGAGGCTTCACGCGGAAGCCCCTTGTGTTGGTTCCGGTCACCGAGAGTGATCGGCCGCTTGCCTGTCCCGCCCGCCTGGTCGGGAATTCAGCCCGGTTTCCGCATGCTGTCAATGCTGGGCGGTTGGGTGGCCCTGCCGGACAGGGCTGGAACCCGACGCCGCGCGGATGTGTTGAATCACACATATGTTACAGGCACAGTGTGTCACAACATCGTGCTGCAGAGCGCCGTGGGCGCTTGAGACAGGCTGAACGCCGCGAGGCCACGGCGAGTGCACGCGGACACCAACACCGGCGCCAGGACAGGAGCGACGTTTCACATGATGCACGCCATGCCTTGCCCTTCGGCCATGCCGGCGCATGCGCCCCGGCTGCAGTTCTGGGGCGTGCGCGGCTCTGTCGCGGCGCCCGGGCTTGGAACGGTGTCGTTCGGCGGCAACACATCCTGCATCGAAGTGACCTCCGGCGGACGCCGGTTCATCGTCGATGCGGGCACGGGCATCGTCTCGCTGGGCCAGGAGCCCCGCTGGATGGAGGAGCCGCACGAGCCGGTGCATATCCTGCTCACCCATCTTCATCACGACCACATCATCGGGCTGCCCTATTTCAAGCCGATCTTCCAGACGGGCCGCGAAATCCATCTGTGGTGCGGCAACATCGACGGCGAATGCCTCGAAACGATGC
>JANOCI010000060.1:0-18455 GCA_031412095.1 Allobosea sp.
TCGCGCAACGCCTGCTGGCGGCGCATCCAGCAGCTCGACGCCTCCGGCGTGATAGCTTCGCGCGTGGCATTGCTGGCTCCGGCGGCACTCAATCTCGCCTTGTCGGTCTTCATCGTGGTGCGCACAGGCCGCCACAGCGCCGACTGGGCCAGGGACTTCCGCGCCGCCCTCGCGGAGATCCCGGAGATAACGGGCGCCTACCGCACGGCGGGCGACATCGACTACATCCTTCGCGCCCGCGTGCCGGACGTGGCCGCCTACGACCGCCTCTACCAGCGCCTGATCTCGCGCGTCGACATGGTCGACGTCTCGGCGAGCTTCGTGATGGAGGAGATCAAGGACACGCACGAGTTGCCGCTGGGCTACATGGGCTAGGGCAGAAATCCCGGAGCCGGCGCCTCAGGCGATGTCTTCCGCCTCGTCCCCGAGCACGTCCTTCACCCACCTGAACGCGTTGTTCGCCGCCGGCACGCCCATGTACGCGGCGGCCTGGATCAGCGCGGCGCGAAGCTCTCTGAGCGAGACGCCGTTGTTCAGCGCCGGGCGGAGATGAAGCTTGAACTCCTCTTCCCGATTGAGCGCGACCATCGTCTGCAGCGTCAGGAGCGAGCGGGTTTTCCATGGCAGCGCGGGATCGCCCCAGACCTCGCCCCATGCCGTGCGCATGATGAAGTCTTGCCATGGCCCGGCGAACCGGCCCGCATTCGCCAGCGAGCGCTCGACATGCGCCGCGCCCAGCACCGCCTTGCGGTTCGCCAGGCCCTCCTCGAGCAGGGCGGGCCGACTGGCCGCAGCGCCAAGACGCTCCCGGTTGAGATCGAGCCAGCCGATCAACAGCGCGTTGACCTGCTCTGGCTGCTCCATGTTCATGATGTGCGCCGCGGGGCTCAGCCGCACCAGGCCTGCGCCCGGGATGGCGGCGCGGATGTCGTCCTGAAGGACAGGCGGCGAGGCAGGGTCGTCCGCGCCGGAAAAAACCAGCGTGGGCGCGCTCAGCCCTGGCAGCCCCGCCATCAGGTCAAGATCGCGGATGGCGTCGCAGCAAGCGGCATAGCCGTCGCTTGACGTCGCAAGCAGCATGGACCGGGCTTTGCCGAAGGTTCCCGGCTTTGCCGCGGCGAAGCCAGGCGTGAACCAGCGCCCAAGGATCATCTCAGCGATGGCCCCGACGCCGTCGGCCCGCACCTTGGCGGCGCGTTCGGCCCAGCTGTCAGGCGATGCGGTCTTCGCGAAGGTGGCCATCGGCGTGTGCGAAGCGACGAGATCTGGCCGCCTGATCGCCAGCGACATCCCAGTCATGCCGCCCAGCGAAAGCCCCACGACGTGCACCGGCGTCCTGCCGAAGACATGCTCGATCAGCCCCGCCAGGTCGTCGGCCAGATCGGCGATGGTGAACGGCGCGGCCGCCGCCGGGGAAAGTCCATGGCCGCGCGCATCATAGCTCAGGCAGCGGAAGCGGCCCGCCATGGCGGCGATCTGCGCGCTCCACATATGGCGCGTCGTGCCCAGCGAATTGGAGAAAACGACCGGCGAGGCGCTTTCGGGCCCGCGCACGTCGTAATGCAGCGTCACGCCGTTGATGATGGCTTCAGGCATTGTGGCGTTCCGTTCTGCGGTGGCGCGCGGCGGTGTCGGTCAGATGTCGAAGAAGACGGTCTCGGTCTCGCCGCCGAGCCTGATGTTGAACTCGCGGAGCCCTTTGGCGATCTCGGGCGCGAGCAGCGTTCCGCGCCGCTCGTCCGGAACCAGCAGCAGCGCGGGATCGTCGGCGAGGTCCGCCCTGCCGGCGAAATAGATGCGGGTGGCGAGTTGCTTCAGCACGCCGCGGGCAAAGACGTTCACCGAGATATGCGGCGATTGCGGCCGTCCGTCGAACGTCTCGACCACGCCAGGCATGATGGTGTCGAAGGCGTAGGCCCCGTGCGCGTCGGTCGGGCAGCGGCCAAATCCGCGAAAGCCGTTGGATGCCGCCTTCGGCGACGCCGGATGCGCGAAGGCGCCGTGCGCGTCGGCCTGCCAGATCTCGACCATGGCGTCGGAGATCGGCGCGCCATCGGCGTCGAACACGCGCCCTTCGATCCGCAGCCTCTCGCCAGCGATGCCTTGCGTGGTCAGGTCGGAATTGACGATCTCGCGGCCGCCATAGGACCGGGGCGTCAGCATATAATGAAAATAGGGGCCAACCGTCTGGGACGGCGTGAGGCCGGGCGCGCCGTCCGCATCAGTCATCGTGCGGCTCCTCCATCGGTGTGGCGGAGCGGCCGCGCAGCACGATGTCGAACTGGTACGCAAGGGCCCATTCCGGCTCGGTCGCCTCCAGATCGAAGCGCGAGATCAGCCGATTGCGGGCCTGCTCGTCAGGGATCGAATTGAAGATCGGGTCGAACGGAAACAGCGGATCGCCCGGAAAGTACATCTGCGTGACGAGGCGGCTGAGGAAGCTGTGCCCGAACAAGGAAAAATGGATGTGCGCAGGCCGCCAGGCATTGTGATGGTTGCGCCATGGGTAGGCGCCGGGCTTCACGGTGACGAGGCGGTAACGCCCCTCCGCGTCCGTCATGGAACGGCCTGCGCCAGTGAAATTCGGGTCCAGCGGCGCGGGATGCTGGTCCTTCGCGTGGATGTAGCGGCCCGCGGCGTTGGCCTGCCAGACCTCGATCAAGGTGTGGGGCACGGGGCGGCCATCCTCGTCGAGCACGCGCCCCGTGACGATGATCCGCTCGCCCAGAGGCTCACCGGTATGCTGCCTCGTCAGGTCGGCCTCCGCCGCGGTCACGCTGCCATGGCCATAAACCGGGCCGGTGACTTCTCCCAGGGAGTGAGGCAGCAAGACGAGCGGCTTCGACGGCGTCCGCTTCACGGTGCTGGCGTAAGGCGGATGCAGCGAAGGTGGATGGGCGTTAAGGCCACCGCGTGGATATGTCATGATCTTGCTCACATCCGGCTCCCTTCGCCAGTCGATGCGTTTTCAGGCGATACGCTTTCAGGCCCCATGGGCTTGCCTTGTCCGCAACTGCAGGGCGCGCAGCACGGCAAGCTCGCTTTCTGTCGGCACCGGCGTCTCCATCATGTCCGCGGCGAATTTCACCGGCCAGCCGCATTGCGCCTGTATGGCCTCTGCCGTCACGCCCGGATAGACCGACGTCACGGTCATCTCGCTGGTCTGTGCATCAGGTTCGAACAGGCAAAGGTCGGTGATGAGCCGGGTCGGGCCTTTTGTGGCGAGGCCTAGCTCCTCGCGCGATCCCTTGCCTGTGCCGTGCCCCATCGACGTGATGAACGGCAGCTTGGCCATGAAGGCGCGTGGGTTCATCGCCATGATGATGAAGACCTCGCCGACATTCGACGCGATCTCAGGCGCGCCGCCCCCGCCTGGCAGGCGGACCTTCGGCGCGTCGTAGTCGCCGACGACCGTGGTGTTGAGATTTGCGAAGCGATCGATCTGCGCTCCGCCCAGAAAGCCCAGCGTGATCCGCCCGCCCTGCAGCCAGTAGCGGAACATCTCCGGCACGGACACGGTGGTGAGCGCAGTGTCGCATAGCTCCCCGTCGCCGATCGACAGCGGCAGCACGTCCGGCTCAGTGCCGATCGTGCCGGACTCGTAGATCAGCGTGATGTTCGGCGCGTGCGTGAGCCGTGCCAGATTGCACGCGGCGGAAGGCGCGCCGATGCCGACGAAGCAGATGTCGTCGTCCTTCAAAGCGCGCGCCGCGACGACGGTCATGATCTCGGTGGCGGAATATGTCATGGCCTGGCCCTCACGCCGCCTTGCCATGTCCGAAGGCAAGGCTCGCAAAATCGGCTTCCGACCCTTCGATCACATGCTGCTTCATCCATGCGGCGAAGCCCTCCCGCTCGCGCGAAATCGCATCCCAACCGATGTAGAATGAGTTGGCCCGCTTGTAATAACCGTGGGCATAGGACGGATAGGCCCCGCCCGGAACATGGACCACGGCGTCAACCGTCCAGTGCGGCAGGATGATGGCGTTGGCGTTGCGCGGGCCGAATTCATCGACGACCTCCTCCACTGTGACGATGGACGCCTTCGCCGCCAGCACCGCTTCCTTCTGCACGCCGACGATGCCCTCCAGCATGACGTTGCCTTGCCGGTCAGCCTTCAAGGCATGGATCATCGCCAGGTCGGGCCGGATCGCCGGCACGGTGGCCAGCACTTCGCCGGTGTACGGACACGTCACCGAGCGGATGCCGGGATTGACCTTCGGCAGGTCCACGCCCTTGTAGCCGCGGAAGACGGCGAACGGCAGGTTTGATGCGCCCGCCTCATAGGCGTTCGCCATCGCCGCGTGGCTGTGCTCCTCCAGCTCCAGCTTCCTCGGATAGCCGTTCTCGACCGCATCGCGCATGCGGTGAAGCGAGCCGACGCCGGGATTGCCGCCCCATGAGAACACCATCTTCCGCACGAGGCCCATCCCGATGAGCTGATCGTACAGGATGTCAGGCGTCATGCGGATGATCGTCAGGTCGGTGCGGCCCTGGCGGATCGCCTCATGGCCCGCGGCATATGGGATGAGATGCGTGAAGCCCTCCATCGCGACGCTCGCGCCATCGCGCATATGCTCTTCGACCGCCGAGCTCAGCGACATGAACCTTGCCAACGAACCCTCCTCTGGCCGCGCGTGCCGACCTTCACTCTGGCGCGCCATGGCGGCGCCTTCAAGCGCGTGTGCGTTCAGCAACTTGATGTTCGTAGGACGAACAGATAGATCATGGCCGCATGCAGATAAGAACTGTCCGGATTGCCGATGGCGCTCAAGCTTGAGACGGTCGAGTCCTTCAGCCGCGGACTGGCTGTCCTGAAAAGCTTCGCCGGCGTCCGCCGCTTGACCATCACCGATGTGGCGCAGCGCACCGGGCTGACCCGGGCTGCGGCGCGGCGCTTCCTGTATACGTTATGCGCCGAGAACCTGGCGCGCACCGACGGCAAGAACTTCGAACTGACCGCCGGCGTGCTTGAACTGGGGCACGCCTATCTTTCCGGCATGTCGGAGCTGGAGACCGTTCGGGACATCCTGCAGGACCTTACGGCGGACATCGGCGAGTCCGCCTCCGCCGCGACGCTGGACGGCGATGACATCGTCTACGTGGCGCGCTCCCCGGCCCGCCACAGGATCATGACAGTCGGCCTCGCAGTGGGTTCGCGCCTGCCGGCTCATGCGGCTGCCATGGGTCAGGCGCTTTTGGCGCAGCTCACCCACAACGAACTCGACGCCTTCTTCCAGTCGTCGGCGCTGGCGGCCCGGACACCGAGCACCCTGACCAGCAAGGCGGCTGTAAAGGACCGCCTCGCCAAGGTCCGCTCGCAAGGTTTTGCCCTGGTGAGCGAAGAGCTGGAGATCGGCCTGCGCTCGATTGCGGTCGCCATCGAGGGGCGGCCACGGAACGCGAGGCTCGCCATCAACCTCAGCGCCCAGGCGGCGCGGGTGTCCGAGCAGGAAATGATCGAGCGCTATCTGCCGCCGCTGATCAATGCGGCCAGACGCATTCAGATCAGCGCCGGCTAGAGCATGCTGCGAAAGCAGCCCCGTTCTTCGCATGATCTGAGGCGGCCTCACAGAATCAGGGAGCCGGCGCCCGGGTCCTGCACCATCGGGTAAAGCGGCCTCGTGATCTTCGTGTAGGCATGCGAGGCGTAGTTCTGCGTCGAGGGCCCTTGCGTTTCCGCGTAGATCACGTGCGACGCGATGGGCCCGAAGGCTGCATGAAAATGCTGCGCCGACTTCACGACGATGACCGACTTTTCGGACGGATCGACGCCCACATTCGTGAACAGTTCGAGGCCGATGGCCTGCGTCCGGTGCGTGATGCAGACCACGTCGATGCGGCCGTCGATCCGGAGCGCCGCCATGTCGCCCATATGGACCTTGGCGTCGCCGAAGGACTGCCATCCGCCCTTGCACAAGCCGATCACCTCGACCTCGCAATCGACCGGCGAGCCGGACAGCTCCGATGTCTTGCCGCCGATCCGCAGCTTCAGCTTTGCGCCAAGCCCCGCAAGCTCGGCGAAACGCACCGCCTGCGGGTCCCACATCGGCCCTAGCGCAGCGTTGCGCACGCCGCGCTTGATGAGCGCCTTCAAGGTCATGGTGTTGTCCGAGGCTGAACCGCCGCCGGCATTGTCCGCCGCCTCGGCGATCACCACCGGCCCCTTGCCTGAGCCCATCTTCGCGGCCCGCGTCAACGCCGCGTTGATGCTGACGTTCTTCGGCGAAATCCTGCCGCGCAGGCTGACGATCTCTCGCCCCAGGCGGGTGGCGAGCGCGTCGCCGTCGGTCTTGCGGCCATTTGTGTAGACCAGCACCCGTGTGCCCATTTCCGGCACGTCCGCATGCGGGAAGCCGTGGCCGAGCGAGACCGACAGCACCCCGTCCCTGCCCTCCAGCGCCGACATGCGGTCGACGAACGAGCGGGTCGGTTCCATCGTCGTCGGGAAGAACGCGATCATCGAACAATCGTAAAGGCTCGCCACAGGCTTGATCTCGCCGCGGATCGTTGCGAGCACGATCGTCAGCAACTCCTCGGCGCGCGGCACGAAGTCGGTGTGCGGGTATTCCTTGTAGAGGATGATGATGTCCGCCGCCTTGACGCGCTTCAATGTCAGATGGCAGTGGGGATCGAGTTCGACGCCGATCACGCATTTCGGGCCGACGATCTTGCGCACCCGGGCGATAACGTCGCCTTCGACGTCATCATAGCCCTCGGCCACCATTGCGCCGTGCAGGCCCAGCATTACGCCATCCAGCGGCATCGCAGCTTTGCATTGCGCGAGGATTTCGTCGCGCATGTCCTCGTATGCCGCCTTGGCGCAGGTCCCGGACGGCTGCGTTGCGAAGCTCGAGCCCTCGATCAGCGTGAACCATTCCTGCCTGGCGCGGCGGCGCGCGACGTAGACCGGCGCAGTGTAATGCCGCGGATCCTCCGGCGCCTCGCCGGGGCTGAACGAGTCGGGCCCCTCGAAGCTGCCCCTGCCCGTCGGCACAGGCGAAAACGTGTTCGTTTCAGTGGCGACGGAGGCCGTGAAGATGCGCATGGCAAGGACTTCCCGATGGGAAAGGCTGCAGCGAAGCCTAAATCCGGCCGCCTGACAACTGCGCTTGCGTCAAGGGGGCCATGTGTGCGGTACTATGGAAGTTGATGCCACTGCACGGGAATGCCTCGGGAGGGCTAACTGCATGTCGACACGTCGTCAAATCCTGAAGGGAGGCGCGGCGGCTGCCGGCCTCATCGTCGCTCCATCGGTGGTCTTCTCTCAGGCGGCGCCCTCGCGCGCCCGGACCCTGCGCGCCGTGATGCACGGCGACCTCGCCTCGTTCGACCCAATCTGGACCACGGCGAACATGGCGTCCTACCATGGCGGGCTGATCTACGACACGCTGTTCGGCATCGACGCCGAGAGCCGGCCGCAGCCGCAAATGGTCTCGAGCTTCAACATTTCGGATGATCGCAAGACCTACACGTTCGTGCTGCGCGACGGCCTGCGCTTCACGTCCGGCGAATCCGTCACCTCGAAGGATTGCGTGGCCTCGATCCGCCGCTGGGCTGCACGCGACGGCGGCGGCCAGCACCTGTTCCGGCGCGTCACGGACACGCCGGTGGTCGACGACAAGACGTTCCGCATCGTGCTCCGCGAACCTTATCCGCTGCTGATCGACTGGCTGGCCAAGACGTCCACGAATGTCTGCTTCATCATGCGCGAGAAGGAGGCCTCGACGGATCCGCAGACGCAGATCTCCGATTACATCGGTTCCGGTCCCTACATCTACAACCGCGCCGAGAGCCGCCAGGGCGCGCGCTACGTCTATGACCGCAATCCCAACTACGTGCCCCGTTCCGAGCCGGCCTCGTTCTTCTCGGGCGGCAAGGTCGCGAAGATGGACCGCGTGGTCCTCGAGAACATGGCCGATCCGCAGACGCAGGCCTCGGCGCTGCTGGCCGGCGAGATCGATTTCGTCGAATGGCCGTCGCTGGACATCATCGACACGCTGGAATCGGATCGGAACATCAAGATCCAGGTGCTCAACCAGTCCGGCAACATGGGCTGGGCGCGCATCAACCACCTGCATCCGCCATTCAACAACGTGCTGGCGCGCCGCGCGCTGCTGCACCTTACCCATCCCACCGAGGTGATGAAGGCGACCTTCGGCAGCGAAAAATACTACCGCGCCTGCGGTTCGATCTTCGCCTGCAACACGCCGATGGAGAACGACGCCAACACCGACTGGTTCAAGTCTGGCCAGAACATCGACCGCGCCCGGCAGCTGTTCAGGGAATCGGGCTATGATGGCCGCCCGGTCGTCTTGCTGTCGGCCTCGAACGTGCAGCACATGAGCAACGCCGGCCTTCTTTATCAACAATGGCTGCGCGCCGCCGGCGTCAACGTCGAGCTCGTCACCAGCGACTGGGGCGGCGTGGTGGCGCGGCGCGCCAACCGCAACGCGCCGGATCAGGGCGGCTGGAACATCTTCTTCACGTCGGCCTCGGGCAGCGCCTACTCGAATCCCGTCTCCCTCGCCGGACATTCCTCGACCGGCGCGAACGCCTGGTTCGGCTGGCCGACCGACGAGCGCAACGAGGTGCTGCGCGATCAATGGGCCGGCGCTGCGACCCAGGCCGAGCGCCTCGCGGTGGCGCGCCAGATGCAGGAGAATGCCTGGAACTACGTTCCGCATGTGCATTACGGCCAGTGGGTCCAGCCATCGGCGATGCGGGCCAATCTTCGCGGGCTGATCACCATGCCGGAGCTTGTGCCGTTCTGGAACATCGAACGGGTGTGACGCAAAGGACGGTCTGGCCGCCATCGCACGCGGCCAGGCATCTTCGTTCCGTCACTCCGACCATCCTGATCCTGAGCCCAACAGTCCTCATCCTGAGCCCGTCGAAGGATAAGATCCAGAAGACGGCGAGGTATGATCCTCCTTCGACGGGCTCAGGATGAGGATGGTCGATGATCGGAAACACGAAATCTCGCTCTCCCATGGATCGGCCATCTTGAATGCTCGCCTACGTCATCAGACGGCTGTTCTCGACGCTGATCGTCATGATGATCGTCGGCATCTTCGTGTTCCTGCTGCTGCACCTGTCGCCAGGCGATCCGGCGGCGATCATCGCCGGCGACAACGCCACGCCCGAGCAGATCGACGGCATCCGGCGCAAGCTCGGGCTGGAGGATCCGCTGATGGTGCAGTTCCTGCGCTGGGCGGGCCAAGTCGTGCAGGGCGACCTCGGCATCTCGATCTTCTCGAACGAGCCGGTGCTCAAGCTGGTCGGGCAGCGGCTGGAGCCAACGGTGTCTCTGGCGCTGACCACATTGCTCGTTGCGGTGACGCTCGCGGTGACCTTCGGCGTGCTGGCGGCGTGGAAGGCCGGCACCTGGGTCGACCGCCTCCTGATGATGATCTCGGTGATGGGCTTCTCGGTGCCTGTCTTCGTGGTCGGCTATCTCCTGATCTACGTTTTCGCCATCGAATTGCGCTGGCTGCCAGTTCAGGGCTACACGCCGATCGCGGAAGGCTTTGGCCCCTGGGCGCGCAACCTTGTGCTCCCCTCGACCGCGCTGGGCCTCGCCTACATCGCGCTCATCGCGCGCATCACCCGCGCCTCGATGCTGGACGTGTTGTCGGAAGATTATATCCGCACGGCGAAGGCCAAGGGCGTCGCAAACGCGCCGATGCTGCTGAAGCATGCGCTGAAGAATGCTGGCGTGCCCATCGTCACGGTGATCGGCATCGGCGTCGCGCTGCTGATCAGCGGCGTCGTCATCACCGAAACGGTCTTCAACATCCCCGGCATAGGGCGGCTGGTCGTCGACGCCATCGCCAAGCGCGACTATCCAATCATCCAGGGCGTGATCCTGATCTTTTCCGGCGTCTATGTGCTGGTCAACCTGGCCGTCGACCTGACCTACACCGTGATCGACCCAAGGATCCGGTACTGATGAG
The DNA here is from genome assembly GCA_031412095.1 of Allobosea sp. Classification (GTDB taxonomy): domain Bacteria; phylum Pseudomonadota; class Alphaproteobacteria; order Rhizobiales; family Beijerinckiaceae; genus Allobosea. The sequence continues at coordinate 9,957 of JANOCI010000060.1, forward strand.
CAGCCTAGCTCCGCCTGTCCTCACGCCCGCACCTGCGCCCGCCTTTCGGGCATGGCGCTTCGTGCGCCGCAATCCGACGCTGACAATCGGCGCCGTCATTCTCGGCTTCATGGCCCTGGTCGCGGTCTTTGCGCCCCTTCTGGCCGGCGATCCGCTCCTGATGCAGCCCGCAAAGCGCCTGCGGCCGCCCTCCGCCGAATTCTGGCTTGGCACGGACGCCCTGGGCCGAGACGTCTTCGCCCGTACGGTCCACGGCACACGCGTGTCCCTGCTGGTCGGCCTCAGCGTCGCAACCGTGTCGGTGCTCGCCGGACTGACGATCGGCCTGTTGGCCGGGTTCTTCCGCATGGCGGACGCCATCGTGATGCGCTTCATGGACGGGCTCATGGCCATCCCGGCGATCCTGCTGGCGATTGCGCTGGTCTCGCTCACCCGCGCCAGCGTGTTCATCGTCATCGTGGCCATCACGATCCCTGAGATCCCGCGCGTGGTGCGCCTCGTCCGCTCGGTGGTCCTCAGCGTCCGCGAGGCTCCCTACGTCGAGGCGGCCGTCTCCGGCGGCGCGCCGACCTGGAAGATACTCCTGCGGCACATCATGCCGTCCACATTCCCGCCGCTGATCGTGCAGGCGACCTACATCTGCGCGTCCGCCATCCTGATCGAGGCGTCCCTATCGTTCCTCGGCGCGGGCACGCCTGCCGAAATTCCGACATGGGGGAACATGGTGGCGTCGTCGCGGCTTTTCCTGAGCCGTGCGCCGTGGACGATCTTCGCTCCCGGCCTGGCGCTCGCGCTCGTGGTGCTGGCCGTCAACCTGGTGGGCGACGGCCTGCGAGACAGGCTCGACCCGCGCTTGGCGAGGCGCATGTGATGGACGGTCCCACCTCACGGCCGCTCCTGTCGGTGAAGGACATCAAGACCCATTTCTTCAATGAAGACGGCGTGACCCGCGCCGTCGACGGCGTGTCGTTCGATGTCATGGCGGGCGAGACGCTCGGCATCGTGGGCGAATCCGGCTGCGGCAAGAGCGTCACCGCCTTGTCGATCCTGCGGCTGCTGCCCGCACGGCTGGGCCGGACCATCGAAGGCTCGATCGCGTTCGACGGCAAGGACCTGCTGACGCTGGACGAAAGCGAGATGCGCGGCATCCGCGGAAACAGCGTCGCGATGATCTTCCAGGAGCCGATAACCAGCCTCAACCCGGTGCTGACCATTGGCCATCAGATCGCGGAATCCGTCCGCATCCACCAGGGCAAAAGCCGGGACGAAGCCTGGCGCCGGGCCGGCGAGATGCTGGAGCTGGTCCGCATTCCCGATGCCCGGAAACGGCTCGGCGATCATCCGCATCAGTTCTCCGGCGGCATGCGCCAGCGCGTCATGATCGCGATGGCGCTGGCGTGCAATCCGCGGCTGCTCATCGCCGACGAGCCCACGACCGCGCTGGACGTCACTATACAGGCCCAGATCCTCAAGCTCATCCTGGAGCTCAAGGAACGCACGGGCGCAGCCGTCGTGCTGATCACGCACGATCTAGGCGTGGTCGCGGAGACGTGCCAGCGCGTGATGGTGATGTATGCCGGCCGGAAGATCGAGGAAGCGGCCGTGACCGATCTCTTCGATGCGCCGGCCCATCCCTACACAAGGGGGCTGATGGCCTCCATCCCCCGCCTCAACAAATTGGCCGGCGCAAAGAGGCGGCTGTCCGAAATTCCGGGAATGGTGCCTTCGCTCCGCGAGCCCATCACCGGCTGCGCCTTCGCGCCGCGCTGCGGCTTTGCCACGGATCTGTGCCGGTCCACAGCGCCGGAGCTGCGGCCGATCGAGCCAAGCCATATCGTCGCCTGCCATCATGCTGAAGCCGTGGCCTCGGCAAGAGCGAGCGCCGCATGACCGGTCCTGTGCTCGAAGTCACGGAGCTCAAGAAGCATTTTCCTGTCGAGAAGGGCCTGCTGCGCCGTGTCGTCGCCCATGTGAAGGCTGTTGATGGCGTCTCATTCGCAATCCAGCCCGGCGAGACCCTCTGCCTTGTCGGAGAGTCAGGCTGCGGCAAGTCGACTGTCGGAAAGCTGGCGCTGGGATTGATTCCGGCAACTGCCGGCTCGATCCGCCTGCATGGCGAAGACATCACGGGCTTGTCGCGCAGCCAGATGCAGCCCTACCGCAAGCGCATCCAGATGGTGTTTCAGGATCCGTCGGCCTCGCTCAACCCGAGGCTGACGGCGGGCGCCGTGGTCTCGGAGCCGCTCGAGAACTACGGCGACATCGGGCCCGCAGAGCGGCGTGACCGCACCGTGCTGCTGCTGAAGAAGGTGGGCCTCAGCGCCGACGCCATGCGCAAGTATCCGTTCGAGTTCTCCGGCGGGCAGAAGCAGCGCCTGGGCATCGCGCGCGCGCTCGCCCTCAATCCCAGCGTGATCGTGGCGGACGAGCCGGTCTCCGCGCTCGACGTCTCGGTGCAGGCGCAGGTGCTCAACCTGATGATGGACCTGCAGGAAGAGTTCGGCCTCGCCTACCTCTTCATCAGCCACGACCTTGGCGTGGTTGAGCATATCGGCCATCGCATCGCCGTGATGTATCTCGGCCGCATCGTCGAAATCGCCGGCAAGGACGCGCTGTTCGCCAACCCGCGGCACCCGTACACCCGTGCCCTCATTTCCGCCGCGCCGATGCCCGATCCCCGCGCCAGACGGGAGAGGCTGGTCATCGAAGGCGACGTGCCCTCGCCGCAAAATCCGCCGCCAGGATGCCATTTCCATACCCGTTGCCCCTTCGCAGTGGCACGCTGCATGGTCGAGAGCCCGCCACTGAGGCAGTTGGCCGACGGAAGGCTGGCGGCGTGCCATCTCGAGGATTGACGGGGCAGAAAGAGCCCCACCCGCACCCTCCCCGCAAGGCGGGGAGGGAAAGTCGATCAGTGTATCGACCGATAATGCACCATAAGGAACGACTGACAGTCGAATTCCCTCGCCATCCCATGGGGAGGGTCAGGGTGGGGCACTTGCCCGATTAGCGATGCGCGGCCTTCAGGCAGCCGTCGAGATCGGCGAACATGTCGCCGACATCCTCGATGCCGCAGGACAGCCGCAGAAGGTCGGGCGGACAAGGCGAGCCGGCCCCTTCGATCGAGGCGCGGTGCTCGATCAGGCTCTCCACGCCGCCCAGCGACGTGGCGCGCTTCCACAGCCTGACCCTGGCCGCGGCGGCGATGGCGGCGCTTTCGCCGCCCGTGACTTGCACCGACATCATGAAGCCGAACCCGTCCTTCATCTGCCGCGCGGCGACATCATGCCCGGGATGCTGAGGCAGGCCGGGATAGAGCACGCGGGCGACGTTCGGGTGCGAAGACAGCTTCACGGCAAGGTCCATCGCCGTCCGCGCCTGCCGCTCGGCGCGCAGGTGCAGCGTCCGCATGCCGCGCATCAGCAGGTAAGCCTCGAACGGCCCGAGGATGCCGCCCTGCATCTTCCTGATGGTCTTGATGCGCTGCCAGAATTCATCGTCCTGCCGTGCGGCCAGCGCGCCCGCCACCACGTCGGAATGCCCGTTGAGGATCTTCGTGGCGGCGTGCATCACCACGTCGGCGCCCAGCAGAAGCGGCTGCGTGTGGACCGGCGAGGCGCAGGTCGAATCGACCGCGACCCTGGCTCCCGCCTTGTGCGCGATCTCGGCGGCTGCGGTGATGTCGGTGATGGTCCAGAGCGGGTTGGAGGGCGTCTCGAGCCACGCAAGCTTGGTCTTACCCGGTCGGATCGCGGCTTTCAACTGCTCCAGATCGTCGGTCTCGCAGAATGTCGTCTCGAGGCCCCACCGGGCGGCTTCCGTCAGCAGCCAACTTCGCAACGCCCAGTACATCACGCGCGGAGCGACGATGTGGTCGCCCGGGTCCAGCGCCTGGAACACGGCCGTCGCAGCCGCCATGCCGCTGGAGAACAGCAAAGCGCCAGCATCGGCCTGCTCCAGCATGGCGAGCACGCCTTCGGCCTCGCGGATGGTCTCGTTGTCCGGCCGGCCGTAGACGAAGCCGGACGAATAGGCGTTGTCCTCGTCCCGGATATACGTGGTTGAGATATGGATGGGCGGCACGACTCCCCTTGTCAGAGGGTCGATCTTGCCCATCGCCTGGGCGGCGAGCGTGCGTGGCGAGAAGGTGTCTTTGCCGGTCATGCCGCGCTGTCCAATCCATAGAGAGTGTGCAGCGTGCGCACGGCAAGCTCGGTGTAGGCGCTGTCGATCAACACCGAGAACTTGATCTCGGAGGTGGTGATGGCCCGGATGTTGATGCCTTTCTCAGCCAGCGCCTTGAAGGCGAGGGCCGCGACGCCGGCGTGGCTCCTCATGCCGATGCCGATGGCCGACACCTTCACGACGTCAGCCGTGCCCTGCAGCGCCTGGTACTGGATCTGGTCCCGCCTGGCTTCGAGGATCGTGCGCGAGCGGTCGAAATCGGCCGTCGGCACGGTGAACGTGATGTCGGTCGTCGCCTGGTCGTCCGAGACCACCTGGATGATCATGTCGACATTGATGTTGGCCTCGGCCAACGGGCCGAAGATCGATGCGGCCACGCCCGGCTGGTCGGCCACGCGCCTCAATGTGATCTGGGCCTCGTCCTTGGAATAGGCGATGCCTGTGACGATCTGCTGTTCCACGATGTCCTCCTCGTCACAAATCAGCGTCCCCTGCCGGGGGTTCTCGGGGTCGTCGAACGACGACCTCACATAGGTGGGGACGCCATGCACCATGGCGATCTCGACGGAGCGCACCTGCAGCACCTTGGATCCGAGGGAGGCCATCTCGAGCATTTCCTCGAAAGAGACCTTGTCGAGGCGGGTCGCCTTTGGGACGATCCTGGGATCGGTGGTGTAGACGCCGTCCACGTCGGTGTAGATGTCGCAGCGGTCGGCCTTCAGCGCAGCCGCCAGCGCCACCGCCGATGTGTCGGAGCCGCCCCGGCCCAGCGTGACGATGCGCCCGCTCTCCTTGTGGATGCCCTGGAAACCGGACACCACGGCGATCGAGCGGTCCTTGGCGAACCCGGCCAGGATGCCCGCGCCGTCGACGTCGACGATGCGTGACGATCCATGAGCATCGGAGCCGTGCAGCGGCACCTGCCAGCCTTGCCACGAGCGCGCCTTCAGGCCCAGGTCGTTGAGCACGATGGCGAGCAGACCCGACGTGACCTGCTCCCCGGCCGCGACCACGACATCGTATTCCGCCTGGTCGTGCAGCGCCGCAGCCTCCTTGCACCAGCCGACCAATTCGTTGGTCTTGCCCGACATGGCGGACACGACGACGGCCACGTCGTAGCCTGCCTCGACCTCCCGCTTCACATGCTTGGCGACGTTCCTGATCCGCTCCACGGTGGCGACCGAGGTTCCGCCGAATTTCATGACAAGGCGAGGCATGCGGCTTATCGTTCCGTTGCGAGGACATGGAGCGAGGCGCGCTGATCTGCCCGCTCGCCTTGTGGCGCGTGAGCGGCCTATACATGGCTATGGCGTCGGCGCAAAGTCGGCGAAATCATGTAGGCACGGCTGTCGCGCCATGTTCTCCGGCCCGCGCGGCAGGCCGGAGGCGATGGCGCAACGGCATTCGAAGGCAGCTTTTTCATGCGCAAGGCCAGAACCTCGGCTTCCACCGTCGATGCCGGCGAGATCGAGCGCTTCGATGCTCTTGCGGCGACATGGTGGGACCCTGACGGGCCGATGAGGCCGCTGCATGGCATGAACCCCGTGCGCCTGTCCTTCATCCGCCAGCAGGTCGTCAGCCAGTTCGGGACGGACCCCGCCAGCGTCTCGCCGCTCGCCGGCTTGAGCGTCGTCGATGTGGGCTGCGGTGGCGGGCTGCTGTCCGAACCGCTGGCGCGCATGGGCGGCGCGGTGACCGGCCTCGATCCGGCTACGCGCAACATTGCGGTCGCGGCCAGCCACGCAGAGAGCATGGACCTTTCGATCCGCTACCTTGCCCGGACCGTTGAGGATGTTGTGGCCGACGGAGAGCGCTTCGATGTCGTGACGGCGCTGGAGGTCGTCGAGCATGTCGCCGACGTGCCGGCCTTCCTCCGCGCGCTGTCCGGCGCCGCGAAGCCTGGCGGGCTGGTCGTCGTCTCGACCCTCAACTGCACGCTGCGCTCGTTCGCGGCCGCCATCCTGGGCGCGGAATACATCCTGCGCTGGCTGCCTGTCGGCACGCATGACTGGAACAAGTTCATACGCCCGGATGAACTTGAACAGGGCCTCGAGCAGGCCGGGCTCGGCGTCCTCGAAACCCGCGGCATGACGCCGGATCTGTTGCGCGGCGGCTGGCGCCTGTCAGGCGACACGGCGGTCAACTACATCGTCGCAGCCCGGAAGCCTCGATAGCGCCCACGCTTCCATGCTGTCGCGGGGATCCTCTGCGAACAAAAATGACAAATTTCGAAATCTGTTACCCCCCGTCCTCATGTCGCATTGCGGCATGAGGCTCATTTCGCTATGAGCGGGCGTGAAATTCAAAAATTGAATGAGTCCAGACTGGGCTGACCGGGGGTTCTCGACACATGGCGGATCAAAGTCGCCCACTCTCTCCGCATCTGCAGATCTATCGCTGGTCATGGACGATGGCGATGTCCATCTTCCACCGCGCCACCGGCAGCGCTCTCTATGTGGGGACGCTTCTTCTGGCGGCCTGGCTCGTCGCCGCGGCGTCTGGGCAAGCCTCGTTCGAGACCGCGCAGAACCTGGCGTCGTCATGGCCCGGCCGCATCGTCCTGTTCGGCTATACCTTCGTCCTCATGCACCACATGATGGGCGGCCTGCGTCACTTCGTCTGGGATCTGGGGCATGGCTATGAGGCGCAGAAGCGCATGAACCTGGCCCGCATGACCCTTTTCATTTCCGCTCCGCTGACGGTCCTGATCTGGGCCGTGGCCTATGCGGTGCGTTGAAAGCTAGCCTCATGTCACCGCGATCCTCAATGAGAACTCCCCTCGGCCAGGTCCGGGGCCTCGGCGCCTCCGGCTCCGGGACCAGCCATTTCTGGCTTCAGCGCGTCACGGGCGTCGCGAACGTGTTCCTCGCCACGTCGTTCGTGATCATCCTCGTCACGCTGACCGGCAAGCCTTATGCCGCGGCGATGGCGCTTCTGTCACATCCCCTTGTGGCGCTTTTGATGCTGTTGTTCGTGCTGTCCGGCCTCATCCACATGCGGCTGGGCATGCAGACCATCATCGAGGACTATGTTCATGGCGAAGGGGCCAAGGTCTTGGCCGTGATCGGCAACACCTTCTTCACGGTCGCGGTTGGTGCGGCCTCGATCTTCGCGATCCTTAAAATCTCGTTTGGAGGCTGACATCATGGCCACAGCCCAGAAGCCTGCCGCTGCGCAGGCGAAGACTTACGGCTACGACATCACCGACCACGCGTTCGACGTGATCGTGGTGGGCGCAGGCGGCGCCGGCCTTCGCGCCACCGTCGGTTGTGCGCAGGCCGGGCTCAAGACGGCCTGCATCTCCAAGGTGTTTCCGACGCGCTCGCACACCGTGGCGGCTCAGGGCGGCATTTCGGCCGCGCTCGGCAACATGGGCGAGGATGACTGGCGCTTCCACATGTATGACACGGTCAAGGGCTCGGATTGGCTCGGCGACCAGGACGCGATCGAATACCTCGTCAGGAACGCGCCCGCCGCAGTCTACGAGCTCGAGCATTGGGGCGTGCCGTTCTCCCGCACCGAGGCTGGAAAGATCTATCAGCGGCCGTTCGGCGGCATGACCACGAATTATGGCGAGGGCATAGCGCAGCGCACCTGCGCAGCCGCCGACCGCACCGGGCACGCCATCCTGCACACGCTATACGGCCAGGCCCTTCGCGCACAGACCGAGTTCTTCATCGAATACTTCGCCATCGACCTGATGATGAGCGAAGACGGACGCTGCCTCGGCGTCATCGCGCTCAAGATGGACGATGGCACCCTGCACCGCTTCCGCGGCAGCCAGACCATCCTCGCCACCGGCGGCTATGGCCGGGCCTACTTCTCCGCGACGTCGGCCCACACCTGCACAGGCGACGGCAACGCCATGGCGCTGCGGGCCGGGCTGCCGCTGCAGGACATGGAGTTCGTGCAGTTCCACCCCACCGGCATCTACGGCGCCGGCTGCCTGATCACCGAAGGTTCGCGCGGCGAGGGCGGATACCTCACGAATTCCGAAGGCGAGCGCTTCATGGAGCGCTACGCGCCATCCGCGAAGGACCTCGCGTCGCGCGACGTGGTCTCGCGCGCCATGACCATGGAGATCCGCGACGGGCGCGGCGTGGGCAAGAAGAAGGATCACATCTACCTTCATCTCGACCATCTGGACCCCAAGATCCTGCACGAGCGCCTTCCCGGGATTTCGGAGAGCGCCCGCGTGTTTGCCGGCGTCGACGTCACCCGGGAGCCGATCCCGGTGCTGCCGACGGTGCATTACAACATGGGCGGCATCCCGACGAACTATCATGGCGAGGTGCTGACCAAGAAGCACGGCGA
>JANOCI010000061.1:0-120674 GCA_031412095.1 Allobosea sp.
TCGAGCGCATCCTCAACATGGTGGACGGCGCGGTGGTGCTCGTGGACGCCGCCGAAGGCCCGATGCCGCAGACGAAGTTCGTCGTCGGCAAGGCCCTGAAGGTCGGACTGAAGCCCATCGTCGCGGTGAACAAGGTCGACCGGCCCGACGCCGAGCCGCAGCGCGTCATCAACGACGTGTTCGACCTGTTCGCCGCGCTCGACGCGACCGACGAGCAGCTCGACTTCCCGATCCTCTACGGCTCGGGCCGCGACGGCTGGATGGCCGCGGCGCCCGAGGGGCCGAAGGACAAGGGCCTCGCGCCGCTGTTCGACATGATCCTCTCGCACGTGCCGCCGGCCAAGACCGAGGACGGCCCGTTTCGCATGATCGGCACGATCCTCGCCAAGGCGACATCGGTCGTCTGGAAGGACGTGCGCATCAACATCGTCGACACGCCGGGCCACGCCGACTTCGGCGGCGAGGTCGAGCGCATCCTCAACATGGTCGACGGCGCGGTCGTGCTCGTCGACGCCGCCGAAGGCCCGATGCCGCAGACGAAGTTCGTCGTCGGCAAGGCGCTGAAGGTGGGCTTGCGCCCGATCGTCGCCGTCAACAAGGTCGACCGGCCGGACGCCGAGCCGCAGCGCGTCATCAACGACGTGTTCGACCTGTTCGCCGCGCTCGACGCCACCGATGACCAACTCGACTTCCCGATCCTGTATGGTTCGGGCCGCGACGGCTGGATGGCCGCGGCGCCGGAAGGCCCGAAGGACGAGGGCCTCGGACCGCTGTTCGACCTCGTGCTGACGCACGTGCCGCAAGCCAAGACCGAGGAAGGGCCGTTCCGCATGATCGGCACGCTGCTCGAAGCCAATCCGTTCCTGGGACGCATGATCACCGGACGCGTCACCTCCGGCTCGATCAAGCCGAACATGCCGATCAAGGCGCTGGCGCAGGACGGCACGCTGGTCGAGACGGGCCGCGTCACCAAGATCCTGGCGTTCCGGGGCGTAGAGCGCACGCCGATCGACGAGGCCGTTCCCGGCGACATCATCGCAATCGCCGGCCTCAGCAAAGGCACGGTCGCGGACACGTTCTGCGCGCCGGAGGTGATGGAGGCCATGAAGGCCCAGCCGATCGATCCGCCAACCGTGTCGATGTCGTTCATCGTCAACGATTCTCCCCTGGCGGGGACCGAGGGCGACAAGGTCACCAGCCGGGTCATCCGCGACCGCCTGCTCAAGGAGGCGGAGGGCAACGTCGCGCTCAAGATCGAGGAGGCGTCCGACAAGGACGCATTCATCGTCTCGGGCCGCGGCGAACTGCAGCTCGCCATCCTGATCGAGACCATGCGCCGCGAAGGCTTCGAGATCGGCGTGTCGCGGCCCCGCGTGGTCTACCAGAAGGATGCCGAGGGCAACCTGCTCGAGCCGATCGAGGAGGTCCTGATCGACGTGGACGAGGAGCACTCGGGCATCGTCGTGCAGAAGATGAGCGAGCGCAAAGCCGAGATGCTGGAGATGCGCCCTTCCGGCGGCAACCGTCTGCGCCTCGTGTTCCATGCGCCGACGCGCGGTCTGATCGGCTACCAGTCGGAACTGATGACCGACACGCGCGGCACCGCGATCATGAACCGGCTGTTCCATGCCTATCAGGCCTATCGCGGCGAGATGGTCGGCCGCACCAACGGCGTGCTGATCTCGACGGACGCGGGCGAAGCCGTGGCCTATGCCTTGTGGAACCTCGAGGATCGCGGCCCGATGGTGATCGAGCCCGGCTGGAAGGTCTATCAGGGCATGATCATCGGCATCCACACCCGCGACAACGATCTTGAGGTCAACGTGCTCAAGGGCAAGAAGCTGACCAACATCCGCACGACGTCGAAGGACGAGGCCGTGCGCCTGACGCCGCCGATCCGCATGACGCTGGAGAGGGCCCTTGCCTGGATCCAGGACGACGAGCTCGTGGAGGTCACGCCCAAGTCCATCCGGCTGCGCAAGATCAAGCTCGATCCGAACGAGCGCAAGCGCACCGAGAAGATGAAGATCGCCGTCGCCGGCTGACCCTGTATTGCGAAAGCGCAAGTTTCGGCTTGCCGCCCCAGCCCGGACTTTGCCTTCATGGCATGCCATAACCTGCGCCTGATCATCTCAAGCGCAGGTTCTCCATGTCCGGCACCGCTCCTGTCACCGCTCCACGCCTCGAAGCCCTCGACGCGCCGGCGCATATCCGGCGCGTCACGCTCAATGTCCGCGATCCGGGCGCGATGGCCTCATTCTACGAAAAGGTCCTCGGCCTCTCGCGCCTTCCGTCGAGCGCAACGGCCGTCGAACTCGGCGCTGCGGACGGCGAGCCGCTGATCAGGCTTGCGCACGTCCCTGGCCTGCGCGAGGCGGCCGCCGATTCGCCCGGCCTTTTCCACACCGCCTTCCTGTTGCCGTCACGGCGCGACCTGGCGAACTGGACCGCCCACGCGGGGCTGCACGGCGTCCACATCGAGGGCGCATCGGACCATCTCGTCAGCGAGGCGCTCTATCTGTCCGATCCGGAAGGCAACGGCATCGAGATCTATGCCGACCGCAGGCGCGCCGAGTGGCCGCGCGACGCCGGCATGATCAAGATGGCGACGCTGCCGCTCGACGGGGCCTCGCTGATGGCCGAGCGGGACGCCGGCGCAGGGCCGTGGCGCATGCCGGCAGGGGCGCGCATCGGCCACATCCACCTCAAGGTCGGCGACCTGTCGGCGGCGGAGGCGTTTTATGTCGAGACGCTTCACATGCAGGTGATGGCGCGTTATCCGGGCGCAAGCTTCATGAGCTGGGGCGGATACCACCATCACGTCGCGGTCAATGTTTGGCATAGCCGTCACGCCGCGAAGCCCGCGCCGGGCGCTGCGGGACTGGCGGGCTTCGAGATCGCCGCGGGTCAGGCCGGGGCGCCGCCCGCGCAGATGCCGGCATCCGGCGAAGACCCGTCGGGAAACAGCTTCACGGTCAGCCTGTCCTGAACCGAGGCATCCTGCCGCTCAGGCCAGCGCGTCGATCTCCGCATCGCCCAGATGACCGGGCACGATCGCCAGCGGGATCGGGAAATGGCCGGCGGAACGCCCGGCGAGGACGCTGACGAGCGGCCCCGGCCCTTCGCTTTCGGTGCCGGCGGCGAGCACGAGGATGGCGATGTCCTCATCCTCGTCGATCAGCTTGAGGATTTGCTCCGCCTTCTGGCCGCGGCGGACCTGCCTTTCCGGCTCCAGCCCAGCCACGGCCCGCACGATGGCGGCGCTTGCTTCGAGCTGCCGCTCGGCCAGCGCCAGCGCTTCAGCCTCCATCACCTCGCCGACGCCGAGCCATTCCGTCAACTCGGGCGGCGTGACGACCGCGACGAGAAGGACGCCGGAGCCGATTCGCGCCGCGCGTCTGGCCGCGAACCGAACCGCGCGGCTGCATTCGGTGGTTTCGTCGACCACGGCCATGAACTTCGGCCGATGGCCCGGCTCATAGGCCCGACGTGCTGCTGGTGCCATGTGTCGTATCCCGCCCCCTCACGGCATCTTGATCGGAGCCGCGCGGCGAAAGCAAGGCGCGCGCCGGGCGGCCGCCGCCCTGGGGTGCTCCCGGCCGTCACCGCTTGCGGACGAAGCCGACGATGTCCTTGACCTCGTCCATCGTCTGGACCGCGATCTCGCGCGCGCGGTCCGCGCCGTCGGCGAGGATGCGGTCGATCTCGGCGGGATCGTCGAGGAGCCGCTTCATCTCCCCGTTGATCGGCGACAGCTTCGCCACCGCCAGATCGACCAGGGCGGCTTTGAAGCCGGAGAACTGCGCGCCGCCGAATTGATCGAGCACAAGCTGCTTGGTCGTGTCCGCCAGGCCCGCATAGATGCCCACGAGATTGTCTGCCTCGGGACGCGCTTCGAGGCCTTTCTCCTCGGAAGGCAGAGCCTCCGGGTCCGTCTTGGCCTTGCGCACCTTCTGGGCGATGCTGTCGGCGTCATCGGTCATGTTGATCCGCGAATAATCCGACGGATCCGACTTCGACATCTTCTTCGATCCGTCGCGCAGGCTCATGACGCGCGCCGCCGGGCCGCCGATGATCGGATCGGTGATCGGAAAAAACCCGTCGCCGTGGCCGTTTTCGGCGATGGAGGCGGCGAAATCGGTGTTGAACTTCTGCGCGATGTCGCGCGTCAATTCCAGATGCTGCTTCTGGTCCTCGCCCACAGGCACGGCGGTGGCCTTGTACAGCAGGATGTCGGCCGCCATCAGCACCGGGTAGTCATAAAGTCCGACGGACGCGTTCTCGCGGTCCTTGCCGGCCTTCTCCTTGAATTGGGTCATGCGGTTGAGCCAGCCAAGGCGCGCCACTGTGTTGAAGACCCAGGCAAGCTCGGCGTGCTGGCCGACCTGGCTCTGGTTGAACAGGATCGAACGCTTCACGTCGATCCCGGCCGCGATGTAGGCCGCCGCAACCTCGCGGATCGAGCGCTGAAGCACCTTCGGCCCGCCCCAGACGTCGAAGCCCTGCGTGATCGCGTGCATGTCGACCACGCAGAAGATGCATTCATGGCTGTCCTGCATCTGGACCCAGCGCTTCAGCGCTCCCAGGTAATTGCCAAGGTGCAAGGTGTGCGTCGGCTGCATCCCGGAAAAGACGCGGGGCGTGAACTGAGGCATGGGACATTCCAATCGCAAGAACATTGCGCGTGAAGCTGGACGGCGCCTCCCGCGAAAACACCGGTCCAGCCGAGATGATCTGGACAGGCCCGCGCCTTATGCGCGATCAGTGCGCGCGCTGACAAGGGCATCCGTGCCGGGAACAGCGTCAGGCCTGCCTTCGGCCCTCAGGCTGCCGGGCCGTCCGGGCATGAACGCACCGAACGTCCATGCTGCGGCGAGGTGCAGGGCCAGTCCGGCGCAGCAGACGCCGGCCAGAAGCACGAACTCGGGGACCCCCGCCGCCGGGCCGATCAGCAGAGCGCGCAGGCCCGGGCCAAGCCAGACCAGGAGCGCGGCCATCGCGCCGGCGGCGGCGGCGCAGCCAAGGACCGCGCGCAGCAGAGGACGGGATGGGCGCCAGAGCCCGTGCATGACGAGCAGCGCGCCAAGCAGCAGGCTTTGGGTCCAGAACGCCAGCGACGCGCCGAAGGCCGCCCCGGCTGCGGGCACGCCATTCGACAGGCGCCAGCCGGCAAGCAAGGCGACGGCCACCGAGACAGCTCCGACGGCCAGCGGGGCCATCGGCTTCTGGCGGGCGAGATAGATCTGCGAAAGCACTTTCGCGATCACGGCCCCGGGCAGCCCGACAGCGAAGGCAGCCAGCGCCGCTGCGGTGCGCTCCCGGTCGAGCGGGCCGAACGCGCCGCGCTCGAAAAGGACGGCGACGATGGGTTCGGCCAGCAGGAAAAGCGCGGTCGCGGCCGGCAGCGCCAGAAGCAGGCCGAGCGCCAACGCCCCGTCGACTGCGGCGCGGCGGCCGGCTGCATCCTCCGCCGCCTCGCTCGCGGCGATTTCGGGCAGCAGCACCACGCCCATCGCGACCGCCACGAAGCCCAATGGCAGCTGGAATATGCGGTCGGCATAGTAAAGCCAGGACACGGCACCGGCCTGCGACGACGCGATCTGCGTTGCGGCCAGAAGGACGAACTGCGACGTGGCGCTGACGAGAAGGGCAGGCACGCCCAGCATCGCCAGCCGCCGCATCGGCTTCGACCATCCCAGCCTGAAGCGCGGAATGCCCGGCTTTCGCCAGCCGAGCGCCCAGAACACGAGCAGCAGATGCAGAGCGCCGGCCAGCGTCACCGACAGTGCGAGGGCGCCCGCGACCGACGAGGCGTCGAGGCCCTGCCTGCCGCTCCAGTAAAGCGCGCCGATGAGGACGACGTTCAGCATGATCGGCGCGAGGGCGGCGACAGCGAAGCGTCTTTCGGCGTTGAGGAGGGCCGCGGCCAGCGAGGCCATCACCGTCAGCCCGATGAAGGGAAGCGAAAGCTGGGTCCAGGCCAGCGCCAGGCGATACGTCTCGGGCGCATCCCTGAAGCCGCCCGCCAGCGCCAGCACGAGCCAGGGAGCCGTCAGTTCAGCGACGGCGACGACCATCAGCAGCAAGGCTGCGAAATTGCCGAGCGCCTCCCCGGCGAAGCGACGCGCCTCATCCTCGCCTTCGGCGCTACGGACGCCGAGATAGACGGGGACGAACGGCGCATTGAGCCCGCCCTCGCCCAGGATGCGGCGAAACATGTTCGGCAGGCGGAAAGCTACGAGGAACGCATCCGCAACCGGACCCGCGCCCAGCGCCCTCGCAATGAGGATGTCGCGCGCAAAGCCCATGATGCGCGACAGGACGGTGGCGACGCCCACCAGCGCGGCGCCGCGCACGAGGCGCGGCGCCGGGGCGGGCGAGACCGCGGGCAGGACGGCTGGATCGTCCGTCATGCGCGCTGGCGTCGATCGGCCGGGTGCGCGCGGCACGTCAGCCACGGATTGCGCTCACAGGATGAACCGCGACAGGTCCGTGTTCTTCGACAGATCGCCGACGCGCTCCTCGACATAGGCCGCGTCGATGTTGACGGTTTCGCCGCCCCGGTCGGGCGCAGTGAACGAAATGTCGTCGAGCACCCGTTCCATCACGGTCTGAAGGCGGCGCGCGCCGATGTTCTCGACGGTCGCGTTGACATGCACGGCCACGCGGGCGAGCGCATCGACCGCATCTTCCGTGAAGATCACCGTCAGGCCCTCGGTGCTCATCATCGCCACCGACTGCTTGACCAGGCTGGCCTCCGTGTCGGTGAGGATCCGCTTGAAATCCTCGACGTCGAGCGGCAGCAATTCGACGCGGATGGGCAGGCGGCCCTGCAGCTCGGGCAGCAGATCGGACGGCTTGGCCACGTGGAAGGCGCCGGACGCGATGAAGAGGATGTGGTCGCTCTTGACCGGGCCATGCTTGGTCGAAACGGTCGTTCCCTCGATCAACGGCAGAAGATCGCGCTGCACGCCCTCGCGGCTGACGTCGCCGCCGCTTCGTCCTTCACGGCTGCAGATCTTGTCGATCTCGTCGAGGAACACGATGCCGTTGTCCTCCACCTGCCGGATGGCTTCCTGAACGACGGCGTCCTGGTCGAGCATCTTGTCGCTCTCCTCCTGGACGAGCGGATCATAGGCCTCCTTCACGCTCAGCCGCCGCGGCTTGCCGGCCTTGCCGAACGCCTTGCCGAAGATGTCCCCGATGGAGATCGCGCCCATCGATGCGCCCGGCTGGTTCGGCAGCTCGAACATCGGCATCGCGCCGCCCGAATTGTTGGGCAGCTCGACCTCGATCTCCTTGTCGTCGAGCTCTCCGGCGCGCAGCTTTCGCCGGAACGAATCGCGGGTCGCCGGACTAGCCGAAACGCCGACCAGCGCATCGAGCACGCGCTCCTCCGCGGCGGCATGGGCCTTGGTCTGGACCTCCTTGCGCTTGGCGTCCCGCACCAGCCCGATGCCGATCTCCAGCAGGTCGCGCACGATCGACTCGACATCGCGGCCGACATATCCGACTTCGGTGAACTTGGTGGCCTCGACCTTCAGGAACGGCGCGTTCGCCAGCCTTGCGAGGCGGCGCGAGATCTCGGTCTTGCCGCAGCCGGTGGGCCCGATCATCAGGATGTTCTTGGGGCTGACCTCGTCACGCAACGGGCCGACGAGCTGCTGACGCCGCCAGCGGTTTCGCAGGGCGATGGCCACGGCGCGCTTGGCGTCCTTCTGGCCAACGATGTGCCGGTCCAGCTCGGAGACGATCTCGCGGGGGGAAAAGGTTGTCATGAAAGCGCCTCAGGCCACGTCAAGATGTTCGATGACGAGCGAATGGTTCGTGTAGACGCAGATGTCGCCGGCGATCTTCATGGCCTTGCGCACGATGTCCTCCGCGCCAAGGTCGCTGTCGGCCAGCGCGCGGGCCGCGGCGAGCGCGTAATTGCCGCCCGAGCCGATCGCCATGATGCCGTCAGCAGGCTCCAGCACATCGCCGGTGCCGGAGAGCAGCAAGCCGACCTCCTTGTCGGCCACCAGCAGCATGGCTTCGAGGCGGCGCAGATAGCGGTCCGTGCGCCAGTCCTTGGCGAGCTCGACGCACGCGCGCATGAGCTGCGTGGGATGCTGCTCCAGCTTGACCTCCAGCCGCTCGAACAAGGTGAAGGCGTCGGCCGTGGCCCCCGCGAAGCCGGCGATCACGGCTCCCTTCGCCAGATGGCGGACCTTTCGGGCGTTGCCCTTGATGATGGTGGCGCCGAGGCTGACCTGCCCGTCGCCGCCGATCACGACCTTGCCGCCCTTGCGCACCATCAGGATCGTGGTGGCGTGCATCGCGGGAAGAGCCCCGTGCTCCATCATAACCTGCTCCATCGCGACGAATCGCGTGTTCGTTGGATTGATCACCACATGTAGGCAATCTGGCGCGCTTAACCAACGGGCTGAACGGCCCGGAAGGCTTTCATAACGTTGGCCTTGCCGTCAAAGCCCTGCTAAAGCCACCGCAACTTCACGATCCACAAGGCGATCCATGCGCACAGGCACCATCAAGCGCAAGACAGCGGAGACGGACATAACCGTTTCGGTCAATCTCGACGGATCCGGCAAGGCCGACATCCGGACGGGCGTGGGCTTCTTCGACCATATGCTGGAGCTGTTCGCACGCCATTCGCTGATCGACGTCACGGCAGAGGCGACGGGCGACCTGCACGTCGACTTCCACCACACGGTCGAGGATGTCGGCATCGCGCTGGGCCAAGCTATCCTCGCCGCGATGGGCGAGAAGAAGGGCCTTGCGCGCTACGCCGACGTTCATTTGCCGATGGACGAGACGCTGACGCGGGTCGCGGCGGATGTCTCCGGTCGGCCCTTTCTCGTCTTCCGCACCATGTTTCCGACGCCGAAGATCGGCGAGTTCGACACCGAGCTGGTGCGCGAGTTCTTCCAGGCCTTCGCCATGAACGCGGGCCTGACGCTGCATGTCGAGACACTTTACGGCGCGAACTCGCATCACATCGCCGAAAGCTGCTTCAAGGGGTTGGCGCGGGCCTTGCGCGCGGCGCTCGCCATCGACCCGCGCGAGGGCGGGCGCATTCCCTCCACCAAAGGTGCATTGTGAGGGTTGCGGCATGGCGTTCTACACAGTCCTGACCCCTCCGCCCGACCCTTCGGCCGATCCGGCCGACCACCTGGGCAGGAGCGTCTTCCTCAAGGACGGGTTCGCCATCTTCGCGTTCATCTTCACCGGGCTTTGGCTGCTGTCGAAGCGGCTCTGGCTCGCGCTCGCCATTTTCCTCGCGGTCTCGGCGGCCATCGCGCTGGGCGGGCGCGCGATCGGCGTCAACGCAACGGGCCTTGCGCTGGCGCAGGCGTTGACGGGGCTGTTCCTGGGCTTCGAAGGCCGTGCGCTGCTGGAGAGGAAGCTGCTGCGCAAAGGCTGGACGCTGGCCGGCGTGGTCGAGGGACGCGACATCGACACCGTCGAGAGGCGCTTCTTCGAGAGCTTGGCCTCGCCAACCGGCGCAGCGCCCGCGCGCGCCTATGCCGCATTGATGCCGGCCCATGCAGATCAGGGCGTGCTCGGCCTCTTCCCCGAGCCGAAGGCTCGCTGACCTCTCATGCAGACGGTCGCGATCATCGATTATGGCTCCGGCAACCTGCACTCGGCCGCCAAGGCTTTCGATCGCGCCGCGCGCGAGGCCGGACTGGCGCGCACCATCGTCGTGACGAGCAGCCCGGACATCGTGCGCACGGCGGACCGGATCGTGTTGCCGGGCGTGGGCGCCTTCGCGGACTGCAAGCGCGGGCTGGCCGCCGTCACCGGCATGGTCGAAACGCTTGAAGACGTCGTGGCGGTCAAAGGCCAGCCTTTCCTCGGCATCTGCGTCGGCATGCAGCTGATGGCCGGCCGAGGCCTCGAGCATGAAGTCAGCGCTGGCCTCGGCTGGATCAAGGGCGACGTGGCGGCGATCGTCCCGCGCGATCCCGGCCTCAAGATCCCGCATATGGGTTGGAACACGCTGGACGCGGCGCGTCCTCATCCGCTGCTCTCCGGCATCCGGACAGGGGCGGAGGGCTGGCACGCCTATTTCGTGCATTCCTACGCAATGCAGCTGGACGATGAATCAGATCTTCTCGCCAGCACAGACCATGGCGGCGAGGTCACGGCCCTCATCGCCCGCGACAACCTTGCCGGCACGCAGTTCCACCCGGAGAAAAGCCAGAAGCTCGGGCTGAGGCTGATCACGAACTTCCTCGAGTGGACGCCATGATCCTGTTTCCCGCCATAGACCTCAAGGACGGCCAGTGCGTGCGCCTGAAGCAGGGGGACATGAACCGGGCGACCGTGTTCAATGATGACCCTGCAGCGCAGGCCGGGATCTTCGAAGCGCAGGGCTTCCGCTGGCTGCATGTCGTCGATCTCGACGGAGCCTTCGCCGGCAAGCCGATGAACGGCGAAGCCGTCGATGCGATTCTCGCAAGGGTCGCTTTTCCGGTGCAGCTCGGCGGCGGCATCCGCGACCTTCGGGCCGTGGAGGGGTGGCTCGAAAAAGGCGTCGCCCGCGTCATCATTGGCACGGCTGCGTTGCGGGACCCCGATTTCGTGCGGGCCGCGGCGCGGGCGCATCCCGAAAGGGTCGTCGTCGGCATCGATGCGCGCGATGGCTTCGTGGCAGTCGAGGGCTGGGCCGAGACTTCTTCACTGAATGCAACCGAACTTGGCCAGCGCTTCGAGGATGCGGGCGTGGCGGCCATCGTCTACACCGACATCGCGCGCGACGGCATGCTGGGCGGCATCAACTGGGAGGGCACCATTGCCCTTGCCAAGGCGCTCGCCATTCCCGTGATCGCCTCCGGCGGGCTGGCTTCGATGGCCGACGTCAAACGTCTGATGCAGCCTGATGCGGCTGTCCTGGAAGGGGCCATCACCGGGCGGGCACTCTATGACGGCAGGCTTGATGCCTCCGAGGCGCTTGCTTTCGTCATGGAACCGCGTGCAGCATGACCCTGAAAATCCGCATCATTCCCTGCCTCGACGTGAAGGACGGACGGGTCGTCAAGGGCGTCAAGTTCGTCGATCTCGTCGACGCGGGCGACCCTGTCGCCGCGGCCCGGGCCTATGACGAGGCCGGCGCGGACGAATTGTGCTTTCTCGACATCAGCGCCAGCCATGAAGGCCGCGGAATCCTGCTGGATGCCGTCACCCGCACCGCGGAAGCCTGCTTCATGCCGCTGACGGTGGGGGGCGGCGTGCGCACCACCGACGATATCCGCCGCCTGCTGCTGGCCGGCGCGGACAAGGTCTCGATCAACACCGCGGCGGTCACAAGGCGCGAGTTCGTGCGTGAGGCGGCGGAGAAATTCGGCGCGCAGTGTGTCGTCGTGGCCATCGACGCCAAGCGGGTCTCTCCGCCGGGCGCGCCTAGCCGCTTCGAGATCTTCACCCACGGCGGGCGCGAGGCGACCGGGATCGACGCCGTGGCCTTCGCCCGCGAGGTCACGTCGCTTGGCGCGGGGGAGCTGCTGGTCACCTCCATGGACCGGGACGGGACGCGGGTCGGCTACGACAACGAGTTGATCCGCGCCATCGCCGATGCGGTCAGCGTGCCCGTGATCGCATCGGGCGGGGTCGGCACGCTCGACGATCTGGTGGCCGGCGTGCGCGACGGGCATGCCAGCGCGGTGCTGGCGGCTTCGATCTTCCACTTCGGCGCCCATACGGTCGGCGAGGCCAAGGCGCATATGAAGGCGGCGGGCCTCGCCGTCCGGCTCGATTGAGGACAAACCGGATGCCCGCATTCTCGCTCGCCGATCTCGCAGCCATCATCCATGAGCGCGCCAAGGCATCGCCCGATGAGAGCTGGACGTCGAAGCTCCTGGCGTCCGGCCCGGACCGCGTCGCGAAGAAATTCGGCGAGGAGGCCGTGGAGGCCGTCATCGCCGCGGTGCAGGGCGACAAGGCCGCGCTGACTGCCGAGGCCGCGGATGTGCTGTTTCACCTGCTGGTCCTACTCGAAAGCCAGGCTGTCGCCCTCGACGATGTGATGAGGGAGCTTGAAAGGCGCAATGCACGATCCGGGCTTGCGGAAAAGGCTGCGAGACCGTTTAAGTGACGCGACAAGGGTCCGATCTGACTTCAGACATCCTCTCCGGTCGTTGCGTTTACAGAGTGCCGCATGGATCAGCGCGTAGAAGATGCCAGCAAGATCAGAGCCTCCGCAGCAGAGCCTGACTTGTCGCCGTACCGCGTGTTCTCGCGCGACGAGTGGGCCCATCTGCGCGCCGACACGCCGCTGACATTGAATGTCGACGACATCGAGAAGCTGCAATCCATCAACGACCCGATCTCGCTGGATGAGGTCGTGTCGATCTACCTGCCGCTCTCGCGCCTGCTGTCGGTCTATGTCGCCGCGGCCCAAGGCCTGTTCAAGGCGACACAGCGCTTCCTGCAGGCGGAAGCGGAGGTCAAGGTCCCCTATGTGATCGGCCTGGCAGGATCGGTCGCGGCGGGCAAGTCCACGACGGCGCGCGTCCTCACCGCGCTCCTGTCGCGCTGGCCGAACACGCCGAAGGTCAAGCTCATCACCACCGACGGCTTCCTGCTGCCCAACGCCGAACTGGCCGCGCGAGGCCTGATGGAGCGCAAGGGCTTTCCGGAGAGCTATGACAGCGCAATGCTCCTGCGCTTCCTGTCGCAGGTGAAGGCCGGCCTCCCCGTCGTCAAGGCCCCGGTCTATTCCCATCTGGTGTATGATGTCGTGGCCGGGGAGGAGACCGCGGTGGAGCGGCCCGACATCCTGATCGTCGAGGGGCTCAACGTGCTGCAGCCCGCGAGATTGCCCAAGGACGGCTCGACGATCCCGTTCGTCTCGGATTTCTTCGACGTCTCGATCTATCTTGATGCCGATGAGCAGGACCTGCGCCGGTGGTACATCAACCGTTTCCTGCTCCTGCGGGAGACGGCGTTTCGCGACCCGAGATCGTTCTTCCGAAAGTATGCCGACTTGTCTGAGCCAGAGGCGCTCCAGATCGCCGAAAGCCTTTGGGACCGCATCAACCTGCCGAATTTGCGGGAGAACATCCTTCCCACGCGCCAGCGCGCCAGCCTGATCCTGACCAAGGGCGCCAGCCACCGCATCCAGACCGTCGCCCTCAGGCGGCTGTGAGGGCGATGAGCGTCCTTGCGAGCCGCTCCGCGCATCATGGCCTGATGGCTTCGGCAGCGCCTCGCAATGACGGCCCCGATGCTTGAAACCATTGCATCGCTGGCCACGATGGCGGCTTCCGCCTTCCTCGCGGCGACCATCCTGCCATTTCCGTCCGAAGCCACCTTCGCCGGGCTCCTGCATCGCGGGACCGTCAGCCCGGTTGCATTGTGGCTTGTTGCAACCGTCTTCAACACGCTCGGGTCGGCGATGAACTGGTGGGCCGGCCGCATCATCGCCGACGGCGGCATCGACCGGCTTCCGGCGCGGCTGAGGCCCGACGACGCCACGCTGCGGAAAGGCGAGGCGCTGTTCGGCCGCTTCGGATGGCTCGCGCTCCTGTTCTCCTGGGTGCCGGGAATTGGCGATCTCGGGACGGTCGCAGCCGGGCTGCTTCACTACCCGCCGGGACGCTTCATCGCGCTCGTCGGCATCGGCAAAGGATTGCGCTATGGCGCGATCTGGGCCGGCTGGATCGCTGCGGCCGGTTGATCCGGTTTGCCCGCGGCCGGCAAATGGGCTACGGCCCGGATGCAGGCTTCAACTCGCACAAGGAAATGACCAATGAACATCGAACGTCTTGGCGTGGGTCCGCGCATGAGCATGGCCGTCGTGCACGGCGACACCGTGTATCTCGCCGGGCATGTCGCCAGCAACCCGAAGGGCAAATCGGTCGCCGAGCAGACCGCGGACATCCTCGAGCAGATCGAAGCGAGGCTCGTTGAAGCCGGCAGCGACAAGAGCAAGGTGCTCTCGGCGAACATCTGGCTGACCGACATGTCGACCTTCAGCGAGATGAACACCGTGTGGGACAAGTGGGTCGTTCAGGGTCACACGCCAGCGCGCGCCACCGTGAAGGCGGACCTCGCGACGGCAGACTACAAGGTGGAGATCATGGTCGTGGCCGCGCGTTGACGCGCCGGCTCAGCCGCCCAGAAGAAAGACGCGGCGAGGATGCAATTCGCCGTTGATCACCTCGCCGATGGCGACGAGCTGTCCCTGGCAGAAGACCGCCACGGCCTCGGCCGCTATCGGCGCATCCGATCCGCGCAGCAGGCACGCCTGCCCGCGCTGCAGGCGGCCAGCATCGTTGCGGCTGATCACGATGGCGGGGATCTCGCCCAGCGCGTGGGCCACTGGCTTGATCAGCGCAAGCACGTCCGAGCCATCCCTGCGCGCCTCTGCGAAGATGGAGAGGGGCGTCGCATCGGCTTCCGTGAACGGGCCGACGCGGGTGCGGCGCAGCTCGGTGACATGCCCGAAGCATCCCAGAAGACGGCCGAAATCCCGCGCCAGGGCCCGCACATAAGTGCCTTTTCCGCATTCGGCCTCGAAGGTCGAGGTGTCGCCCTCATGGGAGACGAGGGCCAGCGCATCGATCTCGACCGGCCGCGCCTGGAGCACCACGTCCTCGCCGTCGCGCGCCAGGTCATAGGCGCGCTCGCCAGCGATCTTGATGGCTGAGTATTTTGGCGGCACCTGCATGACGATGCCGGTGAAGCCAGGCAGGATGGCTTCGATGTCCTCCGCCTCAGGACGCATGGGGCTGGTCTGCATCACCGCGCCCTCCGCATCGTCCGTCGCGGTCTCCGCCCCCCAAGTCACCGTGAACCGGTAAGCCTTGCGGCCATCCATGACGAAGGGCACGGTCTTGGTGGCCTCCCCCATCGCGATGGGCAGGATGCCGGAAGCGAGCGGGTCGAGCGTGCCGGCGTGGCCCGCCTTCTTGGCATGGAAAGCATGCTTCACCACGGAAACGGCATGCGTCGACGTCTCGTTAACCGGCTTGTCGAGAATGATCCAGCCGTGGACGTCTCGCTTCCTGGGCCTTGCAGGCTGCGCCGGAGATGCATCGGCCGCTGGCAGTTCATCCATCAGCCTTCAGCCTCGTGATCGCGCGGCTTCGCCAAATCGCGCCGGACCTTGTCCGAATGCAGCAGCATGTCGATGCGCAGGGCCTCGTCGAAGCTTTCATCGCGGCGGAACCTGAGCTCCGGGGCGAACTTGAGGTTGACCCGGCTCGCCATCTCGCCGCGCAAATAGCGCTTGTGCTGATCGAGCGCAGCGATGACGGGCTTCTCGTCCATTCCGCCGAGCGGCATCACATAGCATGTCGCCAGCTTGAGGTCCGGCGACAGGCGGACCTGCGTGACCGTGACGACATATTTCGCCAGCACGTCGTCATGGATCTCGCCGCGAGCCAGCATGGCCGCGAGCTCATGGCGGATCAGTTCGCCGACGCGCAACTGGCGCTGGGTCGGGGCTTTGGGACTTCGCGAGGGAGGTTTCGCCATGGTGCGCTCTCCGGGCTCGATCATCCCGCATCGGGATGGAACCCATCCCGATGCCGAAAGATGATCGACGATGATAAGTTGCAGCGTTGCGTGCGCGAAAAAGCGGCGACGGCGTCTCGGTTACGGCCTGCAGCGGTGTCAGGAGACGAACAGGCCCCGGCCGTGACGGCGAGGGCTTGTTCAAGGCATTGCGCGAACGCCTCAGAGCGTGCGCTTGATCTCTTCGACACGGTAGCACTCGACCATGTCGCCTGCACGGATGTCCTGATAGTTCTCGAAGGACATGCCGCATTCCTGTCCGACCTGGACTTCCTTGGCATCGTCCTTGAAGCGCTTGAGCGTCGAGAGCTTGCCTTCGTGGATGACCGTATTGTCGCGGATGAGCCGGACATGCTGGCCACGCTCGATCATGCCTTCGGTCACGCGGCAGCCGGCGATCTTGCCGAACTTGGTGATGTTGAAGATCTCGAGCATCGTCGCAGTGCCGAGCATCGTCTCGCGCAGGGTCGGCGCAAGCAGACCCGACATGGCCGCCTTCACGTCATCCACGAGATCGTAGATGATGTTGTAGTAGCGGATCTCGACGCCTGCCCTGTCGGCTGCCTCGCGCGCTTCCTTGTTGGCGCGCACGTTGAAGCCGATCAGCACTGCGCCGGAGGCCTGCGCCAGCGTGACGTCGGACTCGTTGATGCCGCCGACGCCGGACAGAAGGACCCGGGCGCGCACTTCGTCGGTGCCCAGCTTCTCCAGCGCGCCGACGATGGCTTCGACGGAGCCTTGCACGTCGCCCTTGACCAGCAGCGGGAACTCCTTGCGGCCGGCGCTGGCCTTGAGGTCCCGCATCATGTCGACCAGCGACCGGCCGGCGCCCGACGTGCCGCGGGCGGCGGCGATGTCGCGCTTCTGGCGGGTGCGGTAATCGGTGATCTCGCGGGCGCGCGCCTCGGACTCGACGACCGCGACGCGGTCTCCGGCCTCAGGCGTGCCGTTGAAGCCGAGAACCTCGACCGGCATCGACGGCGGCGCGAGCTTGATCATCGCTCCGGTGTCGCCGACCAGCGCACGCACCCGGCCCCATTCGGAGCCGGCCACGATGATGTCGCCAGTGCGCAGCGTGCCGCGCTGGACAAGGACCGTCGCGACGGGGCCGCGGCCGCGGTCCAGCTTGGCCTCGATCACCGTGCCTTCGGCGGGTCGATCGGGGTTTGCCGTGAGGTTCAGCAATTCGGCCTGAAGCGCGATGGCCTCGAGCAGCTTGTCGAGGTTCAGCCTCGTCTTGGCGGAGACTTCGATCTCGAGCACGTCGCCGCCGAGGCTCTCGACCTGGACTTCATGCTGCAGCAGGTCGGTCTTGACGCGCTCCGGCCGCGCATCGGGAAGATCGATCTTGTTGATCGCCACGATGAGCGGGACCTTCGCGGCTTTGGCGTGGTTGATCGCCTCGACCGTCTGGGGCATGACCGAGTCGTTTGCGGCCACGACCAGCACGACGATGTCGGTCACCTTGGCCCCGCGCGCGCGCATCGCCGTGAAGGCGGCGTGGCCGGGCGTGTCGATGAACGAGACCTTCGCGCCGGATGGCGTGGAGACCTGATAGGCCCCGATATGCTGGGTGATGCCGCCCGCCTCGCCCGAAACCACGTTGGTCTGGCGGATCGCGTCGAGCAGGGACGTCTTGCCGTGGTCGACATGGCCCATGATCGTCACGACAGCCGGACGGGGGCTGAGCGCGCCGTCGTCATCGGGCAGGTTGAACAGCCCGTCCTCGACGTCGGCCTCGGCCACGCGCTTGACGGTGTGGCCCATGTCCTCGGCGATCAACTGGGCCGAATCCGCATCGATCACGTCTGTGATCTTGAGCATCTGGCCCTGCTTCATGAGGAGGCGGATGACGTCGACCGCGCGCTCGGACATGCGGTTGGCGAGCTCCTGGATCGTGATCGTCTCGGGAACGACGACCTCACGCGACAGCTTCTCCTTCGGCTCGTTGCCGCCGCGGTTGCCGCTCATGCGCTGGACGCGGCGGCGGAAGGCGGCGACCGAACGCATGCGCTCGGCGTCTGCGTCGAGCGCATTGGTCAGCGTCAGGCGGCCCCGGCTCTTGTCGCCGACCTTCGGCACGCGCACTTCGGTGCTGCCAGGCTTCGGCGCGCCGCCAGGTCCGCGCCGGACACCGGGCCGGTCGTCATCGTTGGTGCGGGGGCGGCCTGCTCCCGGCGCGGCGCGGCGCGGCGCGCTCAGGTCGACAGGCGGCGGCTCGCCGGGGCGCAGCATGCGCGCGCCGGTTCCAGGTGCAAATCCGGTTCCGGCCGGGCGCGGGCCGCGAGGTCCGTCGCCGTCCGTGCGTGGACGGTAGCCGCCCTCGGGACGAGGCGCGCCGCCATCGGGACGCGTGCCGCGATAACCGCCTTCGGGCCGGGGAGCGCCGCCATCGGGCCGCGTGCCACGGTAGCCGCCTTCAGGGCGAGGCCCGTCAGTGCGGGGACGGAACCCACCCTCGGGGCGGGGGCTGTCGAAACGCGAGGCGCCTTCGAGGCGCGGCCGGAAGCCACCCTCGGGTCGAGGCGCGTCGGTGCGCATGGCAGGCCGCTCGCCTTCAGGCCGGGCCGGCATGTCTTCACGCGGGCTGCGGGGCATGTCGATGCGCGGCGGGCGGCCGTCCATGCGGAACTGACGGCCATCGTTGCGGGGCGCGCGGCTGTCGGCCACGCCGGGCGCGGCTGCGGCGGGACGCGGCGCCAAAGGCTCATCGCCCATCCTGCGGGCCGCTTCCTCGCGGCCGCGGCGGCGGAAATCGTCTTCGGCGCGCTTGCGCTCTTCTTCGTCACGCTGACGCGCGGCGGCGGATTCGCGTTCGGCCCGTTCGCGCTCCTCGCGCTGCGAGCGGGCGAGCGATTCCTCGGCGGCCTGCCGGCGTCCGTCGTCTTCGCGGCCACGTGAATCCGCCAGGGCGCGCGTGCGCGCATCCTGCTCATCCGCCGACAAGGTCCTGAGGACCATGCTGGCCGCGGGCTTGGGCGCCAACGGAGGCGTCGCGGCGGCCGGAGCAGCCGGCGCGGGTGGCGGCGATGCCTGCCGGACAGGCGCGGGGGCATGATGCTGCGCCTCGCCCGGACCGGAGATGCGCCGCTTGACCTCGACAACGACCGACTTCGATCGGCCATGCGAGAAGCTTTGCTTCACCGTGTTCTGCTCGACCGGGCGCTTCAAAGTCAGTGTCTTTGGTGGCGCAACGGTGAGGGTCTTGTCGCCGGGATTCTTTTGATCGGTCATTCCGATGTCGGTCCTGCTGTTACATCTTGGGGCTCGCTTGCGCTTGCGGTCAGGTCTGCTTGAGGTAGCGGTCTTGTCCGGAAATGCACGAGTCGACGCCAGCGATCGAGAAAAGCCCCTGCCGCCGCGCCGTCTTTGACCGCTGCATGTATCACAAGGTCCCGCCCCAACGCCAACGCCAAATCGCTGCTCGAGAAACATTCGGCCAAAGGGATGCGGGCCGCCGCCTCGCCATGCCGCCGATGGGCCGCCTGCGCCAGCTTCCGCCGGCCGTCGCCGGCGCCGTTGGATGATTCGATCCAGACCGCGGGGCGAAATGCGCCGCCCAGCGCCGACTCGACCTTTCCGAAGCCGGTCACCACCAGGCCTGCCTTGTTGGCGAACGCCAGGGACTGCAGCGCATCGCGCAGCAGGAGCCGGTCGATCTCGTCGGCAAGCCCATCCGGCACGACGACCTGGGTCTTGAGCGAGCGGCCGAACGCCTTCGTCTTGACCGCATGCTCGACGGCCGCACGCGAAAGCGCCGTCCAGACCCCGCGGCCGGGCAGCTTGCGGCGGATGTCGGGGACCAGCCGTCCCTCGGGACCGACGACGAAACGAATCATGTCGCCCGCCGGGAGGGTCAGCCGCGTCGCGACGCAGCGGCGCTCGCTTTCGGTCCTGTCATCTGCCGAGCCGGCCATCGCAGGCAAATTCCTATCGATGTCCGTCGCCAGCCTCAGGCCTCCTGCGGCTCCCCTTCCTCCAGGCCAGCTTCGTCGCCTGCATCCGCCTCGATCCAGCCGGCCTTGACGCGCGCCTGCATGATCATGGCCTCGGCGTCGTCGCGCGAGATGCCGAAACTGTCGAGGAAGCCCGGATAACGGGTGTTCTCGCCCTGCTTGCGCTCGGTGTAGCCGACCAGATCGTCGGTGGCGCAACCCGCCAGATCCTCGATGCTCTTCACCTCGTTTTCGCCAAGGGCCACCATCATCGCCGTGGTGACGCCGTCGATCTCGCGAAGCTCGTCGCCCACGCCAAGCTCCTTGCGCCTGTCGTCGAACTCGGCCTCCCGCTCCGCCAGGAAGCTCTGCGCACGGTTCTGGATCTCGGTCGCGGTGTCCTCGTCGAAACCCTGGATCCCGGCCAACTCGCCAAGATCGACATAGGCGACCTCCTCAACGGTGCGGAAGCCTTCCGACGCCAGCAACTGGCCGACGACCTCGTCGACGTTCATGGCCGACATGAAAAGCTCGGTCCGCGCCAGGAACTCCTTCTGGCGACGCTCCGATTCCTCGGCCTCGGTGAGGATGTCGATGTTCCAGCCAGTCAACTGCGAGGCCAGGCGGACATTCTGGCCGCGGCGGCCGATGGCAAGCGAAAGCTGCTCGTCCGGCACCACGACCTCGATCTTGTCGGCCTCTTCGTCGAGCACGACCTTGGCGACCTCAGCGGGCTGAAGCGCGTTGACGATGAAGGTGGCGATGTCCTGCGACCACGGGATGATGTCGACCTTCTCGCCCTGGAGTTCGCCGACCACCGCCTGCACGCGGCTTCCCCTCATGCCGACGCAGGCGCCGACCGGGTCGATCGAGGAGTCGCGGCTGATCACGGCGATCTTGGCGCGCGAGCCCGGATCGCGGGCGACGGCCTTGATCTCGACGATGCCGTCATAGATTTCCGGCACTTCCTGGCCGAACAGCTTGGCCATGAACTGCGGATGCGTGCGGGACAGGAAGATCTGCGGGCCGCGCTGCTCGCGGCGCACGTCATAGACATAGGCGCGGATGCGGTCGCCGACCTTGAACGCCTCGCGGGGGATCAACTCGTCGCGGCGCACGATGCCTTCGCCGCGGCCCAGGTCGACGAACACATTGCCGTACTCGACGCGCTTGACCGTGCCGTTGATGATGTCGCCGATGCGGTCCTTGTATTCGTCGTACTGATGGTCGCGCTCGGCTTCGCGCACTTTCTGCACAATGACCTGCTTAGCCGACTGGGCGGCGATGCGGCCGAAATCGAAGGGCGGAAGCGGATCGGAGATCACGTCTCCGGCCTCGGCGGCCGGGTTCTTGCGGCGAGCTTCGGCCAGGCTGATCTGGACGGCGTCGTTCTCGACGGTCTCCACAACCTGCAGATGGCGCGAAAGGCGCAGCTCGCCCGTCTTTGGATGGATCTCGGCGTGGACATCGGTTTCGGCTCCGTACCGGGAGCGCGCAGCCTTGGCGATCGCATCCTCCATGGCGCCGACGACGATCTGCCGGTCGATGGACTTCTCACGGGCGACCGCATCGGCGATCTGCAGCAATTCAAGGCGATTGGCGCTGACGACCATGGCTCAATGCTCCTCTTTGTCGGCATGAAGACGCGCTGCCTTGCCGGCAGAGACACGTTTGGGTTTCAATTTCGGCTTCGGCTTCGGCCCGGGCGACGCCTTGCGGCGCTCCACGGCCTCCGGCTCCGGCATGGCGGGCTCGAGGCCATCCTTGCCGCGCTTGAGCGATTCAGCGACCAGCGCATCGGTGAGCACCAGCCTGGCCTCGGCCATGTCGGCGATCGGCAGCGAGACGATGCGCTCCGAGCCTTCCGGCGCGTCGGGCAGCTCGACCTGGGCCCGCGCGCCATCGGTTCCGCGCAGGAATCCCCGGAAGCGCTTCCGGCCCCCGGCCGGCACCGCCATCTCGATCTTGGCGTCATGCCCGGCCCAGCGCAAAAAATCGCCCGCCCGGACCAGCGGCCTGTCGATGCCGGGGGATGAGAGCTCGAGGTAATAGGCCACCGTGATCGGCTCCTCGACGTCGAGCGCCGGAGACACGGCGCGGCTCACCGCCTCGCAATCGTCGACGCCCATGGAGCCGTCGGGACGCTCGGCCATGATCTGCACGGTGCAGCCGTTCACGCCGTTGACGCGCACGCGCACCAGACGGTAGCCGAGCTGCTCGATCACAGGCTCGACGACGGCCGCCACCCGCGCGGCGACGCCGTTCTCCAGAATCAGCCTTTTGTCTTGGTCTGCCATCAGATCCTGGCCTGCCATGAGAAACCCAGATTTTGCTTCAGCGATGCGCGGGACGTGCTTGCCCGGCGGGACGCAGGCAACAAAAAAGAGCGGGCTTTTTGGGCCCGCTCTTGATCGTGGCTATGAGCCTAAACCAGAGCTTTGCGCAGCTTATAGTTGATATCGCGCCGGGGTTCAAGCCAGCATCCCGCCGCCTGGCGATGCAAACAAAGGACGCCTTGCGCCTTCTTCGCATGGACATGCGCCGCTTTCCTCGCCATTGCGCTAACTGACTGGTGAGACTTGGCCTTTATGGTTCGGACCACAGCACAAGGCTCAATCCTCATCATGACAAGCGTCAGCGCCGTCCTCTCTGAACTCGACAGCGCCCTCTCGTCGCAGACGGAGGCCAGGGCGGCCAGCACCGCCGCGCGCGTGACCGACATGTTCGTCTCAATGGCCGAGGCATGCAGCGACGACCAGATCGGCGTTTTCGACGTCGTCATCGGCAGGTTGGCCGCGCGCGTCGGGCCCACGGCGCGGCTGGGCCTTTCGGAGCGGATCGCGGACCTGGCGCGTGCGCCGCGCGGCGTCATCCGCCAGCTCGCGCTCGACGACATCGCGATCGCAAGGCCGGTGCTGACGCGCTCAGCCCTGCTGGGTGAGGAGGATCTCATCGCGGTCGCCTCGGAGAAAGGCCAGGACCACATGCTGGCGATCACCGAACGGCCGCACCTGACTCCCGGCATCACGGATTATCTCGTGGTCAAGGGCGACCGCGTCATTACGCATGCCCTCGCCAGCAATCCGACCGCGCTGTTCTCGGGACGGGGCATGAGCCTGATGGTGACGCGGGCCATCTCCGACGAAGCGCTGCAATCCGCGCTCGGGGAACGCTCGGACATCCCGGAGCCGCTGCGGGTCAACCTGTCGAACGCCGCGCGCGACAGCGCCCGCCGGCGCCTGATGACGAAGCCCGCGCCCGTGGCCCTGACGGTCGCGCAGATGCCTGGCGATGCGGACCTGCCCGACGAGGCCGAGCTTCGGAGGGCCGCGGTGAGGATGATCGACGGCATGCAGGCCACGGGCAAGCTCACCGAAGCCGTGCTCGCAGGCCTCGCGGCGAGCGGAAAGACGGACCACACGGTGCTGGCCCTGTCGGCGCTGGCGAAGATTTCGGTCTCGGCGGCGGAGCAGGCCATCAATGGCGCCGACCGCGACGCCTGCCTCGTGATCGGCAAGGCCATGAACTGGGACTGGGCGACCATCAAGGCCCTGCTCGGCGCACGGCCTGCCGCGGATCAACGCCCTCATCTGGTGGACCGCGCCCGCACGAACTATGAAGCCCTGTCGCCGACGACGGCGACGCGCGTGCTTCAGTTCATGCGCGTCAAGGAGCAGACCGGCCGCTGAGAGCTCAATCCGCGACCTTCACCGCCGTCACATAGGACGGCACGCGGCCCGCGATGATCGCCTTGGCTTCGTAACGGGTCCTCACCCAGCCTTCGAACGGCTGGGTCCAGTCATGCGACGCCTGTGCGGTCCATTGCAGACGCGGCTCCTGCGCTAGACGCACCAACGTCCATCCGACATAATCGTCGATGTCGGACGCAAAGCGGAACATGCCGCCGTGCTTCAGCATCCGCGCCACCTGCCGGAGCGTGGCGGACGAGACGAACCGGCGCTTCCGCTGCCGGCGCTTGGGCCAGGGGTCGGGGTAGAACAGGTCGATGCGCGCCAACGACGCGTCCGGAAAGCGTTCGAGCAGCGGCGCGGCGTCATCGGGCCACAGCTTGATGTTGGCGAGGCCTTCGCGCTCGATGCCGGCGAGCATCTTTGCCATGCCGTTGACGAAGGGCTCGCAGCCGATGAAGCCGACATCCGGCTCGGCGCGCGCGGCGGACAAGAGATGCTCGCCGCCGCCAAAACCGATCTCCAGCCTGATCTCGCGCACCGGCAGGGGAAACAAGGCCGCCAGCGCCGGAGGCAGATCGGGCGGCAGGGCCAGGCGCGGCAGCAGGCCCTGGAACAGGTCCGCCTGGCCGACACGCAGTTTCTTGGCCTTGCGGCGGCCGAAAAAAGAACCGCCCGCGACGTGACCGTCGCGAGCGGGCTGACCGGAGCCGGCCGTTTCCTTCGCCATCAGGCGATTGCAGCCTTCAGCGGCTTGACGAGGTCGGTGCGCTCCCAGGAGAAGCCGCCATCGCGCATCGTCTTGCGGCCGAAATGGCCATAGGCGGCTGTGCGCGCATAGATCGCCCGGTTCAGGCCCAGATGCTCGCGGATGCCGCGCGGGCTCAGGTCCATGACCTGGGCGATGGCCGCCTCCAACTTGTCGTCCGCCACCTTGCCGGTGCCGTGCGTGTCGACATAGACCGAGAGCGGCTGCGCCACGCCGATGGCGTAGGACAGCTGGATGGTGCAGCGGTCGGCGAGCTTGGCCGCAACGATGTTCTTGGCGAGATAGCGCGCGGCGTAGGCGGCGGAGCGGTCGACCTTCGTCGGATCCTTGCCGGAGAAGGCGCCGCCGCCATGGGGAGCTGCGCCGCCATAGGTGTCGACGATGATCTTGCGGCCGGTGAGGCCGGAATCGCCGTCGGGGCCGCCGATCAGGAATTTGCCGGTCGGATTGATCCACCATTTGCAGTCGGCGTCGATCGCGATTTCGGCAAGGGTCTCGCGGATGACGGGCTCGACCACCTTGCGCACGTCGGCGGAGGTCATGCTCTCGTCGAGATGCTGGGTCGACAGCACGATCTGCGTCACCGCGGCTGGCCGGCCATTCTCGTAGCGGATCGTCACCTGGCTCTTCGCGTCAGGGCCGAGCTTGCCGCATCCGCGCTCGCCGGCCTTGCGCAGGCGGGTCAGGTTCTCGAGAATCTTGTGGGCGTAGTAGATGGGAGCAGGCATTAGCTCCGGCGTCTCGGTGCAGGCGTAGCCGAACATTATGCCCTGGTCGCCGGCGCCGACATCCTTGTCGCCGGCTGAATCGACGCCCTGCGCGATGTCGACAGACTGCGGATGCAGCAGCACGTCGATCTTCGCCGTCCTCCAGTGAAATCCGTCCTGCTCATAGCCGATGTCGCGGATGGCGCGGCGGGCGGCCGACTTGACCTTGCTCTTCATCGCCTTCTCGTCGAGGGAGGTGCGGACCTCCCCGGCGATCACGACCCTGTTGGTGGTGGCCAGCGTCTCGCAGGCGACGCGGACCTGGCTCGCCTCCATGCCGGACTTTGCCGCCTCGCGGAAGAAAAGATCGACCACTTCGTCTGAAATGCGGTCGCAAACCTTGTCAGGATGGCCTTCAGAGACCGATTCACTGGTGAAAAGATAGCTCGAACGGGCCACGACAAGTCCTCTGGTCTGGGATGTGCAAATCTGCGGGACAAACGGAGGTTTGAGCCATGACGGTCAAGGCCATGGCGGCGCGCTTCTGCCATCGCCAGCACGGCGCGTCAAGCGGACTGGCCGTCAAGGCGGACGATTGTTCGTTACATCGAACGCAAGGGGCGCTTTCCAGTCATACGGATGCGCCCGCAAAGCCTTTCCGCCCCCCTGTTCAGCGCCAGTACGGACGCTCAGTTCGAAGGCTGCGTCGCGGCAAGGGCCTCGACCAGGTCGATCAGGCGGCGTCGCACCTGCGCGTCGGCGATCTTGACGAAGGCGCGCGTCAACTGCACGCCTTCCGACGTCGCCATGAAGTCGGACACGAAGTTGGGCTGGGGCATCTCGCCGAAGCCGACCGCAAGCCCGACATCGCCCGAAGGAGCCCCGTCGAAGAAGAACTCGACCGGAACGCCGAGGATCTTGGAAATCTGCTGAAGGCGGCTGGCACCGATGCGGTTCGCGCCCTTCTCGTATTTCTGGATCTGCTGGAACGTGATCCCGAGGCTTTCGCCCAGCCGTTCCTGGCTCATGCTCACGAGCAGCCGCCGCATGCGCACGCGTGCGCCGACGTGCCGGTCGATCGGATTTGGAACCTTCTTCGGCGTCAAGGACATGATCTGCGCGCCCCCTCGCGGCACATGCTCCATCTCGCCCTGGCGGGCGGAACGGCTGTCGATCACCGCCACCGCCTCCGGCGCGGCATGGCGGCGGCAGACAGGCACAGCGCGATCATCGATCCCGCCATCAGATTGCCGATTCGCGAAAAGGTTGTAGGGCCTATTGCTTGGGGAAGTCCAGCGTCAAGCACGCCGTCCACGCCAAGGGGCAGGCTGGCCACTGTCCTGCCATATGCGTCGATGACCGACGAGATGCCGTTGTTGGCGGCGCGGATCATCGGCATGCCTTCCTCGATGGCGCGCAGGCGCGCCTGACTGGCGTGCTGGTAGGGGCCGGGCGTCATGCCGAACCACGCGTCGTTGGTGACGTTGAGCAAAAGCTGCGGCCGTGCGGCGGGAATGGCGCCGCCCTGGTCGGGCATCACCTCTCCGGGAAAGATCGCCTCGTAGCAGATCGTCGCCGCGACCGGCGGCAGGCCCGGCACCTCCAGGACCATCCGCCTGGGCGATGCGGCGAAACCGCCCGGGATCGGCACGAAGGCGGTCAGGCCAAGCCCGTCGAGCACGCGCGCGAATGGAGCGGGCAGGTATTCGCCGAACGGCACGAGGTGGTGCTTGTCGTATCTGGCGATGATCCCGCGCTCGCGGGTGATGACCTTGATGGAGTTGAAGATCGGCGAGCCGGCCTCCCCCGGTAGGCTCGCGCCAGCCCGCGCCGCTCCCGTAATCAGCGTCACGCCCGGCGGAAGCGCGGCCGTGATGCGCTGCAGGGCCTGCGGCGCCCGGCCCAGCAGGAAGGGAAAGGCCGATTCGGGCCAGATGAGATGCGTCACATCCTGAAGACCGAGAGTGCGCGGCGAGGTGGGCCGATCGGACATCTCGAGATACCGGTCGAGGATCTCACGCGATCTTTCAGGGCGGAACTTGGCGTCCTGCGGCAGGTTCGGCTGCATGATCCGGAGCTTGACGCCGGCCACCAGCGGGCTTGGCGCGGAGGGTACGCGCAGCCAGCCGAAGCCGGCCAGCACGCATGCCGCGCCGACAGCCAGCGCTGCGGCCGTCATCTTCGCCCGCCCTCGAGGCATGGTCAGGATCACGGCAGGCGCGGCGCCGAACGCCACCGCGAGCACCGTCAATCCGTGAAGGCCGAACAAGGCGGCCGACTGGCTGAAGACGCTGTTCTCGGCCAGGGCCTGGCCATATGCGTTCCACGGAAGTCCGGTGAAGAAGGCCGTCCGGGCCCATTCGCTCAGCGCCAGAGCGCCGGCCAGCGCGAAAATCCGCGATGCGCCGCCGCGCCAGAGCAATTGCGCCAGGACGAAGCCCAGGGCCGGAAAGAAAGCCAGCACCATTGGCAAACCAAGCACGCCGAGCGGCATGGCCCAGGCGAACTTGTCGGCCTCGACGAGGAAGGCGGCCCCAAGCCACCAAAGGCCGGCGACGAAATAGCCGAAGCCCCACAGCCATCCATCAAAGAAGGCTTGCTTCATGCGGCCCCAGGCGCGAGGCGAGGCGACCCCGTCCAGCAGCCAGACCGCCACGGCGAACTGGACCGCGAGCAGGGGCCAGAGGCCGAAGGGAGCCAGCGTCAGCGCGCCGACCGCTCCTCCGGCCATGGCCATCACGGCCCGCCGCCAACCCCAGCTCAGCATGACGGCTTCGCCAAGCCTAGAAGCCATCAACCTGACGGGTCCCGGCTGGCGCTTGCCTGAACCTGCGTGCTCTGAACGCTCTCCGGAACGCTCTCCTGGACGCCGTCCGCGGCGGTCAGGGACGGCCGATGGATACGGACGCGCTTGAGACGGCGGGGGTCGGCGTCGAGGACCTCGAACTCGAGGCCGTCGGGTCCCTTGATCAACTCCCCGCGCGCCGGGACACGGCCGACGATGCTGACGATCAGCCCGCCCAGCGTGTCGACGTCCTCTGCCTGGCGAGCCGAAACGAGATCGATCCCGAGCGCTTCGGAGATGTCCTCCAGCGGCACGCGTCCGTCCGCCACGACGCGTCCATCGGTCAACCGGGAGATCCCCGTGACGGGCGCTTCGTCATGCTCGTCCTCGATGTCGCCGACGACGATCTCGACCAGGTCCTCGATCGAGACAAGGCCATCCGTGCCGCCATATTCGTCGATGACGAGGGCCATGTGCGTGCGGGTGGCCTGCATGCGCACCAGAAGGTCCACCGCCGGCATCGACGCCGGAACATACAGCACCGGCCGCAGGATGCGGGCGTTGGCCAGCTTGGCGGAGAGATCGACCGCGCCGAGGTCGAGCCCCGCGCCCTCGCCGCCCGCCTTTCGGCGACGGCGGCGGCTGGCTTCCGCCCGTGCCGCGATATAGTCGAGAAAATCGCGGATATGGACCATTCCGCGCGGATCATCCAGCGATTCGCCGTAGACGGGCAGCCGCGAATGGCCCGCTGTCCTGAACAGGCTGAGCAGTTCGCCAAGCGAGATCTCGGCAGGCGCTGCGACGATGTCGGCGCGCGGGATGAGCACGTCCGCGACGCGCTTCGTGCGCAGGCTGAGCACGTTCGAGAGCATGATGCGCTCTTGGGGGGACAGTTCGGTGTCGCGCCCGTTCTGAGCCAGCGCGCCTTCGATCTCATCCCTCAGCGAGGGCCCGCCCTTCAGCTTGAGGGCGCCGAGGAGGCGTGAGATCACGCCATTGCCGGAAGAGGTTGGGCGGTCGCTGCTGGGTCGACTGTCGTCGGTCATGGCGGATTGGAATGGCCTGAAGCGGTTCTGCTCGTCAAGGACTATCGGCGTACGGGTCGGAGATGCCGAGCGAACCCAGGATCACCCGTTCGTGATCTTCCATGATCTCCGCCTCGTCATCCTCGAGATGATCGAAACCGACGAGATGCAGGAAGCCATGCACGACGAGATGGACCAGATGATCCGCCAGCGCCTTGCCGTCCGCATGGGCTTCGCGCTCCACGGTCTCGAACGCCAGCGCGATGTCGCCCAGCATGGGTGCGGTCGCCAGCGCCGAGCGCGGCGCTGCCGGGAACGACAGGACGTTCGTCGGCTTGTCCTGCTTGCGCCAATCCCGGTTGAGCGCCCTGACCTCTGCATCGTCGGTCAGGAGGATGCTGAGCTCCGCGCCTTTGCGCAATGCGACGCCGGACCGGGATGCAGCCGCATCGATGGCCGCCTCGATGCGCTGTTCGAGATCGTCGACCTGCGACCAGCGTGCGTCAGCGACGCTGACGTCGATCTCGAAACCGAGAGCGCCGCTCAACGCGCCGCGCTCCGTTCCGGCGTGGCCGGCGCATCGCGGGCCGCGTCCTCATAGGCCTTCACGATCCTGCGCACGAGATCGTGCCGCACGACGTCCGCTTCGCGGAACGTCACATGCCCGATGCCCTCGACGCCGGAGAGCAGCTTCACCGCCTCGACCAGCCCGGATTTCTGCTGCGGAGGAAGATCGATCTGCGTCGGATCGCCCGTGATGATCATCCGGGACCCTTCGCCAAGCCGGGTCAGGAACATCTTCATCTGCATCGATGTGGTGTTCTGGGCCTCGTCGAGCAGGACCACGGCGTTGGTCAGGGTGCGGCCGCGCATGAACGCCAGCGGCGCGATCTCGATCATGCCGGTCTGCAGCGCGCGCTCGACGTTGCGCGCCTCCATGAAGTCGTAGAGCGCGTCATAGATGGGCCTCAGGTAGGGGTCCACCTTGTCGCGCATGTCGCCCGGCAGGAAGCCGATCCGCTCGCCGGCCTCCACCGCGGGGCGCGAGAGGATCATCCGTTCGACCACGCCCTGCTCGATCAGCGACACCGCATGGCCGACCGCCAGCCAGGTCTTGCCCGTGCCTGCCGGCCCTTCGGCGAACACCAGTTCATTGCGCTTCATGGCGCGCAGGTAGGCGTCCTGGGCGACCGACCGGGCGCGAACCGGGCCGCGCTTTCGCGTGACGACAGCGTCGAACGACACACCGCCGGCGGCGTTCGGCGCCGGAAAAAGCGACCGCTGGAGCGCGCTCTCCTCGATCGCGCCATCGACGTCGCCGGTAGCCACCGCAGCGCCGGCCTTCGCGCGGGCGTAGAGCAGGTTCAGAACCGATTTCGCGCGCTCGGCGACATCGGGCGGACCCTTCACGATGACATGATTGCCGTTTGCGTGGGCGACGACCGCCAGCCTCCGCTCAAGATGAGCCAGGTTCTGGTCATATTGGCCGAACACGGCCCCGGCGAGCCGGTTGTCCTCGAAGGTCAGCGAAACCTCCACCGCTTCCCGCATCGGCGCGGCCGGCACGTTGAGGTGGGAACGGACCGGGCCCTTGGCGGGCGTCAGATCGGATCGTGCCAAGCGTGGGTTTCTCCTGAGCCTGTCTTATGCATCATCGGTCTAGAGCACGGTGCGAATGAGCGGCAATGGCCTTTCGCTGAAAACATGCTCCAGATCATTGTCATCAATCACGATATTCCCACTCCGGCGGACCCGCAAACCAAGATGTCGAAATCTTCGCCGCGAATCATTCGGCGTCCGCAGCAGCTTTGACTGAAACGAAGGCCCCGAACAGGGCGTTCGTCGATTGCGACCGAATGTCCACCTCGACGATGTCGCCGATGTGACACTCGCCGCCTTCGATCTGGACGGTCTGCAGCCAGGGCGACTTGCCGGACAATTGGCCGGCATGACGACCGGGCCGCTCCACCAGCACATCGATGCGCCGCCCGACCGTGGCCGCGTTGAAGGCCTGCCGATGCTGCTCGACACGCTCCTGCAGGATGGCGAGGCGCTCCGACTTCACATGCTCGGGAACCTGCTCGCGCGATTCGGCGGCCGGCGTGCCGGGGCGCGGCGAGTACTTGAACGAATAGACGGATGCAAAGCGCACCTTGTCGATCAGCCGCATGGTCTGGTCGAAGTCGGCGTCGGTCTCGCCCGGGAAGCCGACGATGAAGTCAGATGACAGAGCGATGTCGGGGCGGAAGGACTTCACCTTGTCGATGATCCTGAAATAGCTTTCCGCAGTGTGCTTGCGGTTCATGGCCGCCAGCACAGCATCGGAGCCGGACTGCACCGGCAGATGCAGGAACGGCATCAGGGCAGGCAGGTCGCGATGGGCGGCGACCAATCCGTCGTCCATGTCGTTGGGATGGCTGGTCATGTAGCGCAGCCTTGCAAGGCCCGGAACTTCGGCCAGCCGGAACAGCAGGCGGGCAAGCGGCCAGTTGCCGCCGCCCGGCCCTTCGCCATGATAGGCGTTGACGTTCTGGCCGATCAGCGTGATCTCGCGCACGCCGCCCGCCACCAGCGCCGAGGCTTCGGCGACGATCCGGTCCACGGGACGGGACACTTCCGAGCCGCGCGTATAGGGCACGACGCAGAAGGCGCAGAACTTGTCGCAGCCTTCCTGCACCGTCAGGAACGCGGTGACGCCGCGCGCGCGGGTGCGGGCCGGGTCGGGCGGCGGAAGGAAGCCGAACTTGTCGTCGACCGGGAACTCGGTGTCGACGACCTTGCGCCGCGCCGCGCGGGCCAGCAGATCCGGCAGGCGATGATAGCTTTGCGGGCCGACGACAAGGTCGACCGCACTCTGCCTCCGCTGGATCTCCCGCCCTTCGGCCTGCGCCACGCAGCCGGCCACGACGACCGATGTGTCCTTGCCCTCCGCGGCGCGCCCGGCCTTGACCTCGCGCACGCGCCCGAGCTCCGAATAGACCTTGTCGACGGCTTTCTCGCGGATGTGGCAGGTGTTCAGGATGACCAGATCCGCATCGGCCTGATCGGCGGTCTCGCCATAGCCCTCGCCCGCAAGCACGTCGGCCATCCTCTGCCCGTCATAGACGTTCATCTGGCAGCCGTAGGATTTGATGAAGACCTTTTTCACCTGCAATGTCCTGAAGCAGGCCCAAACGGGGCCGCAGCCGTCTCCTTAGAGCATCGACGGCGCGAGCGGGAGCCGGATTCTCGCCATCCGGCGCATCAGCCGCGCTGACGGCCGGTGAAATGCCGGATCGCCGCCTCACGCACG
The DNA here is from genome assembly GCA_031412095.1 of Allobosea sp. Taxonomy (GTDB): domain Bacteria; phylum Pseudomonadota; class Alphaproteobacteria; order Rhizobiales; family Beijerinckiaceae; genus Allobosea. Next base: position 31,725 of record JANOCI010000061.1, read on the forward strand.
GACGCCTCGGCCATGGACGCCGCCTCCTTGCGCGAATGGCGACGGCCCATCCGGATCGGCTCGCCCCAGACCAGGCGCACATCCACGGGGCCGCCATTGACGATCTCGCGCAGATGCGGACCCAGCGCCATGTCCCCATACCAAGCCAGCCTGGCGCGCTCGGCCCGCCCGCCGGAGATCCCGTGACGGCCGACATACAGGACAGCGAGCGGCTGCACGAGGACCTCGCCATCGGCGTCGGCGTCGGCGTCGAGCGCCTCCTTGACGGCGCCCAGCAATGAGGACCGGAACGGCAGGATGCGGGTCCCGTCGCCGGTCGTGCCCTCCGCGAACAGCACCACGCAGTCGCCGCCCGTCAGCCGCGCGCCCATCTCCGAAGCGATGGCCGCCGTATGGCTCCGGCGCGACCGGTCGATGAAGATCGTGCGCTGGAGCTTGGCCAGCACGCCGATGCCGGGCCATCCGGCGATCTCCAACTTGGCGATGAACGAGACGGGACGGGATGCGCCGATGACCGGAATGTCCAGCCATGACACATGGTTGGCGACGATGAGGGTCTTCTCGTCCGGTCTGGGAGGGATCCCCTCGACGATCACCCTGACGCCGAGGATGCGGCAGACGGCGCGATGGAAGAACCGCGGCACCTTGTGGGTCCTGCGGGGGCCGAGCCTGTTCATGACCATCTGCGCCGGGATGCAGACGATGCTGATGCAGCCGATCAGCCCGACCTTGGCCATGCCGGCCAACGTCCACCGGGAAGGGGCATCGAACCTGATCGGTTTGTCGGCCATGATGGTCATCAATCGAGATTCCGCCTGAGGATGAGCGCAAGCGCCCGCGTGCCGTCGGCCTTCGGATAATATCCAGGCCTTTCGCCGACCTTGACGAAATTGAACCGGCGATAAAGCTTCAAGGCGCTCTCGTTGCCCTCGTCCACCTCCAGGAACAGAGCGGACGTTCCGCGCCGGGCCAGATTCGCGATGTGGTGCTGCAGCAGCATGGCCCCGTATCCCCGGTGACGCTGGCCGGAATCGAGGCAGATCGTCAGGATCTCCGCCTCATCAGCCGCGAGCCGGGACATCACGAAGCCGTCCGGCCGGTCGGCGTCCTTAAGAAAGACGCCATCCGCCAATATCGAGCCGTCCGACAGCATCCGCGCCACGTCGGGCTGGTCCCAGCCTCGCGAGAAGCTGCCCTGATGCAAGGCGGAGACCGCAGATGCGTGCCTCGCCGACAACGGCGTGATCCGCACCCTGTGACGTCCGAACAGGCGCTCGTAAAGGTTCATGGCTGGGGCATGAGCCGCTGGACCTTGCCGTTCTCCTGGGCATGGGCTTCGGGCGCGCGCATGTAGAGCGGCTTGGGCGCGGCCGTCTGCGGGTCGGCCAGAAGCCCGAGGCGGGCGACCCAGCGGATGTCAGGAGCCGACGCTGCGTCGACCACGACCGCGTCGAGGCCGAGCGCCCAGGCCTGCTGCGCGACCAGCATCGCGCCAGGGCCGACGAGGCTGACAGGGCCCGCGCCGATGGTGCGCACCGCGTCCTTGACCGAGCACTGGCGCGCCGGCGCAAGCAGCATCCCGCTGGCTCCCAGCGCCTGGAAGTAGACCTGCCCGTGGCGCGCATCGATCGCCGCCGCGACGACGCGGCCGATTTCCCGCCCGACGAGAGGGGCGCAGCAGGCCGCCAGCGTGCTGACGCCGACCACGGGCCGGCCAAGCCCGAGGCCGATGGCCCTCGCGGCCGCCATCCCCACCCTCAAGCCTGTGAAGCTGCCCGGGCCGATCGTGACGGCGATGCGCGCCAGAGAGGAAAAGCCGCCGTCCACCTGCTCCATGACACGGGCGATCAACGGCATCAGCGCCTCGGCGTGGCCCCGCTCGAGTTCGCGCTGCTCGATGCTGAGCGGCTCGGCCTTTCCGTGCTCGATCACGCAGGCGGCGCACGCGCCCAAAGCGGTGTCGATGGCGAGAACACGCATGACCTTGTGCCGCCGGTTCCTGTCAGATGGCCTGCACTTCCCGCACGTCGGGAAGGAAATGCTTCAACAGGTTCTGGATGCCGTGCTTCAACGTGGCGGTGGACGAGGGGCAACCCGCGCACGAGCCCTTCATCGCCAGGAACACGATGCCATCCTTGAAGCCGCGAAACGTGATGTCACCGCCATCCCCGGCCACGGCAGGTCGGATGCGCGTTTCAAGCAGATCCTTGATGGTCTCGACCGTCTTGACGTCCTTCTCGTCGAAGAACTCGCCGTCCTCATCGGATAAGGCCGGTTGATCGCCCTGGAGTATGGGCTGGCCCGACATGAAATGCTCCATGATCGCGCCCAGGATCGCCGGCTTCAGGTGCTGCCACTCGCCCTCGGCCTTCGTCACCGTGACGAAGTCGGAGCCGAAGAAGACGCCGCTGACGCCGGGGACGCCGAAGAGCCGCGATGCGAGCGGCGAACGCTCCGCGGTTTCGGCATCGCGCATGTCGAGGGTTCCGTCAGCCATGACGGTCCGGCCGGGCAGGAACTTCAGCGTCGCCGGATTGGGGGTTGCTTCGGTCTGGATGAACATATGGCGTCTCCCATGCATCGCGCCGGTTCAAGGCCGGCGAATGGATCAGTCTTCAACATAAGCGGCCATGCGCCGCAGGACCAGTCCCGAAGGCGCATGCGTATCGCTTCAGGCATGCGAATCAGGCCTTGCAAATCAGGCCCTGGCGGCAGCATGTCCCGACATGATCGCCGCAAGGCGCTCCAGGGCTGCGTCGAGCGTCGCATCATGCTTGGCGAAGCAGAAGCGCACCACGCTGGTGACGCCGCGGTCGGCGTAGAAGGCGCTGACCGGGATCGCTGCGACGCCGAAGCGCGACACGAGCCGTTCGCAGAACGCTGCGTCGTCCGCCTCGCCCAGCGCCGCGATGTCAATGTTCACGAAATAGGTGCCGGCGCTGGGCAGCACATCGAAGCCAAGCTGCCGCAGGCCGGCGCTGAACCTGTCGCGGGAGCGCTGGAAGTCAAGCCGCATGCCTTCGAAGTAGCCATCGTCCTTGCCCAGGCCGAATGCGACCGCCGTCTGCAGGTTGGGCGGCGTGGTGAACGTCAGGAACTGATGGGCTTTCGACAGCGCACGCATCAGGGGCGGCGCCGCCATGACGAGGCCGACCTTCCAGCCGGTCAGCGAGAAGATCTTGCCGGCAGACGAAATCTTGACCGTGCGCTCGCGCATTCCGGGCCGCGACAGCATCGACACATGGCTGCGGCCGTCGAAGACCACATGCTCCCAGACTTCGTCGCAGACCGCGACGGCGTCGAAGCGCTGGCAATAGCGCGCCAGCAGGTCGAGGTCCTCTTCGGGGAACACCGTGGCGGCAGGGTTGAGCGGATTGTTGAACAGCGCAAGCCGCGTGCGGGCCGAGAACGCCGCATCGAGCGCCTCCTCGGTCAACCTGAAATGCGGAGGCTTCAACGTGACGAAGCGGGGAACGCCGCCCGCGCGCCTGACAAGCGGCAGATACGCGTCGTACATCGGCTCGAACAGGACGACCTCATCGCCCGGTTCGATGAGCGCCAGCAAGGCCCCCGCGATCGCCTCCGTCGCGCCCGACGTGACCATGACTTCCTGGTCAGGGTCCAGATCGAGGCCCTGCCAGCGGCCGTAATGGGCGGCGGCGGCGGCGCGCAGCTCCGGCAGGCCCATCATCGGAGGATACTGGTTCCACCCGTCCATCACTGCCTCGGCCGCCTTTCGCCGGACATCCAGCGGGCCGGGATCGTCAGGAAAGCCTTGGCCAAGGTTGACCGCGTCATGCTCCCGCGCCAGCCGCGACATGCGCTCGAAGACGGTCGTCGGCAGGTTCGACAGGATCGGGTTCATCTTCCAGGCCCCATGTGCGTCAGGACGACGTCAGATCAGACCGTTCTGGCCGCCAAGCTGCTTGAGTCCGACCTGCGGCCGCGCGCCGATGTGCGAAATGACCTCCGCAGCGGCCAACGCGCCCAACCTGAGGCTGTCACGGTGGTCACGGCCATTGGCGAGGCCGAACAGGAAGCCGGACGCGAAGAGATCGCCGGCGCCGGTGGTGTCGACGACGCGGTCGACCGGATAGGCGGGAACGGCCACCGTCTCGCCTCTCGTCACGGCCATTGCGCCATGCTCCGAGCGCGTCACAACTGCAAGAATGTCCTCGTTCCGCACCGCTTTGATGGCCGTGTCGACGTCGGCCGTCTGGTACAGGCTCTTCAGTTCGTGCTCATTCGCGAACACGATGTCGACCACGCCAATGCGGATCAATTCGAGGAACTCGTCGCGCCAGCGATCCACGCAGAAGCTGTCCGAAAGCGTCAGGGCGACGCGCGAACCGGCCTCATGGGCGATCTGGGAGGCCTTCCGAAACGCCTCCTTGGCGGCTGGCGGGTCCCACAGGTAGCCTTCGAGATAGACGATGCGGGACGCACGGACCTGGTCCGCATCCACATCTGCCGCGGTCAGCCCCTGGCAGGCGCCGAGATACGTGCTCATGGAGCGCTGCCCGTCGGGCGTGACCGCGATCAGGCAGCGGGCCGTGGTCGGACCTTCGGCGGCGTCGGCGGTGTTGAAGGACACGCCCTGCGACACCAGGTCATGGCGATAGAGCTTGCCGAGCTGGTCGTCGCGGACCTTTCCCACGAAAGCGCCCTTTCCGCCGAACGAGGCCACGCCAGCGGCAGTATTGGCGGCCGATCCGCCCGAGATCACCTGGCCTGGGCCCAACGCAGCATAAAGCTGCTCGGCCCTGGCCTCGTCGATCAGCGTCATGCCGCCTTTCTGGATCGCCTGCGACACGAGGAAATCGTCTTCGGCGGTCGCGATGACGTCGACGATGGCGTTGCCGAGGGCCAGAACGTCATGACGCAGGTTTGGCATGGGAATCTCGCAAGCAGAAAGGCTGGACGGGGAAGGCTGAGTCGCTGGCTGCGGCTCTGGCACCGGATGGGCGATCGGTCAACCGCCGCCATCGGTTTTGGTGCTCGCGGCGGCGGGTCGCGGCAGGAGCGACGCCTGCCCGCTGGCCTCGTCGAGCTGGGCGATCAGCCGTGCGACGTCCGTCGCCTTCAAGCCGCGGATGTCCCGCGCGAGCCGGTTGGCAAGGTATGTGGCGGAGGGCTCGAGGCCCGCCGTGTCGATCACGACCCGAGGATCCGAGAGGTCGGCGAGCCGGACCAGTTCATCTGCGTCATCCCAGATGACGCCGAGCGCGTGGATCACCCCCTGCACCAGAGCAAATGTCGGACGCCCCCTCTTGCCATGCTCGAGGGCCGAGACATAGGCGCTCGAGACGCCCAGGCGCCTGGCGAAATCCTGCAGGGAGAGCCCCTGCTCCTGCCGAAGCTGGCGGACCCGCGCACCGAACGGCGTCATCGCTGCTTCGTCTCCTTGAGGCGTCTCAACCGGACATAGAGCGCGCCCGAACCGCCATGGTTGAGAGATGCGTCCTCGAAGCCCAGCACCGTGGCCCGGAGGTCGGCCATCCTGAGCCAATGCGGCACCGCACGTTTGAGCACTCCGCGCTCATCGCCGCCGACGCTAGCGCCGCCTCCGCCCTTGCCGGTGATCACCAGCACGAGCCTGGCGCCGCGATGCTGTTCGCTGATCAGAAACGACCTGAGCCTGTCATGCGCGTCCGATTGCCTGAGGCCGTGCAGGTCGATGACCGCTTCAAGCGGCTGCTGCCCGCGTCGCAGCGCGGTCAGCGTTCGCCGCTCCAGCGCCACCAGGGGCGGCAAAGTCCGGGCAGGCGGGACATCCGGCGCGCGCGAAGCCACGGCCGTCTGCTGCGCTGCCTGCTCCCTGGCCGCATCCTCCTTGTTGGCGCGCGGCGGCTTCCTGGACGGCCGGGCAGCCACGGCCGGGGCTGCAGAGGACGCTGGCGCGGCGCCATCCAGCAAAGCAGCCATGCTCTCTGGCGGCTGCCAGCGCTTTTCGAGCGCCCGCTCAAACGGCCTGACCGTCCTCGCCACCTGCGTCCACAGCGCGACCTCGTCGCTGGTGAGATTGCGTTCCCGGCGGCGGCGCATCAGGCGCGGGCCCCGGACACAGCCCACAGGCGGGCCTCGCAACGCCTGGCCGCCGCGCAGCCTTCAGGGCGCATCGTCACGTGGCCACAGGATCACGGCCTCCACCTCATGCCGGGTGAGCCCGGCCACGAAGCCGGCCTCGCCGCCAGCGCCGTAGAACAGGTCGAAGCGCGCCGGACCGACGATGGCCGAACCCGTATCCTGGATGATGCCAAGGCGGCGCAGCGGCTCAGTTTTGCCGCGCTCCGGCGTCGGAATGGTGCCGTCGAGCCATACCGGGAGCCCATAGGGCCAGATCGTCCTGTCAGCCGCGATGCTGCGATGCGCGGTCAAAGGCACGCCGGCGCCGCCGATGGGCCCATCGCCGGGATCGAGCTCGGCCGCGATCCGGAAGAAGACGAATGACGGGTTGTTCCGCATGAAGGCGTTGCCCCAGGCCGGGTCCTCCTTCAGCCGGGAGACAAGGCGATCCATCGTCATCTCCGCCGGCGGGATGCGTTCGGCCTGGGACAGAAGCCGACCGAGCGAGACATAGGGATGGCCGTTGCGCCCGGCATAGGCGACGCGGACGACGGCGCCGTCCGGCAGGCGCAGCCGCGCGGAGCCCTGAACCTGCATCACGAAGCGGTCGACAGGATCACGCAGCCACGCGATCGCCGGCCAGTCCCGCGCGACGCTGCCCTCGTCGATCTCGCGCCTGTCCGGATAGGGGGCCATCCTTCCGTCTTCGAGACGGCGGGCCGCCTGGAGCCCTGGCGGCAGGCCGGGAACGGACATTCCGGCATCGATCGTCACCAGATCGGCGGGCCGGCCGTAGAGCGGGACGGGAAAATCAAGGCTGCGTGCCAACGCTCCGGGGTATTCAGGTTCGAAATAGCCTGTCAGGAAGCCGCGGGCGGCGCTGCCGTCAGGCTTGAGAGGCGTGATCCGAAGAGGGGTGAACCAGCGCTCGAAAAACGCCCGCGCGGCCGCCTGGCCAAGTGGCGGCTCAGCAAGCGCGGCGGCGCACGCACGCTCGAGCCCCGGCGGCGGGGCAAGTCCGGACCGGAGCGCCGGAGCCTTGCGGCAGCCGCGGAGGAAAGCCTCGAACGCCTCCTGATGCGCGTCGTCCGCCCAACCGGGCAACTCCTGGAACCGCACCGGCGCGCTTCTGGCCCCAGCCGGATGCGGCATGGCGGCGGTCTGCCGGGGCGATCCGGTGTTTGCCAAGCTGAAACCGGCCACGGCGAGCATTCCCCCCAGCGCTAGCGCTGCGCTCAGAGGCCGGATTCGGTTGCGACGAGCGTCCATGTCGGATCGCGGGAACCAAGCTGGCGTGAAAACGTCCATGTTTCGGTGACGTCGACGACCGCTTCCGCGCTCCCGTCGACGACCTCGCCAGCCTTGCTGCGGACCACGCTGATGAGCTTCGGCGAGAACTTGACGGTGACCATCGCCATCTTGCCACGCACCTCCGCCGCAGTCACATCGGCCTTGCTCATCGACACGAACGTCGTCTCGGCCGTTTCGGAACGCTTCTCGCGTTCAGTGATCGCGTGGTCGAAATCATCGAACACGTCCTTCGACAGCAAGCCCTTGAGGGTCTTGCGGTCGCCGCGGGCATAGCTCTGGACGATCATTTCGTAAGCGGCCTTCGATCCCTCCAGGAAGGCGGCGGCGTCGAAGTCCCGCTCCTCCCTGGCGATCGCATCAAGGCCTGCGGCGACCGGCGAGCCTGGTTCGGCGACACCAGCCCAGCGGAATGGCTGCTCGGCCCCAGCGTCATTCGCCGCTGCCCCCGGCAACCTGATCACGTTCCCCTCGCTTGCGGGCGCCTGCACTGCGGGCTTCTTCTGGAAGACGTCCGTCGGCGGCTGTTCATGGCCTGTCTTGGTGCCCAGCACCGACCGAAGCTTCCAGGCCACGAAGACCGCCAGCGCAATGAAGATCAGTGTGAAAATATCGAAAGAGCCCTGCATTGCGATCGATGTCCTGCCAAATCTGCAAAATTGCCGTTCGGGCCAGTCTAGAGCACGGCGCAGCAAAGGGAAATCCGGTATTCCAGCGCGGCCGGGCCTAATGGCGGGCTGGCGATCACAAGCGCGCGGCCTGCGGTGGGATGCGACGATCCGCCCCGGCATGCGCGGGACGCGATGGGCGCGCTTCGCTGGCCGTCCGAATAGCGATGGCCGGGGACTTTCCGGGATCGTTTCCTTGTGGCGGGTCCGGGTTCGTGCTAGCCGCGCAGCGGACAGGGCTCCAACCAGCACGCAAGCTGCGCCGGATCCTCAGAGCAACCCATTCAACGGCGACCACATCATGGCCAACGACGCAACGAACGGCGCAGCGCAGCAGGCTGCAGGCCCCTCCCTCTCGGCGCTGGTGCAGTACGTCAAGGATTTCTCGTTCGAGAACCCCAACGCGCCACGCATCTTCGGCAACCAGCAGCAGAACCCGCAGATCTCCCTGCAGGTCAATGTCAGCGCCACCTCGCTGAGCGAAACCGACGTCGAGTCCGTGCTCACTCTTGAAGGCAAGGCCGAGATCGCGCCGGACACGCTGTTCGTGTTCGAGCTGTCCTATGCCGGGATCTTCCGGATCACCAACGTGCCGGCCGACCAGATGGCGCCCGTCGTCATGATCGAATGCCCGCGGCTGCTGTTTCCATTCGCCCGCCAGATCGTGGCCGACGCCGTGCGCAATGGCGGCTTTCCGCCGCTCTACATCGACCCGGTCGATTTCGTGGCCCTTTACCAGCAGCGCATTTCCGAAATCCAGGCCGAAAGCGCCGCCGCGCCGGCCTCATGAAAGGGTCTGACCAGGCCCGTCAGTCGGCCCGTAGCGCTTCCAGAGGGCGTTGGCGCTCAGGGTCTCGACAAAGCGGGCATGGGCCTGCCGCTCTTCGGGCGTCAGGCGCGGCGGCAACGGGGCGGGCCTTCGGGGCTTTCCTCCAGGCTGGGAACTGCGGTCGCTGAAGGACTTGGTGCCGCGCGAAGCGTCCGGAGCGTCCAGGCCGAACGCGGCCTGTCGGCCTCCGAGCAGTTCAACATAGACCTCCGACAGGATTTCAGCGTCGAGCAGCGCCCCGTGCTTGATCCGGCGCGAGGTGTCGATGCCGTAACGCGCGCACAGGGCGTCAAGGCTGTTCGACGCGCCGGGATGCTTGCGGCGCGCCATGATCAACGTGTCGACCACCATCTGCCCTTCGAGCGGCGGCTTTCCGACGCGCGCCAACTCCATGTCCAGGAAGCCGACATCGAACGGTGCGTTATGGATGATGAGATTGGCCCCCGCGATGAACGCCAGAAACGGCTCCGCGACCGCCGCGAAGACCGGCTTGTCGGCGAGGAAAGCATCTGAAAGCCCATGGACCCCGAAGGCGCCTTCGGAGACCGGGCGCTGCGGATTGAGATAGGCATGGAAGGTTGCCCCGGTCGTGCAGTGATTGACGAGTTCGACGCAGCCGATCTCGACCACGCGGTCGCCCTTGCGGGCGTCCACGCCTGTCGTCTCGGTGTCCAGAACAACTTCGCGAATCATGCTTCGGGTCCTTGCCGTGGCCTCGCCCCCCGCAATGCCATGGCCTCGACGATGTCCGCAACCTGCGCCCTCGCGTTTTCAAGGCCTTTGCCGGTGTCGATCACATGGTCGGCCCTGGCGCGCTTCTGCGCATCAGGCATCTGCCGCGCGAGGATGGCCTCGAACCGGTCCTGCGTCATCCCCGGACGGGCGAGCACCCTCTCCCGCTGCACATCCGACGGCGCGGTCACGACGGCGACCTCATCGCAGCGCTCCGCGCCGCCAGTCTCGAACAGCAGGGGAATGTCGAGCACCGCGAGGCCTGCGCCGGCGGCGCGCGCTTTAGCCAGGAAGGCCTGCTCGCGGGCGCGCACCAATGGATGGACGATGGCCTCGAGCGCCGCCAGCCGGTCGGGCCTGCCGAGCACCAGCCTGGCCAGCCGATCGCGGTTGACGACGGAGATGCCCGACTCATCCGTGTCAATGACGTCAGGGAACAGTCCGACGAGGGGCCCGACCGCATCGGAACGGTAAAGCTCGTGCACGGCGGCGTCCGCGTCGTAGACATCGACGCCCATGTCCCGGAACATCTGCGCGGTCGTCGATTTGCCCATGCCGATCGACCCGGTGAGCCCAAGGATGACCGTCATGAGGCGTTGCGCCTGACGGGCGCGCCAAGGTCGGCCTCGATGAGGGTGCGCAGTTCGGCGGTCACCGCGGGCGTCTCGCCGAACCAGAGGCCGAACGCGAGCGCCGCCTGATGAAGCAGCATGCCGAGCCCGTCGACCGTCTTCGCCCCATGCGCAGCCGCTTCCTCAAGGAAACGTGTCCTCAGCGGCACGTAGACCGCGTCGCATGCGATGATCGCGCTCGAATCCTGCGGCCAGTCCAATTCCAGGGCAGGCTGGCCGACCATGCCGAGGGAAGTGGCGTTGATCACGATCCGGCTTTGCCGCATGGCGGCGGCCGATGGCGGCCAGGCGACAGCTGCCAGCCTGCCGCTCCCGGCATGCTGGCCAAAAGCCGAGAACAGCTCCTCGACACGCGCCCTGGACCTGTTGGCCACCAGGATCGTGCCCGTATTCCGTTCCAGAAGCCCATAGATGATGGCCCGTGCGGCGCCGCCCGCGCCGATCACCAGCACGTCGGGCCGCGCTTTGTCCCAGCCCGGCGCCCGCGCGCCGAGATCCGCGAAGAAACCCGCCACGTCGGTGTTGGCGCCCCAGAGCTGGCCGGCCTTCATGAAGACGGCGTTGACGGCACCCATGGCGGCGGCTTCTGGCGTCATGGCGTCGAGGTGAGGCAAGACTGCCTGCTTCAGCGGAATCGTCAGGTTTCCGCCCACAAATACGCCGCTCCTGACCTTATCGAGGAGGTCCGCCAGGCCATCCGGCGGCGTGTCGATGCGCTCGTAGGAGGCGTGCAGCTTGCGCTCCGCGATCCAATGCCCATGGATGATCGGAGACCGCGAATGCGCGATCGGCGTGCCTGCGACGAAACAGCGCCTGATGTGTTCGATGCCGGTCATAATGCCAGGACGCCCATGTTGCGCAACGCTGCGAGCACGCTGAAAAGCGGCAGGCCGAGCACGGTGAAATGATCGCCGTCGACCTGCTCGAACAGGTGGGCGCCGACGTCTTCGAGTCGATAGGCTCCCACGCTGCCGAGCGCGCCCGGGCCGGCCGCATCCAGATATACGTCGATCGCGGCGTCCGTCAGAGCGCGCATGCGGAGCGTGGCCTTGTCCGTGCCGCTTGCGACGACGGCCTTGTCCCGCACCAGGCAGAAGGCCGATGTGAGCACATGCTCGCGTCCCGCCAGCCTGGCGATCTGCGCATGCGCCTGGGCCCTGCCGCGCGGCTTGTGAAAGGCCTCTCCCACGCAGGTCAGCGTCTGATCGGCGCCCAGCACGAGGCGGCCTGGATGCATGCCCGAGATCGAAACAGCCTTCGCCTCCGCCAGCGCGCTCGCGATGTCACCGGGACCTCCGCCCGCCATCGCGAGCCGGTCCTCGATCCGGCGTTCGTCGATGTCGGCTGCGACATCCTCGGCCGCGATGCCCGCGCTGGCCAGCATCGTCCGGCGCGCCAGGCTGGCCGACGCCAGCAGGAGCGGGGTCTCATGCGTCCACAAGGCACGGGCGGTCATGTGCGGGTTCGCTCCGTGGCGCTACATGGCGATGAATTTGAGGCGATGATCCCGCAGAAGGTCCAGGATGGCCGCCGCGGTCTCCTCGATCGAGCGCCTCGTCACGTCGATCATCGGCCATCCGCGCCGCGCGAACAGTTTCCGCGATGTCGCGATCTCTGCTGCGACGGCCTCGTGGTCGACATACGACGTGTCGTCGCTGGCGTTGAGCGACAACAGCCGGTTCTGCCGGATCTGGACGATGCGTTCGGGGGCGGCGACAAGCCCGACGATCAAAGGCTTGCGCAGGCCCTCAAGCTGGATCGGAGGCGGGACGCCGGGCACGAGCGGTATGTTCGCCGTCCGGACGCCCCGGTTGGCCAGATAGATGCTTGTCGGCGTCTTCGACGTCCGGCTCACGCCAAGCAGGACGATGTCGGCGCTCTCCAGATCTTCAGTCATCTGCCCGTCGTCGTGGAGCATCGTGTAGTTCATCGCATCGATGCGCTTGAAGTATTCGGCATTCAGCATGTGCTGCGCGCCGGGCCGGGCCGACGAGGCTGCGCCGAGGTATGACTGGAACAACGACAGGATCGGGTTGAGGATCGACATGCTCGGCGAGCCGACCTGGGCGCAGAAGCTCTCGAGCCGCGTCGCGAGCGACTGTTCGACCAGCGTGTAGAGCACGATGCCAGGCGCCGTCTCGATCTCGCTCAGCACCCGCTCGAGCTGCACGTCCGACCGCACGAGCGGATAGACATGCTCGATGGCGGAGACCCCTTCGTACTGCGCCGCCGCCGCCCGGCTGATGGCGATTAATGTTTCTCCTGTGGCGTCCGACACGAGGTGTAGGTGAAAATAGCTGCGCATGGCCTCATCTTTATCCACTGGGTTGCGCATAGCGTTGGGGACGGCTGTGGACAAGGCCCGTCATGGCCGGCTCGCGGCGGATCCGGCCTTCCCAACATCGGCGCTTTGGCGGGAGCCATGGCCCTGTGCATGAATCGATGGGCAAAATCTGCATAGGACGGGATGGCGCAGCTTGATGTGGATGGCAGTCCATAAGGTGGAACATTATCAATGACTAGACGAACCTGTCCGAGAATGGCGCGGCAGGCGGCAGAAGCCCTGGCGCGGCGATTGCCTGTTGATTGTGCGTGAATAATCCCTGACAACGGCTTTGCCCCCATCCAACAGAAACAACAGAAGTCAGAATTCAGAAATGTTTTATAAGAGCAGGACAGGGGATAAGTGATGCCGACGACCTTGATGCGCGTCTTCAGCGGCGAGAAGCTCGCAACGCCGCCGGTATGGCTGATGCGGCAGGCAGGCCGCTATCTTCCGGAATATCGAGAGGTCAGGAAACGCGCCGGCTCCTTCCTCGACCTGTGCTTCAACACGGATCTGGCGACGGAGGTGACGCTGCAGCCGATCAGGCGCTTCGGCTTCGATGCCTCCATCCTGTTCTCCGACATCCTCGTGGTCCCGCACGCCATGGGCCAGAAGGTCTGGTTCGAGGAGGGAGAAGGCCCTCGCCTCGAGCAGATCGAGACAGCTGCGGACCTGCGCCAGCGCCCGCTGAAGTTCGACCTCGACCGGCTGGGGGCGGTCATCGCCACTGTGTCCCGGCTTCGGCGGGAACTGCCTGCCGAGACGACGCTGATCGGCTTTTGCGGCGCCCCCTGGACGGTCGCAAGCTACATGATCGCCGGCAAGGGAACCGCCGACCAGGCGCCGGCGCGGACCGCAGCTTACCGCGATCCCACGTTCCTGCGCCAGATCATCGATCAGCTTGTCGAAGCGTCGATCGTCTATCTGAACGCGCAACTCGAGGCGGGGGCCGAAGTCGTGCAGATCTTCGAAAGCTTCGCCAGCGCGCTGCCGCCGTCGGAGCTCGAGATCTGGTCCATCGAGCCCATCGGCCGGATCATCAGGGGCGTCCGGTCGGTCCATCCCGGCGCCAAGGTGATCGTCTTCGCCAGGGGAGCGTCGGCGCTGCTCGCCCGCTACGCCAGCGAGACAGGCGCCGATGGTTTCGGCATCGACTGGGGCTCGGATCTCAGGGACGCAGCCTCGCGCCTGCCAGGCGACGTCGTCTCCCAAGGCAATCTCGACCCACTGGCCCTGGTTGCGGGCGGTCCGGCGCTCGAACGCGGCGTGAAGACGATGCTGGAGGTCGCACGTGAGCGTCCTCACATCATCAATCTGGGGCACGGCATCGTGCCGCATACGCCGATCGAGCATGTCGAGCGCATGATGGCGCTGATCCGGCAGCCAACGAGCTGACCGGATGTACGACTGGATCAAGGTCCTGCATGTCGTCGCCGTGATCTCATGGATGGCGGGGCTGCTGTATCTGCCCCGGCTCATGATCTATCATTGCGGCGCAGAGTCCGGATCCGTTCAGTCAGAGACCTTCAAGGTCATGGAGCGCCGGCTTTTGAAGGCCATCATGACGCCCGCCATGATCGTGACATGGGCGACCGGCCTTGTCCTGGCATGGCAGGGCGGCTTTTTTCCTGCAGGCTGGTTCCTCGTCAAGTTCGCCGCCGTGCTGCTCATGTCGGGCGTCCACGGCTTCCTCGCGCGGCAGGTCAAGGTCTTTGCGGCCGACGCCAACCTGCGCCGGCCTGCGTTCTTCCGGGTCGTCAACGAAATCCCTACGGCGCTCATGCTGCTCGTCGTGGCGATGGTCATCGTCAAGCCGTTCTAGCGATCAAGATGCCGCTTGTGAGCGGGCAAGAAACGCGCTAGATCGCGATTGCGTCCAGTCCTTACGGTGGAACTTCGCGAGCAGCCAAATCGCGCGCGCCATGTCGGCCATCCCCGTGTAAATTCTTTTCCGCCTCATCTGCTCGCCTGCGGCGAACACGGCTCACACCTTCAACCAGACCGAATCCCATCATGCGTGAAATCAAGCTTCAAGACCTGAAGTCCAAGACACCGACTGAGCTCATGTCTTTTGCCGAAGAGGTTGAAGTCGAAAACGCAGGGACGCTGCGCAAGCAAGAATTGATGTTTGCAATACTGAAGCAACTTGCTTCGCGTGACGTTGAGATTATCGGCGAGGGCGTCCTTGAAGTCTTGCTTGACGGCTTTGGGTTCTTGAGGTCGCCCGATTCCAATTATCTTGCCGGTCCGGACGACATCTACGTTTCTCCATCGCAGATTCGGAAATTCGGTTTGCGGACTGGCGACACCGTCGAAGGGCCGATCCGCGGGCCCAAGGACAGCGAGCGTTATTTCGCGCTCCTCAAGGTCAACCTGATCAATTTCGAAGATCCGGAAAAGACAAAGCACAAAGTCAATTTCGACAATCTGACACCGCTTTACCCGGACGCACGCCTGAAGATGGAGGTTGCCGATCCAACGCGGAAGGATTTCTCCGCCAGGGTCATCGACATCGTATCGCCGATCGGCAAAGGCCAGCGGGCCCTGATCGTCGCGCCGCCCCGGACCGGCAAGACCGTGCTGCTGCAGAACATCGCGCAGTCGATCACGTCCAACCATCCGGAGTGCTATCTGATCGTCCTGCTGATCGACGAGCGTCCGGAGGAAGTCACCGACATGCAGCGTTCGGTGAAGGGGGAGGTCATCTCGTCGACGTTCGACGAGCCCGCGTCGCGCCATGTCCAGGTCGCCGAGATGGTGATCGAAAAAGCAAAACGGCTCGTGGAGCACAACCGGGACGTCGTCATCCTGCTTGATTCGATCACCCGTCTTGGCCGAGCCTACAACACGGTCGTGCCGTCATCGGGCAAGGTCCTGACCGGCGGCGTCGACGCCAACGCCCTGCAAAGGCCAAAGCGCTTCTTCGGCGCAGCTCGAAACATCGAGGATGGCGGTTCCCTCACCATCATCGCCACCGCTCTGATCGACACCGGGAGCCGGATGGACGAGGTGATTTTCGAGGAGTTCAAGGGGACCGGCAACTCCGAGATCGTCCTGGACCGGAAGGTGGCCGACAAGCGGGTGTTCCCCGCCATTGACATCCTGAAGTCCGGCACCCGCAAGGAAGAGTTGATCACGCCGCGCGATCAACTCCAGAAGACATATGTGCTGCGACGGATCCTGAGCCCGATGGGGCCGCAGGATGCCATCGAGTTCCTTATCGACAAGCTGCGGCAGACCAAGCAGAACAGCGAATTCTTCGAGTCGATGAACACCTGATCGAAAGCTGGGACCCGTCAAGCCACGGGTCCCGGCTTCGATCGGCTGTGGACCGATTCGGACACGTATCGATTGTGGGTCGATTTCCGCCATGAACGCTGACAGCATTGTCGCACTGTCGTCCGGGCAGGGTCGGGCCGCCATTGCGGTGGTCCGAATATCCGGTGCCGCCGTCCGATTCGTCTCCGAAATGATCCTATCGAAAGCCTTGTTTCCACGCGTGGCGGCCAGGGTCGACGTTCACCGGACGAATTCAGATGGAACAAGAGGGGCAGTCATCGATCGCGCGCTCGGCCTGTTCTTTCCAGCGCCGCGGAGCGCGACAGGTGAAGATGTGCTTGAACTGCATGTGCATGGCGGCATCGCAGTTGTGCAGGAGGTCTTGAGCACGATCCTCAAATGCGGCGGCGAAATCCGCTTGGCAGCGCCTGGCGAGTTTACACGCAGGGCGCTGGAGAACGGCAAGCTTGATCTGCTGGAAGTCGAGGCGCTCGGAGAGTTGCTGTCTGCGGAAACTTCGCTGCAGTTGCAACAGGCAAATCGCCAACTGAGCGGTCAGCTTGGACGGATGATCCAGATCTGGGCCTCGGAACTGGTAGACATACGCGCGATGGTCGAGGCTGAACTTGATTTCTCGGATGAGGGCGATGTCGGCGACGACAGCATGCTGATCGCTGCCAGCCTCACAGAAGATCTGCTTCTGCAGATGTTGGAAGTGCTTAGCGGAGCGGAGCGGGGCGAAAGGCTCCGCGACGGGGTTCGGGTCGTCATCGTCGGGCGTCCGAACGTCGGCAAGTCGTCGTTGATGAATGCGCTTGCGAAACGCGAGATCGCCATCGTTTCAGCCGCTCCTGGTACGACACGCGATGTGATCGAAAGCCATTTGCACATCGATGGGTGGCCGGTCATCCTGTCAGACACGGCGGGTCTGCGCTCAACGATCGATGAGATCGAAAGTGAAGGCGTCAGGCGCGCCCGAAACGCAGCACTGGAAGCCGACATCGTATTGTCCCTGTTAGCTGCCGACATTCCCGAAGTCGATCGCGACGAGGTCCAGGGCAAGCGGACAATCCGCGTCCAGACCAAATCTGATCTGGGCCATCATCAGGCTGATGGCGCCATTCAAACGTCCAGCGTTTCAGGTGCGGGTCTTGATGACATTATGGAAGCGATTGCCAGAACATTGCGCGACACGTTCCAGGGTGAGCCAGCTTTGCTGTCGCGGCAACGCCAGCGCGAGGCCTTGACAAGCGCATGCGAAGCTTTGAAGCGTGCAGGCGCCACCAGAAACCACGAGTTGATGGCTGAGGAACTTCGTCTGGCATCGCGTGCTCTGGGCAGGCTCTCCGGGCATGTGGATCTTGACAGTGTTCTGGATCGGCTGTTTGAAGGCTTTTGCATCGGAAAATAGGTGAACACTCTGATCCCCGACGCTATATGTTTCACGTGAAACATGGCTGGGATCCCGCCTTGCCTTGCTGCATCAGAACCACCACCCTGATGCAAAGACATGACGTTTGGCTTACGCTCCTTGATATGGATGATTTGCTGACATGAACCACGCTTACGATGTCATCGTTGTCGGAGGAGGTCATGCTGGCGTCGAGGCAGCATCAGCCGCAGCGAGAATTGGTGCGAAAACAGCTCTCGTCACACACAGTGAGGCGGGCATCGGGACAATGTCTTGCAATCCGGCCATCGGCGGCTTGGGAAAGGGCCATCTGGTCCGGGAAATCGACGCGCTTGATGGCATCATGGGGCGGGCAACCGACCAGGCGGGCATCCAGTTCCGGCTGCTGAACCGTCGCAAAGGGCCTGCTGTCCGCGGGCCGCGCGCGCAGGCTGATCGCAATCGCTATCGGGGGGCCATCCAAGCTGCACTTCAGCTGCAGGTTAATCTGTCCATAGTTGAAGGCGACGTTATCGCGTTTCAACAAGCCGGCGGCTGCATTACCGGTGTCACGCTTTCATCCGGCGATCGATTCGCCTGCGCAACGCTCGTCATCACGACCGGGACGTTTCTGAGGGGCACCATTCATATCGGCGACACAAGCTATCCCGCTGGCCGAATGGGTGAAGCGCCGTCTCATGGGCTTTCAGGCTGCTTCGAGGCGCTTGGACTGCCGCTTGGACGTCTCAAGACGGGCACACCGCCACGTCTCGACGGCCGAACAATCGATTGGCGCGCGCTTGAGAGGCAAGCTGGCGACGAACAGCCCGAACCGTTTTCATTGATGACTGATGTCTTGCCACTGAGGCAGGTGGAATGCGGCATATCTCGAACGACGGGCGCCACGCACCAGATCATCCGCGATAATCTGCATCGGTCCCCTTTGTTTTCGGGTACAATCGAAGGCCGCGGGCCCCGTTATTGCCCGTCCATCGAAGACAAAGTCGTCCGGTTCGGCGACAGGGACGGCCATCAGATTTTCCTGGAACCTGAAGGGCTCGACGACCATACGGTGTACCCCAACGGGATATCGACATCTCTGCCGGAAGACGTGCAGATGAAGATCGTCGCAAGCATTCCGGGCTTGGAACGGGCCGCGATCCTGAAGCCCGGCTACGCGATCGAGTACGACTACATCGATCCGCGTGCCTTGACAGAGGCGTTGGAAGTCAAGGCTCTCAAGGGGCTCTACCTGGCGGGCCAGATCAACGGCACGACCGGTTACGAGGAAGCTGCCGCGCAGGGCCTGGTCGCGGGCGCGAACGCCGCACTTGCTGCGGGCGGACTTGAGCCGCTGACGTTTGATAGAACGAACTCATACATTGGCGTCATGATCGACGATCTGACGAGCCGTGGGGTCACCGAGCCTTATCGGATGTTCACCTCCCGGTCAGAGTTTAGGCTGTCGCTTCGAATCGACAATGCAGAAGAACGGCTAGGGCAGGTTGGCGATCGTGTTGGACTCGTTGGCGCAGCTCACCAAACGCGACGCGATTCCATCGCCGAGGGCATCGAGCGATTCGGAGCCGTATTGAAATCATTGAGCTTGACCCCGAACGAAGCGCAAGCATACGGTCTGCATATCCGGCACGACGGCATTCGACGTTCGGCGTACGAGCTTCTTTCGCACAGCGACATCGAACTGAACATGTTGCAGCGAATCTGGCCCGTCCTGAATGACGTGGCTCCGAAGGTTGCGGAACGGGTCGCCTGCGACGCGATGTATGCTGTGTACCTCGACAGGCAAAAAGCGGATATTGAGACGTATCAACGCGACAAGGCACTGGTCTTGCCCCAATCGATGGATCTTGATCAACTTGCCGGCTTGTCGAACGAGCTGCGCCTCAAGATGAAGGCGGAGCGCCCGGGAACGCTAGCAGCCGCTGCGAAGATGGAAGGCATGACGCCTGCAGCGCTGACTTTGCTTGCCATTCAAGCGCGGCGAGACCGGCGGTTGTCGGTATTGGCAGAGTTATGACGCGCCCTCCACATGTGACGCCAGACGAATTTGCCCGCGATCGGCAAGATGCCTTGAAGGTCTTGGATGTTTCACGTGAAACACTTGAGAAGCTCGATCTGCTGGTTCAGGAACTGCGGCGTTGGCAAAACGTCAAGAACCTGGTCGGGCCTTCTGCCCTTGGGGAGATTTGGACGCGTCACATTGCAGATTCAATGCAGCTGCTGCGATTCGCCCCTCATGCTGAAAGATGGCTTGATCTGGGCTCCGGAGGTGGATTTCCAGGGCTTGTCCTCGCGATCCTCAGAACCGAACGTGGCTTGATGCAAACTGACCTCGTGGAAAGCAACAGCCGCAAATGCTCTTTCCTGAGACATGTGGCGCGATTGACTGGAGCGTCAGTGTCGGTTCATGAAGGCCGCGTCGAGGCTATTCTATCCAAACTGGACTTCCAACCTGATGTGGTCAGCGCCCGCGCCTTGTCGTCACTCGCTCAATTGATCGAATGGACAAACCCGCTGTTGAGAAAAGGAGCGTTGGGTATCTTTCCAAAAGGGCAAGATGTAGAGATGGAGCTGAGTTGCGCGACTAGATCTTGGACCTTCACGGCTGACTGCCGGCCCAGTATGACCAACCCGCTGGCGCGCATCGTCCTTGTCCGCATGAGCCAGCAAGAGAGTCCTTCAAATGCTCCAGGATGACATCGTCAGCTTGCCTCCACGAGCGTCGTCGAGGGGCACCCGGGTCCTCGCGCTGGCGAACCAAAAGGGAGGGGTCGGCAAGACGACCACAGCGATCAATCTCGGGACGGCTTTGGCAGCCATTGGCGAGCGTGTCCTGATCATCGATCTTGACCCTCAGGGAAATGCGTCGACCGGATTGGGCATCGACCGGAAAAGCCGACGCGCTTCGACGTATGACGTCATGAGCGCGGAAAAGTCGCTGGCCGAAATCATCCACGATACAGCGATCCCGAATGTCTGGCTGGCGCCGTCGACTTTGGACCTCCTCGGCGTCGAGCTCGAGATAGCGTCCCAGAAGGACCGCGTCACCCGGCTTCGCAATGCGATTGCCGATCTGCCCGGCGGGGTTGAACGATTCGGCTACGTGCTGATCGATTGCCCGCCATCGCTCAACCTCCTGACGATCAACGCATTGACTGCGTCCGATGCCGTCCTTGTACCGTTGCAATGCGAGTTCTTTGCGTTGGAAGGCCTCAGCCAGTTGATTGCGACTGTCGAACAGGTGCGCTCCTCGCTTAACCCGCGATTGACGATCCAGGGCGTGGTCCTGACGATGTATGATCCGAGGAACAACCTTTCGGGGCAAGTGATGGCGGACGTCCGCCAGTTCCTGGGCGATAAGGTTTACGATACCGTCATTCCGCGCAATGTCAGGGTGTCCGAGGCCCCTTCATATGGAAAGCCGGTTTTGCTGTATGATCTCAAATGCGCCGGGTCGCAGGCATATCTCAGGCTTGCGTCAGAGGTCATCCGGCGTGAAGAGCGTCTGCGCGCCCATTGATTGTTCGTAGCGCGTGGATTTATCCGACGCGGCGGCTGTGCGGAAATGATTCGGTTACGAACCGATACGACGTCAGAGTGGAGAGCGAGTCATGGCAGAGGAAGCGGGACGGACACGGCTTGGCCGGGGGCTCGCTGCGCTGATCGGCGACGTCGGGGACGAGATGTCCGCTGTGGACCGCGCACGCAGCCAGCGTCTCGCCCCGGTCGAATTCCTGCGTCCGAACGCGCGCAATCCCCGCAAGAACTTCATCGACGCCGATCTGGATGACCTGGCGCAGTCGATCAGGGAGCGAGGCATCATCCAGCCCATTGTCGTCCGCACGGTCCCAGGCCTGGTGGACGTCTACGAGATCATCGCCGGCGAGCGCCGCTGGCGCGCGGCGCAACGCGCAGGCCTGCACGATGTGCCAATCCTGCTCGTCGAGGCGACCGACAAGGAAGCGCTCGAGATCGCAATCGTCGAGAACGTCCAGCGTTCCGACCTTAACGCCATTGAGGAGGCAGCCGGCTACGAGCAGTTGATGGCGCAGTTCGAATACACGCAGCTCGATCTGTCCAAAGTCATCGGCAAGAGCAGAAGCCATATCGCCAACACGCTTCGCCTGATGAAGCTGCCCGACGTCGTACGGCAGCAGGTCGTCGATGGCGAGCTTTCCGCCGGGCATGCTCGGGCCTTGCTCGCCCACGATGATCCTGCCGCCATCGCCAAGCTCGTCATCGGCCAAGGCCTGACGGTCCGCGATGTCGAGCGGCTTGGTCAGGAGAAGTCCGAGGCTTCCGAAAAAGCGGCGCTGAGAGCCCGGCCCGAGAAAGATCCCGACACACGGGCGCTGGAGCAGGCGCTGGAGGACGTTCTCGGCCTCAAAGTCGACATATCGCATAAAAGCCAGGGCGGAGGCCAGATGACGATCCGCTACACCACGTTGGATCAGCTCGACAATCTGTGCAGGCGGCTCAAGAGCTGACCTTCAGTCCTTTGACGCGCTCAACGTCAGGTTCCACAAGACGCGCGCCGCGAGCTCCGACGCAAGATCAGGGCGGCGGCGGGCCTGCGCGCTCGCGGCATGGAGCAGGGCCAACGCACGTTGCAGCCGATGGCTCGACCAACGCTTCAGCGCCGTCTCCACATCCGCCTTGCGGGTGAAAGGCACGCCTCTCATGCGTGCGATGGCCTCGCTGACGGGCAATTGACCCTGATCGACGGCGGAACGCGCGGCGAGCAATGCGATCGCGTGCCGGATCACGAAGCCAAGCAACACGGTCGGGTCGTCGCCCGAGTTGGTCAACCGGGTGAACGATTGGTCGACCCTGCCGATCGCGCCGCAAAACAGCCCGTCGACCACGTCGTCGACATCGCGCGCGGCGGCATCCCCCACAACGGCATTGATGTCGTCGATGTCGATGGTCCGCTTGCCGGCGGCGTACAGGGCGAGCTTTTCCATCTCGCGCCGGGACAGTTGCCTGTCCGCGCCCAGGCGGGACACCAGCAGCGTCCGCGCGTCCCGTTCTATCGACAAGCCATGCTCCCGCAGAGCCGCATCCACCATGGCGTCTAGAGACCGGCCCTGATCCGCATAGCATGGCACCGCGAGGCCGCTGCGCGAGCGCTCGACGAGCAGCCTCAAGGCATTCGCCTTCGGCAGGTCGCCTCCTTCCAGGATGACGATGGCGTCCTTGGGAGGAACCGCCAACAGCGGCTCGACGGCCGAGCCAAGCGGCTTGGACGTGGCGGAGACCCTGATCGCACGCTGGCCCCCGAAGAGCCCGATCGTGTTGGCTTCATCGAGCAGCCTGAGCGGGTCGCTGGCGACGTCTGCGCCGTCGAGGCGCACCATCTGGAATGGATCGGCGATGTCGGCGACCGATGCCCGCGTGAGGGCTTCGGAACGTTCGCTCACCAGGCCCTGGTCCGGGCCATAGAACAAGACCACGCGTATTGCAGGATCCAGGCGCGCCAGGGCGCGGTCCGCTTCATGGGCCTTGACGGCGACCATGGCTCAAGGCGCCGTCGCGGCAAGCCTTGTCGCTAGCTGCAGGTGAATCTGCTCGGCCAGATACTTTGCAACCCGCAGTTGGGCGTCGCGCGCAGCCCGCAGGTTCGAGAAGCGCTGCGGCGTGCGCTCGTAGCTGGCGAATCCTGTCACCGATCCATTCAGGACGACGTTCGTTTCGTCCGCGGAGAGCAGGCGATAGTTTGCGGTCGCCTGCACGCTGGCCACGTCGGCGCGCTGGAAGACGCTGTTGACGATCGTTGTCGCCACAGCCTCGTTGGTGGCCACGAGCAGTTTGAAACGCTTGGGAGGGCCTCCCTCGCGCCCTTCGAGCAGGAAGACCAATTCATTCCGCAGCGTGTGGCCCAGCCGGTCCGGAACCATCGGCACCTCGATGGAGGCGAGCGTGCTGCGGACGCTGGAGCCTTGCGTCGAAGCGGTCGATGGGCCGTAAAGCGGACGCACGCAGCCGGCGACGCCAACGGCGAGCGAAAGCACCAGCAGGCATCTTGCAGCCCTGAAGGCCTTGTCGAAGCGGGTCTTCACGTCAACCGACAACATTCACGATCCTCCGCGGCACCACAATGATTTTTTTGATCTCGCGACCTTCCATAGCCCGTACCACGCCGTCGAGCGAACGGACAATCGCCTCAATGGCGGCGCTGTCGGCGTCCGCCGGCACGGTCACGTCCGCGCGCTTGCGACCGTTGACCTGAACGGGCAGCACAAGTTCATCGTCGACGATCAGCTCGCGCTCCAGCAAGGGCCAGGTCGCCTCCGCGACCATGCCATGGCCGCCCAGGGCCTGCCAGCATTCCTCGCCAAGGTGCGGCATCATGGGAGAGACCACCTGGACCAGCACCACGCCTGCCTCTCGCAGCGCGAAGGACATGTCGTCGGCCGGCTGATCCGTGTGCATCAAGTCGATCGACTTCGAAATCTCATTGGCCAGGGTGTAGATATGCGCCACGCACCTGTTGAACGCCAGGCGCTCGAGGTCGTTCTCGACGGCATGCAAGGATTTATGCGTGACCCTGCGGAGCGTCATCGAGGCTTCGTCGAACTGGGCCGGGCGTGCGCGCGCAGGGCCTGCGAGCGCTGCGATCTCATTGATCAGGCGCCACAGCCGCTGGACGAAACGGGAGGAGCCCTGCACGCCGTCCTCGGTCCAGATCACGTCGCGGTCGGGCGGCGAGTCGGACAGGACGAACCAGCGCGCCGTGTCGGCCCCGAACGAAGCGATGATCTCGTCAGGGTCGACGACGTTCTTCTTGGACTTGGACATCTTCTCGATGGCGCCGATGGTGACCGCTTCGCCAGTCTCGAGATGCACGGCCTGCCGCGCCGCGCCGACTGTCTCGATGCGGACGTCGGCCGGAAGCACGAAGGAGCCCGCCTTGTCGCGGTAGGTCTCATGGACGACCATTCCTTGCGTGAACAGGCCCTCGAACGGCTCCTCGACGCTGTTGACGTGCCCTGTCGCCTTCATCGCCCGTGTGAAGAAACGCGAATAGAGCAAGTGCAGGATCGCATGCTCGACCCCGCCGATGTATTGCTGCACGGGCAGCCAGCCGCCGGGGCCATCCACGGCTGCCAGGGTGGTTGGCGCGTCGATGTTCGCAGGGTCCGTGAACCTGGCGAAGTACCAGGACGAATCGCCGAACGTGTCCATGGTGTCCGTGTCGCGCCGCGCTGGCCTTCCGCAGGCCGGGCAAGCGCAATCTTTCCACGTGGGGTGATGGTCCAGCGGATTGCCCGGCTTGTCGAAGCTGACGTCGTCGGGCAGCTTCACAGGCAGATCGACCTTGGGCACGGGCAATACGCCGCAATCATCGCAATGGATGGCCGGAATGGGGCAGCCCCAATAGCGCTGGCGGGAGATCAGCCAGTCGCGCAGGCGGAAATTGACCTTGCGGCGGCCGGTGGGCCGGCCAGCCAGGTCCTGCTTCTCCAGCCTGGCGGCCACCGCCTCGAAAGCGGCATCCGTCGTCATCCCGTCCAGGAAGCGCGAATTGATCATGACGCCATCGTCGGTGAACGCCGTGTCGCCGATGGTGAAGCTGCGGGCGTCAGCGTCGGCAGGCATGACGACAGGCAGGACAGGAAGGCCGTATTTCCGGGCAAAATCCAGATCGCGCTGGTCGCCGCTCGGGCAGCCGAAGATGGCGCCCGTGCCGTAATCCATCAGAATGAAGTTGGCGACGTAGACGGGAACCTTCAGGTCTGGATCGAGCGGGTGCACGGCCCGGATGCCGGTGTCGAACCCAAGCTTGTCCGCGGTTTCGATCTCCGCCGCAGAGGTGCCCATGCGCCTGCATGCGTCGCAGAATTCGGCGAGTTCGGGGTTCGCCGCGGCTGCAGCCTTCGCCAACGGGTGATCGGGCGCGACGGCCATGAACGAGGCTCCGAACAGCGTGTCGGGCCGGGTGGTGTAGACCTCGAGCGCGGTGATGCCGGCAGGCTGCGTGCCAGGCTCCAGCGCCCAGCGGATCAGCATGCCCTCTGAGCGGCCGATCCAGTTTCGCTGCATCAGCTTGACCTTGTCGGGCCACCGTTCGAGCCTGTCCAGGCCGTCCAGCAGCTCCTGAGAATACGCGGTGATCTTGAAGAACCACTGGGTCAGGTCGCGCTGCTCGACCGGCGCGCCGGAACGCCAGCCCTTGCCGTCGATCACCTGCTCGTTGGCCAGCACGGTCATGTCGACCGGATCCCAGTTGACCTTCGCCGTCTTCCGCTCGACGAGGCCCGCCTTCCAGAAGTCGACGAACATCGCCTGCTGATGCTTGTAGTAAGAAGGATCGCAGGTGGCGATCTCCCGCGACCAGTCCAGCGAGAGGCCCATGCTCTTCAACTGGCCCTTCATCGCCGCGATGTTGGCGTAGGTCCAGTCGCGCGGATTGACGTCGTTGTCGCGGGCGGCGTTTTCGGCGGGCAGGCCAAATGCGTCCCAACCCATCGGATGCAGCACATTGAAGCCCCTCGCCCGCTTGTAGCGCGCCACGACGTCGCCCATCGTGTAGTTGCGGACATGGCCCATATGGACGCGGCCCGAGGGATAGGGGAACATTTCAAGAACATAATATTTCGGACGAGGGTCGTCATTGCGCGTCCGGTAAAGTTCACGGTCATCCCACGCCTGGCGCCAACGCGGCTCGACATCCTTGGGGTTGTAGCGTTCAGTCGTCATGGTCGTCATTCTGCCGCAGGATGGAGATGCTGATGAGTCGAATGCGCCCATGCGAGGGACGAGGCATGGGGGCTTGGCTTGATGGCGCGCTTCGGTGCCCGGTGATTCGGTCAGCAAAGCCGGTTGCGCCAACAGACGCGACAGGATTAGAGCAAGGCTCCGAGACATACAAATCGAAACAGGGCGCATGATGACCGTCACCGAGCGTTTCACGCAGATGCAGCAGCTTGTGGCGCGTTCGGCGGCCGATCACGCCCGCCCGCCCGGGGATGTGGCGCTGGTGGCGGTCTCGAAGCTGTTCGGAGCGGAGGCGATCCGGCCCCTCCTGGAGGCCGGGCATCGGCGCTTCGGCGAAAACTATGTCCAGGAAACCCGGAGCAAATGGCCCGACCTGAAGGCCGAGTGGCCCGATGCCCAGTTGCACATGATCGGGCCGCTTCAATCCAACAAGGCCCGGGACGCGGTCGAACTGTTCGATGTCATCGAGACCGTGGACCGCGAAAGCCTCGCGCGGGAGCTTGCGAAAGAGATGCGCAGGCAGGATCGCCGGCCGCGGCTGCTGGTCCAGGTCAATACTGGCGACGAATCGCAGAAAGGCGGCGTCAGTCCCGCGGAGATGGACGCTTTCGTCGCCGCATGCCGCGAGCGGCACGGGCTTCAATTTGACGGGTTGATGTGCATTCCACCGGTGGACCAGCCGCCGTCGCCGCATTTTGCGTTGCTGGCGCGCATGGCGGCCCGCCATGGCCTTCGGACCCTCTCGATGGGGATGAGCGCAGACTTCGACGCCGCGATCCAGCAAGGCGCGACACATGTCAGGATCGGCAGCGCGATCTTCGGCCCCCGCAGTTGAGCATGGCATGGCGGGCCGTCCCGGCATCGCGGCCTCACCCATGTTTTGCGGCTCTCAGCGGACGACGATCATCGCCCGCTTCGACAGCCGCGGCAGCACTTTGAAGAACGCGTCCCTGTTCGTGGCGACGCACCCGGCCGTCGGCGTCATCCCTGCGCGTGGCAGATGCCAGAAGATGGCGCTGCCGCGATGGCGCCGGACGGGCCGGTCGTTCCAGCCCAGCTCGACGATGATGTCGTACAGGTGATCCTCACGCCAGAGCCGCTCCTCGGCCGCGCCTTCAGGCCTGGCGATCAGCCGGTTGTAGCGGCGGTCGCGCACGTCGTCGCACCATGCATCGCCCGGCATCATGAGCCTTCGCTGGAGCAAGGTGCGCGGGCGCGGCCCCTTGTCCGGACGGAAGAAGACCCGCCGCAAAGGCAGGCGCGCGCGGGGCGTCCCGCCATCGCCCTCGCGTTTGGCGACGACGACGCCCGAACGCCCGAGCGCGCAGGGAAAGCAGCTCCGCCCTGCGATCAGGAACCCCCTGGAGCCATCGTGCACGGAGCGCACGAGCCTCAGGACCGTAATGAGTGGACTGGGCATCATCGAACCTCGTCGGGCGTCGGCATGTGTGCGATTTCGCCTTTTACGGAAAACTCGTTATCGTAGTCACGAGCAAGTGACGTAACTCCTTCCGGTTTTCATATCCCATGTCCCAGACCTACAAACTGCTTCTTGTCGACGACGAGGACATCCTTCGTGAAACTCTGGCCGAACAGCTTGGCCAGTATGAGGAGTTCGGCATCATCCAGGCCGCCGATGCGACGTCGGCGATCCAGTCCGCCAAGGGAGAGCGCATTGATCTTGCGGTCATGGATGTCGGCCTGCCCGACATGGACGGGCGCGACGCGGTCAAGCAGATGCGCCTCAACGGATTCAAAAGCCCGATCATCATGCTGACGGCGCAAGGGTCCGACGCGGACACCGTCCTTGGGCTCGAGGCGGGCGCGAACGATTATGTCGTCAAGCCGTTCAGATTCTCCGTGCTTCTGGCCAGGATCAGGGCGCATCTGCGCCAGCATGAAGCCAGCGAAGACGCCGTCTTCCAGATCGGGCCCTATACGTTCCACCCCGGCTCGAAGCTGCTGGTCTCGGGCAAAGGCTCCAAGCTAAAGCTCACGGAGAAAGAGACCGCAATCCTGCGCTTCCTGTACCGCGCCGGCCGCAAGCCAGTGCCGCGGGATGTGCTGCTTCAGGAGGTTTGGGGCTACAATGCAACCGTGACGACGCATACGCTGGAGACGCACATTTATCGGCTGAGGCAGAAGATCGAGCCGGACACCGGCAAGGCGTCGATCCTGATGACGGACCCGGGCGGCTACCGGCTCGAGCCCTGATCGATGCGCGGCATGACTGGCCCTGGACCTCGATGAGATGGCGCTCGACAACGACATCGCCCTGCTCTCCCAACAGCTCCTCCTCGGCGCATTGCCGCGGGAAGCGCTGCGGCTGCTCGCGTTCGCGGCCGAGACGCGCTTCCTAAGGGCGGGCGACGTTCTGTTCCGCAAGGGCGATCTCGCCGATTGCGGCTACGTCGTCGTGACGGGCACCATCGCGCTCGACGCCAAAGACGACGGCTCCGTTGCGGCCGAAATCGCGGGTCCGGGCTATCTGCTTGGCGAAACGGCGTTGTTCGCCGAAGTGACGCGGCCCGCCACGGCGATCGCACGGGAGACGTCGACGGTGATGAGGCTGACCCGATCGGTGATGGCGCGTGTCCTGAGCGAGTTTCCGGACGCCGCCGTGACCATCCATGACGCGATAGCCCAGCGCGTGCGTTCGATGGCGGGGCAGCTTCAGCACGTCCGGATGACGATCAGCGCCATCGACCAGTGACGCCGCCTCGCGAACACCGCCTTTGGCGTCCTACAAAGCCATGCGCACGGTCACGGGCGCATGGTCGGAAGGACGAGGCCAACCCCTGACATGCTTGTGGACGGTGGCGGACGCCAGCCGGGGCGACAGATCAGGCGAGACCCACACATGGTCGAGCCGTCGACCCTTGTCCGCAGCCTCCCAATCGGCGGAGCGGTAGCTCCACCATGTGTAGAGGCGTTCGGGTTCGGGCGTGAAGTGCCGCACGGCATCGACCCAGCCATGGTCGGCGCGGAGCTTCTCCAGAGCGCGGGTCTCGACCGGCGTGTGGCTGACGACGTTGAGCAGCTGCCGATGGCTCCAGACGTCGGTTTCGTATGGCGCGATGTTAAGGTCGCCGACCAGGATCGCGGAAGCGGATGTCGGCCGCGAGCCTGTCGACCAACTCTCCATTTCCGCGAGGAACGCCAGCTTGTGGGCGAACTTGTCGTTGACCTCGGGGTCCGGCTCGTCGCCGCCGGCGGGAACATAGAAGTTATGGATCATGATCCCGGCGGCCTTGCGTGCATCCGGCGCCAGCTTCACGCTCATGTGCCGGGCATCGTTGCGCCCGCACATCGGCATCCCCGACATGTCGGCGAACGGCAAGCGCGACAGGATGGCGACGCCATTGTAGCCCTTGTTGCCGATGATGGCCTGATGCACGTACCCAAGCTGGCGAAAGTCGGCGGCGGGAAACTTCTCGTCGGGAGTCTTGGTCTCCTGAAGGCACAGCACGTCAGGCCGTTCCGCCTCCAGGAAGTCCGTGACGATGGGAAAGCGCAGGCGGACGGAATTGATGTTCCAGGTCGTGACGGAAAGCTGCATCAGGCTGATCCCGGTTCGGCAGGGCGGTCGGCTGGCATGTCGGCGTTGAGGCCTCGGGCTACGCTGCAGCCCACCATATCCGCTTCAATGCCGGCCAATCTGCCCATTGCCGCATGGAAAAGCAACGCGATGGGACAAAGCCCAGACGGAAGACCTGCCCGATCAGTTCCGGTTCTCGAGGATGCGCTCGAGGTTGATCGTGAACAACGAGGGATCTGGCCTGCGGCCGGTGTCGAGATTGGCCACCTGCACGCTGGTCTCGTACCCTTGCGGGTCCAGAATGACCCATTGCCTCAGGATGTTGTTCCTCGGATCGTAATGCAGCGTGATGCGCGAGGTGCCGCCCAGCGTGGCGCGATCCTCGAGCGTGATGCGGATCAGGTCCGGCGTGCTGACGACGCGGGTGATCTTGACGTCGCGCCTGAGGTCGATCTGGTCCTTCAGAAGGAATTTCAGCGGCGTCTGCCCGATGAGGTACGGGTCCTGCGTCGCCAGCCGTTTGTCCCTCACCACCACGGTCGTGCCATCGGAGATGACCTCGATCGTCGCGGGCGGGCGGTATTCGAAGCGCATCTTGCCCGGCCGCTGGATGTAGAGCTTGCCTTCGTACTTGCGGCCGTCAGCCCCGAACTGCACGAAATCGGCGATCAGCGTGCGGAACGAGTTCATGTAGGCGTTGACGCGCTCCACGGCCGCCTCGTCCGACAGGGCTCCGGCGGGGACTGCCGCGGGAGCGACGCCGAGCGGCGGAGGCGGCAGCGCACGCGAGGGAGACGCGGAATCGGTCTGCAGCCTGACCGGTCCGCCCGACGCGGCTGCTGCAGGTCCCTGATCCTTCTGGGACGCAGGCCCGAGCTCGGCCGGACGGCGCGGCGGCTCTGGCGCCGCCTGCGCCCATGCGCCGAAAGACGACGTCGCCAGACATGCCGCAATCATGAACGTGCGGACAATCATGCCGCGATCCTTCCCGTGATGATGGCCTGTTCGCCACCCAGACGTGGCCCTGCATAGCACACATGGTCATTTGGAGGCGCGACTTCAATCCGCGAACCGCTCATTCGTGATCGGATCGGCTTTGATCCTCGACCAAGATCTCGCGTTTGCCGGCATGGTTCGCCGGCCCGACGATGCCTTCGGCCTCCATCCTCTCCATGATCGAGGCGGCGCGGTTGTAGCCGATCTGCAGGCGGCGCTGGATGTACGACGTCGAGGCCTTGCGGTCGCGCAGGACGACAGCCACGGCCTGCTCGTAGGGGTCCTCGGACTGGGCCCCCATGTCGCTCTTGTCGAAGACCGCGCCGTCGTCGTCAGCCTGTGCGGCGGCAAGCTCGCTTTCGTCCGCCGTCACGGCGTCGAGATAGTCGGGGCGGCCCTGGGTCTTGAGATGGGCGACGACCTTCTCGACCTCGCCATCGGAGACGAACGGCCCGTGCACGCGCGTGATGCGCCCGCCGCCTGCCATGAACAGCATGTCGCCCTGCCCAAGCAGCTGCTCGGCGCCCTGTTCGCCCAGAATGGTGCGCGAATCGATCTTCGAGGTGACCTGGAAGGAGATGCGCGTCGGGAAGTTCGCCTTGATCGTACCGGTTATCACGTCGACCGAAGGGCGCTGTGTGGCCAGGATGACGTGGATGCCGGCGGCCCGCGCCATCTGCGCCAGACGCTGGATCGCTCCCTCGATGTCCTTGCCGGCGACCATCATGAGGTCGGCCATCTCGTCGACGATGACCACGATGTAAGGCAAAGCGGCGAGCTCCATGTCCTCCTGCTCGTAGACCGCCTCGCCGGTATGGCGGTCGAAGCCCGTCTGCACCGTGCGCGTGATGACCTCGCCCTTGTCGCGAGCCTCGACGACGCGCTGGTTGAAGCCGTCGATGTTGCGGACGCCGAGCTTCGACATCTTCTTGTAGCGTTCCTCCATCTCGCGCACGGCCCATTTGAGCGCGACGACGGCCTTCTTGGGATCGGTCACCACGGGGGTGAGAAGATGCGGGATGCCGTCGTAGACCGACAGCTCGAGCATCTTGGGATCGACCATGATCAGCCGGCACTCCTCTGGCTTCAGCCTGTAGAGCAGCGACAGAATCATCGTGTTGATGGCGACCGACTTGCCGGAGCCTGTCGTCCCGGCCACCAGAAGATGCGGCATCTTGCCGAGATCGGCGATCACCGGCTCCCCGCCGATGGTCTTGCCGAGGCAAAGGGCGAGCTTGTGCTTGCTCTGCTCGAAATCGGCGCTGGCCAGCAGTTCGCGCAGGAAGACCGTCTCGCGCTTGGCGTTGGGCAGCTCGACGCCGATGGCGTTCTTGCCCTGAACGACCGCGACGCGGGCGGAGACGGCGCTCATCGAACGGGCGATGTCGTCAGCCAGCGAGATCACGCGCGAGGACTTCGTGCCTGGCGCGGGCTCGAGCTCATACAAGGTGACGACCGGCCCCGGCCTGACCTGGGTGATCTCGCCGCGCACGCCGAAATCCTCGAGCACGCCTTCCAGCAAGGTTGCGTTCTGCTCCAATGCATCCGTCGAGATCTGCGCCACGGGCTGCTTCTTGGGCTCCGTCAAGAAGTTCAGCGCCGGAAGCATGAAGGCCTCGCGGTCCAGCAGCGATGGCTGGGCCTCGCGCTGCATGCGTTTGCCGGGCCGGGGCGGCGGAGGCGGCGCGGCGACGCGGGCGCTGGCGAAGGCGTCATCATCATCATCGTCGGGATCGGCCGGCCCTGACGGAGGCATCGCGGCCATCGCGCGGCCGTCGCTCGATCCCCTGGCATCGGCGGGCGCTGCGCGCTGGCTTCGCTGATCGGGGGATACGCGGGCGGAAGAGGATTCGCGGGCGGTAGAGGCTTCGCGGTTGGATGAGAACTCCGGCTCACGGCGCACGCGCGCCGCGCGGGGCGCCGGTTCGCGGCCGTCCGCATCGGCGCCGCCCCCCGCTGCATAAGCCGGCGTCCGGCCATGGGAC
This sequence comes from Allobosea sp., assembly GCA_031412095.1. Taxonomy (GTDB): domain Bacteria; phylum Pseudomonadota; class Alphaproteobacteria; order Rhizobiales; family Beijerinckiaceae; genus Allobosea. The sequence goes on from JANOCI010000061.1 coordinate 64,213, forward strand.
CAACGGCGGAGCGCGGCCTGCGCCGTCATCGCCATATGGGCCAGGCCGCCGATGACGATGACGCCAAGGCCAGGTTCCTGATCGGAAGCTTCGCGCTCGTCCTCGTCGTCATGGATGCCGAAATCGCCATCCTCGGCATCGCGCGTGAAGGCATATCCCGCTGCGGCGACAAGCGCCAACAGCGCGATCCCCAGGAAGAGGAAGCCGATCAATCCCCCGAACGCCGAGCCTGACAGGCCGAGCAGGTTGCGCGTGCCCAGATAAAGCACGTCGCCGACGACCCCTCCGAGCCCGGTGGGCAGAGGCCAGCGCGCCGAAGCGGGCAGTGCGCTGGCGACGCCGGCCGCGGCGACCGCTCCCAGCAGCCAAAGCGCCGTCCGAAGCGCCACCCGCCCCAGCGAGCGCGTCCTGAGCAGCTTCAGCGCCCAGGCGAAAGGCGGCAGGAGCAAGGCGACGACGCCCAGCCCGACGAGCTGCATCAGGAGGTCTGCGATGATGGCGCCGGGCCGCCCCATCAGGTTGCGTACCCGGCCGTCGGTGGCGTTGTTCAGGCTCGGATCGTCGACCGACCATGTGGCCAGCGCAAGCAGGATGACGCTGATCAGGCCCAGCAGCACGATGCCCACGATCTCCGCCGCGCGGCGGCTGAGAAATGCACGCAAGGCGGGAGGCAGGTGGTCAGCCAGGGAAGTGCGTCGGATCATACGCATAAGGTGAGCAGCCCGTCTGGAGCATCCGTGCGCCGCACGTGATGCGGGGCCCCCGCGATGAGAGCCGCCAATCAGGCTGACTTTAGGGAGCGGGCGGTTAAGGCGCGCTTAACCCTGACATTGGATGGGCTGGGCAAAATGCACCGGACAGGCGACGGCCGTCCGGGCCGGACTGTGACGTCTCGAGCGCGGCGTCAGGATTCAGCGCTCAAGCAAAACCTGGCGCATAAAAAACCCCGGCCGCGAGGCCGGGGAGTGGGAGGAGGCAGCAAGCTGTGCGGCCTTGGCCGGTCAGTAATTGTAGGCGCGCTCGCCATGTTCGGCGATGTCGAGGCCTTCGCGCTCCTGTTCCGTGGTGACGCGCAGCCCGACGATGACATCGACGATCTTGTAGATGACGAAAGAGCCGATGCCGGACCAGGCGACGGTGAGCAGGACGGCCTTGAGCTGCGCCCAGAGCTGGGTGCTCAGGGCATAGGCGCCGACGGCGAGCTCACCAGGCTTGCTGGTATAGTCCGGGACGCCGGTGCCGCCGAGGGCGGTGTTGACGAGGACGCCGGTCGCCAGCGCGCCGAGGATGCCCCCGACGCAGTGGATGCCGAAGACGTCGAGCGAATCGTCGTAGCCGAAACTGTTCTTCACCGTCGAGCAGAAGGTGAAGCAGACCGCGCCGGCCACGATGCCGAGCACGATGCAGCCCATCGGACCCGCGAAGCCGGAGGCCGGGGTGACGGCGACCAGACCCGCCACGACGCCTGACGCCAGGCCCAGCAGCGACGGCTTGCCCTTCGTCATCCACTCCACGAACAGCCACGATAGCCCTGCCGCAGCCGCAGCGACGAAGGTGTTGGCCATCGCCAGCCCTGCAACGCCGTTGGCTTCGAGATTGGAGCCGGCATTGAAGCCGAACCAGCCGACCCAGAGCAGGGCCGCGCCGATCATGGTCATGGTGAGCGAATGGGGCGCCATCAGCTCCTTGCCGTACCCGATCCGCTTGCCGAGCACGAGGCAGCCCACCAGCCCGGCGATGCCGGAATTGATGTGGACGACAGTGCCGCCGGCGAAGTCGAGCGCACCCCACTGGAAGATGAGGCCGGCGTCAGCGGTGACCCTCGCCAGCTCAGCGTCGGCCGCGGCCTTCCTGGCCACGTCGGTTCCCGCGTCTGCGACAGCCTTGGCCGCTGCGGCCAATGCATCCGGTCCGGCCCAATACCAGACCATGTGCGCGATCGGCAGGTAGACGAACGTCACCCAGAGCGCGCTGAAGAGGAGCAGGGCCGAAAACTTCATGCGTTCGGCGAAGGCGCCGACGATGAGGGCGCAGGTGATGCACGCGAAGGTCATCTGGAACATGATGTAGACCAGTTCCGGAACGTAGGCGCCGTTCGAGAACGTGGCCGCCGTCGCGTCGGCGATGGTCTTGCCCTCGGGGGCGATGTTCAGGAACGCCTTCGAAAGGCCGCCGATGTAGTCATTGAGGCCGCCGCCGCCGGTGAAGGCCAGAGAATAGCCGTATGTCACCCAGATGATCATCACCAGGCAGACGATGGAGAAGACCTGCGTGAGGACGGAGAGCATGTTCTTGGAGCGGACAAGCCCGCCATAGAATAGCGCAAGGCCCGGAACCGTCATGAGCAGCACCAGGACGGTGCAGATCATCAGGAAGGCGGTGTCGCCCTTGTTGACGGTGGGAGCCTGCGCCAGCGCGGGAGTGGCGGCAAGCCATCCCGCCATGGCCAGGGCGGAGAGGCCCGCGAAGCCTGCTCGGGAACGAAGTGTCTTGAACATGAGGTCATTCTCCAGAGGGGTGCGTTGCGGTCACAACGCGTCCTGATCGGTTTCGCCGGTGCGGATCCGCACGGCTCGCTCGATCGAGGACACAAAGATTTTTCCATCGCCGATCTGGCCCGTCCGGGCCGCGCTGGTGATGGCGTCGATGACTTTGCCGACAAGGTCATTGGCCACTGCGACCTCGATCTTGATCTTCGGCAGGAAGCTCACGGCATATTCGGCGCCGCGGTAGATTTCGGTGTGACCCTTCTGGCGGCCGTAGCCCTTCACCTCGGTCACGGTCAGGCCGTGCACGCCGATGGAGGTCAGCGCATCGCGGACCTCCTCCAGCTTGAACGGCTTGATGATGGCCATCACGATTTTCATGTTGCTTCGCATCCTGTGGTTGCCGCCGCCGCCGAGCGGGACGTTCGAGCGCTATCAAGGCCTTCGTCTATCAAGGAGCGTGCCAAGACGGCCTTCGGCCCAGGATGAGCGCTTCGGCGCGTGAGGACCGCGTTGGGCTCGGCATGCCGCGCGGAGGCCGTCGGAAAGGCCGATGCGGCCGCGGGCGGCCGATTGCGGCCTGCAGCCATCAGCATGACGGCGTTCGAGGGCCGATCAGGGATGCCAATGAGCGCCGCATCGCGCCACGCTTCGCGCTTAAGCGGCAGTTCGCCTGCCCTCCGACGTCATGGCCAATACGAAAAGACACGCGCTGGCGTCCGGCGGAAGCCACCGAGACCATCATATCGTCCGAAACGACGCAAACATGGCGCGTGAATAGGCAAATGCCTAAAACATTGCCATCCCGACTTTCAATCGAGATCGGGCCGCTCGCGGATCAGCCCTTCCTGGGCGACCGAGGCCACCAGCTTCCCGTGAATATCGAAGATCAGGCCACGCGAATACCCGAGGGCGCCGGAACTGGAGGGACTGTCCTGAGCGTAGAGCAGCCATTCATCGGCGCGAAACGGCCTGTGGAACCACAGCGCGTGGTCGAGGCTGGCGGCCTGGATGGTTTTTTCGAACACCGTCCGCCCGTGCGCCACCAGCGAGGCGTCGAGCAGCGTCATGTCGGAAGCATAGGCGAGGATGCACTGATGCAGGACCGGGTCGTCCGGCAGCCTGCGCGTCGCCCGGATCCACACGTGGAACCGCGGCGGAAGCTGCTCGCGAAGCGCGTATCGTTGAAATTCGACGGGCCTCAATTCGATCGGGCGCTCCTTTTCGAAATAGGCGCGCACGGCCGGCGGCATCATCGGCAGGATGTCGGCCCTGACCGTCGCCTCGTCGGGGAGCTGGTCGGGCATCGGCACGTCAGGCATCGCCATCTGGTGGTCGAGGCCGCGCTCCTCGGCGTGATAGGAGGCCGACATCGAGAAGATCGCCTTGCCGTGCTGGATGGCCACGACGCGGCGCGTCGTGAACGAGCGGCCGTCGCGGATGCGGTCCACCTCGTAGATGATGGGAACCGCGGGATCTCCCGGCAGCAGGAAATAGGCGTGGAGCGAATGGGGCCTGCGTCCCTCCACAGTGCGGCACGCGGCCACGAGCGCCTGCCCGATCACCTGTCCGCCAAAGACCCTCTGCCATCCGGCCTGGGGGCTGCGACCCCGGAACAGGTTGTGTTCAAGCGGCTCCAGATCGAGGATGGACAAAAGCGCGTCGACGGCGTTGGTCATGATGGCGTCTCGAGTGGTCCTGCCTGTTTATTGCAGAACAGGGCTGCAACGGAAACTGCCTGGCGGCCGAATGCCGTCAAGCCGGCGCTAGAGATCGGGGAATGGGTCCATGTCCATGCGAATCGTGATTGCCGGCGCAGGGCTGGCCGGATCCGTGCTTGCGCTGGCCTTGAAGCAGGCGCTTGGGCAGGCCTACGACGTCGTCGTCGCAGATCCAGCCTATGCCCGCCAGCGCAGGGACATCAACCGCGAGCCTGACAGCCGCGCCTTCGCGATCTCGGCCGCGGGCCAGCGCCTGTTCGAAGCGCTTGGCGTCTGGGACAGGATCCGCTCCGGGGCGCAGCCCATCAACGAGATGGCCGTCACCGACAGCCGCACCAGGGATGCCGTGCGCCCGGCCTATCTGACCTTCTCATCGGCGGATGACGGCGGCCAGGATGCTCCTGGAGGGCGGACGCCCGATGCGCCGTTCGCGCATATGGTCTGGAGCCGCGCGATCGGCGATGCACTGGCCGATGCGCTGGCTGACGCAGGGGTTGTGATGCTGCCTGAAGCGGTGCTCTCGGCGGATGCGGGCGCCATGTCGGCCGATGTCAGGCTAGGCTCCGGGCAGTCCATGAAGAGCGCGCTCGTCGTCGCAGCCGATGGGGCGCGCTCGCGGCTGAGGGAACGGGCCGGCATCGGCTGGGTCACCTCGGATTACGGCCAATCAGGCATCGTCGCGACGATCGGGCACGAGCGCGACCACAAGGGCCGGGCGGTGGAGCATTTCCTGCCTGCGGGCCCGTTCGCGATGCTGCCGCTGCCGCCGGGCGAGGGCGGGCGCTTCCAGTCCTCGATCGTCTGGACCGAGAGCACCGGCGACGCACAGGCGCTCATAGCCGCGCATCCGGCAGACTTTCTCGAAGAGCTCGAAAGCCGGTTTGGCCTCCAGCTTGGAGAGCTGGAGCTCATGAGCCAGCCCAAGGCCTATCCGCTGTCGATCGGCATCGCGCGCCGCTTCGTGGGCGAGCGCCTCGCCCTGCTCGGCGATGCGGCCCATGTCATCCATCCGATCGCCGGGCAGGGCCTCAACCTGGGCCTGAAGGATGCCGCGGCGCTTGCCGAGGCGGTGGTCGAGGCCGCCAGGCTGGGGCTCGATGTCGGCTCGCGCGAGGTTCTCGAACCCTATCAACGGGCCCGCCGCTTCGACACCGTCGCGATGGGGCTGGTCACCGACGGGCTTAACCGCCTGTTCTCCAACGACAACGCGCCTGTGAGGCTGGCCCGGGACCTCGGCCTTGGGCTGGTGGACCGCATGCCGGGCTTGAAGCGCTTCTTCATCAGCGAAGCCGCCGGGCTGGGGCAAGGCGGCCCGAGGCTGCTGCGCGGCGAAGCGATCTGAGCGATCCAGGAGCTTGGCCGATCTTCAGGCTCGCCAGGCGGAAGCCGTCGGCGCGGCCCCGGCATCGTGCGCGCGCGGGCCGCGCCGGCTGCGGAAGGTTTCACTTTGCGCCCCGGCATGATACGGCGACGGCCAGAATGTGATGAGGCTCTGAGACCTGATGCGCGCATTGATGCTCCACGGCGACCGTGACCTGAGACTGGAACAGATCGAGCCGCCTCCGCCGCCCGCCGCAGGAGAGGTGCAGGTGCGGATAAAGGCGCTAGGGCTCAACTTCCTCGATGTCTGGGGCTTCCGGGGCATGGCCTTCGCCAAGCGCAAGATGCCGCAGGCCGCGGGCGTGGAGGCTGCAGGCGAAATCGTCGCCATCGGCGAAGGCGCATCGCGCTTCAGGCTTGGCCAGAAGGTGACGATGTATGGCGCGGACACCTGCGGCGTGTGCAGGGCGTGCCAGGAGGGCCGCGACAACCTTTGCGAGAACGTCGCCGGGATCATGGGCTTCCACATCGACGGCTTCGGGCGCGAGGTGCTGAACCGCAGCGAACGTCTTTGCGTCGCCGTGCCGGACGAGGTGCCGTTCGAGCATGCAGCCTGCGCGCCGATCGGCTTCGGCACCGTCCAGCACATGCTGTTCGACAATGCGAAGCTCGAGGCCGGCGAGAGCATCCTCGTGCATGCCGGCGGGTCGGGCATCGGAACCGCCGCCATCAAGATGGCGAAGGCCATCGGGTGCACGGTCTATGCGACGGTCGGCGACGATGCGAAGGCCGAGAAAGCGCGCGCGTTGGGCGCGGACCATGTCATCAACTACAAGACCGAACGCTTCGAGGGCGAGGTGAGGCTCCTGACCAAGCGCAAGGGCGTCGATGTGGTGTTCGAGCATGTCGGAGCCGACACCTGGAACGGCTCCCTGCTGTGCCTTAAGCGCGGCGGGCGGCTGGTGACGTGCGGCGCAACGTCCGGCGCGACGGCGACGATGAACCTGATGCAGCTCTTCCAGCAGCAATACCGGATCTTCGGCTCGTTCGGCTGCTCGATGAACAACATTCGCGTGTCGCTCGACAAGATGGCGGCGGGCATGACGCCAGTGATCGATTCGGTGTTCGAGCTCGCGGATTTCGAGAAAGGCCTGGCGCGGCTCGAGGGCCGGCAGGTCTTCGGCAAGGTCATCATCACGCTTTAAGGCGCTGCATGGTAAACGGGTGATGCGCGCGGCGCATCCTCCACGCCGCGGCCTGCCTCGCATGCGGCTTTCACGGTCAGGACAGACAGACGGTGCTTCATTTCCGCAGGCTAGCCTCGAAGGCCGCCACCATCCTGATGATCGGCGCGGTCAGGGCGGTGTTCACCTTGTCGCGCGCGCTGGGGCCGGCCCGGGCCAGCGCTGCGGGCGGCTGGATCCTGCGGAAGCTCGGCAGGCTCGCCCCTCAGCACCGCATCGCAAAAGCCAACCTGAAGGCCGCCTTCCCGGACACGAGCCAGGCCGAGCGCGATGCGATCCTGACAGGCGCCTGGGACAGCCTCGGCCGGACCGCCGGCGAATATGCCCATCTGGCCGAATTGTTCGACTACGACGCGGACAATCCCGACCCGCAAGGCCGCATCGAAGTGTCGGGCATCGAGCATTTCGCGGCATTGCGCGACGATGGCCGGCCCGGCATCATCTTTTCGGCGCACCTGGCCAATTGGGAGCTCCCGGCGATCTGCGCGCAGCGCTACGGCCTCAACGCCACCGCCGTGTTCCGGCCGCCGAACGATCCCGCCGTTGCCGCCGTCATCCACGAAATCCGTTCAGGAACGATGGGCGGCCTGGCCGCTTCGCTGCGGGGCGCGGCCTTCGAGATGCAGGGCGTGCTCGAGCAGGGCGGGCATCTCGGCATGCTGGTCGACCAGCATTTCACCAGGGGCGTGGTGATCGACTTTCTGGGACAGCCGGCGCTCGCCAATCCGGTGCTTGCGAAGTTCGCCCGGCGCTTCGACTGCCCCGTTCACGGCGTCCGGGTCATCCGGCTGCCAGGGCACAGGTTCCGCCTCGAGCTGACCCCGCCGCTGGATTTGCCCCGCGACTCCGAAGGGCAGGTCCATGTCGAGGGCGCTGTCCAGATGATGGGCGACGTGATCGCGGGCTGGGTGCGCGAACATCCGGACCAGTGGCTCTGGATGCACCGCCGGTGGCGGCCCAACATGGTGGCCCAGGCGCTGGCCATGAAGGCGCGCTCGGGCCAGCCCATCACTTCAACGCAACGTGATTTTCCGGATGGGTTGAAATCGGGTTCAGTGCAGCCATGACAAAAGTCCATCACCTGATCACGGCCTGCGCCCTCGCATGGACGGCCATCGCCGCATTGATGGCCGACGTTCCCGCCGCCGCAGCGCAGGATGCAAGGAAACCGAAGCTGTCGTCCGTGATCGAGCTCTACACGAGCCAGGGCTGCTCGTCATGCCCGAGCGCGGATGCGCTGTTCGTCGAGTTGGCGCGTGATCCGTCCCTGCTGGTCCTGACGCTGCCCGTCGATTACTGGGACTATCTGGGCTGGAAGGACACCCTGGCGCATTCGGCCTTCTCCCAGCGCCAGCGCAGTTACGCCAAGGCGCGCGGCGACGGGCAGATCTACACGCCCCAGGCCATCATCGACGGCGCGGCGCATGCGGTCGGCTCGGACCGCCAGGCTATGAGCCAGATCGTCAAGGCCCATCAAGCCTCGCCGATGCCTCTCGACGTGAGCATATCGGAGCAGGGCGCGCAGATCAGGATCGCGGTTTCAGGCACGGCGAGGGCAGGCTCAATCTGGGTCCTGACGGTCGCCCGCAAGCGCACCGTCGCCATCCAGCGCGGCGAGAACCGGGGGCGTGAGGTGGCCTACGCCAATGTCGTCAGGAGCCTGACGCGCATTGGCGAGTGGCGCGGCGAGACCATGACCCTCGACATTCCGGCTTCCCTGGTCACGCACCCGGACGCCGACACGTTCGCAGTCCTGGTCCACAGCGACGACAGCAAGATCGGCCGCGTGATCGGCGCGGCGAAGTCGCCGCGGTTCGCGCAGTAGCCTGACGCCCGCGCAACAGGCGGAAAGCCGCCTGCCTATCGAGCTCAGTCGGCCAGGGGAACGCCGTCCTGGAAGCGCTAGCGCTGGAGGCCCATGGACGCCATGAGCCCGCCATCGACCGGAATGGTCGCACCCGTGACGTAGGAAGCCTCCGCGCTCATCAAGAACGCCACCAGCGCGCCGATCTCTTCCGATCTGGCGAAACGGCCGGCGGGAATCTGCTTCTCCATGGTTTCGCGATAGGCGGAGTATCGCTCCATCATGTCCGTGTCGACGAAGCCTGGCGAGACCGTGTTGACCGTGATGCCGCGCCGCGCCGTCTCGAGCGCCAAAGTCCGCATGTAGGCTTCAAGGGCGGCCTTGGTCGCCGCGTAAGCCGCATTGCCCTGATTGCCGCGGCTTGCCGTGACCGACCCGATGGCCACAACGCGGCCGGAGCGGCGCGCCATCATCGGGCGCAGGAAGGTGTTGACGATCTGCGTGAACGACCAGAAATTGACCTGCATGGCCGCCTCGGCCTTATCCTGCGCCATCATCATCGACAGCGTGTCGTAGGATTGTCCGGCATTGTGGACGAGGCCGCCGATATCGCCGAGGCTAGCGCTGTCATGGCAGAAAGCGGCGATGGCGGCCTTGTCGGAAAGGTCCAACGAGACCGCCTCAACCTTGCCGCCACCGAGAGCCGACACGCTGCCCGCCAACCCGGACGCCTGCTCGCCCGATGAGCGGTAGGTGAAGACGACGTCGTGGCCCGCGGACGCCAGCGCCCGGACGATGCCCGCACCGATGCCCTTGGCCCCGCCCGTGACGAGAATGCGCCCGCTCATGCCGTCACGCCGGCGCGTCGGCGAAGACAAGGCATGTGTTCTGCCCTCCGAAGCCGAACGAATTCGAGATCACCCGGCGAACATTGGCGTCGCGCGCCGCATTCGGCACGACGTCGAGCGGGATGTTCGGGTCCGCCTCGCGATAGTTGATCGTCGGCGGGATGCGCCCGCTCTCGATCGTCATCAGCGAAAACACCGCCTCGACGGCTCCGGCGGCGGTCAGCGTATGTCCAACCATCGATTTGTTCGATGATATCGGCAAGCTGCTCATGCGCGGGCCGAAAACCGCGGTGCAGCTCATGGCCTCCATCTTGTCGTTCTCGGGCGTCGAGGTGCCATGTGCGTTGACATAATCGATCTGGTCGGGGACGAGGCCCGCGTCGGCCAAGGCATCCTGCATGGCGATGATCGCCGGGCGGCCGTCCGGCGACGAGCGCGTGCGGTGGAAGCCGTCGCCCTTCTCGCCGCAACCCATGACGAATCCGAGGATACGCGCCCCTCTTGCATGGGCGCTGGCGTAGCTTTCGAGCACGAGGGCCGCGCCCCCTTCCCCCATCACGAACCCGTCCCGGTTCTTCGAGAATGGCTTCGATGCCGCCGTCGGGGGGTCGTTCTGGGTTGAAAGAGCCGAAAGGAGCGAAAAGCGGATCAACGCCTCGGCGTGGACGGAGCCGTCCGTCCCGATGCAGAGGGCGGCATCGGTCTCGCCGCGCCGTATGGCTTCGACGCCCATCTGGATCGCGGTCGCGCCCGAGGAGCAGGCGGTCGAGAGCGAGATCGGCGAGCCCTTCGAGCCGAATTTCCCGGCGACCCGGTCCGCCACGGTCCCGAACAGGAACATCTCATGATAGGAGCGGCGCGTGTGCCGGGCCGCTTCGGCCAGCAGGGCGCCGTACGTCACCGCGCCCGCGGCGGCGGTTGCGAGATCCTGTTTCTGACGCCACTCGAGTTCGACCGGCGGCACGGCCATGAAGAGCTGACCCGGAAAGTCCCCCGTGCTGCCGAGCCGGGACTGCGCCACGGCCTCCTCCGCCGCAAGCACCGCGAGCCTCTCGGACAATTCAGGCGCGGCGAATGGCCTGTCGAACAGGTCGTCGACCGTTCCAGCGATCGTGGTGCGCAAACCGTCGACCGGGAACCTCGTGATGCGATGGATGCCGGATTCCCCGGCGGTCAGACGGGCCCAGTTGTCGGCCTTGCCCTGTCCCAACGAGGTGACGACGCCCATGCCGGTGACGGCGACAAGCGGCCGCGCTTGCGAATCAAGATATGAATTTGCCATCGGCACGCCTCTCAGACAGCAATCAAGCGGGCGACGCCTTCGCCGCGATGGTGGCCCACCCCCGTCACGACGGCCTCCTCCGCCAAGCCGGCGGACAGCATGCCCGCCGCCAGGGCGACTGCGGCCGGAAACGCCGCCTCGACCGAATGTCCGACAAGGTCGCCCATCGCCACCAGCCTCGCATCGGGCGCGATGGCGTCAAGCGCAGCCTTCTCCTCCTGCGCAGCGGCGGCCATCCCGGATGCCGCCGACACGGCCAGCTTCGGAGCGCGGCCGGCGCCGAGCGCCGTCAACGAGCGCGTCACGTCGCCCGGCTCCCGGCGCGTGCGGTCCGCGCGAACCTCGCCGAGTCGCGCGAACACACGTGCGCCCCGTGCGGCGGCGCTGGCGGCATCCTCCAGGACAAGGAAGGCTCCCACGCTGCCGGTCACCATGCCGTCATGCCCGGGCAGACGCTCGAACGTGGGCGCAACATCGCCCTTGAGCACGGCTCCGCCCAGCTCGAACAGGAGCAGCATGTCGCGCCGTTCGGCATTGTACGAGCCGCCGACGAGGATCGTGTCCGCCTGTCCGGCCGCGATGCGCGCATGGGCGATGCGGACCGCGTCGACGCCGGCTTGCTCCTCGCCCATGAATGTCCGCGAAGGGCCGGTCACGCCATGCACGATGGAGATGTTGCCGGCCAGCAGGTTCGACAGCTGGGCCAGGAACAGCGTCGGCCGCAGATCGCTCATCAGGCGCTCGTTGAGGAAGACCCCTTGATCGGCCGCCGTCTTGAGGCCGGTGAGCACCTGGCCGTCCACCGCGTGGTCCCGCTCTCCGCCCCCCGCCGCAACGATCACGTGCAGCTTGTCCCTGGCTTCGGCGTCGCCCTTCAGGCCGGCGGATTCAAGCGCCAGCCCGGCTGCGTAGACGCCGATGCGCTGCCACGGCTCCATCTGCCTCTGATCCGACTTCTTCGGGATCTGCCGGTCGAACTCGACCGCGCCGAGCGCATGCATCGGATAAGGCGCGAACGCCTCATGGTCGATCCTCGGCGACGTCTCGCCATTCGCGGCGGCGATATGAGGCTCCACGCCTTCGCCCAGGCTCGACAGCAGGCCAATGCCTGTGATCACGACGTCGCGGCTCATGGTTCAGGCAGGCTCCAGGACAAGGCCGATGGCTTCGGTGCGCTGGCGCATCAGGAGCGCCAGATCGGCCGGGAAGGGCATCAGCCGGAAGCGCAGCTCGGCATCGCAGATCGGCCTGCCGTCGGCGGATATCTTCGCCTTGGTGGCGGCGTATCCCGATCCTTCAACGGTGATGTGGGCTTCGATCACGAGATCGGCGTCGGGCTCGACGAAGCTGCGGAAGCGCGCCTTGTCCACGGCCATGAGGAACGGCATCTGCGAAAGCCTGTTGAGGCCGAGCACGAGATAGCCCGAAGCCTGCGCCATGGTCTCCGTCAGCAGGACGCCAGGCACCAGCGGATGACCCGGGAAATGGCCCTCGAACACCGGGCTCGTCCGCGGGACGCGGGCATGCGCCACGATGCTCCTGGCCGCAGCGTCGAACTGCGCGACCTTGTCGATCATCTCGAAGTATTCAAGGCGCATGTGCGGGGAGGCTCGGACAAGAGGTTCTGGACGAGATCGTTTAGCCCAGAACCATATCGCTTGTCACGTCGCGGGGCTTGCCAGCGGGGCGCGCTGCGCGCGGCCTGATCAGGCGCTCTTCGCCGCCACCAGCCCGTCGATCCGTGCGCAGAGGTTCTCAAGGACGAAATACTGCTCGGCGGGGGCCTTGCCCTCGTTGACCTCCTGCGTCCACTGCTCGAGCGGCAGCTTGATGCCGAACGCCTTGTCGACCGCGAAGGCGATGTCGAGAAAAGCAAGCGAATCAACGCCGAGATCGTCGATGGCGTGGCTTGCCGGCGTGATCTTCTCGCGCGGGATGTCGCAGGTTTCCGAAATGATGCCGGCGACGGTCTCGAAAGTGGATGACATAAGCGGGTTCTCCCGACGCGTTGGTTCAAGGCAGCTGAACAAGCGCCCGCACGGGCGGATGCCCCGGGCCGGCCGCCGGTGGGCTTGCCGACGTTTCCCTACACGATGGAGGGGGGTTGGGGGAAGGGGACAATGGCCGCCTCAGGCAAAGGAATTCAGGCTGGCCGCACCGCTTCGTCGATGACCGATCGCGTCAGAGGATCAGGATATGGAACTTCGCGGGACGTCGCTCGTTCTCATGGCGGAACCGGCCGCGTATCCGGACATGCATAGGGGACGTCATGGGCATCATCTGGACAATCATCATCGGCTTCGTCGCCGGCATCATCGCAAAGCTCATCACGCCGGGCGACAATGAACCGTCAGGCTTCATCCTGACCACCGTCCTCGGCATCGTCGGCGCCTTCCTTGCCACATTCCTGGGCCAGCAGGTCGGGTGGTACCAGGCTGGAGAAGGCGCGGGTCTGATCGGCGCCGTCATCGGCGCTGTCATCGTGCTGGTCGTCTGGAGCGCCCTTTCGCGCCGCAGCGGCAGCCGCGGCGTCTGACGGTCGTCGGCAAGCAACTCAAGGAGACATGGCAATGGCACGCGGATTCCCATCAATGACGGCGCTTCTGGGCTTGCTTGCGGTCGCCGGCTACCAGAACCGAGATAAGATCGGCGAGATGCTACGCGGCACGCAGGGGCCAGGAGGCGGCGCCACGTCAGGCATGGGCGCATCGTATGGCGGTCATGACCAATCAGGGCAGCCCACGCCCGGCGCACAGCGCGGGGGCATGCTCGACGGGCTGCTTGGAGGCGGCGGATCGAGCGGGATGGGCGGTGCGTCCGGGTTGGGTGGCCTTCTGGGTCCCGTTGGCGCTGCGGGAGCCGGCGGGCTCCTGAGCCGCGGCCTCAGCGAACTGATGGAGCGGTTCGGGCAGTCGGGCCACCGGGAGACGGCCGAGTCATGGGTCGGAACAGGCCCCAACCGGCAGATCGAACCGACACAGATGGAGCAGGCGATCGGCCAGGACACGCTCTCCGAACTCGAGCAGCGCACTGGCCTGCCGCGCCAGGAATTGATCGCGCGGCTGTCGCGGGAACTGCCTGATGCGGTTGACCGGTACACGCCCGATGGGCGCGTTCCGGACGATGGCGGCGACGGCATGCCTGATCAGCCGGGCCAATCGGGGCAGCCGCCGCGCATGGCGTGAAGGGCTAGAGCATCTCAGTCTGACGATGCGAAATTGACGGTGTGAGATCGAGAGCCGGACCTTGGCGGCCCGGCTTCGTCATTGATGCACCGCAGCGGCCGGGGCCGGCCGATCAGGCGGCGAGCTGCCTCAGCACATAGTGCAGGATGCCGCCGTGCTTGACGTACTCGACTTCGTCGAGCGTATCGATGCGGCAGATCACGGGCACCTTCGTCACCTGGCCGTCGGCGCGGGTGATTGTGACCTCCATCGCCTGCTTGGGCGAGGCTGTCGCCAGACCCTGGATGTTGACGAGCTCGTCTCCCTTGAGGCCGAGCTTCTGCCAGCTCATCCCCTCCTCGGCGAAGACGAACGGCACGACGCCCATGCCGACGAGGTTGGAGCGGTGGATGCGCTCGTAGGACTGGGCGATGACCGCGCGCACGCCGAGAAGCTTGGTGCCCTTGGCGGCCCAGTCGCGGCTGGAGCCGTTGCCGTATTCGATGCCGGCGAAGATGACCAGCGGCACCCCTTCCGCCTGATACCGCATGGCGGCGTCATAGATGAACATGCGGTCGCCGGACGGGTGATGGATGGCGTTGCCGCCTTCTTTGGTGGAGCCGTCCTCCTCGCGGACGCCGAAGTTCTTGATGCGGATGTTGGCGAACGTGCCGCGCATCATGATCTCGTGGTTGCCGCGCCTCGTGCCGTACTGGTTGAAGTCGGGCACCGCCACCTGGCGTTCCTGCAGGTATTTGCCGGCTGGCGAGTTCACCTTGATGGATCCGGCCGGAGAGATGTGGTCGGTGGTGATCTTGTCGCCGAGCAAGGCCAGGATGCGCGCCCCGACGATGTCCGTCACCGGCTTGGGCGTCTTGGTGATGCCCTCGAAATATGGCGGGTTCTGCACATAGGTCGAGCTCATGTTCCAGTTGTAGGTTTGCCCGCCGGAGACCTCCACAGCCTGCCAGTTGGCGTCGCCCTTGAAGACGTCGGCGTACTTCTTCTTGAACATCGTCTGCGTCACGTTCTTCTCGATGAAGCTCTGGATCTCCTTGTTGGAGGGCCAGATGTCCCTGAGATAGACGGGCTCGCCATCGGAGCCGATGCCGAGAGGCTCCGTCGACAGGTCGATCTGCGTCGAGCCGGCCAGCGCATAAGCCACGACCAGGGGCGGCGAAGCCAGGTAGTTGGCCTGGACGTCGGGCGAGACCCTGCCCTCGAAATTGCGGTTTCCCGAGAGCACCGCGGAGGCGATGATGCCGTTGTCGTTGATCGCCTTCGAGATTTCGGGCGGAAGCGGGCCTGAGTTCCCGATGCACGTGGTGCAGCCGTAGCCGACGATGAAAAAACCGAGCTTATCAAGCTCAGCCTGGAGGCCGGAGGCGTTCAGGTAGTCGGAAACCACCTGCGATCCGGGCGCCAGCGAGGTCTTGACCCATGGCTTGACCTTGAGCCCCTTTTCATTCGCCTTCTTGGCGAGAAGGCCCGCCGCCATGAGAACGGCGGGGTTCGAGGTGTTTGTGCAGGACGTGATCGCGGCGATCACCACGTCGCCATGGCCGATGTCGAAGTTGCTTCCTTCAACCTTGATGCGCTTGGCGATCTCCGCCGCCTTCTTGTACTCGGTGTCCATGGCGGACAGAAAGCCCGCCTTCGCGTCGCTCAGCGAGACGCGGCCTTCCGGGCGCTTGGGGCCCGCCAGCGAGGGGACGACCGTGCCGAGGTCGAGCTCGACCGTGTCGGAGAACACCGGATCGGGCGAGGTCCTGGTCCGGAACAGGCCCTGCGTCCTGCAATAGCTCTCGACTAGCTCCACCCGTTCCGCCGTCCGGCCGGTCAACGTGAGATAGGCCAGGGTTTCGCCGTCGACGGGGAAGAACCCACAGGTCGCGCCGTATTCCGGACCCATGTTGGCGATTGTCGAGCGGTCCGCCAGCGTGAGGTTGTCGAGGCCGGGGCCGAAAAACTCGACGAACTTGCCGACGACGCCCTTCTTGCGCAGCATCTGGGTCACGGTCAGCACCAGGTCGGTCGCCGTGATGCCTTCCTTCAGCTTGCCGCTGAGCTTGAACCCGACGACTTCGGGAAGAAGCATAGACTGCGGCTGGCCGAGCATGGCCGCTTCAGCCTCGATGCCCCCGACGCCCCAGCCCAGCACGCCAAGCCCGTTGACCATGGTGGTGTGCGAATCAGTTCCGACCAGAGTGTCGGGATAGGCCACCTCGACGGTGACGGCCTTGCCGTTCCCGTCCTGGCGCTTCTCCTGCCTGGTCCACACGGTCTGCGCCAGATATTCGACGTTCACCTGATGGCAGATGCCTGTGCCGGGCGGCACGACACGGAAGTTGTCGAAGGCTCCCTGGCCCCATTTCAGGAAGTTGTAGCGTTCGCCGTTCTGCTCGTATTCGCGCTTGACGTTCTGGTCCAATGCTTGCGGCGTGCCGAAGAAATCGACCACGACGGAATGGTCGATCACCAGGTCGACAGGCACGAGCGGATTGATCTTGGAGGGATCGCCGCCAAGCTGGGTCATGCCGTCGCGCATCGCAGCAAGGTCGACCACGGCCGGCACGCCGGTGAAATCCTGCATCAGGACGCGGGCCGGACGAAAGCCGATCTCCTTGTCGACCTTGCCCTTGTTCTCGAGCCACTTGCAGGCGTCGAGAATGTTCTGCTTCGTGACGGTCCGGCCGTCCTCGAAGCGCAGCATGTTCTCGATCAGGACCTTCATCGAATATGGAAGCGCGGAAATTCCGCCAAGGCCGTTCTTCTCGGCTTCGGGCAAGGAGTAGATCACATAGGTTTTGTCGCCCACCTTGAGGTTCTGGGCGCAGTTGAACGAGTCGAGCGATGCCATCGGGCATAATCCTTCGGGGTCATGGTCGCAGGGCGGGTCTGGTTGTGGCCAGTCCGGTTCTGAGGGCCTGCAGGCCAGCGCAGCGGAATGGAGCACCATTCCCGGCAAGCCCACAGCATCATGATGCGCGCCGCCCCGGGTGTGCCCGAGTCCCCGCGCCGGACGGGCGCGCGGCGAAGCCGACAGCTCTTTAGACGATTTCAAGCTTGCGCGCTACAGCCTCTGCGTCGCATTCGACCTTGACGGGAGCGGCATTGGGCCTCTCAGATGCCGCCGCATGCCGGCTCTCCGCAATCCTCACTCCCTCGCCGCCGTCGGCGTAACGTGCAGACGCAACGAGCGGGTTCTGTTCGACCGGTTGTCATTCAGCGTCGAGGCCGGCCGGGCGCTGGCGCTGACCGGCCCGAACGGCGTCGGCAAGACCAGCCTGCTGAGGATATTGGCAGGCCTGCTGCGGTCCGACGGCGGAACGGCGGAGCTGTCGCCGCACGAGCCCGACCTCGACCTGGCGCAGCGCAGCATCTTCGTCTCGAGCCGGGATCCGCTGAAAGCCGCGCTCACATTGCGCGAACTGATCTGCGGCTGGCAGCGGACCGTGTTCGGCGCCGACGACGCCGTGCGGCTCGAATCTGCGCTGGGCGCGTTCGATCTGGGCCCGCTCGCCGAAATGCCGTGCGCGTACCTGTCGTCCGGGCAACGGCGGCGCGCCTCGCTCGCACGGCTGAAGCTCGCCTCCGTCCGCGACCGGCCGCTCTGGCTGCTGGACGAGCCCACCAATGCGCTCGACGCCCAGGCGCGCGAACGGCTTTCGGGCGTCGTGGCGGCGCATCTGGCGAAAGGCGGCATCGTCGTCGCCGCCACGCACGATGAGCTGCCCTGGCCAAGCCTGAGCAAGCTTGACCTCGGCGCGTTTGCCGCTGCGGCGCAGGCGGCGGATCCAGCCCCATGAGCGCGTTCATCGCCCTCGTCAGCCGTGACCTGAAGCTTGCGTTGCGCATCGGCGGCGGAGCCTCGTTCGCGCTGGTGTTCTTCCTGATGATCGTGACGCTGACGCCGTTCGCGATCGGCCCCGACCTCAACCTTTTGTCCAGGATCGGCCCGGCGATCCTCTGGATCGGCGCGGTGCTGGCGACGCTGATCGGCCTCGACAGGCTGTTCCAGGCCGACGCCGAGGACGGAACGCTCGACCTTCTCAAGGCTGGGCCATTGCCGCTGGAGGCGGTGGTGCTGGCGAAATGCCTGGCGCACTGGTTCACCACTGGATTGCCGCTCAGCCTTGCAGCGCCGCTTTTCGGACTGATGCTGGCCATGGAGCCGATGGCGATGGCGGCGGCGAGCGTGAGCCTGCTCGTCGGCACGCCCGCGCTCACGTTCATCGGCGCAGTCGGAGCGGGCCTGACCGCCGGCCTCAGGCGCGGCGGCGTCCTGATCGCCATCATGGCGATGCCTCTCATGATTCCCGTCCTGATCTTCGGCGTCGCGAGCTGCAACGCCGCCGCCGGCGGAACCGTGCCCTTCATGACGCCGTTCGCCATCCTCGGCGCCTTGACGCTGATCTTCGCGGTGATCGGCGTGTCCGGAGCGGCGGCGGGGCTGCGGCAGATTGATTGAAGGCCAGCGGGCGCATTGCACGGCGGCCCGGTCCGGCCTAAATTGCGGACAAGGAAACGGGGCCCATGCCGAGCATCACCGAACTTGCCAATCCGACGCGGTTCATGTCGCTCTCGGGCAGATTGCTGCCCTGGATCGCTGCGACGGCGCTTGCGCTGGGGGCGGTCGGCTTTTACGGCGCGTTCTTCACGGCTCCCGCAGATTATCAGCAGGGCGAGACGATCCGCATCATGTACGTGCATGTGCCCGCGGCCTGGCTCGCCATGTCGTTCTACGTCCTGATGACGCTGTCGGCGCTCGGCGCGCTGGTCTGGAGGCATCCTCTGGCGGAAGTCGCGCAGAAGGCCGCCGCGCCCATCGGCGCGGCCTTCGCGCTGATCTGCCTCATCACGGGCGCGCTCTGGGGACGTCCGATGTGGGGGGCCTACTGGGTCTGGGACGCGAGGCTGACCTCTATGCTGGTCCTGCTCCTGATCTATCTTGCGATCATGGCGCTGTGGCGCACGATCGAGGAGCCCTCGCAGGCCGGCCGCGCGGTCTCGATCCTGACGCTGGTCGGCTTCGTCAACATTCCGATCATCAAGTTCTCGGTCGACTGGTGGAACACGCTGCACCAGCCGGCGTCGGTGTTCCGCATGAGCGGGCCGACCATCCATCCCTCGATACTCTGGCCGCTGCTGATCTGCGCGTTGGCCTTCTCCTTGCTCGCCGTCGCGCTCCACCTCGTGGCGATGCGGACTGAGATCATGCGCCGCCGCATCAGGACGCTGACCATCCTCGCGGCCGACCGCGCCGACCGGATGCCGGCGTCAGGCATCGCGCATGGGAGCCCGGCGGAATGAGCATGCTGGAAGCCGCCCTCGGTCCGCACGCGGTCTTCATCGTAGGCTCCTACGTGGCGGCGATCGGCATCATCGGCGCGCTGGCCTTCCAGGTCGTCGCCGACAACCGCGCCCGCAAGCGCGAACTCGCAAAGTTCGACCGCAGGCGCGAGATTGCCGGCGCTGATGCTTCAAGGGCAGGAGCTTCGACATGAACGAGGCAGCCGCAGCGCAGCAGGCCAAGAGGCCCCCGCCGAAGAACGATGGACAGAACGACGGACGCCGCAGGAGCTGGCTTCACCTCGCACCGTTGTTCCTCTTCGGTTTGCTGGCCTTGCTGTTCATGTTCCGGCTCTTTGCGGGCGACGCGTCACGCGTGCCTTCGGCGTTGATCGGCAAGCCCGCGCCTGCGCTGACGCTGGCTCCGCTGGAAGGGCTTGTACGGGACAGCCAGCCCGTGCCGGGCATCGCCCCGGCCAGTTTGGCGGGCGGCAAGGTGACTGTCCTCAACATCTTCGCATCATGGTGCGCGCCGTGCCGGGCCGAGCATCCCTTCCTGGTCGAGATGGCGAACGTGGGCGCGGTCCGCGCCGGCCAGGTGCAGATTCTCGGTCTCAATTACAAGGATGAACCCGAGAATGCCCGCCGCTTCCTCGGCGCACTGGGCAATCCGTTCTCCGCCGTCGGCACGGACCGGGCAGGCCGCGCCTCGATCGAACTGGGCGTGTACGGGGTGCCCGAAACGTTCCTGATCTCCAAAGATGGCGTCATCCTGAAAAAGCACATCGGGCCGTTGACCGAAGCCAGTGCGCGCGCGCTCATGGCCGATGCGGCCGCCGCCGCACGCTGACGCGCGGCGGCCTCAAGCACGCGTCACGACGGCTGCTCGGGCTTGACCTCGTGCTTCAGGATCAGCGGCGTCTGCGCGAGCGCGAAGGCCACCGTGATGGGCATGATGCCCCAGACCTTGAAGCCCACCCAGACATCGGTCGAGTAATTGCGCCAGACGAACTCGTTGAGCGCGGCCAGCACGAAGAAGAACAGCCCCCAGCGCAGCGTCAGCTTCGTCCAGCCTTCGTTGGTCAGCTGCATCACGCTGTCGAGCACATAGGGCAGAAGCGGCCGGCCCATTGCGAGCCCGCCGAGCAGGATGCTGCCGAACAGGGCATTGACGATGGTGGGCTTGAGCTTGATGAAAAGCTCGTCGTTCAGCGCCAGCGTCAGTCCGCCGAACACGGTCACGACCACTGCGTTGATCAAAGCCATGCGCGGCAGGTGATTGAGCAGGACCTTGGAGATCGCCAGCGCCACCACCGAGGCCGCCATGAAGATGCCGGTCGCCAGGAATATGCGCTGGTCCTGCGCCACTCCGAACCAGCGTTCGCCATAGGAGTTGGCGAAGAAGAACAGCGCCAGCGGCCCGAATTCGAGGCTGAGCTTGAGCAGCGGGTTGATGTTGTCCGCCTTCGGCGCCGGCGCGTGGCCTTGCTCGGTCATGACGTTTTCTCCAGCCCTGCGATGGCCTTGGCGAAGTCCTGCGCGTCGAAGGGCTCGAGATCGTCGACCCCTTCGCCGACGCCGATGAAATGCACGGGCAGCGCGAACCTGGCCGCGAGCGAGACCAGGATGCCGCCGCGCGCCGTGCCGTCGAGCTTGGTCATCACCAGCCCCGTGACGCCGGCGATCTCGCGGAAGACCTCGACCTGCGACACGGCGTTCTGGCCCACCGTGGCGTCGAGCACCAGCAGCACCGCATGCGGCGCATCGGCGTCGATCTTGCGGATGACGCGCACGACCTTGGCGAGCTCAGCCATCAATTCCGCCTTGTTCTGAAGCCGCCCTGCCGTATCGACGAGCAGCACGTCGGCGCCGGCCGCGCGCGCCTCGGTCAATGCGTCGAAGGCAAGGCCGGCCGCGTCCGAGCCCTGTTCGCGGGCGATCACGACAGCTCCTGTGCGCAGGCCCCAGACCTTGAGCTGCTCGATCGCGGCGGCGCGGAAGGTGTCGCCGGCGGCCAGCATGACGGAACGGCCCTCGGCTCGGAACTTCGAGGCGAGCTTGCCGATGGTCGTGGTCTTGCCAGAGCCGTTGACGCCGACCATCAGCACCACGAAAGGCTTCCTGGAGGGATCGATCACGAGAGGCCTTGCGACCGCTGCGAGGATGTCGCCGACCTCACGGCTGAGGATGGCCCGGACCTCATCCGCGGAGATGCCTTTTTCGTAGCGGCTGGACCCGACGATCTTCGTCACTCGCGCCGCAGTGTCCACGCCAAGGTCGGCCTGGATCAGGATGTCCTCCAGATCGTCCAGCGTGCCGGCATCAAGCTTGCGCTTGGTGAAAAGGTCGGTGATCCCGGTGGTCAGGTTCGAGGAGGTGCGGGACAGCCCTTCGCTGAGGCGCGCCCACCAACTCTTTCTTCCAACGGCGCCGGCGGACGGCTCGGCCGAGGCTGCGTCGGCTCCCTCCGGCATCGGCACATCTGCCGGCTCGGGATCAGGCAGCCGCTCCGGATCCGGCCTGGCCTCGATTTCGGCCGTGGCTTGCGCGTCGGCCGTGGCTCTTGCTTCAGCGATGGCTTGGGCTTGGGCTTCTGCCTTGGCCTGGATCATGGCCTCGATTTCGGCCTTGGCCTCGGCTTCCTCCTTAGCCGCGGCCTCCAGTTTCGCGTGGGCCTCCAATCTCGCCTGCTCGTCAGCCTCGTCGGCAGGCGCAGGCCTTTCGCCACGTCCGAAGAGGCGCGCCAGAAAGCCGGGCTTCTTGCTCTCATCACTCATCGAACGGACGTTCCCTGACATCATGGATCGCCGGACGCTTGCGGCGGCGCGGTTCAGTCGTTACCCGGTTCCGCATGACACCGAAAGAGTTGATCGCGAAACAGCCTGGGCAGCCGGAGATCGGCGAAGACGCGATGCTGGCGCGCGTGCTGCATCGCGACGCCATGATGCTGGTGATCGACAAGCCCTTCGGAATGCCTGTCCACAAGGGGCCGGTCAACGCGCATGGCGACACGCCTCTCGACCGGTTCTTTCCCGCCCTGCGGTTCGGGCTGCCCCGGCCGCCGGAGCTGGCGCATCGGCTGGACCGCGACACGTCGGGTTGCCTTGTGCTGGGCCGGCACCGGCAGGCGCTGACGAGGCTCGGCGAACTGTTTAAGAAGGGCGAGGTGTCGAAGACGTACTGGGCCATCGTCGAGGGCGGGCCTGCCGACGCCGAAGGCCGCATCGACCTGCCGCTCGGCAAGCTCGATCCCGACCGGGGCTGGTGGATGAAGGTCGACCATGCCGGGCTTCCGTCGTCGACGCTGTGGCGCGTCCTCGGCCGCTCGCCGGACAAGACGCTGGCATGGCTCCAGCTCGAACCGCTGACGGGGCGGACGCATCAGCTCCGGGTGCATTGCCAGGCGTCCGGCTGGCCCATCCTCGGCGATCCGGTCTATGGGACAGGCCCCCGCTTCGGTGGGCCGGGGCTTCATCTGCACGCGCGCTCGATCACCGTGCCAATGCTGCCGAAGAAGCCGCCAGTGCATGTGGAGGCGCCGCCGCCGCCGCACATGCTCGAGCGGCTGCAGCTGTGCGGCTGGACGGGCTAAGCCGCCAAACCGTCCATCCTGGTGGCCATCTCGATGTCGAGCTTGCTCAGGCCGCCGACATCGTGTGTCGAGAGAACGACGTCCACGGTCCGGTAGACGTTCGTCCATTCGGGGTGATGGTCCATCTTCTCCGCCAGCAAGGCGACGCGCGTCATCCAGGCGAAAGCCTCGCTGAAATCACGGAAGACGAATCGTTTGGCGATCGCCTCCCGCCCTTCGACTTGTTTCCAGCCAGGAAGCGAGGACAGCGCGGCCGCGCGTTCCCCAGCATCGAGCCTTGTCGCCATGATGTCCTCCAGACAGGTTCAGCCAAAGCGGTCGGTGCGCCGCTCGAGCGGATAGGCTGCCTCGACGACATAGGGCCCGCCGCCGGTCGAGGCACGCGACGAATACAGCACGAAACGGCTCGCCATGAAACTCATGGGACGGACGATGGCCTGCATCGACAGATAGCCGGCGATGGCCGACGCCGGCGCGCCCTTGACGCGGGCGAGTGTGACATGCGGCACGAACTTCCGCGGCTCCGGCGGCAGCCCGATCCGCCGCATCAGCCGCTCGTGTTCGGCCTGCAGGTCGGAAATGTCAGCCGCAGGCGCGACGCGCGCATAGATCGAGTGCGGCTTGTCGCCTCCGAAGCTGCCCATCTGGTCGATGACGACCCTGAAAGGCTCGCGCTGCACGCCGGCGAGGACCTCGCTGGCGTCGTGCGCCGACTGGCGGTCCACGTCCCCCAGAAAGCGCAGCGTGACATGATAGTCCGAAGGCTCGACCCAGCGCGCGCCGGAGAGGCCGCCGCGGTGCAGGGAGAGCTGGAGCGCGATGTCAGGCGGGATCTCCAGGCCGGTGAACAGACGAGGCATAATGCGCCGATGCTTTCCTATTCATGCGACATTTGCGAGACCGTTCCGGATCGCGTCCCAAGGCCGGCGATCGCTGCAACGGCAACGCCTCGTCACGGGCACGGATTGCCGCGAAGCTGGTGCACCGCCGCCAGGTCCGCTTCCAGCTCCGGCGTGATGACGCAGGCCAGCGAGCCTTCGACGCAGGTCTCGAGCTGACCCATCGTCGTTGCGCCGATGATGTTGGACGTCGTGAACGGGCGGCCCGTCACGAAGGCCACGGCCATCGCCGCGGGATCGACGCCATGTTTGCGCGCCGTCGCCACATAGTCGGCGATCGCAGCCTCCGACCCTGGCGTCTGATAGCGCTGGCCACGATCGAACAGCGTGGTCCGAGCGCCGGGAGGCCTTTGGCCGTCGAGATATTTGCCGGTGAGGAACCCCTGCCCGAGCGGCGAATAGGCCATGAGCCCCACCTGCTCGCGCACGAAGATCTCCGCCATCGCCACGTCATAGGTGCGGTTGAGCAGGTTGTAGGCGTTCTGGACCGACTGGACGCGCGGCAGCCCCTTGCTCTCGGACGCAAACAGGAAGCGCATCGTGCCCCAGGCGCTCTCGTTGGAAAGCCCGACATGGCGGACCTTGCCCGCTTTCACGAAGCCCTGCAGGATGTCGAGCTGCTCCTCGATGCTGGTCTCGTCGTGAGCCGGCGCGAATGCGGCGGCGTTGAAGCGCACGGGGTTCGAGCCCCAAGGCATGGGCCGCTCGGGCCAGTGCAGCTGGTAGAGGTCGACGTAGTCGGTCTCAAGGCGCTTCAACGAACTTTCGAGCGCATAGGTCAACTGCGCCTTGTCGAGCCGGCCCGGCTGCGGCGGGTCGCGGAACCAGGTCATGTCCGAGCGCCCGATCGCCTTCGTCGCGAGGATCACCTTCTCGCGGTTCCGGCGCGCCTTGAACCAGGATCCGATGACCCGTTCCGTGGAGCCCTGCGTCTCGGGCCTCGGCGGGATCGAGTACAGCTCCGCCGTATCGAAGAAGTTGATGCCTCGATCGAGCGCATAGTCCATCTGCTGATGACCCTCGCTTTCCGTGTTCTGCTGGCCCCAGGTCATGGTGCCGAGGCAGATCGCCGATACCTTGAGATCGGTGCAGCCAAGCGGGCGGTAGTGCATGATGGACTCCGGAATCGTTGGGGGAAGCGAGGAACGGGAGGAAGGGGCCGTTGGGAAAGTCCGTTCTTGGAACGATGTCCCGGAGCGTTTCAGCTCTTGGGCCTGATCGTGTCAAGGAACCGCTCGACGGTGGGCGCGATGCGTCCGGCGATGATGCCAACGCCCTGCGCGGTCGGGTGGATGCCGTCGTTGAGGTTGAGGGCGCGGTTGGCCGCGACGCCCTCGAGAAAGAACGGGTACAGGATCAACCCGTGCCTGGCCGCCAGATCCACGAAGATCGCATCGAAGCGGGCGGCGTAGGCCGGCCCCAAGTTCGGCGGCGCGCGCATGCCCGCCAGCATGACAGGTATCCGGCGGGCCTTCAGACGCACGATGATCGCGTCCAGCGCGGCAAGGGTCTGGGCAGGATCGACGCCGCGCAGCGCGTCGTTGGCGCCGAGCTCGAGGATGACGCCGTCGACGCCATCGCCGACCGACCAGTCCAGCCGGTCGAGCCCGGCTTGCGCCGTGTCTCCGGAGACGCCGGCGTTTTCGATCACGATCTTGCGACCGCGCGCTTCAAGAACGCGCTGGAGCTGGGCGGGGAATGCCGCGGAGGCGGGCAAACCATAGCCTGCCGTGAGGCTATCGCCAAAAGCGACGATGCGGAGCGGCCTGTCGGCAGCGATGAGCGATGACGCGTGCATTGCGACAAATATGACGGCAGCCACTACCGCAAGCACCCATCGAACGCCATTTGGAGGCATGCCGCGTGCACAGAATTGATTCTGGAACTGTTTTTGCATGATTCCCTTGTAAACTTCGTCGCAGAGTCCGCCAAGCGGGCGGACCGGACCGCGAATTGCCTGAAAGACCATGTTGAAAGCCATGACCGCCCTGATCGAATTGCACAACGTCGAACTCAGCCTGGGCCGCGAAGCAGCGCGGGTCCACATCCTGAAGGGGATCTCGCTGGAGATCGAAGCCGGCGAGGCCGTCGGACTGGTCGGGCCTTCCGGGTCCGGCAAATCGAGCCTGCTCATGGTCATGGCCGGGCTGGAGCGGGCCGACAAGGGCTCGGTGATCATCGAAGGCGCTGATCTTTCCACCATGAGCGAGGATGCGCTGGCGATCTTCCGGGGCAAGCGCATCGGCATCGTGTTCCAGTCCTTTCATCTCGTCCCCACCATGACGGCCCGTGAGAACGTGGCCCTGCCGCTCGAGTTGGCCGGGCGGCCCGATGCGTTTGAACGCGCCGAGCGTGAGCTGCGTTCCGTAGGTCTCGGCGACCGCCTGCATCATTACCCGGCGCAGCTTTCCGGCGGCGAGCAGCAGCGCGTGGCCATCGCGCGCGCCATCGCTCCGGACCCGGCGATCCTTGTCGCCGACGAGCCGACGGGCAACCTCGACGAAGCCAACGGCGCCGCCATCGTCGACCTGCTGTTCGCCCTGAAGAACGAGCGCGGCGCGACGCTGGTGCTCGTGACGCACGACAATTCCCTGGCCGCGCGATGCGACCGGACCATCCGCCTCAGGTCGGGAAAGATCTCGCATCTTGGCCTTGTCCCGGAAACGGTGGCCTGACGGATGCATGGCACTGTGAGCACGCAAGCCAGGCCTCGGGGCCTGTCTGCATTTGCAGGGCTGGCCCTGAAGCTGGCATGGCGGGACCTCCGGGGGGGATTGCGCGGCTTCGGCGTGTTCATCGCCTGCCTGGCGCTGGGCGTCGCGGCCATCGCCTCCGTCACCTCGGTGGCGCGCGGGGTCGGCGAGGGCCTGAGCCGCGAAGGCAGGCGCATCCTGGGAGGCGACGCGGCCTTTTCGTTGATCCATCGCGAGGCAAGCCCTGCCGAGCGCGGCTATCTCGCCTCGAAAGGCGCCGTCTCGGTGATGGCCACCATGCGGGCCATGGCCAATGCGGGCGACAAGGGCTCGGCGCTGGTCGAGGTCAAGGCGGTCGACGCCAGCTATCCGACGGTGGGCGAGGTCAAGAGCGAGCCCCAGCTGCCGCTGCCGCAACTGCTGGCGGCGCGCGATGGCGGCTTCGGAGCGCTTGTCGATCCCCTCATCCTTGGCCGGCTGGACCTGAAGGCAGGCGACATCCTGAAGGTCGGCGAAACAAACTTCGTCATCACCGGGACCATCTTGTCGGAACCAGACAAGGTGGCTGCGGGCGTGGGCCTCGGGCCCAGGCTGCTGATGAGCGAAGCAGCCTTGCGCCAGACCGGCCTCGTGCAGCCGGGCAGCCTGATCCGCTGGACCTACCGCATCGACATGTCCGCTGCCGCAAGCCCGGCCGGAGCCGGCGACGGCGCGGCCCTCGCCGCGCTCGAGGCGGACGCGAAGCGCGTCATGCCGGAAGCAGGGTGGGAGGTCCGCACGCGCGCCAACGCCGATCCGCGCTTTTCCCGCAACATAGACCGGTTCAGCCAGTTCCTCACCCTTGTGGGGCTGACGGCCCTGCTGGTCGGCGGCGTGGGCGTCGCCAATGCGGTGCGCCGCTTCGTCGACGCCAAGCGCATGGACTTCGCGACCCTGAAGGCGCTGGGCGCGCCCGGCTCCCAGGTCGTCGCGATCCATCTGGTCGAGGTCATGCTTGTTGCCCTGATCGGCATCGCCATCGGCGTCGTGGCGGGAGCCAGCCTGCCTTACATCCTGTCGAACGCGCTTTCGGACTCGCTGCCTCTGCCGTTGGTCCCGACCATTGCCTGGACGGAACTGGGGATCGCCGCGCTGTATGGGCTGGTGACGGCTCTGGTCTTCGCGCTGCTGCCGCTCGGCCAGGCGCATGACACGCCCGTCTCGGCCTTGTTCCGCGATGTCGTCGACGCCGACAACCGCCGCCCGCGCAGGGTCTATCTGGCCGCTTTCGGGATCGCTTTGGCCTTCATGATCGGGATCACGATCCTGTTCGCCTACGATGCGCGCATCGCGGCGATCTACATCGCGGTGATCGCGGCGGCTTTCGTCATGCTCAGGGGCGTGGGAAGCGCCATCATGCGCACGGCGGCGGCCATGCCCCGCAGCAAGTGGCCTTCGCTCAGGATGGCGGTCGCCAACATGCACAGGCCGGGCGCGCTGACCCCCGCGCTGGTGCTGTCGCTCGGGCTTGGCGTGGCGCTGCTGTCGGCGCTGTCCTTCATCGACGCCAGCCTGACGCGCGCGCTGACGCAGAATTTGCCCGAACGCGCGCCCAGCTTCTTCTTCCTCGACATCCCCAGCGCCCGGACGGCCGAATTCGACGCATTCGCGGAGCGGCAGTCCCCTGGCTCCGCCATCGAACGTGTGCCGCTGATGCGGGGGCGCGTCGTGTCGCTGAACGGGGTTCCGGCCGAGCAGGTTAAGGCTGCGGACCGCTTCAGCTGGGTGCTGGAAGGCGACCGGGGCATCACCTATTCCGCTGAATTGCCAAAGGATTCCCGGCTTGTGTCCGGCGAATGGTGGGCGCCCGACCATCGCGGGCAGGCGCTGGTGTCGTTCGACCATGAGCTGGCGACCGGCCTCGGCTTGAAGATCGGCGACGAGATCACCGTCAACGTGCTCGGCCGCAACATCACGGCCAGGCTCGCCAACACGCGCAAGGTCGAATGGCGCAACCTCGGCATCAACTTCGTGATGCTGTTTTCGCCGAATTCGTTCGCAGGCGCGCCCCATACGCATCTGGCGACATTGACACTGCCGGACGCCGCCAAGACGCAGAACGCGACGCAGACCACGATGCAGGACGCGCAGATGCTGCGCGCTCTCGGGCGCGATTTCCCGTCCGTCACAGCGGTCCGCGTCAAGGATGCGCTTGACGCGGCCAACGAACTGGTCGGAAGGCTGACGCTCGCCATCCGCGCCGCGAGCGGCATCGCCGTTACGGCCAGCCTGCTCGTTCTGGCGGGCGCGCTCGCCGCTGGGCAGCGTGCGCGCCTCTATGACGCGATGATCCTCAAGACGTTGGGCGCGACGCGTTCGCGCATCCTTGGCGCATACGGGCTGGAATACGCGTTGACCGGACTTGTGGCTGCGATCTTCGGGCTTCTCGCCGGCGCTGCGGCAGGATGGGCTGTGACGACCCAGGCCATGAACATCGAATTCGCCTTCGCTCCGACTGCGGCAATGCTTCTGGCCGGGGCGACAGTCTTCATCGCCGTGGTCTTCGGACTTGCGGGGACGCTGCGAATTCTGTCGAAGAAACCGGCAAGCTATCTTCGATCGCTTTGATTCACCGGACGTCATTACAACATATGGAAGGTGTGGATTGGCCGAGGCCTGGCGCCTGCCAGACTGCCTTTGTCAGGACGGGCGAAACCGCGGCCAGACGACCACTTGAAAAAAACGGCGTTTCACCCATATTGACGTCAACGTCGGCTTGCGACGCAGTGGGGGCCCGGACAATCCCGCTGAAACTGCACGTCCACTGGATTTCCCAAGGGAGTTGGAGCTTTCCATGAGCAATTTCGATCCTAACGCTTCGGCCTGGGGCACACCTTATGCCCAGCAGCGCAGCGCCGCCGAGGTCGATCAGGGCCTGCGGTCCTTCATGCTCGGCGTCTACAACCACATGATCACGGGCCTTGCCGTGTCGGGTGTGGTCGCCATGGGCACGAACATGCTCGCTGGCGGCAGCCTGCGCACGCTGACCCCGTTCGGCCAGTTCCTCTATATCAGCCCGTTCAAGTGGGTTGTGATGCTGGCTCCGCTGGCGTTCATCCTCTTGTTCTCCTTCCGCGCCGATAAGATGTCGGCTGCCAGCGCACGCGGCATGTTCTATGCGTTCGCGGCGGTGATGGGCCTTTCGCTCTCGTCGATCCTGATGGTCTTCACCGGCGGCTCGATCGTCCAGATGTTCTTCGTCACCGCGGCAGCCTTCGGCGGCCTCAGCCTCTTCGGCTACACGACGAAGAAGTCCCTGTCGGCGATGGGCTCGTTCCTGATCATGGGCCTGATCGGCCTGGTGATCGCCTCGCTCGTGAACCTGTTCATGCAGTCGAGCGCCCTGCAGTTCGCCATCTCCGCCATCGGCGTGCTGGTGTTCGCGGGCCTCACCGCCTGGGACACGCAGCGGCTGAAGGAAATGTACCTGTACGGTGAAGGCACTGCGGAGGACGTCGCCAAGCTCTCGATCAACGGCGCGCTTTCGCTCTACCTGAACTTCATCAACATGTTCCAGATGCTGCTGAGCCTGTTCGGCAACCGCGAATAAGCCAGCCTGACATCATCGGACACCGGCCCCGGCGTGCAGACGCCGGGGTTTTTTGTTGCCGTGCCTGCCATCGACCCGGACCATGACCGAGGCGAAAGACAGGGCTGCTTTTTCGCAGATCGCCCTAGCGGATGAGCTTCAACGGCTTGTCGAGCACCGCGAGCACCCGGCCAAGCTCGTGGCCGCGCTTCAAGACCGACCCGCCCGCGCCGGTGACGCTGTACGCGCCCTGCCTGCGAGCGACCGACGGGTTCTTGACGATTTGGTAAAGCGGCATCTCGGAGGTGCGGCGGAAGACTGAAAAGACCGCCATGTCCTCGAGAAAATCGATCGCGTAGTCGCGCCACTCGCCCTCGGCGACCTTGCGCCCGTACAGATTGAGGATCGTCCTGAGCTCATGGCGGTCAAAATTCACTCTGGACGCTGGCGTCCGGCGCAGCGGGATGACGGCTGCGCCCTGCTCCGCATCTGAAAGATCCATCTCGGCCAAATCAGGTTTGCTCCACACGTGCTGCGGCAGGCCACAAGGGCGTGGAACGAAGCCGCAAAACAACGGCCGCCCTATGGCGGACGCCAAGCTTCATGATGGCGTCGCCAGCGCATGCTGGCAAGATGGGGAAGCCAACGGCAAGTTTTTTCAGACGCCGCATTTTGGCCCGCTTCGCGTCAAGCGATGAACATGTTGATCGCGATAATTATCCTCGTTGCCTCGATGATCTGGTCTGATTGCGATCTGGACACGTCAGCCCCCCAGCCCCCCAGGGCGTGAATGGATCAGGTCTTCAAAATCGAGGTTCCTTGGCCGGTCATGGATGTCATCATCCTGACCGGCCTTTCTTTATTGCACGCATCGCGCCGCCACGGCCGTCCGGACATATGTCCTGCCTGAAGCTTATCGCTCCTGCGTCACCGCTCCTGCCTTACGGCGCCTGCCTCGCCAAGTCATGATATTGCCGGTTGGGCCGCATGTCGGTCGCCGACGCCATGCGGTTCGACATGTTGTAGAACGCAGCCACCGCGCTGACATCCCAGATGTCCCGCTCGCCGAACCCTGCCCGGCGCATCTCCTCCCGGTCTGGCTCGACGATGTGGCCCGGCGCCACCGTCAGCTTCTCGGCGAACTCCAGCATGGCTGCGTGCCGTGCGGACAGTTCGGCCGCCCTCCAATTCATGACGAGAACCTCTCCGAGGACCGGATCGCCTGACAGTTGCCGGACCGCAGCTCCATGCGCCGTCAGGCAGTAGAAGCACCGGTTGGCGGAGGACACGACCACGGCGATCATCTCGCGCTCGAGCTTCGAGAGCCCGGACGGGCCCAGCATCAGGTCGTTGTAGAACGCGGTGAAGACCTGCAGCTTCTGGTCGTCGTGAGCGTATGCCTCAAGGACATTCGGCACAAAGCCGATCTTTTCGACGCATTTGTCGAAATATGCCGCCATGGGCTCGGACAGCGCCGCGCGGGGCAGGTCCAGGGCCATCGCCTCGTGGCGCTCTCCCTGCTTTTGCGGCATCTCGCCCGTTCTGGGCTTGTCACGTCTGTCGGTCATGGTCCTATCCAGGCTCAGGTTTGCGTTGAAACATGCCAGTGTGGCTGAACATGCAACGAAAGTTGCATGGGACCGCCTCATATGCCATCGCTCCATCACAAGAAACGCGAGCCACAACGGGCTGAAGCGGGGTTGCCATGATCAAGAAGCCGCCAGGCAAGACGCTTGGCAAGTCTCCTGGCAATTCTGGGGGCATAACTGTCGCCTCGCCCGGCAATGCAGGCGACGGGAAGGCAGGCGACGGGGCCGCCCGAAGCGCATCCGATCTCGACGATTTCACCAACCTGCTCTTCGGACGCGTCGCGGTGGAGGATATCGCCGCCTATGACGGTACCGATCTGGCCCGTTTCGCCGCCGGCGCATTGGCCGAATTATCCAACGCGCGCCTGCCTGGCTCGGTCCATGTCAGGCTGCGGGACGATTCGACCGAGCATGCCGGCGTCCGCCGCGACCTCACCATCATCGAGGTCGTCAACGACAACATGCCCTTCCTGCTGGACTCGACGCTGGCCGAGCTTGGCGAACGGGGCATCGAGAGCAACCTCGTCGCGCATCCGATCATTGCTGTCGCCCGCAATGGTGACGGCCGCCTCGCGCGCATGGCCGGCAATGCCTCCGCGCGTGCGCCCGAAGGCACGCTGCGCGAAAGCCTGATCCATATCCACATCGACTGGCTGCCTGATCCCGCGATGCGGGAGCGCCTGAAGGCCGGGCTCGAGAAGGTCTATCATGACGTGCGCGTGGCGGTCGACGACTGGTCGGCGATGCGCACCCGGCTCGGCATGGCGATGCAGTCCTACCGCAACAATCCGCCGCCTTTGCCTGAAGAGGAGATGGCGGAGGCGATGCGCTTTCTCGACTGGATCAGCGCCGACAACTTCACGTTCCTGGGCATGCGCGAATACCGCTTCTCCGCGGGCGAATCGGCCGCGGACCAGGTCGGCGGCACTGGCCTCGGCATCCTGCGCGATCCTGCCGTCATGGTGCTCAGGCGAGGCCGCGACCTCGTGGCGACGACGCCAGAAATCCGCGCCTTCCTCAACAAGCCGCAGGCGCTCATCATCACCAAGGCCAACGTCAAGAGCCGGGTGCATCGCCGGGTCCATCTTGACTATGTCGGGGTTAAGCTGTTCACCGCCGATGGGCGGCTGGACGGCGAACTGCGCATCGTCGGCCTCTTGACGTCCAGCGCCTACACCGGCACGGCGGCGAGCGTGCCCTACCTGCGCCTCAAGGTGGGACAGGTCGCCAAGATGGCGGGCTTCGATCAGGCCAGCTATTCGGGCCGTTCGCTCATGAACGTGCTCGATTCGTATCCGCGCGACGAGCTGTTCCAGATCAATGTCGAGACGCTGCACCGGTTCTCGCTCGACATCCTGCAGTTGACCGAAAGGCCGCGCATCCGCGCCCTGGCGCGCATCGACGAGTTCGACCGCTTCGTCTCCGTCCTGGTCTACATTCCGAAGGACAGATACGACACCTCGGTCCGGCGCAGGGTCGGCGAGTTCCTGGCCCGCGCCTTCGCGGGCCGTGTGTCGGCGGCTTACCCGACCTATCCGGAAGGGCCGCTGTCACGCACCCATTTCATCATCGGGCGCGATGAGGGGGCGACGCCCCGCGTCGACCGCGCAACCCTCGAAGCAGGCATCGCCGCCATCGTGCGCACCTGGTCCGACGGGCTGAAGAACGCGCTCGAAGCGGCCAAGGGCAGCGTCAGGGCGCGCCAGTTCGCCGATCGCTACGCCGAGGCCTTCAGCGCCGCCTATCGTGAGAATTTCACGGCATCGGAAGCCATCGAGGACATCGAGATCCTCGAGACGCTTTCGGACGGCAAGCAGCGCGCCGTCGATTTCTATCGCCGCGAGGGCGATCCCGCCTCGCGCGTCAACCTCAAGGTGTTCACCCGCGCTCATCCGATGCCGCTGTCGGAGCGGGTTCCGATGCTGGAGAACATGGGCTTCACCGTCGTCAACGAGCGCACATACCGGATCGTGCCCGAAGGCGCTGCGGAGGCGGCCCGCGTCTGGCTGCACGACATGGCGCTGGAGCGGAACTCGCGCGGCGACATCGACATAGCGGCCGCCGAGCCGGCGATCGAGGCTGCGCTGATGGCGCAGTTCAGGGGGGCCACCGAATCGGACCGCTTCGATGCGCTGGTGCTGGAAGCAGGTCTTGCCTGGCGCGAGGCTGCGCTGCTCAGGGCGCTCGCCCGATACCTGCAGCAGGCCGGCGTGCCCTATGCCCAGAGCTATCTCGCCGGCACATTGGCCCGGCACAAGGACATCGCGGCGACGCTCTCGCGCATGTTCAGCAACAGGTTCGATCCGAGGCTCGACGCCGCGCATCGGACGGGGACCGCGCTGGAGCTGGCCACCCGGCTCGACGGGCAGCTCGCCGATGTCACCAGCCTCGACGATGACCGCATCCTGCGCAGGTTCGCCAATCTGATCACCTCGGCGATCCGGACCAATTTCTTCCAGATCGGCGCGGATGGGCAGGCGCGGCCCGTCATCTCGTTTAAATTCGACAGCGCCAAGGTCGACGGGCTGCCTGCGCCGCGTCCGCTCTACGAGATCTTCGTCTATTCGCCGCGGGTCGAAGGCGTGCATCTGCGCTTCGGCAAGGTCGCGCGCGGGGGCCTGCGCTGGTCGGACCGGCCGCAGGATTTCCGGACGGAGGTGCTCGGGCTGGTCAAGGCGCAGCAGGTCAAGAACGCTGTGATCGTGCCGGTGGGCGCCAAGGGCGGGTTCGTGCCGAAGCAGCTGCCGCCGGCCTCGGACCGCGCGGCATGGTTCGCCGAAGGAACCGAAAGCTACCGCATCTTCGTCCGCACCTTGCTGGAGCTCACCGACAACCTTGACGGCGAGCGCATCGTGGCGCCAGCCAACACCGTCCGCCATGACGGCGACGATCCTTATCTGGTCGTGGCGGCCGACAAGGGCACCGCGACATTCTCCGACACGGCCAACGCGCTCTCGGCCGAGAAGGGACACTGGCTTGGCGACGCCTTCGCGTCCGGAGGAAGCCAGGGCTACGACCACAAGAAGATGGGCATCACGGCACGCGGCGCGTGGGAGGCGGTCAAGCGCCACTTCCGCGAGATCGACCACGACATCCAGGCCAAGCCCTTCACCGTGGCGGGCGTGGGAGACATGTCCGGCGATGTGTTCGGCAACGGCATGCTGCTCTCAAAGGCCATATCGCTGGTCGCGGCCTTCGATCACCGCGACATCTTCCTCGATCCAGCACCGGACATCACGGCAGCGTTCATGGAGCGCGAGCGCCTGTTCGCGCTGCCGCGGTCGAGCTGGCAGGACTACGACGCCGCCCTCATCTCGGAGGGCGGCGGCGTCTTTCCGCGCTCGGCCAAATCGATCCCGCTGTCCCCTTCCGTCCGCGCGATGCTCGACATCGACAAGGCGCAGGCGACGCCGCAGGAGGTCATGCATGCAATCCTGAAGGCGCGCGTCGATCTCCTGTGGTTCGGCGGCATCGGCACCTACATCCGCGCGTCGACCGAGTCCGACGGCGAGGTCGGCGACCGCGCCAACGACGCCATCCGCATCGCCGGAGCCGAGGTCCGCGCCAAGGTCATCGGCGAGGGAGCCAACCTTGGCGCGACGCAAAGGGGGCGGATCGAAGCCGCGCGGGCGGGCGTCCGGCTCAACACCGACGCCATCGACAACTCGGCGGGGGTCAACACCTCCGACGTCGAGGTCAACATCAAGATCGCCCTCACCACGCCCGAGCATGACGGCCGTCTCGACCAGGAGGCGCGCAACCGGTTCCTGGCCGACATGACCGACGAGGTCGGCCAGCTCGTCCTGCGCAACAACTATCTGCAATCGCTCGCCCTCTCCCTGGCGGAGCGGCGCGGCACGGCGCAGCTTTCGCTGGCGCGCATCCAGATGCGCCGCCTCGAACAGTTCGGCAGGCTTGACCGCGCGGTCGAATTCCTGCCGACGGACGCGGTCATCGGCGCTCGCGAGCAGCGCGGCGAAGGCATGACGAGGCCTGAGCTGGCGGTCCTGCTCGCCTACGCCAAGCTCTCGCTCTACGACGAGCTCCTGACGAGCGGGCTTCCTGACGAGCCATACCTCGCCACCGAGCTGACGCGGTACTTTCCGGCCGCGATGCGGCAGCAGTTTCCAGACGCCATCGAAAGCCACCGCCTGCGCCGCGAGATCATCTCGACCCAATTGGCCAATGCGATGATCAACCGGTGCGGCGCGGGCGTGATCGCGCGCCTCGCCGACGAGACCGGAGCAGATGCGGCCGCCATCGCGCGCGCCTATGTCCTGACCCGCGACGCGTTCGGGCTGCTCGACCTCAATCTCGCCATCGACAGGCTCGACGCCCGGCTGCCCGGCGCGACGCAGCTTGCGCTCTACGGCGCCGTCCAGGAGACGCTGGTGAACCGGATGATCTGGTTCCTGCGCAATGTCGACGTCGCCGCACCGCTGGACCAGCAGGTGGCGCGGTTCGTCGCCGGCATCACGGCCGTCTCGCAGGCCGGCGCGGAGCTTGTCAGCGACCAGGCCCAGCGGCGGACGAACATCAAGGCGTGGACCGATGGCGGCGTGCCGGCGGACCTCGCGATGCGCATCGTCGACCTGCCATCCCTGCAGGCCGCGCCGGACGGCGTGATCATCGCCGAATCAAGCCAGGCGAGCGTAAGCGACGCCGTCAGCACGCTGTTCCGCATCGTCGACAGGCTGGGTGTGGCGCAGGTCAGGCAGGCCGGGCACAGTCTGAAGGCTTCGGACCGGTTCGAGAGGCTGGCCATCGACCGCGCGGCCGAGCGGATCGACCTTTCGATCCGGACGATCGCAGTGGACGTGCTCAAAGGACACGGAAAGGGAGAGGAAGGGGTCGAAGCCTGGCATCGCGAGCATGCAGATGCGGCCGCCAAGCTACGTGCCGTCCTGTCGGAGCTGATCGACACGGGCTTGAACGCCTCCAAGATGTCGGTGGCCGCCAGCCTGATGGACGATCTGGCGCATGCAGGCGCGAGACGGTGAACCCGATGTTCAACGATCCGTCCATCGAGGGCGGCAACATTCAACGGCAAGCCGCCGCAGCCCGGCCGCTTGCGAGAGGACCTAAGGCGCCATGACGGACAATGAAGAGACCGGGAGCCCAGCGCGGGCCGAGAACCTGGAAAAGGGCGGGAGCCCAGCCGTCGCGCGCGTCGACCCGCGGCTTCTGGAGCTTCTGGTGTGCCCGGTCACCAAGACGACGCTCGAGTATGACGCTGGACGCCAGGAATTGATCTCCCGCGCCGCGCATCTGGCCTATCCGATCCGTGACGGAATCCCGATCATGCTTCCCGAAGAGGCCCGCGTCATCGAATGAGCCGCCGGGCGCGGCTTTGTGTGCCGTCGTCCCGTCAGATGACGATGACCTTGTTCTCGAGTTCGTCCGCGTCGTCGATGCGGGGCGGAAACTGAGGCGCCAGCACGCGCGCGGTCTGGAGCACCGCATCGGACAGTCCCTGGCCCAGCTCGCCGCGATGGATGGCGGCTATGAGCTCCGCGATCTGCGCCTTCCACGCGTCGTCGTCGATCACCGCGCTGATGCCGGTGTCGGCGATGATCTCGGCGTAGCGCTCCGCCAGCGCGACATAGATCAGCACGCCGGTGCGGTTCCGCGTCGCGGTCAGGCCGCGGGCGGCGAATTCCCGCAAGGCCGCTTCATGCGCCTTGCGCCGCCTCACCATCGGCAAGGCGAGCCTGAGACGCACCGTCTGGCGCTGGAAGGTCACGACGAGCACGGCCGCCAGCAGAAGCTGCGCCGCGAAGATCGTCCTGGTGGTGAACTGCGTGAACTCGATCAAGGGCCATGGCGTCGCCAGCGCGATGACCAGCGCGACGACCATGGCCCAGCTGCGCCAGCTTCCGGCGACCCTGTCCACGACAACCACGATCTCGGCCGACGTCACCGCCTCGGCTTGCCTGATGGCGGCGGCGACACTCTCTTGCTCCGTAGCGCTCAACGTCATGTCATCGGTCTCCCCACCGCATGGTCACCAGTCACCGGATGCGCCGCCGCCCCCCGAAGAGCCGCCTCCGCCCGAAAATTCGCCGCCGCCACCACTACCGCCTCCGCCAGACCACCCGGACGGGGCGCCGGGCAACGTCACCCACTTCCCGTTCCTCATGCGATGGGACCGCTGGAGCGGACCCCCGCGCTGGCGAGACTGCAGCACGATGATCAGGATGACCAGCATGACGAAGCCGATCAGGATCAGCGGCGCGGCATCGTCGCTGCCGTCATCGCGGATCTGCGGCCTGCGCTGCCATTGTTCGGCATCGCCGCGCAGGATGTCGAGCATGGCGTCGACGCCCGCCTCGATTCCTCCCGCGAAATCGCCGGTGCGGAAGCGAGGCGCGATGGCTGTCGTGATGATGGTCCGGGACAGGGCATCGGTGAGGGCGCCCTCAACCCCATAGCCGACCTCGATGCGCACCTTGCGCTCGGTCGGCGCGACGATCAGCAGGGCGCCGTTGTTCTTGTCCTTCACGCCCAGCGCCCAGCGCCGGTACAGCCGGTTAGCGTAGTCTTCGATGGAAAGATCGTCGAGCTTCGGCACGGTGGCCACCACGACCTGGTCGCTCGTGCTGGCCTCATGCGCGGCGAGCTTGCCGGAGATCCGCTGAATCGCCGCCGGGTTCAGGATGTTGGCGGCATCGACCACCCGCCCGGTCAGTGCCGGGAACGCGGGCTCGGCGGCCGACGCGCCGGCCCATGCCAGGACGGCGAGCATCGCGGCGAGCGTCGCCTTGAGGATCATGGACCGGCCGGGCGGGATCATGATCGCCATCGCGCCGAACGATCCGCCAGGCATGTCACGAGAGGCTCGCCGCCTGCCCGTCAGCTTCCGAACCGCACGGCCGGCGGACGTTCCGAGCCCGATGTCGCGGTGAATGTCTCCATCGGCTTCGCGCCCCAGAACAGTTTCGCCCAGACCACCCCTGGAAAGGTCCTGATCTCCGTGTTGTAGGCGCGGACCGTCTCGATGTAGTCCCGGCGCGCCACGGCGATGCGGTTCTCGGTGCCTTCGAGCTGGGATTGAAGCGCCAGGAAGTTCTGGTTCGACTTCAGCTCGGGATAGCGTTCCGAAACAGCCAGCAGGCGGCCAAGCGCGCCGGAGAGCCCGGCCTGCGCCTCCTGGAACTCCCTGAACTTGGCCGGGTCTGTGATCGTCGACGCATCGATCCTGACCTGCGTGGCCTTCGCGCGCGCCTCGATGACCTGGGTCAGCACCTCACGCTCCTGCTGCGCGAAGCCCTTGACGGTCTCGACCAGGTTGGGAATGAGGTCGGCCCGCCGCTGGTACTGGTTCTGTATTTCGCCCCACGCGCCCTTGGCCCTTTCCTCCAACGTCGGGACATTGTTGTAGCCGCAGCCTGTCAGCATGGCGCCGGCCATGAACAGGCCGAGAATGACGCCAAGCGTCCGCAAGGGCATGCGCAGCGGGGAAAGCACGGAAGCGTGGGACATGGGCCAGTCCTTGTTTTCTCTGTTCGCGATGCACCAAGCGCATCATCACAGATTCGTGAATGAATTCGGTCGCACCTTACCAGCCGGGCAAGACAGGCGAAAGCACCGATCCCCCCTGCGGCTCCACGTCCTCAGCTTTGGGTCCGCAGCTTTGGGTCCGCGGCTTTGGATCCGCCGCATTCGTCCGCCGATCCTCGTTTCACCGCCTGCAGGTCAGCCAGCGTTCTCCTTTTGAAGCTTGCGCACAACTGGCGATCGGGTCACTCTGGCGCGGTGGTGAATGAAGACCGTGCATTTCATGTGGCGGACGGATGGCGCACGCCGCATCTTCGCATGTCGCCAAGGGGAGGCACACGATGACACGCTTGATCCGGCCGATGCTCGCGAGCCTCGCGATCCTGTATGCCGCCATGACGGCGGCCGCGGCGCAGGCTCCCGCCGCGACAGCGCCGCCAGCGATGCCGGCGGCCCCCGAGGGCGCGACCGGACGCGCCGTGCGCTCCATGGGCCATGCGACGCAGCACATGGTGGCGGCGGCAAATCCTCTCGCAGCCGAAGCGGGACGGCAGATCCTGCGCGCCGGCGGCAGCGCTGTGGATGCGGCCGTCACCGTGCAGCTGGTGCTCAACCTCGTGGAGCCGCAAAGCTCCGGCATCGGCGGCGGGGCGTTCATGGTCCATTGGGACCCCTCGCAGCGCAAGGTGACGACGCTCGACGGCCGGGAGACCGCGCCCGCGGCCGCCAGGCCCGAGCGGTTCCTGGGCGCGGACGGACGTCCCGTGCCGTTCATGGCGGCCGTGGTCGGCGGCAAGTCCGTCGGCGTGCCGGGGACCGTGAAGCTGCTTGAGGATTCCCACAAGCGCTGGGGCAAGCTGAGCTGGGCGCAGGTCCTCGCGCCGGCCATCAAGCTGGCCGAAAACGGCTTCACCGTCTCGCCGCGGCTCAACGGGCTGCTGTCGCGCGAGGAGGCGCTCAAGACGGATCCCATCGCGCGCGCCTATTTCTACGATGCGGACGGAAAGGCCCGCGCCGTCGGGGAGACGCTGCGCAACCCGGCGTTCGCGGCGACGCTGCGCGCTCTGGCAGACGGAGGGGCGCAGGCCTTCTACGCCGGAGCCATCGCCGACGACATCGTGGCCACGGTCACCGGCCATCCCGCCAATCCCGGCGACATGACGCTCGCCGACCTTGCAGGCTACAAGGTGGTCGAGCGCGAGCCGTCCTGCGGGCGCTACCGGGTCTACACCATCTGCGGGATGGGCCCGCCGAGCTCGGGGGCGATCGCGGTCCAGCAGATCCTCGGCATGGTCGAACGCTTCGATCTCGCGCGGCTGGGGCAGGGAGCCAATGCGGCGCACTGGATCAGCGAAGCGGGGCGCCTCGCCTTCGCAGACCGCAACCTCTTCGTCGCCGACCCGGCGTTCGCCGACGTCCCGGCTTCCGGCATGACGGATTCCGCCTATCTGAGCGCCCGCGCCAACCTGATCAGCCAGGACCGCTCGATGGGAACGGCGCGGGCGGGCGATCCGCCACGGCGCCGCGCGGCCCTGCCGGGTCCCGCCGACGACCAGATCGAATACGGCACCAGCCATATCTCGATCATCGACAAGGACGGACATGCGGTTTCGATGACCACGACCATCGAGGACGGCTTCGGCGCCCGGATCATGACCAAGGGCGGGTTCCTGCTCAACAACGAGCTGACGGACTTCAACTTCGCGCCCGCGAGCAACGGCGCGCCCGTCGCCAACAGGGTGGAGCCGGGCAAGCGGCCGCGCAGCTCCATGGCTCCCACGCTGGTGTTCGATGCGTTCGGGCGGCTTTACGCGGTCGTCGGCTCGCCAGGCGGCAGCCAGATCATCGGATATGTGGTGAAGACCCTCGTCGGCCTGCTCGACTGGCGGCTCGATCCGCAGCAGGCTGTCGATCTGCCGAACTTCGGCAGCCG
The DNA here is from genome assembly GCA_031412095.1 of Allobosea sp. GTDB lineage: Bacteria > Pseudomonadota > Alphaproteobacteria > Rhizobiales > Beijerinckiaceae > Allobosea. The sequence continues at coordinate 105,145 of JANOCI010000061.1, forward strand.
GAACGGGCCGACTGAACTGGAGCGGGGCACGGAGGCCGATGGCTGGGCGGCCGCCCTGCAGGCCCGGGGCCATGAGGTCCGCAGCATCGACATGACCTCCGGCATCCAGGCCATCGTCGTCTCGCCGATCGGCTATCTCGGCGGAGCGGATTCCCGGCGCGAAGGCGTCGCCATCGGCGACTAGCCGCTTTCCACCAGCGGCCGCAGGGCCGCCAGAACGGCGGAGACCGTCTGACATGTCCTTTGTCCCCGACACTGCCGTGCTGCTGGCCTACACGGCGACCTGCCTTGCGCTCTTCATCACGCCGGGGCCGGACATGAGCCTGTTCCTGTCCAAGACGATGAGCGGCGGACGCCGGCACGGCATGGCGGCCATGGCGGGCGCGAACGCCGGCTGCGTGGTGCATACGCTGCTCGCCGCCGTCGGTCTCTCGGCCCTGCTGAACGCATCCCAGACGGCCTTCACGGTCCTGAAGGTCGTGGGCGCGCTGTATCTCGGCTGGATGGCTTACGACGCGATCCGCAACGGCTCGTCGCTCAATGTCGGGAGCGCGTCGCATGACCCCGCCGCCACGAGGCGCAGCCTTTGGCGCACGTTCGCGATGGGCGTCGGAATCAACCTGAGCAACCCGAAGGTGGTGCTGTTCTTCGTGACGTTCCTGCCTCAGTTCGTCAGCGCCGCCGATCCTGACGCTGCGGCCAAGATGACGTTCCTGGGCCTTTACTTCGTCGCAGTCTCGGTTCCGCTCGGCGTCGTCATGGTCCTGCTGGCGGAGCGGCTGGTCGGCTATCTCAAGGCTCGGCCAAAGGCGCTGCGCACCATCGACTACGTGTTCGGCGGCATCTTCGGGCTGTTCGCCATGAAGATCCTGTTCACGCAGGCGGGCCGCTGACGGGGCGCGTCGCCGGCCGCTGCTCCCGGCGCCCTTCACCTGCGCCGCGACCGGCGATCAGCCAGTAGACGGCCCCCGTGATGACGCCGGTGAGGAAGAACGCGGCCAGCACCTCCGTTTCGGGGCCCGTCGGCAGACGCCGCAAGCCGATGACGGCGGACGGCAATGCGGCGGCCAGCAGTCCGGTCATGACCATCTGGAGCATCGCGCCGGGCAGCTTGAACGCTTCGCTGGCGACCGCCGTGATCAGCAAGGGCGCAATCAGGATCGAGGCTGCGAGCTTGAACCCTTGCCAACTCGCGGCGATGGCCAGTTCGGACGGATCCTCGCCATTGAACGCCAGTCCAAGCACGACCTCGGCGAATGCGTTCATCGCGGAGAAGACCATGCCCGCCAGCGCCGGCGAGACGACAGTGGCCAGCATCAGGAAGAATCCCCCCGCGCTGAAGGCGAGGAGCAGGCCGAGCGGGATGAGGAGCAGGAGACGGGCAAGGCTGCGCATGGCGCTCAGCCCGCAACGCCCGCCGGCGGAGCCTGCGCCGGCAGGGCCGCGCCCTCGGCGTCATCCAGCATCATGCGTGCCCGAGCGGACAATTTCTCGGTTTCGCTCTTGAGCTGGCCGCATGCGGCGAGGATGTCGCGTCCACGCGGCGTACGGACCGGCGAAGCATAGCCCGCATTGAACACGATGTCCGAAAAGCGTTCGATCCGGCTCCACTCCGAGCATTCGTAGCGCGTGCCAGGCCAGGGATTGAACGGGATCAGGTTGATCTTCGCCGGGATGCCCTTGAGCAGGCGCACGAGTTCGCGCGCGTCCGCATCCGTGTCGTTGACGCCTTTCAGCATCACATATTCGAAGGTGATGCGGCGGGCGTTCGACAGGCCGGGATAGTTTCGGCAGGCGTCGAGCAGCACGTCGATGGGATATTTCCTGTTGAGCGGCACCAATTCGTCGCGCAGTCCGTCGCGCACCGCGTGGAGCGAGATCGCGAGCATCGTGTTGGTCCGCGCGCCGAGCGGCTCGATCTGCGGCACGACGCCGGAGGTGGACACGGTGACCCGCCGCCTGCCGAGGGACAGCCCGTCACCGTCGGAGATCGTGTCGATGGCGTCCGAGACGGCATCGAGATTGTAGAGCGGCTCGCCCATGCCCATGAACACGAGATTGGAGACGAAACGGCTGCCCTCGCGCGGCAGCATCCCATCCTGCGGAGGCGACCGGCCGGGGAAATCTCCGAGCTGGTCGCGCGCCACGACGAGTTGCGCGACGATCTCCTCCGCCGTCAGGTTGCGGACCAGCCGCTGCGTGCCGGTGTGGCAGAAGGTGCAGGTCAGGGTGCATCCGACCTGGCTGGACACGCACAATGTTCCGCGGTCGACCTCGGGAATGTAGACGCATTCAATCTCCGCGCCCTTGTCGCGAGGGCCGACCGAAGGCATCCGCATCAGCCATTTGCGGGTTCCGTCCTTCGACGTCCGAGCCGCCGTCACGACCGGCCGATCCAGGGAGAATTGTGCCTCGAGCGCAGATTTCAGGTCTTTGCCGACGTTCCTGATGTCGGCGAAGTCCTGCACGCCGTGATGGTAGAGCCAGTGCCAGATCTGGCCTGTCCGCATCCGCTGCTCCTTGGGAGGAACGCCGATCTCGGCCAGCGCCGCGGTGAGGCCTGCGCGTGTCCTGCCTACGAGCGACGGCTTGCGCAATGTGGAGGCGGACGGGATCATTTCGATGGTGTCGGCGGCGATCATGGGCGTGCCCCTATCACGAAAACCGCCCCATGCCTACGCCGACGGCGGTGGAGGCGGCCGTCAGCGAAGGATCATCGACGGGATGTCACCGGTGTCCAGTCATGGGCATCCAGTCATTGGCGTCCAGTTACGGGCATCCGGTCAGGGGCACTCGCGGCGCATGCGGTCGAGAGCCTGTCCCATGCCTGACAGCGAGTACCGGTCCGTCGTCGCATTTCCGCGGCCCGAGGTGACGTTGACGCTGAGGCTCTGGCCGCGACGGGCCGAATCGATGAACGCGGTTTCCTCGGCGGCGTTGGCGATCCACGCATTCTTGCCCTTCGGCGCGAGGGCGAAGCGTGTCTGGCCGATGATGGCTTCGCCCGGCGTGGTCTCCTTCGCGGCGAAACCCAGCACGAAGCTGATCTCGTTGCGGACCTGCTCGGCGGGTCTGCTGGTGATGAACAGGAAGCCCGGATCGCGGGTCAGGTTGCGGGGCGTCCTGTCTTTTGGCTTGCTGAGGATGTAGCAGACCTTGGAGCGTCCCTGCTGGGACGAGTAGGCGACCCAGTCGCCGAAGGTTCCGAGCTCCAACGCCTGCCCTTGGCCGGTTGCCGGCCGCGGCTGGGCCGAGGCAGGGGCAACCGTCAGCAAGGCGGCCGCGAACAGCCCCGATGCGACGAGGCTTGCGGACGCAAGCCTGGCGGCGATGTCTGTGATCCGAATCATGAAAACCATCTAGCACGGCTGAGGCGAGGTTGAGAGTGCAGCCATACCTCAATGCCATGAAGCAGGCAAAATTGCGATAAGGCTTATTTCGGTTTTGTTTCGAGGGGAAACATGCAATTCTTCAATGCTATGCAGGCAAACACGGCGATCCGTGAATGGTTTTGCCGATCAGCGGTGCTTTGATGTGGCGACAGCTCAAGGTTCAGGTTTGATCAGACGAGGGAAGCAACGTGTCGAACCCGGCGGTCTTTGCGGCATGGGTCGCGGATGTGGCAGAGCGCCGCGACCGTGATGCCTTCACGCGGCTGTTCGACTATTTTGCGCCACGCCTGAAGGCCTACCTGATGCGCCTCGGCACCGAGGCGGCGCTCTCGGAAGAGATCGTGCAGGATGTGATGTCGACGCTTTGGCGCAAGGCGCAGCTGTTCGACCCTGCCAAATCCTCGCTCTCGACCTGGCTCTACCGCATCGCCCGCAACCGGCGGATCGACCTCGCGCGCCGCCAGAAGGGCGAGCTCGATCCGGAAGAGCCGATGCTGCAGCCGGCCGAGGCCCCAGACCTCGACAGGCTCATGGATGTCCAGCAGCGCGAGGAGGTCGTGCGCGCCGCCCTGACCGCCTTGCCCGCGGAGCAACTCACGCTCGTCAGGCTGGCGTTCTTCGACGGGCTGTCCCACAGCCAGATCTCCGAAGCCACCGGGTTGCCGCTCGGAACTGTCAAATCGCGCATCCGGCTGGCCTTCACCCGGCTGCGCCGCATGCTCGAGGCCGAGGGCGTCGTCGAAGTCGCCTGACCGTCAGGACAACGAATTCAGCGTCTCGCGGGCCTTCTCGCGATGTTCGGGCTTCATCGCGCGCGCAACCGCGGCAAGGGCGGCCGCGATTACGGCGGCATCGTCGCTGAAGCCCAGCAGCGGAACGATGTCCGGAATGGCATCGATCGGCAGCACGAAGTACGCGACCGCCGAGATCAGGATGAACTTCACCCGCGACGGAGTGGCGGGGTCCTTTGCGCAATACCATGCGGCCAGCGCATCCTCGGCGAAAGGCACCGATCTGGCGACGCGCCGCACGAGGTTGATGAGCTTGGCCCCTAGACCGTCCTCGTCCGCCGCAAGCTTCCGGATACGGGCGATCTCGTCTGGCGAAAAACGGCTTTCGAAGCTGCCTTGCATGGCGTCGACCTCCCTAAGCCATTAGACATGGGCCTTGCCGGAAAACTTCGCAAGAGTCGCTCGAAGCCGTGCGGGGCTCGCGCGGTAGTGTCCGCAGGACACCCGCGGCGCCTGCCACGCCAGCGCCAGACCGGATCCACCCGTGCATTCCGACGCCGAGGTTGAAACGGCGGGGGAAAGCAGTGCAGAAGCAGGCGGCTGGCCGGGCTGCGGCGCAATGGGATGGGATGTGACATGAACCTCGATCACTCGATGGCCGCCATCGTGACCGGCGCTGCTTCCGGCCTTGGAGAGGCGACCGCGCGCATGCTGGCGTCGCATGGCCTCAAGGTCGGGGTGCTCGACATGAACGCCGAACGCGGCGCTGCAATCGCCGACGAGATCGGCGGCATCTTCTGCGCCTGCGACGTCACGGACGACGCATCCGTCGATGCCGCGCTGGCCAGGGCGCGCGCTGTCAACGGGCCGGAGCGCATCCTCGTCAATTGCGCGGGCATCGCGCCGGGCAAGCGGGTCGTGTCGAAGAAGCGCGACACCGGCGAGTTGACCGCCCATGACATGGCCGCGTTCGAGAAGGTCATCGCCGTCAACCTGAACGGCACGTTCCGGATGATCGCCAGATGCGCCGTTTCGATGGCGGGGCTTTCGCCGATCACCGAAGACGGCTCGCGCGGCGTGATCGTCAACACAGCGTCGGTGGCCGCCGAGGATGGGCAGATCGGGCAGGCGGCGTATGCAGCTTCCAAGGGCGGCGTCGCCGCGTTGACGTTGCCTGTCGCGCGCGACCTGGCCTCATCCGGCATCCGGGTGGTCACGATCCTTCCCGGGCTGTTCGAGACGCCGATGTTCGCTTCGATCGCCGATGACTACCGCAAGGCGCTGGAGCAGTCCGTGCCGCATCCGTCCAGGCTCGGAAGGGCCGGCGAATATGCCGCGCTGGTCAAGTCGATCATCGAGAACGACATGCTGAACGGAGCGACGATCCGCCTTGACGGCGCAGTCAGGCTCGCGCCGAAATGAGCTTGGGCGCGAGCCTTAGGCCGCGCGGCGCGCGTTCATAAGGCTTTCGAACAGCCCTCTGCCGTCCGTGCCGCCCGTGAGCTGCTCGATCAGGTTTTCTGGATGCGGCATCATTCCTAGCACGTTCAGCTTCCCGGAATAAATGCCGGCAATGCCGTTCAGCGATCCGTTCGGGTTCGAACCGGCGGTCACCTGGCCGGCGGCGTCGCAGTAGCGGAAGGCCACCAGTCCGCCGGCTTCGAGACGCTTCAGGGTTTCGGGATCGCAGATGTAGTTGCCCTCGCCATGGGCGATGCAGACGTCGATGGCATCGCCCCCTTGATATGCGCTGGTGAAGGCGGTGTCCGTCCGCTCGACCCTCAGGTGCTGGCGGCGGCACACGAAGCGCAGGTTTGCGTTGCGGGCCAGGACGCCCGGCAGAAGGCCCGCCTCGCAAGCGATCTGGAAACCGTTGCAGATGGCCAAAACCAGCCCGCCGCGCTCTGCATGGGCCCGAACCGCGTCCATGATCGCGGCGCGGGCGGCGATCGCCCCCGTCCGCAGATAATCGCCATAGGAAAAGCCGCCCGGCAGCACGACGAGGTCGGTGCGGTCGGGCAGAGCGGTGTCGGCATGCCAGATCGGCGACACCAGCGCGCCGGCCTGGCGCAGCGCCTTCGCTGCGTCGCCCTCGCGGTTGGACCCTGGAAACGTGATGACGGCGGCGCGCATTGTGTCGGTCTCCGCTCAGCTCTCGAGTTCGATGCTGTAGTTTTCGATGACCGTGTTGGCGAGCAGCTTGTCGCAGGCGGCCGTCAGGCTGGCGCGCGCCGCCGCCTCGTCGTCGGCGGCGAGCTCGACGTCGAACACCTTGCCCTGACGCACCGAAGCGACGGCCGGCAGGCCCAGGGACGCCAGCGCGCCCTCGATCGCCTTTCCCTGCGGATCAAGCACGCCGCTCTTCAGTGTCACGATCACGCGGGCCTTCATGCTCAATGCTCCTCGCCACAAGAAATCCGGCCGGCATGGCGTGCGCCGCGCACGCGGCGCTTGCCGGAGCGGCCCGGCTCTCTCAAAGCCCAACCTTCGCATGGGTGCAAGCGGCAAGCGCTTGCCGGCAGGGTTTTTAGCGGTGAACGCTCACTCGAGGATGCGCCTCGCGGTCTGTTCGGCGGTCTGTTCAGCCTCCGCGACAGTCATGAGCAGCCGCGCCTTCACGCCATCGGACAACGACAGGACCACGACATGCGCCGCCCTCGCAGGATCCCCGGCGCTCTCGATCCTGACCACGCCGCCCCGCCATCGGCCGATCGCCAGGGGCTTGACCGTGCGTGCCGGACGCGGCTGCCTGCGGGCGGACGGGCGGGCTGCCTGGGTCGGCTTCGCCATCGCAAGGAAGGCTGCCGGGTCGCGGGCGATCAGGTCCGCCACCTTCGCTTCAGCGCCGCTGAGCTCGAGTTCGGCGACGAGCGCCTGCTCTCCGCAGGCCTCGCGCGGGCAAAAGGCGATGCCGTTGGCCGCGACGCCGGGATTGGTGAGCCATCGCGCGGCCGGCAGCTGCACCCAGCCTTCGGAAACCGGCAGCGGCCACGTGCTGAGACGGTAATGGTTGATGCAGGCCGCCAGAAGCGAGCCCATGAGGAAGAAGGACACGACCAGAGGGCAGGTGCGAAAACGGGAGCCCGTCAGTTTTCGCCGGGGCTCCCGTCCGCCGACCATGGCGTCACGCCAGGTTCACTGGACCAGCTTCGGGCCGTTGCTGACGGGGCGCTCGCCCTCGACGATGATGCCAAGGCGGCGCGCAACCTCCGTGTAAGCCTCGACCAGCCCGCCCAGGTCCTGCCTGAAGCGGTCCTTGTCCATCTTGTCCTTGGTCTTGATGTCCCACAGACGGCATGAATCGGGGCTGATCTCGTCCGCGATGACGATCCGCATCAATTCGCCCTCCCACAACCTGCCGCATTCGATCTTGAAGTCGACGAGGCGGATGCCGGCTCCGAGGAAAAGCCCGGAGAGGAAATCGTTGACGCGGATGGCGAGCGCCATGATGTCGTCGATCTCCTGCGGAGTGGCCCAGCCGAAGGCCGTGATGTGCTCCTCGGAGACCATCGGATCGCCCAATGCGTCGTTCTTGTAATAGAATTCGATGATCGAGCGCGGCAGCTGCGTGCCTTCCTCGATGCCGAGCTTCTTCGAGAGGGACCCGGCGGCGATGTTGCGCACCACCACCTCGAGCGGGATGATCTCCACCTCGCGGATCAACTGCTCGCGCATGTTCAGCCTGCGGATGAAATGCGTCGGCACGCCCATGTCGTTAAGGTTCTGGAACAGAAATTCACTGATGCGGTTGTTGAGGACGCCCTTGCCGTCGATGACCTCGTGCTTCTGCGCATTGAAGGCTGTCGCATCGTCCTTGAAATGCTGGATCAGGGTGCCGGGCTCGGGGCCTTCGTACAGGACCTTGGCCTTGCCCTCGTAGATGCGACGGCGACGATTCATCGGAATAACCCGCGGTTTGAGGAAATCCATGTAATGGGCGCTCCATGATGGGCGCTCCCTGGCGAGCCGGGCCGGAAGACCTGTCCACCGTTCCTGCTCATATGGCGGTTTAGCAGGGCAAGCGCAAGTTTTCGCGTTTATCTTGAGGCGCGTCCCCATCCGGCGCTGGCGGAACGGGATGCCTACAGCTATATGCAGGGCCACGGTCAGGCCATGGCGGCGATGGCCGCGCCATTTCTGCATTCAGGAGTTCGAGCATGGCCGGCATGGATGACCGCAAGGACGCCTTCGAGAAGAAGTTCGCGCATGACGCAGAGCTCGTCTTCAAGGCCACGGCCCGGCGCAACAAGCTTCTCGGGCTCTGGGCCGCTGAAAAGCTGGGCAAGGCCGGAGCCGAAGCGGACGCCTACGCCAAGTCGGTCGTGATGGCCGACTTCGAGGAAGCCGGCGACGACGACGTGCTGCGCAAGGTCAAGGCCGACCTCCTCGCAGGCGGCGCCGAGCAGTCCGACCACCAGATCCGCCGCACGATGGACGAACTGATGGCCACAGCCATCGCCGAGATCCAGGCAAAGGGCTGAGGCCTCCCGCCCTGACAACGCTGCATGACGCCCGGCCTGCCGCCGGGCGTTTCTTTTTGGTCCGGATGCTGATCTGATCGGAGCAACCAAAATCGGGGGAACGCACCATGTCGAATATCTTCACCACCTTCGCCGCGTCTTTGCGCGCCGGCGGCCCTGCCTATGCGGCGTTCGTCGGCCTGGCTGAGCCGCTGGTAACCGAAAGCCTGCTGCGCGACGGGTTCGACACGGCGGTGATCGACATGCAGCATGGGCTGCACACGACGCAATCGGCGATCCTGGCCATTGGCGCCGCCGCCGTGACCGGGAAGCCGGCCTTCGTGCGCCCGCCTGTGGGCGACTTCGCCATGGCCTCGCGCATGCTCGATGCGGGCGCCGTCGGCATCGTGGCGCCGATGATCAACACGATCGAGGACGCCAGGAAGCTCGCCGCCTACTGCAAGTATCCTCCGCTCGGCGAACGGAGTTGGGGCCCCTACCGCGCCACGGGCCTGACGGGCCTGCAGATGGGAGACTACCTCAAGGCCGCCAACGACATCACGCTGGCGATCGCGATGGTGGAGACCCGCGAAGCGCTGGACATCCTCGACGACATCCTGAGCGTGCCGGGCATCGACGGCGTGTTCGTCGGGCCTTCGGACCTGTCGATCGCGCTCTCGAACGGCGCGCATGTCGACCAGTTCCACCCCGACGTCGACAAGGCGCTGACCCATGTCGCAGACCGTTGCAAGGCTCACGGCAAGATCGCGAGCTGCTTTTCGATGACCGGGACGCGCGCCGCCGAGATGATCGCGCGCGGCTTCCAGATGTCGTCGATCGCGACCGACCAGGTGCTGCTGAAGTCCGCGGCGAAGGCGGAGCTCGCCGCGGCAAGGGGCGGCGCGAAGGCGCAGGCGCAGGCGGCGAAGAGCTACTGAACCCGTCACACCGCGACGCCCTCGCGGGCCTTGGCGGCGGCGTAATAGGCCCAGAGCAGGCGCGCCGCAACAGCGCGCCACGGCGCCCAGGCCTCCGCCATCAGGGCCAGCTCCTTGGCGGCGGGGCGCGAGGGCAGGCCGAAGCCGATGCGCACGGCCTCCTGCAGCGCCAGGTCGCCGGGGGCGAAGATGTCGGCGTGGCCAAGATGGAACATGAGGTAGATGTCGGCCGTCCACGGCCCTATCCCCTTCACGCCCGTCATCATGGCGTGCACGTCCTCGGGGCTGGCGCTCTCCAGAAAAGTGAAGTCGAGGCGTCTTGCGCGGCAGGCTTCGGCGAGCGCGCGCATGGTGCGGATCTTCGGTCCCGAAAGGCCGCACCCACGCAGGTCCGCTTCGGTCGCATCGAGGATGTGGTCGTGGTGCAGCGACGGATAGCGTTCGGCCACCCGCGTCCAGATGGCCCGGGCGGACGCCACCGAAACCTGCTGGGACACGATGGTCCGCAAAAGCCCTTCGAAGCCGGCCTGCGTCAGGCGCAGCGGCACAGGGCCCGCCCGCGCGATCAGGGGAGCGAAACGGGGCTCGACTTTGGCGAGATGCGCCAGGCCTTCGCTGATGTCGCCGTCGTTCAGGATCCGCCGCGTCATTGTGCCAGCCTCGATTAAGGTGCAAGCCTCGATCAGCGCGTAGTCCCGTCCCCGGTGCAAGTCCCGTGAACGGCGCCTGCCGCATCGAACGTCAAGCTCCTTCACGCCCGCGATGCGCCGCGGCGCCCGCGCAATGACATATGGACACACCATGCCGCCACCCGTTCTGCGCTTCGCTCCAAGCCCCAACGGGCGCCTGCATCTTGGCCATGCGCTCTCGGCCCTGCTGAATGAGGCCGAGGCGCGGCGGCTTGGGGGCAAGCTGCTGCTGCGCATCGAGGACATAGACCCGACACGCTGCACGCCTGAGTTTGAGGGCAGCATCCTCGATGACCTGAGCTGGCTGGGCATCGCCTTCACGCCGGATGTCAGGCGGCAATCGGAGCATATGGCGGACTATCGCGCGGCTCTGGACCAACTCGGCGGCATGGGGCTGCTTTACGCCTGCAACTGCTCGCGCAGCGCCATCAAGGCCGCGGCAGGCCCGGAGCCCCTGCGCAATCCCGATGGAGGGCTGGTCTATCCCGGCACATGCCGCGACAAGCCGGTGCGCCGGGATGCGGCGGCGACGCGGCTCGACATGGCAAAGGCGACGGCGCGCGTCGGCCGCCCGCTGTCGTATGTCCGTTTCTGGCCGGATGGCCGGACCGAGGAGGTCGCGGCGGATCCCCGCCGTTGGGGCGACGTGGTGCTGGCGCGCAAGGAGACGCCGACCAGCTATCATCTCTCCGTGACCGTCGACGACGCCCTGCAGCAGGTGACGCACGTCGTGCGCGGGCAGGACCTCGAGCATCAGACGGAGATTCACGTGCTGCTGCAGGCGCTGCTCGGGCTGCCGACGCCGCGATACCAGTTCCACCGGCTGCTGCTGGATGATCGGGACGAGAAGCTGTCCAAAAGCCTGCGCTCGCCAGCATTGGCCGATCTCAGGGCAGCGGGCGAGACGGCTGCGTCGATCCGGTCGAGGATCGCCGGCCTTCAGGCCTGAACCCCGAGAACGGCGAGCCAGATCACCATGGTGACGACCGAGAGCAGCGTCGACAGGGCTATGGCGGTCGAGGCCTCCGCCATGCCGTCCTTGTAGCGCTCGGCAAAGAGGTAGGCGTTGATCCCGCATGGGCAGGCCGCGAACATGACGGCGACGCCGGACCATGCCGGGGGCATAGTGAACACGAAGGTGACCAGGACGAAGACGATGAGCGGGTGCAGCCCAAGCTTGAGCGCGGTGAGGACCATCGGCAGCTTCAGGCCGCTCTCCAGCCCGTAGCGATGCAGCGCAATGCCGAGGCAGACGAGGGCGCAGGGCACGGCGGTTCCCGCCAGACCGTCGATGACGGTCCACATGGCCTCGGGAGCAATGGCGGCGAAGGGCCGAAAGAGCGAGCCGAGCACGATGCCCACCACGATCGGGTGGGTCGCCAGTTTGTACAGGATGACCTTCAGGGACGCATTGCGTCCCTCGGCGAGCACCGTCGCAGTGGTCATGGTCACGGGCAGGTGGACGGCCAGCAGCAGCGCCAGCGGCACGGCGCCCGCATCCCCGAAGGCTTTCAGGATGACGGGAATGCCCACGAGGACAGTGTTCGACTGGGCCGCCGCGAAGCCGCACGCCACCGCCGCAGGCCCGGTGCGATTGAAGGCGCGGCGGGCGACCAGCATGGCGAGGGTCCAGCAGACGGCGACGCCCGAAAAATACGCGATCCAGTATCCCCAGGGCTGGACGGCCGGAAGCTCAGCGCGCGCCAGCGTCCGGAACAGGAGGCATGGGACCGCGAGCGTGAACACGAAATCGGACAGCCCGTCGCCCGTGCGGTTGCTCAGGATCTGCGTGCGGCGTCCGCCATAGCCGATCATGATCAGCACGAAGACCGGCACGATGATGAGGAGAAGGCCGGTCATCTGACGAAATGCATTCCTTCGGCGTGACCGGCGTCATCCATTCCGGGTGGGCGCCGGGTTTGGGCAAGCTGGAGCATGGCGCGCGGCGTGAAGCCGGCACGTGTCCGTGCAGCAGGCCCGGTCCGTTGACAAGCTCAATCGACTTGCAGGATCAGTTCTGCCTGACGTCGCGCTGTGCCACGATGCGCGAGCCTCCGCCCTTGACCACGAGTTCGTCGATCGCCTCGCGCTGGCGGCGGAAGTCACCCAGCACACGGCCATCGAGCTCACGGCCGCGAGGCAGGCGGATCTTCATCGGATTGACGAAGTTGCCGTTGACGATGACCTCGTAGTGGAGGTGCGGGCCGGTCGAAAGGCCGGTGTTGCCGACCGTGCCGATGACCTGGCCCTGGCGCACGCGCGAACCTTCCTCGACGCCGCGTCCGAACGTCGACATGTGCGAGTAGGTCGTGACGTAGCCGTTGGCGTGCTGGATCTCGACGCGGCGTCCGTAGCCTGAATCCCAGCCGGCCTTGATGACGGTGCCATGGCCGGCGGCGAGGATGGGCGTGCCGACGCGGCCGTTGGCCCAGTCGACGCCCGTGTGCATCTTCGAATAGCGCAGCACGGGGTGAAAGCGCATGCCGAAGCCCGAACGCATCTCGGAGTCGCCCACGACGGGCTTTCGAAGCAGGAATTTCTTCAACGAGCGGCCATCCTCGTCGAAGAAGTCGACGATGCCGTCATCGGGCGCGTGGAACCGGTAGACGCGGCGGGTCTCGCCGCCGACCGACAGCGACGCGAACAGGAGCTCGGTGCGGCTTCCTTCCCCGTCCTCCTCATCGGTGAAGATGACTTCGAGGTTGTCGCCGCCGCTGACCCTTCGCTGGAAATCCATGTCGTGGGCGAAGATGCGGACCATCTCGTCGATGAGCGGCCGCGGCATCTCGTAGCGCAGGGCGGTTTCATACAGGCTGTCGTAGAGCCGCGCGCCTGTGCCTTCGCTCTCGGTGTCCTCCTCGTCGCTCTCGGCCGTCGCTCCGCGGGCCGTGCGCACGGTGCGGCGCGATCTCGGCTCTTCCTCCTCGCGGATCACCTGCACAGGGACGAAGGCTCCACGGTCGTTCGCCGCCACCATCTGTTCGACCCTGCCTTCGCTGACCAGCGAAACCCGCACGATCTGGCGCGCCTCGCCAGGCCGGGCAGGGGCCAGCGTCATCATCTGGATCACCTGGCCTTCCGGCAGGGCCTGCACCCTGGCCCGGCCGCCAAACGCCGTCACCAAGGTGCGGAGCTGCTCGGCGGTCGCTCCCGCCGTCCGCAGTATGCCTTCGAGAGTCTCGCCGCGCCGGATCAGCAGCACGCGCTCCTCGACGGGCGCGTCGCGCGTGGCGTTCGGGCGCGTCTTCGCGAGTTCTGTGACATTCTCGGGGACGACGCGCACCTCGATGTTCGAGAAGCTGGTATCGGTGGCGGGGGCATAGGCCAGCGGCCCCTGGGGCGTCTCGCCCGGCGTGCGCAAGGTGCGGCTCAGCATCAGCTGCGGAGGAATGGGCAGCACCGCCCTGCGTCCGGCCGCAGCCTGGTTGGCCTTCTCCTCCTCCAGCTGCGCGATCACGTCGGCATCGGACAATCCGCCCGCCTGATCGCCGAATATGACCGGGGCGAGGTCGCGCTTGACCAGCGACACGTCCGCATCCGGCACATCGGCCGGTTGCTCAGCGCTCCGCTCGACGCTGGGGCCGCCTTCCGAAAACAGCCTGAGAGGGTTGAACGGGGGGATGTCGGCACTGTATGTGCCGGCGGTCAGCGAAAGGCCCGCCGCCAGCCTGATGAAAGGCCGGTTCCTGATCACCTCACGATCGCCCACACGCTGGGTGAACGGCGCGCGGATGAGCTGGCGTGCGGTGGGCAGCGGCGTCTGCTGCACCAGCTTGTCGGACTTGCGCGCCGACGGCGCCAGCTGGCCGGCGCCGGGCGAGGCCAGCGGCGCTGCGAGTTCCGGGATTTCGGCGAAGGACGTGTCGCCCTGCACGGCGACATAGATGGCGGCGCTGAGCAGGGCGCTGCCGCACACGCCGACGAGAAGGCTGGCAAGCAGCCAGCGATATGAAAAACCATGGCGCTCGGTTGCGGGGTGGGCGGCGCCCGAAAGCGTGATCGCCGGCTCGTCGCCCAGCCCGAGCGCACCGGACAACATCGATGACGGCGCCCTCCGCGGCGCGCCTGGCACGGGAAGGGCGGCCAGCCCCGCCGAGGGCGACGGGCCGATGGCGAGGGCGTCGGAGCCGACGTGCGAATTCATGGCAGCGAAGCGTGCATGACGAAGATAGGCCCCTCAAGATCATCACGCATCAAGGCCGAACCCCTCTCTGCGCCGACACGACGACCGAACATGACAACTCAGAACATCGCCCCCGCATCAGACCAACCTCATCTCTTACGCGCAATGCCCTCGCGCCGCCTGCATGGATGCGCTCTCTCTCATGCGCAACGAAGACCCGCGCCCGGAATACGCCAACCTGATGCATCATGTCCAATCTCGAGATCATGCCTCCGGTTCATGGAGCAGAACGGCAAGCCGTTGCGCAGCGAACCGGAGGGCTGCAAACGCAGCGGCCGCCGACTCCGTCAATCGCGCCGCTTCCCCTCGACCCCGTGCCATGCCCTCGAATCCGTGGACGTTCCCTCATATGTGACCGGCGGACGCTTCGAGCAGGCGACGGAAGGGCTCAGGAACGCAGCCCTCGATATGACAGTTCCAAAACAGGCGACCGCGGCGGCGATCTCCGCGACAGCCAGATTGTCCGTCAGAACAGTGTTTCCAAGCGAAAGTGAGGCGTAATGGGCTTGTTTTCGACATATGCGGCATCGGAGCAGGAGCGCGCGGGGCCGAAAAAAAGCGAATTCGGCAAAAAACTTCAAAATGGCTGTTGACACCCAAGCCCGCCGCCGACTATATCCGCTCCACACCGACGGCAACGCCACACGGCGACGCCGCGACAACGCTTCTCTAGAGAAACGATTGTTCAACCCGAATCACTTTCGGGGCCTGACAAAAGTTGTCCCTGAAGCGTCGCTCTTTGACAAGTGCAGACAGAAAGAGAAACGTGGACGGCGATGTTCTTGCGGACTGACCTTCGGGTCGGTCATAGATGAGACATTGGCGGTCTTGCGTTTCAGAGCTCACTATTTGATTGCGCAAGCAATCGATGTGAACTCCGTCAAATACGCAGTGATCAGCCATTATCAAATCTCTCCAACTTGAGAGTTTGATCCTGGCTCAGAGCGAACGCTGGCGGCAGGCTTAACACATGCAAGTCGAACGGATGCAGCAATGCATCAGTGGCAGACGGGTGAGGAACACGTGGGAACATGCCCTTCGGTTCGGAATAACTCAGGGAAACTTGAGCTAATACCGGATACGCCCGAAAGGGGAAAGATTTATTGCCGAAGGATTGGCCCGCGTCTGATTAGCTAG
>JANOCI010000062.1:0-5906 GCA_031412095.1 Allobosea sp.
GTGACGTCGAGCGCCGTCGTCGGCTCGTCCGCGATCAGCAGCTTGGGCTCCAGCGCAAGGGCGATGGCGATCATCACGCGCTGGCGCTGCCCGCCGGACAGTTCGTGCGGATAGGCCCGCGCGATCTCGGTTGGCTCCAGAAGCCCCACCTCGTCGAGAAGCTCGAGCACGCGCGCCTCGCGTTCGGCCGCGCTGAGCACGCCATGCGCCTCGAAGGTCTCGGCGATCTGCCGCCCGATGCGCATCACGGGGTTCAGCGAGGTCATCGGCTCCTGGAAGATCATGCCGATCTCGCGGCCCCGCACAGCCATCATGGCGTCCGGCCCCAGCCCGATCAGGTCGCGCCCTTCGAGCCGGATGGCGCCGCCGGCCGGGCGCACGGCAGAAGGCAGAAGCCCCATCACGGCGTGCGCGCACATCGACTTGCCCGAGCCCGACTCGCCGACGATGCACAGCGTCTCGCCCGCCTTGATGGACAGGCTCAGGCCTTCGACGGCGCTGGCCCGGTCTGCGCCGGGCGGCAGCGAGAGCGTCAGTCCCTCGATCGCGAGGACGACGCCCTGACGGGCGGCTGCGCCTGGTCTGGCCGGCATGCCCGCCATCAGTTGCGTCCGCCGGACAGGCGCGGGTTCAGGGCGTCGTTCAGGCCCTCGCCCACGAGATTGAGCGCCAGCACCGTGAGGAAGATCGCGAAGCCTGGAAAGAAGCTGACCCACCAGGCATCGATCAGGCGCGTTCGGCCCGCGCCCACCATGTAGCCCCACGTCATCATGTTGGGATCTCCCAAGCCAAGGAACGAGAGCGCGGATTCCAGAAGGATCGCGCTCGCCACCATGAGCGAGCCCATCACGATGATGGGCGCGACCGCATTGGGCAGCACCTGCGAGAAGATGATGCGCGGCGTCGACTGGCCCAGCGTCACAGCCGCCTGCACGTATTCGCGCGTGCGCAACGACATGACCTCGCCGCGCACGAGCCGCGCCACCGGCGGCCACGAGACGACGCCGATCGCCAGCACGATGGAGGTCAGCGACGGCTGCAGGATGGCGACGATGACGATGGCCAGCGCGAAGCTCGGGATCGTCTGGAAAAACTCGGTGAAGCGCATGGCGGCGTCGTCGATCCAGCCCCCGAAATAGCCCGCCAGCGCGCCCAGCGGCACGCCGATCAGCAGCGCTACGCTCGTCGAGACGAGGCCGATCAGCAAGGACACGCGCGCGCCGTGGGCAAGGCCTGCGGCGATGTCGCGGCCAAGCGTGTCGGTGCCGAGGGGAAAGCGCTCCATCACGAACGGCGCAAGGAACGGCCGGCCGACCATGCGCCATGGCGACGTGGGATAATACCACGGGCCGGCCACGGCGATGGCCAGGATCGCCAGCAGCACCGCCAGCCCGACCAGGGCGCCCCTGTTGGCGGCGAAGCGCTGGAAGGCGTTCTTGCGCGCGCCGCTCATGACGCCGCCTCGATGCGCGGATCGACCGCGCGGTAGATGATGTCGGTCAGGAGGTTCAGCAGGACCACCATGGCGGATGACACGAAGAAGACGCCGAGCAGCAGCGCGTAGTCGCGCTGCGCAAGCGCCTCGAACATCAGGCGTCCGATCCCCGGCCAGGCGAACACGGTCTCAGTCAGCACCGCGCCGCCGACGAGCTGCCCGGCCTGCAGCCCCGCCAGCGTCACGACCGGCAGCAATGCGTTGCGGGCGATATGGCGGCGTGTGATGACGTTTTCCGACAGGCCCTTGGCGCGGGCTGTCTTGACGAAGTCGGCGCCGGCCACTTCGAGCATCGACGCGCGCATCATCCGAGCATAGAGCGCCATGAAGAACAGCCCGAGCGTGAGTGCCGGCAGGATCAGGTGATGGGCGATGTCGAGGGCGCGGCGCAGGCCTGTATAGCCTGCCCCGATCGTCTCGTAGCCGATGTTCGGCACCCAGCCGAGCTTGAGGGCGAACACGATCTGCGCCAGCAGCGCCACCCAGAACAGCGGGGTCGCGTAGAACACGAGCGCGCCAAGGGTTATCGCGCTGTCCGAGATCCTGCCGACGCGGCGAGCCGCCAGCACGCCCAGCACCATGCCCAAGGCCAGCGACAGCGCGAACGCGGTGCCGGTCAGGAGCAGCGTGGCGGGAAGGCGCGCCATGATCAGGCCCAGGACCGGCTGCTGCTGCCGGTAGCTGAAGCCCAGATCCAGCGTCAGATAGCCTTTCAGGTAAATCCAGAGCTGCTCGATGAACGGCCGGTCCAGCCCGAACCGCTGGCGCAGCTGCTCGAGGAAGACGGCGTCGGAAGCGCCTGCCTCCCCCGCCATGACGATCGCCGGATCCCCGGGCGCCGCCCTGATCAGAAGAAAGTTCAGGACCGCGATCGCCAGCAGCACGACGAGGCCCTTGACGATGCGGCCGGCGAGGAAAGTCAGGAAGGGCATAACGCGTTCACAAAGACTGTTGCGTCGGCACGCCGATTGTCATTGCGAGGCGGGGCCGAAGCGATCCAGCCGCGCGGGGGCATCGGCTGGGTTGCTTCGCTGCGCTCGCAACGACGGCGTTGGAAGAGCTCCGTCGCCACTCAATCCTTCCAGGCATTCCGGAAGCCGTCATTCACGCCGATGGCGGTGTTGACGAGATTCTTGACGCTGCAGCGGTGGATGGTCGGGAAATCCATCTCGAGCAGCCAGAGGACCGGCAGCTCTTCCGCCAGGATCTTCTGGACCTGGGTGTAGGCCGCCTGACGGGCCTGGTCGGAGGACGCTATCGCCGCCTGCGCGAAGAGCCGGTCGACCTCGGGGTTGGAATAGCCGCCGACATTGCCGAACGGGTTGCCCTTGACGATGTTGCTGGAGACGTAGGACCGCGCGACGCCCGTGGCCGGGTCGCCGAACTGGTACAGGAAGTTGAAGGTCAGATCGAACTCGAAATTGCCGGTGCGCGCCGTCCAGCCCGCCACGTCCGTGGTCTCGATCACGAGGTTGACGCCGGCATCGGCGAGGCTCTGCTTCAAGGCCTCGCCAAGTCGCGTCCACATCTCGCCATATGGCAGAGCCAGCAGCTTGATCGGCTCGCCCTTGTAGCCCGAGGCGCGGATCAGCTCCTTGGCGCGGGCGAGGTTGAACGCGTAGGTCTTCACGTCCGGATCATGGAAGCGCGTCTTCGACGAGATCGGTCCGGTCGGCAGCTTGCCGAGGCCGCCGAAGACGACGTCCTTCAGGGTCTCGCGGTCCAGCGCATACATCATCCCCTGGCGGAAATCCTTGTTGCCGAGAATGCCGTTGCGGTGGTTGACTGAAATCCACGCATGGGGCGCGAACATCTCCCAGCCCTTGGTCGTGATGCAGGTGTTGGGCAGCTTCGACAGCCGCGCCACGTCATAGACATCGACCGAGCCGCCCGTCAGCACATCGACCTTGCCTGTCTCGTAGGCGACGGCGCGGGCCGCCGCGTCGGGGATGATCTGCCAGTAGATCTCGTCGAGATGGGGCTTGTCCTTGGCCCAGTAATCCTCGTTGCGGACGAGATGGATGAACGAGCCCTTGCGCCATTCCTTGAGCTTGAACGGGCCGGTTCCGATCGGCGTGTTGTTGGCCGGGTTGGCGCGGAAATCCGTGCCCTCGTAGATGTGGCGCGGAATCATGGGCGCAGAAGCGACCTCCATCGACAGCAGCATGGGTCCGAAGGGCTGCTTCAGCATGATGCGGACCGTCAGGTCATCGACCTTCTCGATCTTTTCGACCTGGGCGTTGACGATGGGACGCCAGCGCGGATGGACCTCGCGCAGGAATTTGTCGAGCGTGAACACGACGTCGTCGGCGTTGAAGGGCTTGCCGTCATGCCATTTGACGTTTTCCTGAAGCCGGAACGTGTAGGTCTTCGCGTCCGGCGAAATCTCCCAGCTCTTCGCCAGGGAGGGCTGCGGGTTGAGCTTCTCGTCGAACCGGAGCAGCGATTCGTAGATGTTGCCGGCCACCATGTTGGTCGGGCCGTTCTGGTTGAGGCCCTGCATCAGCATCGGGGGCTCGGGCTGCAGCACCGCATGGACGGTCCCGCCACGCTTCGGCGCCTGGGCCATGGCGAATGGAGCGAAAGCCGTCGCCGTCGTCAATGCAGCCGCGAGCGCCAGGCATGTCGATGTGAAGCGCATTGAAATCTCCCGATGAACCAGCCGTTCAGCCACCATGACAATCAGCGTATAGAAAGCCCCGGCAATGGCCACCGTGTCAACGCATTGCCGCAGACAAACCTCATGCTTCTTTTGCGGGCTTCCGCAGCGCGGGCGCAACGGGCAATGATCCGCCATGACGATTCCCGAAAAGCGCTTCGACGGACAATTCGACGTCATCATCGTCGGCGGCGGCTCGGCCGGCTCGGTGCTGGCCGCCCGGCTGTCCGAGGATCGCCGCCGGCAGGTGCTGCTGATCGAGGCTGGACGCGACATCACCGAGGGCGCCGTGCCGCCGCAGGTCTCCTCGCCCTATCCGGGGTTCGCCTATTTCGACCCGGGGCTGACCTACCCCAACCTGAGCGCCATGATGGGCGGCTCCAGGGCCAATGCGCCTGAAGGGCGCCGCGCCGTGCCTTATGCGCAGGGCCGTGCGCTTGGAGGCGGATCCGTCATCAACGGGCTGGGGGCCAACCGCGGCGCGCCGGGCGATTACGATGAATGGGGCGACATGGGCGCGGAGGGCTGGTGCTGGACGGCGGCCCTGCCCTATTTCCGCAAGCTCGAGCGGCATCTGGACGTAGCCCCCGGCGACGACCAAGCCGGGCTGCACGGCCACGACGGCCCCCTGCCGATCAGGGCCGTGCCTTCTCACTGGCGTTCGCGCTTCGTCAACGCCGCCATCAGTGTGCTCGGCGCGCGCGGACATGGTGAAATCCACGATCAGAACGGGCCATGGCGGGACGGGGTCTTCGCCCAGGCGGTCAACCTGGACGAAAGCTTCCGCCGCATCCCGGCCTCCATCGCCTGGCTGACCCCGACCGTCCGCGCCAGGCCGAACCTCACGGTCATGACCGGCGTCAGCGTCAGCAGGCTGGTCTGCGACGGCGCGCGCGTCGGCGGCGTCATGCTGGAGGGGGTTGGCCCCCGGGCGCGGCTCGAAGCGCGCGATGTCATCGTTGCGGCGGGCGCCCTGCAGACGCCGGCGCTGCTGATGCGAAGCGGCATCGGGCCGGGCGGGCATCTCCAGGAGCGCGGCATCGGCGTGCATCGCCATGTCGGCGGGGTCGGGCGAAACCTGATGGAGCACCCTTATGCGGGGATCTCCATGCACCTGCCGCGCGCCAGCAGGATGGCCAGCGACGGCCATCACCACATCCCGGCGCTCTGGCGATTTTCGTCAGGCATGGAGGGCTGCCCGCCGGGCGACATGCATCTTGGCCTGATGGGGCGCGCCGCATGGCACGGCATCGGGCGGCGGATGGGAGCGCTGGCGTTCTGGGTGAACAAGAGCTTCAGCCGCGGCCATGTCGAGCTGGCCGCCGATGTCGACGATCCGCCCGACGTCGACATGCGCCTGCTCTCCGACGAACGCGACCGGATCAGGCTGAGGCAGGCCTTCGTGCTGGTCGCCGGCATCGCCGGGGAGGTGGCGGGCACCGGCGCATGCGGGCCGCCGCAGCCGGCGCGGCTGTCGGACCGGGCCCGTCGCTATGGACCGGTGACCCGCGCCAACCGCCTTGCGACAGGCCTCGCCGCCTTCATGGTCGACGCGAGCGGGCCATTCGCTGCGGACGTGATGCGGATGCTGACCCATGAGGGGCCGAGCCTCGCGGACCTCGTCGGCGATGAGCGCGCGCTGGACGATCATCTCGACCAGTCGGTCACTGGCGTATGGCACGCATCGGGCACCTGCAGGATGGGCCGTGGCGACGACCCGCTGGCGGTGACGGACCACGCAGGCAAGGTGCA
>JANOCI010000063.1:0-20912 GCA_031412095.1 Allobosea sp.
CTCGCGGAACTGGACCGTGCGCGCCCGGAGCTCCTCGTCGCTGAGCTTCGCGATCTCGCCCTCCAGCGCGTTGATCGCCTCGACCCTGGGCCGATATGCCTTCACGCGGCGGTCATTGACCGAACCGAACAGCTTCTTCGCGAGCGCGCCGAACATGAGGTGTCTTTCATCATCAGGCACGCGGGGCTAGGCCGGGCAGCCTTGGTAGGTCCATCAGTTATGCTGCGCGCACGCATACAGCCGCAAGGCGTCGTGGTCCAGCGGCACACGTCATGTGGGGGCGCCACGGCTGTTTTCACAAGGGGTTGCGCGCCTGGCGGACCCAAGGCTGGCCCGCCTCCTGCCCGCCGGGCTGACGGGAAGGTGAATGTTCCGGCGCCTGCCCCAGGCTTGCCAAGCGCCTTGCAGGCTGGCAGGTGTCGAAAAACCCGAAATTGATCGAGGATCGAGACATGATTCGTAACCGGCCCGGCCATCTGCGCGCGCTTCTGGCTGTCCTGGCGCTCGGCGTCAGCCTTCATGCCCTTCCGGCTTCCGCCCAGGGCGACAAGGCCGTCGCGCGCATCGACGGCATCGACATCACGGAGCTCGAGATCGCGCTCGCCGGCGAGGACCTCGGCGAGAAGATCGCGCAGGTTCCTCCGGCGCAGAAGCGCGACTACCTGATCGGCTATCTCGCCGACCTCAAGATCGGCGCGCGCGCCGCCGAACGCGCCAAGGTGATGGATGCGCCCGAATTCGCCACGCGCCTGGCCTACTTCCGGCAGAAGGTGCTGATGGACGAATTCATCTCGCGCCAATCAAAGACGGCCGCGACGCCGGAAGCCGCCCGCAAGCTCTACGACGACACGATGAAGACGATGAAGCCCGAGGAGGAGGTGCGCGCCCGCCACATCCTTGTCGAGAAGGAGGACGAGGCCAAGGCGGCGCTGGCGCGCGTCCGCAAGGGCGAGGAGTTCGCCAAGGTCGCGGCGGAATTGTCGAAGGACCCGGGCTCCGGCAAGGAGGGCGGCGATCTGGGATATTTCAGCCAGGACCGAATGGTGCCCCAGTTTGCGGCCATGGCCTTCCAGCTCAAGCCCGGCGACGTGTCCGAGCCCGTCCAGACCCAGTTCGGCTGGCATGTGATCAAGGTCGAGGACCGGCGCGCCAAGCCCTTCCCGAAGTTCGAGGACGTGAAGGGCGAGATCGAGACATATCTGGTCCGCAAGGCCCAGCAGGACATCGTCATGGGGCTTCGCGGCGACCTGAAGCTCGAGAGGCTTGACCAACCCAAGCCCTGAAGCGGACTGGCGAGAACCCCACCCTGGCCCTCCCCGCAAGGCGGGGGGGGAGACGGAGGGCGGGAGCGCACTGCGAACTTCGATTGTGGCGGCAAGCCACATGCAATCGCCACCCTGACCGTGCGTGTTCCCTCCCCGTCTTATTGGAGAGGGCCGTGGTGGGGCCTGACGGCCGGCTCGCCAAAGCATGCAAGACCGTCCGCCTCGCTTGACCTCTCCCCCCATCGGCTGCATTGCCGGAGCCTGACCGTTTCACCGCTTCGGAGAATGCCGCCATGGTTGGCAAGGATGTCACCGTCTCGCCCCTCGCGCCGACCAGCTACCCCGATGCGCCGGCCATCGAGGGCGTGACCTTCGCCACCGCCGAGGCCGGCATCCGCTACAAGAACCGCCGCGACGTCTTTCTGGCTGTCCTTGCGCCCGGAACGGAGGTCGCAGGCGTCTTCACGACGTCGAAATGTCCAGGCGCGCCCGTCGAATGGTGCCGTGAGGCGCTTGGGGGCGGCAAGGCCCGCGCCTTGGTGGTGAACTCCGGCAACGCCAACGCCTTCACCGGCCTCAAGGGGCGGCAGGCCGTGAAGCTAACGGCCGACATCGCGGCGAAGGCGGTCGGCTGCCTGGCGAGCGAGGTGTTCATCTCGTCCACCGGCGTGATCGGCGAGCCTCTCGACGCCACGAAGTTCGAGGGGGTGCTCGAAGCCTGCGCCAAGGCGGCGAAAGACGGCCCCTGGCTGGATGCCGCCCGCGCCATCATGACGACCGACACCTATCCGAAGGTGGCCGTGCGCACGGTGAGGCTCGGAGGCGTCGACGTGAGCATCGTGGGCATCGCCAAGGGCGCCGGCATGATCGCGCCGGACATGGCGACCATGCTCTCCTACGTCTTCACCGACGCGCCGATCTCCCACGCCGCCTTGCAGGCCATGCTGTCTGCCGGCGTCAAGCCCAGCTTCAACGCCATCACGGTCGACAGCGACACCTCGACGTCCGACACGCTGCTGGCCTTCGCGACCCAGGCTGCGGCCAGGCGCGGCGCGCCTCGCATCGAGACAGCCGGCGACCGGCGCGCGGCCAGCTTCAAAAAGGCTTTCGCAAGCCTCCTGCTCGAGCTGTCGCACATGGTCGTGCGCGATGGCGAAGGCGCGCGCAAGTTCGTCGGCGTGACGGTCGAGGGCGCGGTGTCGAACGCCTCAGCCAAGCGCGTGGCTCTCTCCATCGCCAACTCGCCGCTTGTCAAGACGGCGATCGCCGGCGAGGACGCCAACTGGGGCCGCATCGTCATGGCGGTCGGCAAGGCGGGAGAGCCCGCTGACCGCGACAAGCTCGACATCTACTTCGGCGACATTCGCGTCGCGACCGCAGGAGCGCGCGACCCCGCCTATTCCGAAGCCGCGACAACCGCCTACATGCAGGGCCAGGACCTGTCGGTGAAAGTCACGATGGGCCTCGGAGGCGGCCATGCGACCGTGTGGACATGCGACCTGACCAAGGCCTATGTCGAGATCAACGGCGACTATCGCTCGTGAGCGACAGCCCGGCAAAGGCCGACGTCGCGCCAAGCCGCAGCTTCGTCCTCGTTCACCTCGTGATCGCGTCGGCGAGCTGGGCCACGTCGTTCCTGTTCATCAAGCTGATGAACGGCGACCTGCAGCCGCTTGCGCTCGCCAGCCTGAGGGCCGTCATCGGCACGCTCGGCCTGCTGCCGATCCTGCTGTGGCTTGGACGATCGGTCATGCCACAAGGCCGCGAATGGCGGGACTGGGCGATCATCGGCACGCTCAACGGCTGGGTGCCCAACATCCTCGTGGTGCTGGCGCTGGAGCGCATGGATACCGGGCCGGCCGCCTTGATCCAGGCCTCCGGGCCTCTCATGAATGCGCTGCTGGCTCACCAGTTCCTGGCCGGCGAAAGACTGGACGGGCCGCGCATGGTGGGCTTGGTGATCGGGATGGCGGGCGTCGCGCTGCTCATCGGACCTGCGGCGCTCAGCGGCGGGGCAAGCATGGCCGGCGTCCTCGCCATGCTCGCGCTGACGCTCTGCTATGCCGTCGCGAACATCTATGTCCGCCGCATTCCGAACGCTGACCCGATGCGGCTTGCCTTTGGCCAGCAGGCCTTCTCGGCTGTCTTCGCGACGGCCCTTGCCTTCGCCACGATCGGCGCGGCGGGCTTCTCGGGAATGCGCGATCATCCCGGTGCGCTGATCGGCCTTGGCCTGATCGCGACGGCCTTGCCGATCGCCCTGTTCATGCGCCTGCTGCGGGCGGCGGGACCGGCCAAGGCGTCGATGACCGGCTATCTGGTCCCGACCTTCGCCATCATCATCGGCGTCACCGTGCTGGGCGAGACATTGCTGGCGCGTCAGGTCATCGGAGGCGCGATCGTCCTGTGCGGCGTCGCCATCGTCACCGGGGCGCTGCGCCTGCCGACAAGGAGGACGGGGCAGCCATGAAAATCACGCTGGTCGTCGCCTGTGCGCTCATCGACGCCGACGGCCGGGTGCTGGTCGCGCAGCGCCCTGAAGGCAAGGCTCTCGCCGGGCTCTGGGAGTTCCCCGGCGGCAAGCTCGAGCCCGGCGAACGGCCCGAAGCAGGGCTGATCCGTGAGCTCGCGGAAGAACTCGGGATCCAGGTGAAGGAGCCCTGCCTGGCGCCGCTCACCTTCGCAAGCCATGCCTATGACGACTTCCACCTTCTGATGCCGCTCTATGTCTGCCGGCGCTGGGAAGGGTCAGTGAGGCCACGCGAAATGCAGGCGCTGAAATGGGTCAGGCCCGGCAAGCTGCGGGAGCTCGCGATGCCGCCCGCGGACGAGCCGCTGATCCCGGCCCTGATCGACCTTCTGGGGCCCTGAGCCGGGAGCATCGTGCACAACGCGCCCGCCGGTTCATGAGCGAGCGATGCTCCACCTTATGAACCGATCTAGACCCTCATCGGCATCAGCACATAAAGCGCGCTGGCGCCCTCGCGGTCCTGGATCACCGTGGGCGAGCCAGGGTCCGCCAGCTTGAACAGGGCGGTGTCGCTGTCGAGCTGCCCCATGATGTCGAGCAGATAGCGGGCATTGAAGCCGATATCGAGCGGGTTTGCATCGTAAGTGACCTCCATCTCCTCCGTCGCGGAGCCGGAATCGGGATTGGTGACCGCGAGCGTGATGCGCCCTTCAGCCATCGACAGCTTCACCGCGCGGCCCCGTTCCGATGAAATCGTCGAGACACGGTCCACCGACGTGGCGAATTCGGAACGGTTGACCCAGAGCTGCTTGTCGTTGCCCGTCGGGATCACGCGGCCGTAATCGGGAAACGTGCCGTCGATGAGCTTCGAGGTCAGGACCACGTCCCCGACCGTCACCTTGATCTTCGTGGCCGACAGCTGCACCTCGACCGACGCATCGCCGCCTTCCAGGAGCTTCTGGATCTCCGCGACGGCCTTGCGCGGCACGATCACGCCCGGCATCCCCGCAGCCCCGGCAGGGGCCGGCGTCTCGACGCGCGCCAGACGATGCCCGTCCGTCGCGACCGCGCGCAGCAGCGCCTTGCCGTCGACGTCGAGCGTGTGGAAGTAGATGCCGTTCAGGTAGTAGCGCGTCTCCTCGGTCGAGACCGCGAACTGCGTCTTGTCGATCAGGCGCTTCAGGTCGCCCGACGGCAGGGTGAAGACATGCGGCATCTCGCCAGCCGTGATGTCGGGAAAATCGGTCTCGGGGAGGGACTGGAGCACGAAGCGCGAGCGCCCCGACCTGACCGTCATCTGGCTTGCGTCCCCTGTGCTCTCGATCGAGACCTGGCCGCCATCCGGCAGCTTCCGCACGATGTCGTAGATCACATGGGCGGGGACCGTGGTCGAGCCGACCTGGCCGACATCGGCGGGAATGCTCTCCACCACCTCGATGTCGAGGTCGGTCGCCTTCAGCCTGAGCCCTGTGACGCCGGCGCTGAGCAGGACGTTGGAGAGGATCGGGATCGTGTTCCTGCGCTCGACTACACGGTGCACATGGCCAAGGGCCTTCAGGAGCTGCGACCGTTCAACGGTAACCTTCATGACCAACCTGATCTCGGACGAGAGTGGGAGACGGACGCCGGGGCCTTTGCGGGGCCGCTGCATCATACGGCCCGAAACCATGCCGAAGCTCTGCGCCATGTGCAAGCGCCCTGGCCCCTCGTCAACAGAATTGGCTGGCTCGAGGCGCACGGGCCGGGGCCAGGAGCCCGGGCCTGCGCAGCCCGCCGCTCAAGCAGGCCCTCGCGGAACCGCCTAGTCGATCAGCATCCGCCTGAGCAGCTCCACCTCCTCGTTGAGCGTGCGGTCGTCGCCCAGCGCCTTCTCGATCTTCCGCACGGCATGCAGCACGGTCGTATGGTCGCGCCCGCCGAAACGGCGTCCGATCTCCGGCAGCGAGCGCAGAGTCAGCGACTTGGAGAGATACATGGCGATCTGGCGCGGCTTGACCACGGCGGCGGTCCGCCGCTCGGACAGGATGTCGGCGCGGCTAACGTTGTAGCGCGCGGCGACGAGCTTCTGGATGTCCTCGATCTTGACCCGTTTCGGCTCTCGATGGCGCACCAGGTCGCGGATGGCGGCTTCCGCCGTTTCGATCGTCAGCGGCACGCCCGACAGCGTCGAGTGCGCCAGGAGGCGGTTGGCCGCGCCATCGAGGTCGCGCCCGTTCGTGGCGATGGCGTGGGCGACATACTGAGCCACCTCGACCGAGATGTGGAACGTCGTGTGGACCGCGCTCAGCGCATTGAGCCGCGCGGTGAGGATCTTCAAGCGGAGGTCTTCGTCGAGCGTGCCGATCTCGACCACCAGCCCTCCGGCAAGGCGCGAACGGACGCGTTCGTCAAGGCTTTCAAGCTCGCCGGGCAGCCTGTCCGCGGCCACCACGACCTGCTTGCCCGCATCGATCAGCGCATTGATCGTGTGGCCGAACTCCTGCTGCACCGAGCGTCCCTGGATGAACTGCGCATCGTCGATGACTAGCAGGTCGATGCCGCGCAGCTGTTCCTTGAAGGTGAGCGCCGTCTGGGTCTTCAGCGCGGAGACGAAGCCATACATGAACTTGTCGGCCGTGAAGTACGCCACTTTCTTGCCGAGCCTGATGGCCTCCTGCGCGACGGCCTGCACCAGATGCGTCTTTCCGAGCCCGACGCCGGCGTGGAGGAACAGGGGATTGTACGGCGATGGCGAGCCGACGAGCGCAGCGATGCGCTCGGCCGAGGCGAACGCCAGCGCGTTCGAGCGCCCGACCACAAAGGAGCTGAGCGACAGCCGCCGGTCCAGAGGTGAACCCAGATGATCGGCCAGGAGCGTCACCTGAGGCGGCGCCGCCGCCTGGGCCCGGGCCAGGCCGGGCGATGCGGCCTCTGCGGCGCGCAGGGCGGCGGCAGGCTTTGCGGCCTCACGGTTGACGGCGCGGACCTCGACATTGAAGCCGCCCTCCACGCCGAGCTCGGACGCGATCAGGATCCTCACGCGCTCGACGTAATGGGTCTCGATCCAGCTCTTCAGGAAACGCGTCGGGACGGAGACGGTCGCCACGTCGTCCTCGATGCGGTCCAGTTCCATGCGGGCGAACCAGCTCGAGAAGACGTCCTCGCCAAGCTCGGCCCGGAGCCGCTGCCTGAGCCTCTCCCAGGCATTGCTGACGCAATCGGCTTCAGTGCGTCCATCGGGTCTGCCAGCGTCGCTATCAAGAAACATGAACCTGTCCTTCACAGAAAACCCATGATCCGGGTTCTGCGTTCGTCGAAATCGATGATGGTGAACGTTCTCGCGGCGTCTTCGCCGGCATGCCTGAAGATCAGGCGATGCGCGCGAACACGCTATGTGTGCCGGAGATGTCCGGGCCGTATCCAGTTGGCCGAGTTGATCCGTCCCGATGACAAAGGCCAAAAACTCAACATTGCGCCCTCACCTGATCTGTGCGGTTTCATCGTCCTCTGGGTGTCTGGCGACTGGCCCGGGTGGTTCTGAAGTCCTTAAGAAAGTCTTAAAGGGTCGCCTCGAACGAGGGCAAGAGGCCCTCCGGCGGGCCAGGCCGGGCAAGCAGGTCGAAGCGCGATTATCCTGTGCAGATTCCGCTGGGACACTGGCGTTTTGCCGCGATTCCCCGTGCGAAATTTTTTCGCCGGCTTCGTCATCCAAGCAGGCGTTGGCGGGCCCGATCCTCGGAGTTTCCGAATTCTGCAAATTCTTTCAGCGTATCGCATTGTTTTCGTTGTTTTTATTTTGCGCGCTCAAACTTGCGGCCAAGCCGAATCGATCGCGATTTGGCGACCGTTGAGTCAAGCTGTCATTTGCATTTTATTTCGCCGGATCAGTGATCTTACGGTAATTGCCGGTTGCATTTCCGGCAACCCGTGCGCAGCCGGCATCCGCCACAGAAAAAAGCCCCGGCACGGCGCCAGGGCTTCGCAGCATGGGGACGATATGTCGGATGCGTCAGGCGGACAGGGCGCGCACGCGCTTGGCCAGCCGCGAAACCTTGCGCGACGCGGTGTTCTTGTGGCCGATGCCCTTCTGGACAGCGCGCATCATGATCGGTTCGGCGGCCGTCAACGCAACTGCTGCAGCAGCGGCGTCGCCTGCGTCGAGGGCTTCCTCGACCTTGCGCACGTAGGTGCGCATCTGGCTGCGGCGCGACTTGTTGACTTCCGTGCGGCGAATGGTCTGCCGGGCAGCCTTTTTCGCGGATTTGGTATTCGCCATTGGCGTCCTCGTTTCTCGTCCGTTCGGCACACACGCGGCGTCTGGTGCTCGGCCCCAGCGTCGTCACGGTGTGGAGATATGAATTGCGGCTCCGGTCGCCGTTTGGCCACCAGAAGTTCGCTGGCGTATAATCGCATCACGGGGCAGCGTCAACGCGAAACCGCCATGATTGCGCCGTCACCCCGAAATCATCCTGGCGAAGCTCGCCAGGTCCGTGTTCCCGCCCGAGATGATCACGCCGACACGCTTGCCCGCCACCGGAACCTTGGCCGTCATCGCCGCAGCCGCCGCCAGGCACCCCGTAGGCTCGACCACCATCTTCATCCGCTCGGCGAAGAACTTCATGCAGGCGATCAATTCGGCGTCGCTCACGGTGACGATCTCGGACACGTCGCGCTGGATCATCGGAAAGGTGTGGTTCCCGAGCGCCGCCGTCTGGGCGCCGTCCGCGATGGTCTTCGGCACCTCGATGCGGACGATGCGGCCCGCCTTCAGCGACTGCTGCGCGTCGTTGCCCGCTTCGGGCTCGACCCCGACCACGCGGATGCCGGGCGAAAGGGCATGGGCGCTCAGCGCGCAGCCGGCGGTCAGTCCTCCCCCGCCCAGGCAGACGAGGAGCAGGTCCAGCGGGCCGGTCTCCTCGAAGAGTTCGAGGGCCGCGGTGCCCTGCCCGGCGATCACGTCCGGATGATCGTAGGGCGGGATCAGGCTCAGGGAGCGCGTCTGCGCCAGCTCCTTCCCCAGAGCCTCGCGGTCCTGCGCATAGCGGTCGAAGAGGATGACCTCCGCGCCGTAGCCGCGCGTCGCCTCGATCTTCGCGGCCGGAGCGTCCTGCGGCATCAGGATGGTGACCGGCACGCCCAGCAGGCGCCCGGCCAGGGCCATGCCCTGAGCGTGGTTGCCGGACGAGAACGCGATGACGCCGCGCGCCCGCACGGGTTCGGGCAGGCAGGCGATGGCGTTGTATGCGCCCCTGAACTTGAAGGCGCCCATGCGCTGGAAGTTCTCGCACTTGAAGAAAAGGCTCGCGCCGGTCAGCTCATCGGCCGTGCGCGACGTCATGACGGGCGTGCGGATCGCCAGGCCTTTCAGCCGCGCCGCCGCAGCCTGAACGTCGGCGAACGTCGGCAGCGCCGGCATGGATGCGCGCTCCCGGGGCTCTTCCCCAAACTGCGGCTTGCCGGACTGCGGATCGTGAGCGGTGTGCATCGACGGGGTCCTCACTTGTTGCGGAAGGCGGGCTTCCGCTTTTCAGCGAAGGCGCTCATGCCCTCTTTCTGGTCGGCTGTGGCAAACATGGCCGAGAACAGCCGGCGCTCGAAACGCAGGCCCTCCGCGAGAGTGGTCTCGAAGGCCCGGTTGATCGTCTCCTTCGTCATCCGCGCCGCCACCTGCGATTTCTCGGCGATCGACGTTGCGGCCTTCATGGCTTCCGGCATCAGCTCGGCCAGCGGCACGACGCGCGCCACCAGCCCCGAGCGCTCGGCCTCGGCGGCGTCCATCATCCGGCCCGTGAGGCACAGATCCATCGTCTTGGCCTTGCCGATGGCCTTCGCCATGCGCTGGGTTCCGCCCGCACCCGGCATGACGCCAAGGTTGATCTCGGGCTGGCCGAACCTTGCGTTGTCCGCGGCGATCACGAAGTCGCACATCATGGCGAGCTCGCAGCCGCCGCCGAGCGCGAAGCCCGCGACCGCCGCGATGATCGGCTTGTGGCGCTGGCCGATGCGGTCCCAGTCGGCGAACTTGTCATCCATGTAGGTCGCCGGGAAGCGGCGGTCCTTCATGTCCTTGATGTCGGCGCCGGCCGCGAAGGCCTTCTCCGATCCGGTGATGACGATGCACCCGATAGCCTTGTCCTTCTCGAAGCGGTCGATGGCCTTGTTGACCTCGCCGATCAATGTTCCGTTGAGGGCGTTGAGCGCCTGAGGGCGGTTGAGCGTGATGACGCCCACGGGGCCATGGGTGTCGACAAGGATGGTTTCGTAAGCCAAGAGGCCCTCCTTCAGACAGACGGTTCAAGAGACGGTTCAAGAGATGGCGCGGGAAACGACGCGGACGGATGCCAAGAGCTGATGCCAAGAGCTGATGCAAGGGCTAAAGCAGCGCTTGCGCGGCGTCCACCGCCATTCGCCCGCCGCCGTCAGCCTCTCGTCATCCGCCTTGCCATCAAATCGGGCCGGCCAGCTTCATGCCGCTGGCGAACCTGCGCCAGTTCGCAACATAGGCTGCTGCGCTCGCTTTCAGCCGCGCAACAGCGTCAGCGTCGAGCGTCCTGATCGCGCGAGCCGGCGAGCCGACGATCAGCGAGTTGTCCGGGAACTCCTTGCCCTCCGTGATCAGGGCGTTTGCGCCGACGAGGCAGTTCGCGCCGATCCTGACATTGTTCAGCACCGTGGCGCCCATGCCCACGAGGCTGTTGTCGCCGATCGAGCAGCCGTGCAGGATCGCCTTGTGGCCGATGGTGCAGTCGCTGCCGACGGTGAGCGGCGAGCCCATGTCGGTGTGTAGCACGCAGCCTTCCTGGATGTTGCTGCGGGCGCCGATGACGATCGGCTCGTTGTCGCCGCGCAAGGTGGCTCCGAACCAGATCCCGACATCGACGCCAAGCCGGACGTCGCCGATGACATTGGCGTCGGGCGCGATCCAGAACGAGCCGGATGGCGGAAGCAGCGGCGACCGGTCGCCCAGGGCATAGATCGGCATGGCTCAGGGTCCTTCTGTCGGCACGGGGGTGATCCGGGCCAGAAAATCGCTGATCGCGGCGATGAAGTCATCATTGCTGTCGCCGGCCACCATGTGCCGCGCCTTGGCGACGTTGACGCTCCGCATGGCGGGGGCCGCCTTCATGAAGGCTTCGGCGGCCTCGTCGGTGACCAGTTCGCTGAAGGCTCCGCGCACCAGCAGGCCGGGAACCGGGATCCGCGCCGCCTGCGCCATCAGGCGGTCGCGCACCGCCTCCCAGTCCGTGTTCACCGAGCGCGGCCCGTCCAGGAAACGCGGATCCCAATGCCAGCGCCAGCGGCCGTCCGGATCATGCCGGAGATTCCGGCGCAGGCCGTCAAGCGATCTCGGGCGCTCGCGATGCGGCAGGTAGGCGGCCACTGCGTCGGCGGCCTCCTCGACGCTGGCGAAGCCCTCCGCCGCCCGCGCCCGCATGAAGCCCTGGACCGTGTCGACGCCGTCAGGGTTCATGTCGGGCACGATGTCGACGAGGCACAGGCCCGAGAACAGCGGCCCGGCGTCGGCGTCGAGCGCCAGGAGCGCCGCGATCCCGCCAAGCGACGCCCCGACCGCCACCGGCCTGAAGCCTGTGTCGGCCGCCATCTGCCGTGCGACATGCTGCGCGTCCCGGGCGAAGTCGGCGAAGGCGTAGCCTCCCGCAGGGTCCCAGTCGCTCTGCCCATGGCCTCTCTGGTCGAGGGCCACGACATGCCAGGACTGGCCGAGCGCCAGCCCGGCCTTCCGCCACGCATGCCGCGTCTGGCCGCCGCCATGCAGCAGCAGCACGCAGCGACGCTGCGGTCCGTAGGTGGTCGAGACCAGCCGACCGCCGTCGGCCCCGCGATAGGTCTTCTGATGCGTGACGACGCTGGACGAGGCCGTGTTCAGCATGATGCGGCCTCGTCGCCGGCGGTTAGGGCGCGGTGTCCTGGGACGTCTTGAACGGCGCACGGGCGGATGGAGGGCGGCAGGCCGGCACGGCGCCCGGACGGCGCTGGACGCTGCCAGGTCATGGCCGCCTGCCCAGGAACGCCAGCACGCCTTGCTTGTGCGCACGGTCGCCCACCGCAAGGTTGTGGTCACGGCCGGGAATGTCGAGCACCTCGCCCTGCGGCAGGAGCGCGGCGAGGGGCGCGGCGGGGCCCGCCACCGTGTCCGCCGTCCCGACGGAGACGAGCGTGGGCAGCGCGATGCTGCGCACCTCGGCCTCCGACAGGGTCTGCCGCGATCCCCGGATGCAGGCGGCCATGGCCGCAAGATCGCTGCCTGTGGCCTCGGCGAAGCTGCGGAACATGCGTTGGACGGGATCTGTCAGGTCTGCAAGGCTCCCGGCCTCCATCGCCTCGGCGATCGTGGGCGGCAGTCCGACGCCATCGACCAGCTTGATGCCGAGCCCGCCCAGCAGCAGCGAACGCAGCCTTTCCGGATGCGCCAGCGCCAGGAAGGCGCTGATCCGCGCGCCCATCGAGTATCCCATCACATCGGCGCGCCCGATGCCGAGATGGTCCATCAGGCCGAGCACGTCCTGCGCCATGATCGGCGCCGCGTAGGCGGCGGGATCATGAAGCCGTTCGCTCTGGCCATGGCCGCGGTTGTCGAGCGCGATGACCTTGCGCCCGTCGGCGGCCAGCGCCTTGACCCATCCCGTGTTCAGCCAGTTGACGGCATGGTTGGAGGCGAAGCCATGGACGAGGACGATCGGCTCACCGCGGTCCGGCCCGGAGCCTTGCGAAGCATCGGCGTCAAAGACGGCGAAGGCGAGCCGCGTGCCGTCGGACATGAAAACAGGCATGGCGTCAGGTCGTCCTCATCGCAGGGCGGTCTTGCTCATCGCAGGGCGGTCGTCCTTCATCGCAGGGCGGCCTTGCCCTTGAGCGCATCCTTCCGGCGCGAAGCGCGCCGGACGCGGGTCTTGGGAGCAGCCTCGGCCTCCTTGCCGACCACGCGGCCAACCCGCTCCACCTTGCGCATCACACGCAGGAAATTCGCTCCCGCCACCCGCGAAAGGACATGCTCGCCGATGCCGCGGCGGATCAACTCGGCGAAGAGCACAGGATAGACCGAAGCGTCCTCAAGACCGACCGGCTGGTCGCCGCCATAGAAGTCGCTCCCGATGCCGACATGGTCCGGCCCGGCCAGCTTCAGCAGATATTGGACGTGGTCGCAGAACTGCGCCAGCGTGGCGACCGGCATCGGGCCCACCTCGGCGGTCGGCCATTCCGTCGCGTCGGCTCCGACGGTCGACGGGTCCGCCTTCGGCCAGCGGGCGCGGCGCGCGGCGGCGATGCGCCGCCAGATCTCCGGGTTGATGAACGATGGGACGAACGTGGCCATCACCATCCCGCCCGAGCGCGCCACGGCCCTGATCAGGTCATCCGGCGCATTGCGCGGATGGGGGCACAGCGCATGCGCGTTCGAGTGCGACAGGATGACGGGAGCGCGGCTGATCTCCGCCACCGCCTTGGCCGCGGCGACCGAAGCATGGGACAGATCGATGATGACGCCCAGGCGGTTGAGCTCTCCGACGAGCTCGGCGCCGAACGCGGAGATCCCGTTCGCCTTCGGCACGTCGGTCGAGGAATCGATCCACGGCAGGGAGCCGTTATGGCACAGCGTCACCAGCCTGACGCCCAGGCTGTGCCACATGCGCACCGGCGCCAAGGAGCCCTCGCAGCCCACGGTGCCCTCGACCGAGATGATCGTCCCGATCTTGCCCTTGCGCTTGGCGAGCGAAATGTCCGTCGCCCGCCTGACCGGCAGGAAGACGTCGGCATGCCGGGTCTCGATGCGGCGGATCAGGTCGATCTGCTCCAGCGTCACGGTGGCGGGACAGGCGATCTCGGTGGGCAGGAAGGCGGCCATCACCTGGACCGTGACCATGCCAGCCTTGAGCCGGGGAATGTCGGTGTCGGTCTCGGCATGGATGCGGGTGAGGTCGTAGGCCTCCAGGTCCCCCTGGTTCGCCTTCCGCACCACCCAGGGCAGATCGTTGTGCCCATCGATCAGCGCCGTCTTCTTCAGCATGTCGACCGCGCGCTTGTGGGCGGGGTCCTTTCGTCCGGTCTCGCGCGCCAGCCCCATGATCAGCCCTCAGCGAAGCCGCGCGCTGGCGAGGACCAGCGCGGCTGCGTCAAAATCACGGCGGCGGCCGGCGTGCCGCGCGATGGCCTCGTCGTCGGCGCCCCAGACGCGGGACTGATAATCCTCGTCGACATGCGCCGAGGACCACGCGGCGTCGGCGTCGATGGCGCCATGGGCCAGAGCCAGCGCGATGACTGCGGAGCCTGTCAACGTCGTGACGAGGCTCAGCGCTGCGAGCGGGACAGGGGCGGCCACCGCGTCGACCGCCTGCCGGAGGGCTGCGATGGCGACCGCCGGCTGCGCGGCATGCACGATGCCGCTTGTCGTCATGAGGGATGCGCCGAGCACGTCCTCCACCCATGCCAGCAACGGGCCCCACGCCTCGCTCTGGAGCTGCGCCAGTTCCTGAGGCGCTTCTGCCCGGTAGCAGATCAGGTCATTGCCGGCGTAGCGCTCGATTTCATCGCGCACTGCCTCCGCCTGCAGCGCCACCCCGTCGATGGCTGCGTTCAGCAGGCGCGTCAGGGGCATGGCCGCCGGGTTGATAACCTCGCCTTGCGCCTGCCATTCGGCGGCGAGGGCCAGCGCGACGGCGTGGTCGCCGGCAGCCAGAAAGCGCTTGGCAGGCGTGCGCGCGGGCCGTCCATCCAGGATGAGGCGCCACGCGCCATCGTGCAGCTCCGTGCCTGCGACGCTATAGAAGCGCTTCGGCAAGGCCTGGCGAAGGCTGCCCTGGGCGGCCTTCATCGGATCGACGGGCTCGGCGTCGTCGCGGCCCGGGAACATGGACAGGAAAGCATCGGTGGACATCGTCTGCTGGTTAGCACGCGGCAGGCTTGCCGTCAGCGCCAAAGATGACTGCGGCCCGCTCTCCGTCGGCTTCAGGCTGGCGCGGCCATGAGTGGGACGCCGTCATTGCTCCAACGCTTCCCGAAATCGTGACGTCTCCCGAGGTTACGAAGTGTTCATGGAGCCGCCATGGCGCCGCAATCGCCACCAAGACATAGTCTGCCCATCGCACCCGTTCCCTGGAGACACGAACAGATGAAACGCCTTACCCTTGCCGCCGCCGCGTCGATCGTCCTGCTGGGCGCAGCGGCCTATGCCCAGGTGCCCGCCACTCCCGCGCCGGATTCTGCGCCGCGTGCCGAACAACGCTCCGAGCGCATGGAGCGCAGGGCCGCCCGGATGGAGGAGCGCATGAACCAGCGCGTCGAGAAGCTCAGGACGGAGCTGAAGCTCACCCCCGCGCAGGAGCCGTTGTGGGCCCCGGTCCAGGCCCAGCTGCGGAAGATGCAGGATGAACGCCGCAATTTCCGCGCCTCGAACGCTGGCCGCATGCCCGGCGCGGAGTTCCCTGACCGTCTTGACGTGATGTCGGAGCGGATGAGCCGCGGCGCTGCGAACATGCGCGAGCTGTCCGCCGCCGTGAAGCCGCTCTGGGCCACGCTGGACGCGTCGCAGAAGGAGACGGTCCGCAAGAACCTGCCCGGGCGAGGCCGGGACGGCGGCCATCGCGGAGGCCGCGGCTGATCGGTCCGCTGGACGAAGCACACAAAAAAGCCGCCCGTGAGGGCGGCTTTTCCATTCAGGCCCAGGCCATCAGCGTGAGTAGAACTCGACCACCAGGTTGGGCTCCATCTGCACCGGATAAGGCACGTCGCCGAGGGCGGGCACCCGCACGAGGGAGGTCGTCATCTTGGTGTGGTCCGTCTCCAGATAGTCAGGCACGTCGCGCTCGGCGAGGCCGACGGCTTCGAGCACCAGCAGCATCTGCTTGGAGGCTTCCTTGACGGCGACCACGTCGCCTGGCTTCACGGCGTAGCTTGGAATGTTGACCTTGCGGCCGTTGACCGTGACGTGCCCATGGTTGACGAACTGGCGCGCCGCGAAGACGGTCGGCACGAACTTCGCGCGGTAGACCACGGCATCCAGGCGGCACTCGAGCAGGCCGATGAGGTTCTCGCCGGAATCGCCCTTCATGCGGACGGCCTCGGCATAGTATCCGCGGAACTGGCGCTCCGAGATCGAGCCGTAGTAGCCCTTGAGCTTCTGCTTGGCGCGCAGCTGCGTGCCGAAGTCGGACATCTTGCCCTTGCGGCGCTGGCCATGCTGGCCCGGGCCATATTCGCGGCGGTTGACCGGGGATTTCGGGCGTCCCCAGATGTTCTGACCCATACGGCGGTCAAGCTTGTATTTTGCGGCGTGGCGCTTTGACATGTGTCGCGTGTCCTCTTGGATTGGCGATGTGAGGACCGCGCCCTCCTGTTCCCGTCCTGGAACCTGGGTTCCACTGGGGCGACAGAACCACACTGATGTTCAATGGGTTCACGGGTGCGGATAAGGCTCCCTGGCCATGGCAGACCAGCGAGAGGGCTGTCTAAAGCCATGCGATGCTGCAAATGTCAACGCGCAATGCACGACATGCGCTCACGCGGCTACTGAACCGGCGTCAGTCCGTCGCCTTGGCCCCGGAGACAAGAGCCCGGATCGCAGGCAAGCGCGTCAGGTCCGGCGCCGCCCTGCCGCTGGTGAAGCCGACGCTGGACGTGCCGTCCGCGCAGCCGGCCGGCTGGGGCCCAAACAGCTGGACGACCCGCCGTGCAATGGCCGGAGCGGGGTCGATCCACGCCACGGGCCATGGCGCGAGCGCGGTCAGGCGGTCCAGCAGCAGCGGGTAGTGCGTGCACGACAGGGTCACGACGTCGGTGCGCCTGACGCCGCCGTCATGGGGCCGCTCCACGAAGCATGGCAGGATCTCGGCCAGGATGTCCGCGTCGGCCGCCGGCGCGCCGGCGATCTGTGCTTCCGCCATCGCAGCGAGGCGTACTGAGCCCACGAGCGTGACATCGCAATCGCCCGCGAAATTCGCGATCAGGCAGCGCGTGTAGTCGCGCGCCACCGTGCCGGGCGTCGCGAGCACCGAGAACATGCGGCTGTGCGAGCGCTTGGCGGCGGGCTTGATGGCCGGCACGGTACCGATGAACGGCGTCGGGAAGCGCTCGCGCAGGGTCGGCAGCGCCAGCGTCGAGGCTGTGTTGCAGGCCAGGACGACGCAGTCGGGCGCGTGCTGCGCGATGAGCCGCGCCGTCAGCCCGGCGAGCCGCCCGATCAGGGCGTCTGCCGCCCAAGCCCCATATGGAAAGGCCGCATCATCTGCGATATAGATGCAGTGTGCGTCGGGACGGCTGCGCACGATTTCAGAAAGGACCGTCAGTCCGCCCAGTCCGGAATCCAACACGAGGATGCGCGGGGCCGCGAGAGCCTTGCGCGCCTGATGGGCCGCGCCGGCCATGAGGTCGACCGACAGCGGCGAGGACCAGGCGGGCAAGGACCAGGCGGGCGCAGGCGAGGCGGGCATGGGCGAGGCGGGCGTGGACGAAAATTGAGTGGGCGTGGGTTGCATGGCGGTCTTCGCGTGTCATCAGGCGGTCATCATGTCCCGATGATCGTTTGCGAACAGTAACGATAGGCGGGTTTCCAACGGTCCGTGAATCGCTTCGCAGCCGGATCAGCCGTGGTGGACCAAAAGCGCGCCTATCGGATGATCGACGTGGACGCTGCCATCTCACTGGCGATTTCGGGCCGGATGTGGGAAGTGGCGCCATTGAAACTGGGGTCGGCTGACATGCAGATGAGACCGATGCAGATCCGGACATTGCGGGCCCAGGATTTTTCCGAGGCCGAGATCGACGCTGGCCAGATCGACTGGCCGCGGCTGAAGGACCGGGTGGGCTCAGCGATCGTCGACCTCGACGTGAGGCTGAGCCGCAAGTTCCGCTCGACGATGCAGATCGACATGCTCGACCTGCGCGGCGTCAACGTGACCTGGCATAACTCCCTGGGCATCAGCATGGTGCGTGAGGCCAGGCACCTGGCGGGCTCCGAGCCCGACGTCACGGTCACCATCCCGCTGTCAGGCGAATTCATCGCCGAGCAGCATGGCAGGGCGGTCACCGTGTCTCCGGGCCAGGCGGTCCTGCTCGATGCGTCCCGGGCGAGCCGCATCGACATTCCCGAGAAGGCGGCCTTCATCGGCCTGCGCCTGTCGCACACCTTGTGGACGGAGAGGTTCCGCGCCTGGCGCGAGCCTGGCGCAATGCAGGCGGGCCCTTTCCTCCTGCCGCCCCAGGCTCCCAGCTTCAGCCTGCTTGTGGCGTATTTCCTCGGCCTGCGCGCCATTCAGTCGCCGTTGTCCTCCGTCGAGGCGCTGGTGGTCCGCAGCCATCTGCTCGAGCTTGTCGATGGCTGCGTGACCTGGGGCCGGAGCCTTGAGCCAAAGGCGCACTCCCCGGCCGTTCTGCGCGATAAGGCGCTCGCGCTCATGCAGCGCCACCATGAGGACGCGACCCTGACCGTCGCCGACGTCGCGGAGTGGCTTTCCGCGGCGCCCGCCGACATCGAGGCCTGCTTTCAGGAGGCCAAGACCTCGTTCGACGCGGAGCTGATGCTGGTGAGGGTCATCCATATCGGCTCCGCGCTGAAGAAGGCGGGCTCGTGCCTCATGTCGGTGCCCGAGATCGCGCTGATGCACGGCATGGATGAACTGCGCGAGTTCTACGGCGCGTTCGAACGCTTCTATGGCGTCGATCCGCAGACATACCGGTCGATGAAGACGTCCTGACCTTTGCCGGGCCCTGGTCCGAGCGCTTCCGGAGAAGACGCCGCGCCGGGCCACGCTTTTGACGCAGCGCCTGAACTAGCGCCTGATCTGCTCCGCCGCAATTGCCCCTGCACTTGCCCCTTTGGCCATTTGTGCGTAGTCGTCTCACGCAATCGGGATCCAGGCCGCACATGATGGCGAAATCAGAGATGTTTGTTGTGACCGGGGGTCTCGGCTTCATCGGAAAGCATTTTGTCAGACGCTGCCTCGACAATGGACATTTCGTCCGCAACATCGACAAGATCAGCTACGCGGCGGACCGCGTCGTCCATGAGGAGTTCAAGGCCTACAGGAACTACAGGTTTCTTGAAGCCGACA
Organism: Allobosea sp.; assembly: GCA_031412095.1. Lineage (GTDB taxonomy): Bacteria > Pseudomonadota > Alphaproteobacteria > Rhizobiales > Beijerinckiaceae > Allobosea. The sequence goes on from JANOCI010000063.1 coordinate 18,777, forward strand.
TCGTCACCCTGGATTTCCTGCCGGAATGCGATGTCCTGGTCAATTTCGCGGCCGAAAGCCATGTCGACAACGCCATAACCAGCGCCAGGCGCTTCTGCACGACGAACTTCCTTGGCGTCCAGACCTTGCTCGAACTGACGCGCGCCAAGCAGGCCGCCGAACGCCCGCTGTTCCTCCAGGTGAGCACGGACGAGGTCTATGGCGACATCGGCAAGGGCTCGCACAGCGAGGCCGACATCCTGATACCCTCGAACCCTTACTCCGCCACCAAGGCTGCCGCCGACATGCTCGTGCAGAGCTGGGGCCGCACCTATGGCATGGCCTGGAACATCGTGCGCCCGGCCAACAATTACGGCGTGCATCAGTATCCGGAGAAGCTCATCCCGAAATCCGCCCTGCGCATCAAGCGCGGCCTTCCCGCGACGCTGCATGGCGACGGCAGCTATGTCAGGTCCTGGCTGCATGCCGAAGACACCGTGGACGGCATCCTGACCGTGATCGGGAAAGGCAGGCGCAACACCATCTACAACATCGGCAGCCAGGTCGAGCTGCAGAACATCGAAGTCCTCGGGATGATCGCGCGCCTGCTCGATGTGCCGCCCGAGCAGGCATGGGTGACGGTTCCGGACCGGTCGGGCCAGGACGTCCGCTACAGTCTCGACGACGCTCCGCTCAGGGCGTTGGGCTGGACACAGAAGCGGGTCTTCGAAGATGAGCTCGCCAGGATCGTCGCCAATCTCGATTTCACCAGGTTCGCCTGACGCGCCTCGCCGCCGTCGCCTTGAAGGGGAAACGCGCCATGCAGGTGCTCTCATGAAAGTGGACTTCTACAGGCACCAGCTTACGCCGGAGGACGGCGATGCCGTCAAGGCCGTCCTCGGAACGCCCTTCCTGACGACAGGGGCGGTCTCGAAGCAGGTCGAGCGGCAGCTCGAGGCTTATTTCCGCAGCCCGCATGCCCTGCTCGTCAACAGCTGGACCAACGGCGCGCTAGCCGTGCTGCTGGCGATGGATCTTGGCCCTGACGACGAGGTCATCGTGCCGGCCATGACCTTCATCGCCTCGGCGAACGTGGTGGTGCTGGCAGGAGCGCGCGTCGTCTTCGCCGATGTCGACCCTGCCACGTTGCTGCTGACGGCCGAAAGCGTCGCGCCTCATGTCACGCCGAGGACAAGGGCGGTCATTCCGGTCCACCTTTACGGCCAGATGTGCGACATCGCCGCCATGCGGGAAATGCTGGACAGCCACAAGCATGCGGCCGGCCACGTCGCGATCATCGAAGACTGCGCGCATTGCTTCGAAGGCGAGCGCGAAGGCCTGAAGCCCGGCGAGATCTCCGACTGCGCGATCTTTTCGTTCTACGCCACGAAAAATGTGACGTGCGGCGAAGGCGGGGCGATCGTGACGCGCGATGCCGCCTTGCACGGCAAGGTGCTGGAGACGCGCCTGCACGGAATGTCGGCGATCGCCGTCGACCGCTTCGCATCCGGCCGCTACAATCACTGGGACATGCGCCGGCTGGGGACAAAGGCCAACCTGCCAGATCTGCTGGCGGCGCTGCTGCCGCGCCAGATCGCCGAGGTCGACGGGGTGCTGCCGGAGCGCGTGCGGCTCGCGAACGCATACCGGGCCCGTTTCGAAGGCGGGCCGCTGCGCCTGGTGACGCAGCAGCAGGCTTGCAAGAGCGCCGAACACCTGTTCGTCATCGGCGTGCCCGGCGGCAAGCGCGACCAGGCGATCGCGGCGCTCAACGAGGCCGGCGTCGCCGTCACGGTCAATTACCGCGCGGTGCCGGACACGAGCTACTATGGCCGGCAGGGCCCTGCGCCGGAGGTGCCCGTGGCGAGGCTCTGGGGCGAGCAGACCATCTCGCTGCCGCTCTTTCCCGGCCTCACCGAGGAGGAGCAGCACCATGTCGCCTCGATGGTGATCGAGAAGGTGTATCCGCTGTGCGGATGACCTCCGACGAAGCGGACCGGGTCAGGACGTGAACGGCCCCGGCATGCGCCAGCCGCGGAAGGTCGCCATCCTCCAGTCGAACTACATTCCGTGGAAGGGCTATTTCGACATCATCGCGGCGGTCGACGTCTTCGTGCTGTTCGACGAGGTCCAGTTCACGCGGCGCGATTGGCGCAA
>JANOCI010000064.1:0-18376 GCA_031412095.1 Allobosea sp.
GAAAAGCGCGGATACCGGGTCTTCGGGACGCTGGAGAACTACCCGGACCACCATTCACGCCATTGGCTGACGAAGGACCTATGACCCTCACCAACCGCAAGCCCGGCCAGCCGAAGGAGGCCCCGACCGAACCGCTGAAGCGGGCCGTCACGTCCTGCCTGAAGGCCATCGCCCGGCATCCCGAGCTGGAGGTCGTGTTCGCCTCCGACAAGCCTTCGCTCATACCCGGCCGCGCGCGCCTTCCGGAGCCGCCGCGCAAGCTGACCGCAGCCGACGTGGCGATCCTGCGCGGGCACGCCGATTCGATGGCGCTGCGCATGGCCTGCCACGACGCCAACGTGCATCGCAAGATGATGCCGGAGGGCGACGGCGCCAGGGCCGTCTACGATGCTGTCGAGCAGGCCAGGGTCGAGTCGATCGGCGCGCGCCGCATGGAGGGCGTCGCGTCCAACATCACCGCGATGCTCGAGGACAAGTACCATCGCGGCGCACGCTATGAGGACATCACCGACCGCGCCGACGCGCCCGTCGAGGACGCCGTCGCGCTCATGGTGCGCGAGAAGCTGACCGGGCTGAAGCCGCCGCCGTCGTCGCAGCGGATCGTCGATCTGTGGCGTGACTTCATCGAGGAGCGCGCCGGCGAGGAGCTAGATGCGCTGTCGCGGACGGTCGAGGACCAGCGCGGCTTCGCACGGGCGGTGCGCGACCTGCTGTCGTCGCTCGACATGGCCGACGAGATGTCGTCCAGTGCCGACGACGACGAGAGCAATGACGACAGCGAGGACCAGCAGGACCAGCAGGAGCAGGACGAAGGCGAGGCAGAGGAGCAGAGCGAAGGCCAGCAGGCCGAGGTCGACGTGTCCCAGGATTCGTCGGACGAGATGGAGGAGGGGGCTTCCGAGGCCGCCGACGCCCCGTCCGGCGACTGGCGCGAGGATGACGACCAGGTCGATTCCGAGGAGGCGGGCGACGCGCCCCGCCAGCGCGACATGCGCGCCAGCGAGAACAAGGGACCGGACTACAAGGCCTACACGCTCAAGCACGACGAGGTGATCGAGGCTGAGGACCTGTGCGACGCCGAGGAGCTGACCCGGCTGCGCGCCTATCTCGACAAGCAGCTCGCCAGCCTGCAAGGCGTGGTGTCGCGGCTGGCGAACCGGCTGCAGCGCCGCCTGATGGCGCAGCAGAACCGTTCCTGGGAGTTCGACCTCGAGGAGGGCGCTCTCGATCCGGCCCGGCTGACGCGCATCATCCTCGATCCTTACCAGCCCCTCTCCTTCAAGCGCGAGAAGGACACGAACTTCCGCGACACGGTGGTCTCGCTCCTGATCGACAATTCGGGCTCGATGCGCGGCCGGCCGATCACGGTGGCCGCCACCTGCGGCGACATCCTGGCCCGCACGCTGGAGCGCTGCGGCGTGAAGGTCGAGATCCTCGGCTTCACCACGAAGGCGTGGAAGGGCGGGCAGAGCCGTGAGGCCTGGCTTCAGGCAGGCAAGCCCGCCACGCCGGGGCGGCTCAACGACCTCAGGCACATCATCTACAAGAGCGCGGACGCGCCTTGGCGGCGGGCGCGCAAGAACCTTGGCCTGATGATGCGCGAGGGGCTGCTGAAGGAGAACATCGACGGCGAGGCGCTCGACTGGGCCCACAAGCGGCTGCTGGGCCGGCCGGAGCAGCGCAAGATCCTGATGGTGATCTCGGATGGCGCGCCCGTCGACGACTCCACCCTGTCCGTCAACGCGGGCAACTATCTGGAGAAGCACCTGCGCCACATCATCGGCGAGATCGAGAACCGCTCGCCGGTCGAGCTGATCGCCATCGGCATCGGCCATGACGTCACGCGCTACTATAAGCGTGCGGTGACGATCGTCGATGCCGAAGAGCTGGGCGGCGTGATGACCGAGAAGCTCGCTGAGCTGTTCGAGGACAATCAGCCGGCCGGCGCACGCAGCCCGTCCGGCGCCCCTCGTCCCTCGAAGCGGCTGTCGTGAAGACATCGCCGTGAGGCTTTCGCGGCGCTCCCTCCTCCTGGCGGGGCTCAGCCTGGGCGCCGGGCTGGGCGACGCCAGCGCGCAGCCCGCACAGGTTCCGGACGCGCTCGCCGTTTCCGCGCGGCCGATCCTGGCATTCCAGCCGTCCGATCCGGCGCGGGCGCGCTTCGGCTCGATGCTCTTCCGCAGCGGCCTCGTCCTGACGTCGCCCTCCAGGGAGTTCGGCGGTTTCTCCGGCCTGTGGCGCTCCCCCGACGGCAGCAGTCTCGTCGCCATCACCGATCGCGCGCACTGGCTGACGGGCCGGCTGACATACGACAGCGGCAAGCTCTTGGGGCTCGCGGACGCAGCGCTCGAGCCCATGCTCAACGGGGCCGGGCGCCCGCTCCACCGCACGCGTTCCTTCGACACCGAGGCGCTCTGCATCGACGGCGGGGTGGCCTATGTCGGCATCGAGCGCACGCACGAGATCGTGCGGTTCGACTGGGCGCGGCGCGGCGCGATGAGCCGTGCGGCCACTGCGCCCACGCCGCAGGAGCTCAAGCGCCTTCCGTCCAACCGCGGCATCGAGGCGCTTGGGCTTGCGCCGCCCGCCAGCCCGGTCGCCGGCGCCCTTGTCGCGCTGGCTGAACGGTCAGGGGGCGAAGGCGAGCCGACGGCGGGCTTCATCATCGGCGGGGCGCGGCCCGGCGCGCTGCAATACCTGCGCGCGGATGGCTACGACGTCACCGACCTGGCCTTCCTGCCGGACGGCGACATGCTGGTGCTCGAGCGCTGGTACAAGCCCTGGCGCGGCGTCGGCATGCGCATCCGCCGGGTTCCGGGGGCGTCTGTGGTCCCGGGCGCTGTCCTGCACGGGCCGGTGCTGATGGAGGCCGACCTTGCGCACGAGATCGACAACATGGAGGGTCTGACCGTCCATGTCGACAGGGGCCGCACCATTCTGACGCTCGTGTCCGACGACAACTTCTCGGGCCTGCAGCGGACGGTGCTGCTCGAATTCGAGCTCATCGCATGAGGGACATGACTGCATGAAAAAAGCGGCCCGAAGGCCGCTTTTCGAATTCAGTCCCGGCGATGCGCTCAGGCGGCAGGCGCAGCGGCCGTGGCCAGCTTCTTCTGAAGGTCACGCTTCAGCGAAAGGGCGCCCGTCGACAACTCGTCGTTGCTGGCCTTGAGCAGGAAGGCGTCAAGGCCGCCGCGGTGATCGACCGAGCGCAGCGCGTTGGCCGAAATGCGCAGGCGCACGGAGCGTCCAAGCGCATCCGACGTCAGCGTGACCTTCACGAGATTGGGCAGGAACCGGGTCTTCGTCTTGATGTTGGAGTGACTGACAAGATTGCCGACCTGCACACCTTTGCCAGTCAATTCGCAGCGACGCGACATGTTCATCATCCTTCGTTGTCGTCAGGCCCTTCAAAAAAAACTGCCGACGCGCACACGCATCGGCCAGCAAGAGCCAGATAATCTTTCACGTGGGCGGTCTATGGCGCAAGCAGCCTCCGGCGTCAAGAACCTTCAGGCCCGTAGAAGCCGCCATGCCACTCCCCTGTCGGCGTCCCGAAGGCATGCGTGGCTGGATCGCGGCCCGTGCGTCAAGTTAGAAACGGTTAACCACGCGCCGTGCTATTGTCCGAATCATACGCCATGAACGCGCAACATCCGGGAGCCTGTCGATGCGTCGCGTCACCATCATGCTTGCCTTCGCCGCAGCGGCTGCCGGCGGGCCCGTGCCTTCGGCCCTGGCCCAGACCTCGGCCCGCGCCGCCACGCCGCCAGCAACCCTCCCCGGAAGCTGGCAGGCCAATTATGGCGTGTCCCTCATCGGCCTGCCGATCGGCACCGCGAGCGTCACCGCCGCGCTCGATCCGGCCAAGTACAAGATCGACATCCAGGCAAAGCTGACCGGGCTTGCGGGGATGCTGACAGGCGGGCGCGGGGCGGGCGCGGCGACCGGCGGAATCAGCCAGGGCAAGCCCGCTTCGTCGGGCTATTCGGCCTCCGGCTCGAACGGCAAGGAAGCGCGCACGGTCCGCATGGCCGTCAGCAGCGGCACGGCCACGGCGGTGGAGATCACGCCGCCCATCGAGAGGAAGCCTGATGCGATCCCGCTGGTCGAGGCGCACATGCGCGGCATCACCGACCCGCTGTCGGCCTTGCTCATGCCGGTCTCGGCAGGCCAGGACCCCACCTCGGCCGCGGCCTGCAACCGCTCCATCCAGATCTTCGACGGCAACGCACGCTATGACATCGCGTTGAGCTACGCGGGAACCCGCACGGTCTCCGGCAGCGGCTATGACGGGCCGGTGGCGGTCTGCAACGCGCGCTATGTGCCTATCGCCGGGCATCGGAACGGCAAGGCGACCAAATACATGGCGGAGAACAAGGACATCCAGGCCTGGCTGGCCCCGGTCGTCGGGACGGCGCTGGTCGCGCCGTACCGGATCTCCGTGCGCAGCGAAATCGGGATGGTGGTGATCGAGGCCACACGCTTCCAGACCACGTCGCGGGCTGGAGAGCCGGCGGAGGCGGCGTTGACGCGGCCGCAGCGCGCCACCTTGCGCTGACAGCCGACAGGGCGCTCGGCAGGGGTCCGGACACGATCTTTCACGGTAAGCACGCCTGAGAGCGAACAAACCCTGATTCTGGCCGCATCAGCGATTCGAGCCGGTTTCGTTCCTATTTTGATCTCGGACCGGCCATTCGAAGCCTCGTCGCAGAGCCTTCCGGAGGTGGATGCGGTCATAAACCCGGTTGCGCCAGCGGCATGGGCATGGTGAGTAAACGTCGAAATGCCGACGAGGTCCCTCTCCCCGCAAGCCCGCACGCATGGCGTCACCGCGGTGCTTGGCCCCACAAACACTGGCAAGACGCATTATGCGCTTGAGCGGATGACGGCGCACGCCACGGGCATGATCGGCCTGCCGCTGCGGCTCCTGGCGCGCGAGGTCTACGGCAAGCTGGTGGCGCGGGTCGGGGCGCAGTCGGTGGCGCTCGTGACCGGCGAGGAGAAGATCAAGCCAGAGCGCCCGCGCTTCTGGGTGTCGACCGTCGAGGCGATGCCGCGCGACGTGACGGTGGATTTCGTCGCCGTCGACGAGATCCAGCTCGCAGCGGACTATGACCGCGGCCATGTCTTCACCGACAGGCTGCTGAACCAGCGCGGGCGCTACGAGACGCTGCTGATCGGGGCAGGCACCATGCGCCCGCTCATCGAGCAGCTCCTGCCCGGAGTGAACGTGGTGACGCGGCCCCGGCTCTCGCAGCTAACGTTCGCGGGCGAGAAGAAGCTGACGCGGATCGCGCCGCGGACCGCGATCGTCGCATTTTCGGCCGACGAGGTCTACGCGGTCGCCGAGCTGATCAGGCGTCAGAAGGGCGGCGCGGCGGTCGTCATGGGTTCGCTCAGCCCGCGCACCCGCAATGCGCAGGTCGAGCTCTTCCAGAACGGCGACGTCGATTATCTGGTGGCCACCGACGCGATCGGCATGGGCCTGAACCTCGACGTCGAGCAGGTGGCTTTCGCGTCGGACCGCAAATTCGACGGCCATCGCTTTCGCCGGCTTCATGCGGCGGAGTTCGGGCAGATCGCGGGCCGGGCGGGCCGCAACATGCGCGACGGCCTTTTCGGCTCGACCGGACGGTGCCCGGCATTCGAGCCCGAGCTGGTGGAGGCCATCGAGAACCACAGATTCGACGCCGTCCGCCAGTTGCAATGGCGCAATCCCGACCTGGATTTCCGTTCCCTGAAGGCCTTGAAGGCCACCCTGGCGATCCAGCCCGAGGAGGCGGGGTTGACCAAGGCCGCGGCGGCCGATGACGAGATCGCGCTGGAAATCGTCTCCGCCGACCCCGAGCTGCGGCAGCTCGCCAACGGGCGCGAGGCGGTCGAGAGGCTCTGGGAGGCCTGCCAGGTTCCGGACTACCGCAAGGTTTCGCCTTCGATCCACGCGGAACTTGTGTCGACCATCTATCGTTTCCTGATGGACGGGAAACGGATTCCGGTGGACTGGTTCAAGCGCCAGATCGCACTGGTGGACAGGATCGACGGCGACATCGACACGCTGTCCAATCGCATCGCGCAAATCCGGACCTGGACGTTCGTCGCCAACAGGCCGGACTGGTTGCCTGAACCTGAGCATTGGCAGGGCGTGACGCGTCAGGTAGAGGACAAGTTATCCGATGCTCTGCACGAGCGTCTCGCGGCACGCTTCGTGGACCGCAGGACCTCTGTGCTGATGCGGCGACTGCGGGAGAACACAATGCTCGAGGCACAGGTCACCACGACGGGTGACGTTCTCGTCGAAGGCCAACATGTCGGCAGCCTGTCGGGCTTCAACTTCATTCCTGATGCGAATGCGACAGGGCCTGAAGCGAAGGCGCTGAATGCGGCTGCCCAGAAGGCCCTGGCCAGCGAGCTCGAGGCCAGGGCGGCCAAGCTGTCGCTTGCGGCGGACGATGCCTTCGTGCTGGCCAATGACGGCCTCCTGCGCTGGACCGGAGAGCCGGTCGCCCGGCTGGCCGCTGGCGAGAAGGTGCTGGCGCCCCGCATCCGCGTCATGGCCGATGACAGCCTGGGTCCGGCAGCGCGGGAGCAGATCGAGCAACGGCTCGAACTTTGGCTGAAGGCGCATCTGACACGGCATCTCGGCACCTTGCTGATCCTCGAGGATGCTCCTGACCTGACGGGAATCGCACGCGGCATCGCCTTCCAGATGTCCGAGGCGCTCGGCGTGCTGGACCGGTCCAAGGTGGCGAACGACGTCAAGTCGCTTGAGCAGGACGCGCGCGCCGCCTTGCGCAAGCACGGCGTCCGTTTCGGGGCCTATCACCTTTACCTGCCGCTTCTGCTGAAGCCCGCGCCGCGCGCGTTGGCGTCGCAGCTCTGGGCGCTCAAGCATGGCGGGCTCGATCAGAAGGGCCGCGACGACATCGCCCATCTCGCGCTGTCCGGCCGCACGTCGATCCCGGCCGACAAGGACGTTTCGCGCGATCTGTACCGGGCCGCGGGCTTCCATGTGGCGGGCGAACGGGCCTTGCGCGTGGACATCCTCGAGCGGCTTGCAGACCTAATCCGCCCAGCCATCGCGTATCGCCCGGGCGTGACCGTCGGCGAGCCGCCCGCCGGGGCGGCAGATGGCGACAGCTTCGTCGTCACGGGCGGCATGACGTCGCTCGTGGGGGCGTCAGGCCCTGATTTCGCCAACGTGCTGCGCGCCCTTGGGTACCAGTCCGCGACACGGCCGGGGCCTGCGATCACGACGCCGCTGCTGATGCCGGCCCCGACCGAGCCTTCAGTTCCGGTTGCGCCGGCGGATCTGGCGCATGATGCGGCGGCAGAGGCGCAGGAACCTTCTGCAGGCGCGCAAACGGACGGTGCCGCTGCAGCCGAAGCGGTGGAGATTCAGGCAGAAGCAGACTCGATGGAGACTGAGGGGCCAATCGCGGAAGCTCCAGTCGACGAGACGCCTGCCTTGCCGGAAGAACCTGCCGAAATTCTTGCCGAGACGCCTGCCGAGGACCCCGGCGCGCCTGAAACAGAATCAGCCGTGGCTGACCCTGATGCGCAGCCGCCTGCTGATGAGGGGGCTGACACGGCGCATGCCTCCCACGATGCGGACGGACCCGAAACTTCGGAGACGGTCGAGGGCCTCGCCGCAGAGCCGGCTGCAGTCGCGGCAGTGGCGGAGATCGAAGTCTGGCGTCCGCAACGTCAGCACCACAGGGACCATCGCGGGGCGCGTGCTGGCAATCCGAGGGGCGACAGGCGCGGCGAAGGCCGTGGGCGCGGTCCGGCCGCAGAAGGGGCGGAGGGCGCGCCGCGCCGTCATCGCGGACGCGGCCCGCAACCGGCCATCGCAGCGGAGGCCGGCGCAACCGATCAGGCGCAGCCGCAGCGCCCGGACCGCGCCAGCCGGTTCCGGCCGGGCGCAGGGCCGCGCAAGGACCGCGCCGGCGAAGGCGCGATCGTCTACACCAGGCCCGAGGGCCTTCCGGATGCGCGGCCGGAGCGCGCAGCGCGCGGCAAGCCGTTTGGCGAGCGGGGCAAGGGCAGGGACCGTGACGAGGACGGCCCGCGCAAGCCTTTCGGCGGCGGACGCGACCAGCGCTTGCCAAGGCCCGACCAGCGCGCCGACGGACGGCCGCAGCGTGACGAAGCGCGCGCCCCGCGGCCCGACCGGCAGCCCGACCCCGATTCGCCTTTCGCGAAGCTGGCGGCGCTCAAGGCCAAGCTTGAAGGCGATCGGCAGGGCTGATCTGGGTGAGGCGGCATCCGGAGCATGATGTGAACGGGGCAAAGCCTCCACATCGCCCCATGCGGCCCTGAACGATGCGAGCTGACCGGCAGCGGCTCGACAAGTGGATCTGGTTCGCGCGCTTCGCCCGCACGCGCTCTGCGGCGCAGGAACTCATCGAAGCGGGCAGGGTGCGCGTCGATGGACGGCGCGTCGCCTCCGCGTCCCACGCGCTCAAGGTCGGCGACGTGGTGACGGTCGCCGCACCCCATGGAACGGCGGTGGTCCGGGTCCTGGGGCTCGGCGAGCGGCGCGGGGATGCGGGCAGCGTGGCGGGTCTCTATGAGACCGTCCAATAAGCGCAATTCGTCACACTGCCTTGAACGGCGCCGCTGCGCAGGCTAGACGATCAGACGGCGCTGCAACTCTCGAAGGCCGCGCAGGGAAAGCCAATGACCTACGTCGTCACTGAAAACTGCATCAAGTGCAAGTACATGGATTGCGTCGAGGTGTGCCCTGTCGATTGCTTCTATGAAGGCGAGAACATGCTCGTCATCCATCCCGACGAGTGCATCGATTGCGGCGTCTGCGAGCCTGAATGCCCGGCGGAAGCCATCAAGCCCGACACCGAGCCGGGTCTCGAGCAGTGGCTGAAGGTCAATGTCGACTATGCGAAGTCGTGGCCGAACATCACCCGGAAGAAGGATGCTCCGGACGATGCGAAGGCGTTCGACGGCAAGCCCGGCAAGTTCGAGGCCTACTTCTCGCCTGAGCCCGGCGAAGGCGACTGAAGGGCCGCGCGCGGAAAAGCCGTGCGTGAACGGCTGCAACCAGGCAAGCGTTCTGCGAAGGCGGACGCCGCCTTGCCGGCAAAAGCTGTTAACCATGACGGGCGTGAAAAGGTTAACAAATCGCTTACCCTTTGAATCCCGGCAGAATTTGTGATATGGTCCGCCATACAGTCGAGTTCCGCAGCCAACCGCCCGAAAGATCGGGTTTTTCATGACAGATTGTCGTTTCCTGTGATCGCGATGCTTCGCGGTCGTCGGCGTTGACGCGGCATGAGGGCACGGCATCCGTCCTGGCTGGAGACCGGCACGCGTTTTACAGCGCAGGCAGGGTCGAGATGTGGCTCATGCCGTAAGCGTGAGCGTTATTTTGTTTCGTCTGCATGTGCAGGCCGACAGGAGATTGGTTCTAGATGACCGCAATCAAGAAGAGCACGACGCGCCAGGGTTTCAGAACAGGCGAATTCATTGTCTATCCAGCCCATGGAGTCGGCCAGATCACGGCCATAGAGGAACAAGAGGTCGCCGGTTTTAAGCTCGAGCTTTTCGTCGTCAGCTTCGCCAAGGACAAGATGACCTTGCGTGTTCCCACCGCAAAGGCGACGGCCGTCGGCATGCGCAAGCTTGCAGACGAGCCCACGGTGGCAAGGTCCCTCGAAACGCTGACGGGCCGGGCCCGCATCAAGCGCACCATGTGGTCCCGCCGTGCGCAGGAATACGAAGCGAAGATCAATTCGGGCGACATCATCGCGATTTCGGAGGTCGTGCGCGACCTGCATCGTTCCGAGGCGCAGCCGGAACAGTCGTATTCAGAGCGCCAGCTTTACGAAGCTGCACTTGACCGGATGGTGCGCGAATTGGCCGCGGTCGACGATGTGACGGACACGGAGGCGCTCAAGAAGATCGAAGGGCAGCTCGCGAAGTCGCCGCGCCGCGCGGCGAAGGGCGCTGAGGAGGCCGATGCTGAAGAGACGCAGGACGAGGCCGAAGCCGCCTGACCCGCCCCTCTTGCGCCATGACGAACCCGACTCGGCGTGCGAGCGCCGGGTTTTTTCGTGCGATCCGGCTGCCTTTCCGAAAGCCCGAACAACGATTTGCAAGGCAGGTGATCCGGCAGGCGCGGCGCTCCGTATATACACCTAGTGTAGCAGGATGCAGTCATGAGTGACGTTTCCGGGGTTCAGCGCAGTTTCGTGAGGGCGGCCATGAATGCGCCGTTTCTCGAACGTGACGAGGAGCGCGCCCTGGCTGTGCGCTGGAAGGACGACAAGGACGAACAGGCCCTGCATTGCCTGGCGGCGTCCCACATGCGCCTCGTGATCGCGCTGGCCGCCCGCTTCAGGCATTACGGATTGTCGATGCCGGACCTCATCCAGGAAGGCCATGTCGGGCTGCTGGAAGCTGCGGCGCGCTTCGAGCCCGACCGCGAAGTCAGGTTCTCGACCTATGCGACCTGGTGGATCAGGGCCTCGATCCAGGACTACATCCTCAGGAACTGGTCGATCGTGAGGGGCGGCACGAGCTCGGCGCAGAAGGCGCTGGTCTTCAACTTGCGGCGTCTGCGCGCAAGGCTGACGCGAAACGGCGACGACCTCATCAGCGACAAGGTGCATCAGGACATCGCTGCCACCCTCGGCGTCTCCAAGGCCGATGTCGCCACGATGGATGCGCGCCTGTCGGGCCCCGACGTCTCACTGAATGCGCCGCTGTCCGACGACGAGCAAGGCTCCAGCATGCAGCGGATGGACGTGATGCCCGACACCAGCCCGCTTCAGGACGAGGTCGTCGGTGAAAGCATAGACAGCGAACGGCGCGTGAAATGGCTCAAGGCCGCGCTCGCCGTGCTGTCGGACCGCGAGATGCGGATCTTGCGCGAACGCCGCCTCAATGAGGAACAGGCGACCCTTGAGTCTCTGGGCGGCGCGCTGGGAATTTCAAAGGAGCGCGTCCGCCAGATCGAGAACAGGGCGCTGGAGAAGCTCAAGCGCGCGCTGCTGGAACGTCATCCCCGACCTGAGACCGTGCTGGTCTGAGCCAATGCTCGTCTTTGACGCCGTGGCGGCGTACCAGCCGTCAAACGCTTGGCCGGATGGTCGCCGGCGCTCATTCGGCGATGAGCTTGTAGCGTTGGCCGGGCACGATCGACGTGTTGCGGTCAAGACCGTTGAGGATCAGGAACTGATCCAGCGCCTTGCTGTCGCTCGCCATACGCCCGGCGAGGGCGCCGGCGGTGTCGCCGGCGGACGCGGTCACGATCCTGATGCGCAAGGGCTTGACCGACGCCGCCTCTCCGCTCGACAGTCGCCGGAAGCTGGAGATGATGCCGCGGAAGTTGCGGTCGAGGTCGGCGTCTGCGCCTTTCGAGGCGAAGATGAAGCGATACGTCCGCTGGTCTGACTGTATCGCGGCCAGCCGGAAATTCCAGTCGGTCCCCTTGCCCGAGGTCAGCGCAGCCGGGAGGCCGTCGACGGTGAGCTTCTCCACAGGGCCGGGGATCACGCCGTCGATCCAGCCTGCGCCGACATAGGCGTCGAGCGTCTGGTTGGCCTCGAGCTGGACGGAATCGAAGCGCATCGCCTTCGAACCGCCACCGCCCACGCCGAGCACCGCGTCGGGCGTGCTTTCGAGCGTCAGGCCTTCGGGCGCGGTGAAGCTCAGGCCAAGCGCAGGATTGATGTATTGGCGGCCGCGCACCGTGCCGTCCTTCGGCTCGTCGCCGAAGGACAGCCCGTCAAGGGCGCTCAGCCACGCGTCACGGTCGATCAGGCCAAGTCCCGGCGCTGCGATTTGCCGCGCCGTTGCTAGCGTCAGCTGGATGCGCTCGTTGGTGGAGGGATGCGACGAAAGGATGTCGAGACCGCGGCCGCTCGCCCGCTCGCCGAGCAGCATGGCGCGGTGATTGGTCGTGCGGCCAAGGGACGCCAGGAAGCGCGAGGCGCCATATGGGTCATATCCGGCCGCGGCGATGGCCTTGACGGCGATGAGGTCCGCCTCGAGCTCCTGCTGCCGCGAGAAGCTGGCGATGGTGACCTTCGAACGGGCCTGGACGGCCGCACCCGCCAGCGGATCCTCGAGCACCTGCGCGACGACGCGCTGCACCAGTTCGGACCGCTGCTGCAGCTCCGCCCGCTCGACCGCATGACGGGCCTGCACATGGGCGATCTCGTGGGCGATGACGGCGGCGATCTCCGCCTTGTCGTTGGCGAGCGCCAGCAGCCCGCGCGTGACGTAAAGCCGCCCGTTCGGCAGCGCGAAGGCGTTCACCACCGGCGAATTCAACAATGTGGCCTCGTACGAGAAGCCGCCCTGGGCCGATTTCGCCCCGAGCTTCGCGACGACCTCGTCAACCAGTCGCTTGGCCGCGGGCGCGCGGTATTCGCCGCCGAAGGCCGCCATCAGCCGCTGATGCTCACGCTGGGCCGCATTGTCGAGGGCGTTGCCGCTGACGTTGGCGGGCCTGCGCGGAGGCTCCGGCGGCAGGAACACGGGCCTCTCGCCCGCGCAGCCGGCGATGAGCATGGCCGCGAAGATCAACGCCGGCCACTGGAAGGATGCCCTCCGCAAACTGGATGCCGTCACGCGCATGCAGATCCGATCAATCCACCAATTCGAGCGCGCTGGCGTGAAGCACAAGCATCCGCGCAGGCCTGGCTTCGCCGATGACGCCTCGAACGCGCACAACCTGCCCTTTGAAGCGCTCGCGAGTCCAGCCCTGGCGTTCGAGATCGCGCCAGACGCTTAAGGCGATCTCGGCGCTCGCACCGGTCCCGCGCGCTCCGAAGTTCAGATAGGTCGCGCGTCGCGTCTGCCCGACATGGTTGACCCGGCCTGTCATCACGGCAATTTCTCCCGCCCGCGCCGCGACGTCGGCTCCCTGGCCGGCATCCAGCAGGCCAAGCTGCGGATCCTTCCAGACGCCGTGCTTCCGCTTGCGCGCATCTGACTCAGCTTGAAGATAGAGATTGCGGCAGTTTGGCGGCAATTCGATGGGCCAAGCGATCGCGAGGCCTGATTTCAGCAACTCGAGGGCCAGATTTTCGCCGCCTCCAGCATCCCGCGTCAGCGAGACGGCATGACGGCTCCATCGGTCCGGGCCTGCCATATCCTTCAGGGCACGGGGAGCGATGCCGGCCCAAGGCGAGAGCAGCGCCGCCAGCTGGTCCTCCGCGCCAGGAGGCACGCGCACCTTCAGCCCAGGCAGGCGGCCCCGCATCCCGTCCCCCAGCACGATGTCGCCTTCGGTCGTCATGCCGTCCAGGCCTGCCTGGAGAGGCTCGCCTGCCGCCATCACGCAGGACATGGCCGGCCCGCCCGGCGCGGCGGCCATGACAAGCGCGAACAACGCAAGGCGGACTTTCGCGCTCACGTTCCAGCCGCGAGGGAGTAAAGGAACCTGAGGCAGACGATCAGCAGGAATACGCCGAAGGCGACCTCGAGCTTGCGGCGCGGCAAGCGGTGGGACCAGCTTGCGCCGATCGGCGCCGTCCAGATGCTGGCGGGCACGATGCAGGCGAAGGCGATCAGCGACACGTAGCCAAGGGAGCCGGGAGGCAGGATGGCCATCTTCGGCCAGCCCGCATACACGAAGCCGATGGCGCCAGGGATCGCAATGATCACGCCGAGCCCTGCCGAGGTCGACACGGCCTGGTGGATGCTGCGCCCGTAGAGCATCATGAAGATGTTCGAGAGCTGGCCGCCGCCGATGCCCATGAGCGCCGACAAGGCGCCGATCAGCAGCCCATAGGCGCGCATGACGAGCTTGCCGGGCAAGGTGTCCGAAATCTTCCATTTGTCGTTGCCGAACAGCAGCCTGGCGGTCGATACGGCGGCGACGACGACGAAGACGATCTTGAACAGGCTGGCCGGCGCGTATCGTGCCACCAGACTGCCGGCGATGACGCCGATCAGCACCGGAATGGCCCAGACCTTGAGGATGTCGTGCTCGACCATGCCTTTGGTAAGGTGCTTGCGGTATGAGCTGATCGCCGTCGGGATGATGGCCATGAGAGACGTGCCGACGCACAACGGCATCCGCACCTCCTGCGCCACGCCGACGAAGCCGAAGACCTCATAGAGCACCGGCACCATGACCGCGCCGCCGCCGACGCCGAAAAGGCCGGCGAGAAGCCCCGTCGCAGCGCCGCCGACCAGCAGCGCCAGCGCCATCAGCGCAAATTCCAGAACGGTGGCCGACATATGGGAACCCTGACGCGGGAGTGAGTGGCGGAAAAGATGTCCTACTCGTTAGCGGGTTCGTGTCCCCGCCAGCAAGTGCGCTGCCGCGCGGTCGCCATGCGGATGAAGCCGAACGTCATTCGAGGACTTCACCGCGACGCAAATCATGCTAAACAACCCGCGCCGTCCCGGTAGCTCAGCAGGATAGAGCAACGGTTTCCTAAACCGTAGGTCAGGGGTTCGAATCCCTTCCGGGACGCCATCCTCCATGGCGTGCAGCTGGTCAGTGCCCTTTCGGGCCTCCCGCTTCCAGCGAGCGGCTCCAGCGCGAGAGCCCGAAGCAGATCAGCCAGTAGATCGAGCCCGAGAACAGGTACGCCTCCATGTTCATGCCGACCCATGCCGGATCGGCGAACGAACTCTGCGCGATGCCGAGCAGGTCGAGGATCGAGACCACCAGGACGAGCGTGGTGTTCTTGATCAGCGCGATGAATTCGTTGGTCATGGCAGGCAGCGATATCCGCAGCGCCTGCGGCAGGATGATGAGGCCGGTCATCCGCCAGTATCCGAGGCCCAGCGCCGCCGCCGCCTCCGCCTGGCCTTTCGGCAGGGCCTGCAGCCCGCCGCGCACGGCCTCCGCCATGTAGGCGGCGATCACCAGGCCAAGGCCGACGACGGCCCTCGTGAGACGGTCGACGCTGACATTGGCGGGCATGATCAGCGGCAGCAGCAAGGACGCCAGGAAGATCACGGCGATGATCGGCACGCCGCGCCAGAACTCGATGAACACCACGCAGAGCGTCCGGATCAGCGGAAGGCGCGACTGGCGGCCGAGCGCCAGCAGGATGCCAAGCGGCACGGCGATCAGCCCGGCATAGACCGCGATGAAGAGCGTGAGCATCAGGCCGCCCCATTGCCGGGTCTCGATCGGCGCAAGGCCGAAGCCTCCGCCAAGCAGCCAGATGCCGAGCGGCGGCAGGATGGCGAGCGCCGCCAAGCCCAGACGCAGCCGCGCCTGGCCCTCCAGGAAGAAAAGCGGCGCGATGCCGGCTAGCGCCGCCAGCCCCAGCACGTTGGGGCGCCAGCGTTCGCCCGGCGGATAGAATCCGTACATGAACTGGCCGAAGCGGGCTTTGACGAACACCCAGCAGGCGCCGCCGGGCGCGCAGTCGCTCCGGGTCTCGCCGACCCATGTCGCGTTGACCAGCGCCCAGCGCACAAGCGGCGCCAGCGCCCAGACGGTGAAGGCCATCAGCAGCACGGTGATGGCCGACTGCAGCGGCGTGCTGAACAGCCGCCGACGCCACAGCGCCACCGCGCCTGATCCTGCTGCCTGGCTCACGCTCATCGCGTCACCAAGGCGATGCGGGCGTTGTACCAGTTCATCAAGGCTGAAACGATGAGCCCGAAGAACAGATAGACCGCCAGCGTCATCGCGATGATCTCGATGGCCTGGCCGGTGTTGTTCAAGGCCGAGCCCATGAACAGGCTCACGAGGTCCGGATAGGCGATGGCGGCGCCGAAGGACGAGTTCTTCAGCACGTTGAGATATTGGCTGGTCATGGGCGGGATCATGACGCGCATCGCCTGCGGGATGACGACGAAGCGCAGGATCTGGCCAGGCTTCAGGCCCAGCGAGGATGCGGCCTCGCGCTGGCCCTTCGGCACGGCGCTGATGCCGCCGCGCACGATCTCCGCCACGAAGCCGGCGGTATAGGTGACGAGCGCAGCGAGCAGCGCTACGAACTCGGGAATGACGACGAAGCCGCCGCGAAGGTTGAAGCGGCCGGCTTGGGGAATGTCCCAAGCGGTCGCGCGCGCCGCGAAGACGAGCGCCAGCACCGGCACAAGCCCCAGCAGCACGAGCCCGATCGCGAGGATGGGCGTGTCCTGACCGGTGCTGGCCTTGCGGGCGGCGGCGCGGCGCGCGACGAGCCAATGCAGCAGAGCTGACAGGACGATCGCCGCCAGCGCCCAGCCGAACGGGCCGCCATCGCTGGCCGCCGGCACGGTGAGGCCGCGGTTGTTGAGGAAGAAGGCGGAGAACACGCTGATGCTGTCGCGCGGGGCAGGCAATGCGGCGATGACGCCGAAATACCAGAACAGCACGAAGAACAGCAGGGGGATGTTGCGCACGAACTCGACATAGGCCCCCGCGACAGCGCTCAGGAGCCAGTGCGGCGACAGACGCGCAAGGCCGACGACGAAGCCGAGCAGCGTGGCGAGGGCCATGGCGATCAACGACACGAACAACGTGTTGGCCACTCCGGCCCAGAACAGCGACCAGATGTTCCCCGATGGTTGATAGCCCGTCAGCACGAACGGCACGTCGATGCCCGAGGTGCGCCAGAGAAAATCGAAGCCGGAGGCGATGCCGGCATTGACCATGTTCTGCGAGGCGTTCCTGACGAAGAAGACCGTGAGGCCGATGAGCGCAGCCAGGATCGTCACCTGCCAGAAGATGTCGCGGATGCGGGCGTCATAGAGCAGGCGGCGGAGGGTAGGCATCATGGATCCAGCTGGCGTTGCACATGTCGCAAGTGGCCTCACCCCTTGCGGGAGAGGGTCGGGGAGAGGGGTCGCGCCATCGCCAAGGCGAAGTGGACTTGGACCAGATCACGATTCCAGTAACGGGAGACAGGGTGAACGCCGTGCGGGCCCTCTCCGCAGCCCTCTCCCGCGGGGGGAGAGGGAGCCTGCATGGCGACAGGCGGCAGGTGGGTGAGGGCCGCGTTCAGCGCCTCATTGAAAGGGCGGCGTGAAGAGCAGGCCGCCCTTGGTCCAGAGCTGGTTCTGTCCGCGCTCGAGCTTCAGCGTCGAGCCCATGCCGACCGTGCGCTCGAAGCTCTCGCCGTAATTGCCGACCTGCTTGATCGCGTTGAACATCCAGTCGTTCGACAGGCCCAGCATCTGGCCGAAATTGCCTTCCGCGCCGAGAAGACGCCGGATTTCGCCGCTCTTGGAGTTCGCGCGCATGTCCTCGACGTTCTTCGAGGTTACGCCCAGATTCTCCGCCGCGATCATGCCGTTCAGCACCCAGCGCACGACGGCCTGCCAGCGCTCGTCGCCATAGCGGGTGACGGGGCCCTGCGGATCGTTCGAGATCGGCTCGGCGAGGATGATGTGCTCGTCAGGCGCCTTCAGCTTGGCGCGCTGGCCGGCAAGCGCGCCGACGCCGGCCGTATAGGCATCGCAGCGGCCCGCATCGTAAGCGGCGATGGCGTCGTCGTTCTTCTGGAAGTTGGTGATCGTGACCTTGAGATTGCGCTCGCGGAACCAGTCGGCGGCGTTCTTCTCTTCGGTGGAGCCAGCTGCGACGCAGACCGAAGCGCCGTCGAGGTCCTTGGCGGCTGCTGCCTTCGCCGCCTTGCGGACGATAAAGGTCTGGCCTTCGTAGAAATTGATGCCCTGGAAGTTCACGCCCAGCGAAGCGTTGCGCGAGAAGGTGATGGTCGTGTTGCGCGACAGGAGGTCCACCTGGCCGGACTGCAGCACCGGCCAGCGCTGCTGCACGGTCGTGGGGGTGAACTTCACCTTTGCGGCGTCGCCCAGCACGGCGGCGGCCAGCGCGCGGCAATAGTCCACGTCAAGGCCGGTCCACTCGCCCTTGTCGTTCGGAAACGAGAAGCCCGGCACGCCGACGTGCACGCCGCATTCCACTGCTCCGCGCGCACGGATCGCATCGAGCGTCGGGCTCGGCGCCAACGTCTGCGCGCTGGCCGAGCCGGCGGCCAGCATGGCGCAGCCGGCCAGCAAGGCCTTGAGTGTCGTCGTGGTCATGATGTCGTCCCTCGTTGCGTCTTGACGTTTCGTATCCCAGCATAGCACCGGTTGCGCCATGGCTGACTATCCCCAAAGTTCGGGCCCGTATGGACGGATCGTGCTGCCTTCGAAGGCCAGGCCCGGCGTCCTGTCATGCTTCAGCAGCAGCGGCCCGTCGAGGTCCACGAAGGCGGCGTTTGCGGCGATGAGCATCGCGGGGGCCATGCCCAGCGACGTTCCGAGCATGCAGCCCACCATTACCGGCATCCCATGCCTCCGCGCGGCCTCCATCACAGCGATCGCCGCGGTCAGCCCGCCTGTCTTGTCGAGCTTGATGTTGATCGCATCGTAGCGCTCCATGGTCTGGCCGAGCGTGTCCAGGCCGTGGAAGCTCTCGTCGGCGCAGATCGGCACCGGGCTT
>JANOCI010000065.1:0-2728 GCA_031412095.1 Allobosea sp.
GCGATGACAGCCTGGCGGGCGGCAGCGGCCAGGATCTGCTCTTCGGCGGAACGGGACGCGACCATTTCGTCGTCGAAGCGCGAGCAGGAAGCCGTGACCTGATCATGGACTTCGCCGCCGGCGTGGACAAGATCGTCGTGATCGGAACGGGCCTGCCCAGTCATCCGTCCTTCAATCTTTCGATCAACGGCGCAAACCTCGCAGGCGCGCCGTCCCTGATCTACAGCACCCCGACGCGGACCCTGTCTTTTGACGCCGATGGATCAGGATCGGGCCAAGCGGTCGAGCTCGCGCAGTTCGCCAGCCCGGCCGTCCTGACGTTGGCCGACTTCGTCATTGGCGGCCCGGCCTGACAGAACGCACGGCCGATGCTCAGCCAGCCGCCTTCACGATCGCCATGAAATCGGCGGCGTCGAGGCTGGCGCCTCCGACCAGCGCGCCATCGACGTTGGGCAAGCCGAGCAGCTCGGCGGCGTTCGAGGGCTTGACCGAACCCCCGTAGAGGACGCGCACCTTCGCGGCCTGCGCTTTTCCGATCATCTTGCCGAGTTCGGAGCGAATGTCGGCGTGCATCTCGGAGATGTCCGCCGGCGTCGGCACCTTGCCGGTGCCGATGGCCCACACGGGCTCGTAGGCGATGACGATGCTCGACCCCTGCAGGCCCTGCCCTGTCAATGCGGCCGGCATCGAGCCGCGAAGCTGCCTGCGGACCACCGCGACCGCCTTGCCGCTCTCCCGCTCCGCCAGAGTCTCGCCGATGCAGATGACCGGCGTGAGGAACGCTGCCAACGCGGCTTCAGCCTTCGCCTTCACATCGGCGCTGCTCTCGTCATGCAGCGTGCGGCGCTCGGAATGCCCGACAAGCACGAAGCTCGCGCCAGCGTCGCTGAGCATCGCGGCCGACACGTCGCCCGTGAACGCTCCCGCCGATTTCGCGTGGCAATCCTGCCCGCCTGTTGCGATGCCTGTGCCGATCAACGCATGCCCCAGCGAGGCAAGCAGCGTGGAAGGCGGGCAGATCAGCACGTCCACCTTTGCGCGGATTGCAGCATCATAGCCGCGGCCGATGTCGACGCCGGTCGACACGGCGGCCTTCAGGCCGTTCATTTTCCAGTTGCCCGCGACCAGGGACTTCAGCTTGCTGCTCATGTCTGGATCTTCCATTCGAGATGCTATGATCCGTATCAACGGGCGGCTTCGCCTGCAATCGGGCGCGCTGCATTTGCCTGATTGCGGTGCGCCATGCGCCTGCCTATAAGTCCGGCGAAAGACTGGGAGCCCGTTCGACGCCATGATGATGCAGGGAATTCGCAATGCTGGCCGCACCTGGCTCGGCAAGCTCCTCGTCGCCTTCCTCTTTTCGCTGCTGATCGGGTCGTTCGCGATCTGGGGAATCGGCGACATCTTCCGGGGCGGCGCGCGCAACACCGTTGCGACGGTCGGCAGCACCGAGATCGATCTCGAGCGCGTGAGGACGGCATACCAGGCTGAGATCCAGCGCCTTTCGCGCCGCTTCAGGCAGAACATCACGCCGGATCAGGCGCGTTTGTTCGGCGTCGACCAGCAGGTGCTGTCGCGGCTCGTCACCGAAGCCGCGCTCGACAACGATGCAGCGAGCCGCGGCCTGACCATCGGCGACGCGGTGGTGGCTCAATCGATCCTTGACGATCCGAACTTCCGCGGCTCAGCCGGCCAGTTCGACCGCGGCATGTTCAACGAGGCGCTGCGTCAGGCAGGGCTGAACGAAGCGCTCTATGTGCGGGAGCAGCGCGCCGCAATCTTGCGTGGGCAGGTCGCGGAGGCCGTCTCCGGACTGAGCTCGGCGCCGCTCGCCATCCAAGAGGCGGCGCACCGCTATCGCAATGAACAGCGCGTGATCAGCTTCATCGATCTGCCGCCATCGGCTGCAGGAACGGTGGCGGACGCGCCAGACGATGTGCTTCAGAAGTTCTTCGACGAACGCAAAGCCTCGTTCCGCGCACCCGAATACCGCACGGCGCAGGCATTGGTTCTGACGCCGCAGACCCTTGCCGACCCGGCCGCCGTCTCCGATGCGGATGCGCTGGCGCATTACGAGCGGATCAAGACGCGCTTCGGCACGCCGGAACGGCGCACAGTGCAGCAGATCGTGCTTCCCACATCCGCGGATGCGGCGGCAGCCTCGGCGCGGGTCAAGGCTGGCGCAAGTTTCGAGGAGATCGCCCGTGAGCGGAACGTGCCCGACGCGGATCTGACCCTTGGCGCTTTCAGCCGCACAGAGATGCTGGACCAGGCGACTGCGGCCGCCGCGTTCGCCTTGCCGCTCAACACCGTGAGCGAGCCCGTGGCCGGCGCCTTCGGCTTCGTGCTTCTGCGGGTCACTGCGATTGAACCCGAGGCGGTCCGGCCGTTTGCGCAGGTCGCAGCCGAGGTGCGTGCGGATCTTGCGCTCAGCGCCGCAACACGCCAGCTCAGCGACATTCATGACAAGGTCGAAGACCAGCGGGCGGCCGCCAGACCTCTCGCGGAGATCGCCAAGGACCTCAAGCTGGCTGTGGCGACCGTAGGCCCGATCGACCGCAGCCGGCAGCCCGCCTCATCAGCGCAAGCCCAGCCGGCCGTTCCGTCGCTTGACCAAGTCGTCGACGCGATGTTCCGCGCCAATGTCGGAACCGACAACGAGCCGGTCCGGACTCGGGACAATGGATATGTCTGGTACGATGTCGGGACCATAGAGCCGGCCCGCGAC
>JANOCI010000066.1:0-3681 GCA_031412095.1 Allobosea sp.
GGCTACACCGTGCTCGAGGCTGAATCAGGCGTCGCGGCCCTGCGCGAGCTTGAAGCCCATGGCCGGGATGTTGACCTTGTGGTGTCAGACGTGGTCATGCCGGAAATGGATGGACCGACGCTGCTGGGCGAACTGCGCAAGCGCAACCCCAACACCCGTTTCGTGTTTGTCTCGGGCTATGCCGAAGAGGCCTTCAAGAAAAACCTGCCCGAGGGCGAGAGCTTCCACTTCCTGCCCAAGCCTTTCACGATGAAGCAACTGGTGGAAACGGTGAAGGCGGCGATGGCGTGAGGGGGCCTCTGGGCTGAATGGCGCCATTGACAGCGCGGAGAGCCAGTCTGCCTGATCACACGTTCGCTTCCGGTGGCAGGAACTCGACCTCATGCCGGGCCGATATGGCCACGACCTCTGCCGGGTCCGCGACATTGTGGAGGTTGTTGAAAAGCTCCTCCAGCATGCGTGACGGCGACACCCAGAACAGGGCGCGTGCCGGCTTGTCGGATTTGTTGAAATTGCCATGCGGTATGCCGCGTGGCAGGCGCACCAGGTCACCCGCATGGGCTTTCATCCACACGCCGTCCAGCTTGAGGTCCAGCACGCCTTCCTGCACCAGAATGAACTCGTCCTGCGTGGGGTGGACATGCACCGGCACGAACTGCCCAGGCTCGCTGTTGGTCTCGAAGGCGAAAGTCGATTCGCACACGGCCTTGGGAAAATAGACCTGTCCAAGAATGTTCCAGGTCTTGCCGGCGAAGCCGCCTCCTCCTTGGGTGATGCCCTTCTCAAGCTGGCTCATCTCGGTCTCCTGCTCCTGTGCGCCACGGCGGCTGCTGGCGCACCTGAGCACCGGCCGCGCCGCTCTGCAAGCTTGCAGGGCGCGCCGCCGCCTGCAGGGCATCCCTCCAGACGTCCACCGGCCGCATCGCATCCACGAGGCGTTCCGCCGTCAGTCCGGCGCCGTACGATGCTCCAGCGACGCCATGCAGCCAGACAGCCGCCGCAGCCGCCTCGAAGGCGGGCATGCCTTGGCCCAGATGTGCGGCTATGAGGCCGGCCAGCACATCTCCGCTGCCGGCGGTCGCCAACTCCGGTCCACCGACGTCGTTGATCGCGGCCCGCCCGTCCGGCGCCGCGATCACGGTGTCCACGCCCTTGAACACGACGACCGCGCGGGCGATGCGGGCTGCGGCCCGCGCCTGCTCCAGCTTCGACGCCCGGGCTGCAGGCGGCAGCGCCGCCAAGGCGGCGTCCTGCTCCAGAACGGAGCCGAACAGCCGGGCGAATTCGCCGGCATGCGGCGTGAGCACGGCAGGTTGGCCGGCCGCCCGCCCTGAAAGGCGCGGAAGCTGGCCTGCAAGGCTGGTCAGCGCGTCCGCGTCGAGCACCAGCGGCAGACCGGCCTCAATCAGCCGATCGACCCGCTCCAGCGTCAGGGGGCCGATTCCGGCAGCAGGCCCGCACACTGCAGCGTCGAAGCGCCGAGCTTCGAGGAGGCCGCACAAGGCCTCCGGCGTCGCGGCCTCGGCCAGCATCACCGCGCTGACATGGGCTGCATGGATCAGCAGCGCCTCCCGCGCGCCGGCGATGGTCACGGCGCCAGCGCCTGCATTCAGCGCTCCATACGCCGCAAGCCGCGCGGCGCCCGTGTTGAGTTCGGGGCCGCTGATGACGAGGACATGTCCGCGTGCATATTTGTGCGCGTCCAGCGCCGGGCTTCGCCGATGCCGAAGCCAGAGCGGCGGCGTGTTCCGGAAAGCGCCAGGGGCGGCTGCGGCCGCGAGATGCTCGTCGGTCAGGCCGATGTCGGCTACGAAGACCGAGCCGCACAGGCCACGGCCCGGCCAGAGCAGATGACCTGGCTTCAGACGGAAGAATGTGACCGTCCGCTGCGCCGCGACGACGACGCCATCCGCCGCCCCGGTATCGGCGTTCAGGCCGGACGGCACGTCGACCGCCAGGGTCTGAACCGGATTTGCGGCAAGCCTGGCGACGGCGCGGGCAGCCCCTCCGGAGAGCGGCCTCGTCAGCCCGGCGCCGAACAGCGCGTCGACGACCAGGCTCCAGTGCCCCGGCTGGAAAGCATCGAGCGTCTCCCGGTCGCCGCGCCAGCCTTCGCGGGCCCGGCCGGCTGGCGAGCCGGCGGGCGGCTCCGCGTCGCGGAACACACAGACTTCGAAACCGCGTTCCGCCAGGCACCGCGCTGCGACATATCCGTCGCCGCCATTATTGCCGGCTCCGCACAGCACGGCGATGCGCGTGTCGAGCGTCAGCCCATCCATGCAGGCATGCGCGACCGCGCGGCCCGCCGCCTCCATCAGACTGTCGACCGCCACTCCCACTGCAACGGCGGCGCGATCGACCGCAACCATTTCGGCCGCCGTCAGCAGCGGTTCGGGCATGGGATCGTCAGGTCCGGGATGGAGCATGCTCATCGCTCCATCCTGCCAGCGCGGAGGCTGCGATGCCAGAGACCATCAAGGTCACAAGTCGCGCTGCATGGCAGGCGAGAAAGGGCGCTCCGCAACTCCAAGGAGCGGACGTCTATCACCAATGCCAATGAGTGCGTTGGTGCGGACAGCGGGGGTCGAACCCGCACGGTTTTAAGGCCGAGGGATTTTAAGTCCCTTGCGTCTACCAGTTTCGCCATGTCCGCGCCATTGACGGTTAGCGCAGCGGCGGGCGTGTGAAAAGGCCGGCAGGCCTGCAAACGCAGCCTACAGCAGCGCCCGCATCGTCAGCGCCAGTTCACGCGCCGCGGCGTAATCCACCTTTCCCGAGCCGAGGACGGGGATCGTCTGGGTCACGAGGATCGCGCGCGGGATCCAAAGCTCGGGGAATCCCTGGCCTTGCGCCTCCTTCAGCATGGCCTTGCGGTCGCCGTCCGGCTTCTCGGTGATCAGCACGAGCTGCTCGCCCTTCTTGGGATCGGGCAGCGAGACCACGACGTGATTGTGGCCGGGCCACAAACCGGAGACCATGCTCTCGACCGCGGCCAGCGAGACCATCTCGCCACCGAGCTTCGCGAACCGCTTGGCCCGGCCCTTGATCGTGATGAAGCCGCCTTCGTCGACGTCGACGATGTCGCCGGTGTCATGCCAGCCCGCCTGGGGTGCTACGATCTCGTTCGGCCTGTCCGCCAGCAGGTAGCCAAGCATGATGTTGGGACCCTTCACCATCAGCCGGCCGCCGGTGTCGATGCCTTCCACGGGCTCCAGCCTGTGCGTGACGGCGGGCACAAGGCGGCCGACCGAGCCGGCTTTCGCGCCTTCGCCCAGCGTGTTGCAAGCGAGCACCGGCGCACATTCCGTGCAGCCATAGCCTTCGCAGATGGTGGCACCGAAAGGCGCCCACATGCGCCGCGTCTCGTCCTTCACGCGCTCCGCGCCTGCGATGATGATTCGCACCGATCTGAGGTCGTCGGCATCCGCCGCGCGGGCATAGCCCTGCAGGAACGTGTCCGTGCCGAAGAGCACCGTGCAGCCGGTCTCGCCCACTAGCTTCGGCACCTGCTTGTAGTGCAGCGGCGTCGGATACATCACCACCTTCATGCCGTTGAGCAACGGCATGAGCATGGCCGCCGTCAGCCCGAAGGAGTGGAAAGCCGGCAGCGGGTTCATCACGATGTCCGAGGCGGTCAGCATTCCGTCCGCATGGGCGAAGATCTGCATCGCGTTGCACACC
>JANOCI010000067.1:0-70361 GCA_031412095.1 Allobosea sp.
CCGAAGCGGAGACGCTAGCGGTCGATCTGGGCGAACTGGTCCGGCTGCGGGACCAGGCGGCCCGGGAGCGCGCGAGCGTGGCGCAGGAGTTCGCGCAGCTTGCCGAAGAGCGCCAGCGGATCGCGGGGCTGGTGGACGCGCGCCGCTCCCGCGAGACGGCCGCCGAAGGCGAGGCGGGGCTGGCGCAGCGAAGGAGCCTCGAGATCGGGCGCGAGGCTGCGAGCCTGCGCGATCTGATCGAGAGGCTCGAGACGGACATCTCGGCCTCGACCCGCCTTGCCGATGAGATGCGCCGAGCGGCCGAGGCCCGTACGCGCGAAACCCGCGACCGGATGGCGCAGCTGGCCTTCCGCGATCCGGCGCGGCTGGCTCCGCAGGCCCCGTTCCAGGACCTTCGGGGGCAGCTTGCGGCGCCCGTGGCGGGATCACAATTACGTGGGTTCGGCGAGCCGGATGGCTTTGGAGGACAGGCGCGGGGCGTGTCGTTCGTCACCAGGCCGGGAGCGGTCGTGGCGGCTCCAGCGGACGGATGGGTGGCGTTTTCCGGGCCTTTCCGCACATTTGGGCATATGGTGATCCTGCACACGGGCAACGGATTCCATGTGCTGCTGGCGGGCCTGCGCCGGGGCGACGTCACCAGAGGGCAGTTCGTGCTGGCCGGCGAGCCGCTGGGGGTTCTGGGAGACGGGCCGGAAGGCTCCCCGGTCGCTTTAGGGGATGGCAAAGGACAGCCAATTCTCTATGTTGAGTTTCGCAAGGATGGCCAGTCGGTCGATCCTGGGCCATGGTGGGCGAATTCACAAGGCAACAAGGTTCGCGGATGACAATGCGCAAGATTTCATTGCTGGTGGCAGGTGCGGTGGTTGGAGCAGGCGTGACGGCTGTCACCCTGCGCACGGATCTGATGAGCGCCACGAGCGCCGTCGCCGCCAACGCCGAGACCTACCGGAGCCTCAACCTCTTCGGCGACATCTTCGAGAAGATCAGGGCCGACTACGTCGAGAAGCCGGACGAGCGAAAGCTGGTCGAGGCGGCCATCAACGGCATGCTCACGTCGCTCGATCCGCATTCGGGCTACCTTGATCCGAAAAGCTTCCGCGACATGGACATCGACATGCGCGGGCGCTTCGGCGGCCTCGGCATCGAGGTGACCATGGAGGAAGGCATCCTCAAGGTGGTGACGCCCATCGACGAAACTCCGGCCGCAGAGGCCGGCATCCGAACGAATGACCTGATCCGCGAGATCGATGGCGACCAGGTGCAGGGCCTGACGCTGACGCAGGCCGTCGAGAAGATGCGCGGGCCGGTCAACACCGAGGTCCGTCTCCGGATCGAGCGTGGCGGCAACAAGGAACTGATCGAGTTCAAGCTGAAGCGCCGCGACATCGTGGTGCCGGCCGTCCGCGCGCGGATGGAAGGCGATGACGTGGGCTATGTGCGGATCTCGACATTCTCCGAGCAGACCTTCGATGGCCTGCGCAAGGGTGTCGAGCAGGCCATCGCCTCCGCGCCCGGCGACAAGCTCAAGGGCTTCATCATCGACCTGCGCAACAATCGCGGCGGGCGGCTGGATCAGGCCGTGATGGTCTCGGATGCCTTCCTCGAGCGTGGCGAAATCGTCTCCACGCGCGGCCGCAACGCCGATGAGACGCAGCGCTTCACGGCGAAGGCCGGCGATCTGACTCGCGGAAAGCCTGTGATCGTGCTGATTAACGGCGGCTCGGCTTCGGCGGCCGAGATCGTTGCGGGCGCCATCCAGGACCACAAGCGCGGCCAGGTGATGGGGACGCGTTCGTTCGGCAAGGGCTCGGTGCAGACCATCATTCCGATGGGCGCGAACGGGGCCCTGCGCCTGACGACGGCGCGCTACTACACGCCATCAGGCAAGTCGATCCAGGCCAAGGGCATCGATCCCGACCTGATCGTGCTTCAGGACATCCCCGATGAGCTGAAGGGCAAGGACGAAACCAAGGGCGAGGCCGGCCTCAAGGGCCATCTGTCGAGCGGAGCGAAGCCCGAAGACGAAAAGTCGGGCTCTTCATCGTACATCCCGACCGACAAGACCAAAGACAATCAGCTCAACGCTGCGCTCGACCTGCTTCGCGGCGTGAAGCGCGACGCCGCCGTCCAGACCCCGGCCGAGGCGCCCGCCACGAAGCCTAACTGAGAAGCCGAACTGAACCGCACGCCTGGCGCAGGCCGGCGGCATGACCTGATCCCGCCGAGGCTGGCCGATGCGCCAGCCTCGACGTTTTGGCCTGCAGGGATCATGATGGCGGCGAACGCGCGGAGTTGATTCGCGCGTGTCGCTCCGTGATTCTCCTCGAGGCCGCCAACGTTGGTCGATCTTCCCACATCCGATCTCCAGAAGCCGCTGGGCGTGCGGAAAGCGCCGAAGCGGGCCAGCCGCTGGCCGCGGCATGCTGGCTATGCCTTCGCAGCTGTTCCGCTGCTGATCATCGCGGCAGCGGGCTTGTACTCAGCCCTGATCGGCAATCCGGATGCGGGCCGTCCGACGGCGGTGGCCGTCATCGCCGCGCCGTCCCCGACGCCCGCACCGGGGCAGCAGGCCTTCAGCTTCTCGGCGCAGGACGCCGCGCAGCCCGCGCCGGCGGAGCGCGCCGAGACGTCGGCCGGGCAGATGGAGGAGGATGCGGGGGTCCGCGTCATGCGCCCCGGCGGCGCCGACACGCCGAACTCGGTCATCATCCGCGTGCCCGATGCGAATGCCGTCAAGCTGGCGGCTGCGCCTGACAGGCGGCTGGTGGAGCGCGGCCGACACGGCGCAATGCCCCGCATCGGCGAGGATGGGGCGCGGCCCTTCCAGGTCTATGCCCGCCCCGTTCCGGCCGCGAGCGCGCAAGCATCGGTCAAGATCGCGATCCTGGTGGGCGGGATGGGCATCAGCGTCTCGGCAACGCAGGACGCCATAGCGAAGCTGCCGGGCGAGGTCAGCCTCGCGTTCGCGCCTTATGGCAGCGATCTCGAGCGTCAGGTCCAGCGCGCCCGGACGGATGGGCACGAAGTATTCCTGCAGCTCCCGATGGAGCCTTTCGACTATCCGGACAATGATCCCGGTCCGCATACGCTGACGACGACGCGGGACCCGCAGGACAACATTGACCGGCTGCGCTGGGTGATGAGCCGATTCGCCGGGTATGTCGGCGTGGTCAACTTCATGGGCGGCAGGCTGATGTCCGACGAAGCCGCGCTATCGCCGCTGCTGCGCGAGGTGGCGGAACGCGGGCTCATGGTCGTCGACGACGGCTCCTCCGCGCGCAGCGTGATGACCCCGGCGGCCTCAGGCTTCCGCACGCCAGCCGTGCGCGCCGACCTGGTGCTCGACCTGGTGCAGCGCACCGACATGATCGACAGGGAGCTGGCGCGCCTCGAGCAGCAGGCCAAGACCAATGGC
Source organism: Allobosea sp. (assembly GCA_031412095.1). GTDB lineage: Bacteria > Pseudomonadota > Alphaproteobacteria > Rhizobiales > Beijerinckiaceae > Allobosea. The sequence continues at coordinate 3,416 of JANOCI010000067.1, forward strand.
TTCGCCATGGCGACAGCATCGGCGCTGCCGCTCAGCATCGAGCGCATCAGCCGCTGGGCGCGCACACTGGAGCAGCGCGGCATCAGGCTGGTCCCGGTCAGCCACATCCAGGCGGCCAAGGGACAGACCACGGGTTCCATCCGGTGACATCCCTGAGGATCGTGTCTAGATCTCGGGTCCTGTCATGATCTCGGCCGAATTGCCGGACGGCTACAGGCCTTGCGTCGGCATAGCGCTCTTCAACCGCGCCGGGCAGGTCTTCATCGGACATCGCAAGGGGTTCGATCTCGATGTCGGCTGGCAGATGCCGCAAGGCGGGATCGACGAGGGGGAGATGCCGGCGGACGCAGCCCGCCGCGAGCTTGCCGAGGAGACAGGCGTCGGCGTCGCCTCATGCACGCTGCTCGGTGAGATCGGCGGCTGGCTGTCCTATGACCTACCCGCCGAACCGCAGAAGGCCTCCTGGAAAGGCCGATGGCGGGGGCAGGCGCAACGCTGGTTCGCCTTCAGGCTCGACGGCCCGGACAGTCTTGTGGAGATTCATGCGCCGCCCGGCGGCCACAGGCCCGAGTTCGACGACTGGCGCTGGGAGACGCTCAGCCGATGCGCGGATCTGATCGTTCCGTTCAAGCGCCCCGTCTACCTCGAAGTCATTGAACGATTTGCCGGATTCGCGAATTCAACGTAATGTCACAAATCTTAATTGAAGGAGGTCGATAACGAAGGGATGACTGATTCGGTCGAACGTCTTTATCAAGCTGTCCTGGCGGCGCGCACGCGCGACCCGTCCGTTTCGCGCACCGCCAAGCTGATCCGCGAAGGCATGCCCAAAATGGCCAAGAAGCTGGCCGAAGAGGCGGTCGAAGTCGGCCTTGACGCCGTGCAGGGCAACCGCGAGGCCGTCATCCTCGAGAGTGCCGACCTGATCTACAACCTCGTCGTCGTGCTGGCCGAACTGGGCATCTCGCCCGACGATGTCTGGCGCGAGATCGATCGGCGCGAACGGCTCTACGGGATCGCCGAGAAGCTGCCCAAGTCGCAAAGCGAGCCCAACGCACTGCGTCCGTTGCCATTCGCATCGTCCGTCAAGATCCGCAGATGATCCGGATGCACCGCGCGTGACGGCCACGCCATGCGGAGGACGCTGGCCACGCGGCGGCGGGCCTTGAGGCCAGGCCAATGATCGCTGGCGTCGATGGCTGCCGCGGGGGGTGGGTCATCGCCCTTGCGCCGGCAGGCGACATAAGCTCGCCTTCCATCCGCATCCTTCCGAAGCTCGAGGCGCTGTTCGATGGCAGCGATGCTCCCCTTGTCACCGCAGTCGACATGCCGATCGGGTTGCCGGCCCGCATCGAGGGCCCAGGGCGGGCGCCGGAGCGTCTGGTCCGCCCGCTGCTGGGCAAGCGCCAGTCCTCGGTGTTCTCGATCCCGGCCCGTTCCGCCGTGTATGCCGCCGATTATCGCGTCGCTTGCACGGAGGCGGCGGCCTGTTCGGATCCATCACGAAGGATCTCCAAGCAAGGCTTCATGATCTTCCCGAAGATCAGGGAGATCGACGACATGCTTCGGCGGCGGCCAGAACTCACTGCGTCAGTGTTCGAAAGCCATCCCGAGGTCGCCTTCATGGCGCTTTCGGAAGGCAAGCCCTTGCCCGAGCCGAAGAAGGTCAAGGGCAGGCTCTGGCCCGCCGGCATCGCCTTGCGCAAGCGCCTGCTCGCGGGTGCCGGCATCTCCGAGGAAGCGCTCGACGTGCTGCCTCCGCGCGGCGCCGCGATCGACGACATGCTCGACGCGCTGGCTTGCCTCGTCACCGCGCAGGCCATAGCGCAGGGCCGCGCGCAATCCTGGCCTGCGCCGCCTCAACGCGATGCCTGCAACATACCGATTGCGATCTGGGCTCCCCTCACGCAAAGCTCATAGTCCTCACCAAAGGCGCTACCTCCATGCTGACCCAATCGATCGCCCGGCCTGTCTCGCGCGATGACATCGAAAAGGCCGCCGGGCGCATCTCGGGCCATGTCCGTGTGACGCCGGTGCTCGAATTGCCGCGCGGCGCGCTTGGCGGCGACTGGATTCCGGTCCTGAAGCTCGAATGCCTGCAGCATGCGGGCTCCTTCAAATCGCGCGGCGCGTTCAACAACCTCCTGTCCCGCCAGGTGCCGCCTGCGGGGGTTTCGGCCGCGTCCGGCGGCAACCATGGCGCAGCCGTGGCCTATGCCGCCTTGCGGCTGGGGCATCGCGCGCGGATCTTCGTGCCGGAGATCTCGCCTCCCGCCAAGGTCGAGGCGATCCGCCGCTTCGGCGCGGACGTCGTCATCGGCGGCGCGCAGTATGACGATGCGCAGCGGGCGTGCGACGCCTATGTGGCGGACAGCGGCGCGCTCAAGGTCCATCCGTTCTCCGCCGTCGAGACCATCGCGGGGCAGGGCACGCTCGCCCGTGAATGGGAGGATCAGGCGAACATCGACTGCGCGCTGATCGCGGTCGGCGGCGGCGGGCTGATCTCGGGCGCCGCGGCCTGGTGGGCGGGGCAGCCGACGCGAGTCGTGGGCGTCGAGCCTGAAGGCTCGCGCGCGCTGCAGGCGGCGCTGGCGGCCGGCGGCCCGATCGAGGTGCCAGTCAAGTCGGTCGCCGCCGACTCGCTTGGCGCGCGCAATGTCGGCCCTCTGGTCTATGACGTCTGCAAGCATGACGTGGACCATGTCGCGCTTGTTCCCGACGAAGCCATCACGCTGGCGCAGAAGACGCTGTGGCGAGACTTCAGGATCGCGTCCGAAGCCGGCGGCGCGGCCGCCTTCGCAGCCATCCTGTGCGGAGCCTACAAGCCCGAAGCGGGCGAGCGCGTCGGCATCTTGCTGTGCGGCGGCAATATCGACCTCGCGAGGCTGGCGGAGATCGCTGCATGAACGCCATCGAGACGCGGCGGACGTCCCGGCTGATCATCCTCGATCCCGAAGACCGGCTCCTTTTGATCCAGTATGTCGGCCGCCAGCCACCAGGACCGCCCAAGGTCGGCCCTTCGTCATTCTGGTTCACGCCCGGCGGCGGGATCGAGCCCGGCGAAAGCGCGGAGCAGGCGGCACTGCGCGAAATGGACGAGGAGGTCGGCCTCACGGGCCTGCCGCTCCTGGGAGAAGTCGCAAGGAGGTCGGCGCTGAACGACCGCTTCCAGCGCGTGGCCCTTTGCCATGAAAGGTATTTCCTGGTCAGGACGCCCTCGGCCGTATTCGACACCGCGAGGCTGGCAGAGACCGATCAGGACGAGGTCCTGGATGTGCGCTGGTGGGCTGTTGCGGATTTCGCCAGCAGCCGCGAAGTGCTCATCCCCGCATCGGTCCTGCACCTCGTCAGGGCCATCGTCGCCGGCGGCGTCCCGCCATCGCCCTTCGACCTCGGCGCGATGGCGGAATAAGGATCGTCATTCCGCCGCAGACCGGAGCTGCTTGACGTTGTCGGGCAGTTCCTGGGCCTGGTGGTCGTCATGCCGCCAACTGCTCTCGTCCTCCTGCTTGCCGAGGAACGGGGCGAACATGCGGCCGACGAGACGGCTGAGATCGTCCATCACGGTGTAGAAGGCCGGCACGAACACGAGGCTGAGCACGGTGGACACCAGAAGCCCGCTGATCACCGCGATCGCCATCGGCGCACGGAACTCGCCGCCATCCCCCAGCGAATAGGCCGAGGGCAGCATGCCGGCGGCCATGGCGATGGTGGTCATGACGATCGGCCGGGCGCGCTTGTGGCCCGCGTCGATCAGCGCTTCAGTGCGGCCATAGCCTTTGGCCTCCGACTCGACCGCGAAATCGACCAGCATGATCGCATTCTTTGTCACGATCCCCATCAGCATCAGGAGCCCGATGTAGACCGGCATCGATACAGCGTTGTTGGTGATCAGCAGCCCGAGCACGACGCCGCCGAATGACAGCGGCAGCGACAGGAGTATGGTGATCGGCTGGAAGACCGATCCGAACAGCAGGATGAGCACCGCGAGCACGATCATCAGGCCGGTCCCCATCGCCGTGAGGAAGCCCTGCACCACCTCGCCCTGGATCTCCGCGTCGCCCGAGGCCTGGACCCAGACGCCCGGCGGCAGCTCCACATCCTTGACGATCTGCTGGAAAATCTCCTGCGCCGTGCCGAGCGGCAGGCCGCGCTTGAGGTCCGCGCCGATCGAGGAGCGGCGCACGCGGTCGTAGCGGTCGATGGAGGACGGGCCTTCACCGAAGGTGACGTCCGCCACCGAACTCAGCGGTATCGAGCGGCCCGAGGTGCTGGTGACGCGCAAAGCCTGCAGCCGCCGGATGTCGGAGCGGGCGTCCTCGTCGAGCTGCACCCTGATGGGAATGAGCCGATCGCCGGTGTTGAACTTGGCGAGGTTCGCCCCCGCGTCCCCGATCGTGGCGACGCGGACGGCCTCCGAGATCGCCTCGGGCGTGACGCCAAGCTCGGACGCCTCCTCGAGACGCGGCCGGACGCGGATCTCAGGCCGGGACAGCGCGCCCGAAGCGGCGACGTTGAGGAAGCCGTCGACCTTGCGCATCTGGACCTCGAGCTTAGCCGCAGCATCGGCCAGCGCATCGCCGTCGCGCGACAGGATCGAGAAGGCCATCTCGCGCTCGCCACGCTCGTTGACGTACCACGCGCGGACATCCGGCACCTCCGCCATCGTGGCGGCGATGACGGCCTTGAAGTCCTTCTGGGCGATCTTCCGCTCGCTTTTGGGGACGAGACGGATGTAGAGCGCGGCGCGGCGCACCTCGCGCTGCCCGGTGGCGGATGATCCTCCGAGGGCGAAGACGTGCTTGACCTCGGGCGCCTCGCGCAGCCTGCGCACGATTTCGTCGGTGGTGCGGCGCGTCTCCTCCAGCGTCGAACCGGGAGGCAGCTCGATGTTGGCGACGACGCGGGAGTTGTCCTCGTCGGGTATGAAGGCCGTCGGCAGCAGCGCGGTCGCCCAGATCGAGACGACCAGCAGGCCGACGCCGACGACCAGCGTGAGGTAGGCGTTGGACACGGGCAGCTTGAAGCGGCCGTAGCCGAGCCTCCAGTTCTTCAAGGTGAAGGCGAGGAAGCCGAGATAGCCGCGCATGATGAAGCCGTCCTTGGCCTCGACATGCTTCACCGGCCGCATCAGGTAGGCCGCCATCATCGGCGTGATGAGGCGCGCCACGAGCAACGAGAACAGCACGGCGACCGCCACGGTGAGGCCGAACTGGCGGAAGTACTGGCCGGCCACCCCGCCCATGAACGACACCGGCGCGAAGATCGCCACGATGGTCAGCGTGATCGCGATCACGGCCAGGCCGATCTCGTCGGCCGCCTCCATCGCGGCCCGGTAGGGCGACTTGCCCATCCGCATGTGGCGCACGATGTTCTCGATCTCGACGATCGCGTCGTCGACGAGGATGCCCGTGACGAGCGTGATGCCGAGCAGGCTGACCAGATTGAGCGAAAAGCCCATCAGGTCCATAGCCCAGAACGTCGGGATGGCGGACAGCGGCAGCGCGATGGCGGTGATGAGCGTGGCGCGCCAGTTGCGCAGGAACAGCAGCACCACGAGCACGGCAAGCCCCGCGCCTTCGAGGAGAGTGACCATCGCCGCAGTGTAGTTGCCGTAGGTGAACGCGACCGCGTCGTCGATCGAGGTGATCTGGACGTCGGGGTGCTGCTGCCTCAGCTTGGCCAGGCCCTCCTCGACGACCTCCTTCACCGACAGCTCGCTGGTGCCCTTGGAGCGGAAGACGGTGAACGCCACGACCGGCTGGCCGTTCAGGCGGCCGAAGCTGCGCGGCTCGGCGTTGCTGTCCTCGACGGTGCCAAGCTCATGCAGGCGCACCTCGCGCCCGCCGGGGAGCGTGATCTTGGCGTCGGAAAGCTCGGCGACGCTGCGGGCGCTGGAGAGCGTGCGGATCGCCTGCTCCTGCCCGCCCACGGTCCCGCGGCCGCCGGCGAGGTCCACGTTGGTGGCGCGCACCTGCCGATTGACCTCCGCCGCGGTGACGCCCAGGGCCAGCAGCCTGTCGGGATCGAGCGAAATGCGGATCTCGCGGTCGACGCCGCCGAAGCGGTCGACCCGGCCGACGCCCTTGCGACCCTGCAGCTCCCGCGCGATCACGTCGTCGACATGCCAGGAAAGCTGCTCCAGCGTCTTGCCGGGCGACGAGGTGGCGTAGGTCAGGATCGACTGGCCTTCGACATCGATCTTCTGGATGATCGGCTCGTCGATGGTGCGCGGCAGGTCGGCGCGCACGCGGGACACGGCGTCCTTGACGTCGTTCAGGGCCCTGTCGGTGTTCACCTCTAGGCGGAACTCGATGAGGGTCTGCGAGGAGCCGTCGGTCAGCGTGGAGATCACCCGCTTGGCGCCCGCGATGTTGGCGACCGCGTCCTCGACCCGCTTGGTGATCTGCGTCTCAAGCTCGGCGGGCGCTGCTCCCGACTGGGTGATGCTGACCGACACGAGCGGCACGTCGATGTTGGGGAAGCGCGTGACGGGCAGCTTCATGAAGCTGATGACGCCAAGCACGCACAGCACGAAGAACAGCAGGATGGCGGGAACCGGTTTCCTGATCGACCAGGCCGAGAAGTTGATGTTCATGGGCTGGCCTCACTTCGCGATGCTGGCGGCCGCCTGCGCGGGGGCGGCCTCGACCGGCGCGATCACGTCGCCGTCGCGCACGAACGTTCCGGCGCGCACCACGATGAGATCGCCTTCCTTGACGCCGTCGACGAGTTCGACGCGGCCCTGGCCGACCAGCCCGATGCGGACGGGCCGGACATGGACGGTGTTGTTCTCGACGACCTGGACGGTGGGCGCATCGCGGCGATAGGCGATGGCCGACACCGGAATGACGAGGCCGACCCGCCGGTCGATCTCGATGACGCCGCGCGCGAAGGCGCCCACGGAGCGCGTGGATGCCGCGGGCAGCGCGATGCGGACCTTGCCGAGACGGGTCTGGCGGTCGACCTCCGGCGAAATCAGCCGGATTTCGCCCTTTATCGGCGCGGTCATACCCGCGGGCGTGACCATGACCGGCTTGCCGATGGCGAGGCGCGGGATGTCGGCTTCCGGAACCTCGGCTTCAAGCTCGATCGCCCCGTCCGCGATCAGGCGGAACAGGGGCTCCGCCGCCGACATGCCGGCGATGGCTCCCTGGCGGGCGTTGCGGCGGCTGACCATGCCGGCGCGCGGGGCCCTGATCTCGCTGCGCTGGATGCGGAGCTCGATCTCCTGGCGCTGCGCCGCCGTCAGCGCCTGCTCGGCCTCTGCGCTGACGAGCGCCTGCCGGGCGGAGATGAGGCGGGCATCCGCGCCGCGCGACGAAGCAAGCCGCTGCTCGAACGTGTCGACGCTCGTGATGCCTTCGCTCCGCAGGGTCTGCGCGCGCGTCAGGGCATTGTTGGCCTGAACCTTGTTGGCCTCGGCTTCGACGATCTGCGCGCGCGACTGGGCGATCGCCGCGGCGACGCGCTCGAGGCTGGCGGAGTTCTGCGCGAGCTGGACGTCGAGGGCCGCCCGGTTGAGGCGCACGAGCACCTGGCCGGCGCTCACCATGTCGCCTTCCTCCGCAAGGATCTGGAGGATCGCCAGGCCGTCGACCTCCGGCACGACGAGCACCTCCTCGCGGGCGACGATGTTGCCGGACACCATGATCGAAGCGGTGATCTCGGCGCGCTCCACCCTGGCGACAGTGATGCTGGGCGGACGCGGCTGCGCCGGCGTCTGGCCTTGTGTCTGAGCCTCAGCGGCCGACATGACGGAGGCAGCCAACAGCATGATGCACGCAAGCGGACCGGCAATTCGGAAGAAGGAACGCACGTCAGGTCTCCGGTGTCTTTTCAGCGGTCAGAAGCGAGGGCACCTGTCCGGCGCAGGCCAGCCGAAACAGATCGTTGATGTAGGCCACGTGAGGAGCTGGATTGAAATCCGCCTCCCGTGCGCGCCGGGCCAGCAGCCCGTCCGCCAGGCAGAGCATGAGTTCGACCAGGCCAGCCGCGTCGAGCCTGCCGTCCGCCGCGCCCACAGCCTTCAGGTGATCGACGAAGCCTCCGATCCAGCGACGGATGTCGGTCTCGAAGGCGAGGCTGATGGCGGCGATCTTCGGATTGCGCGCCGCCTCCGCCCACAGGTCCAGCGCGAACACCGCTTTCTCCCGCGGCTCGTTCGCCAGATGCTCCTGGCCGATGGCGAGGAACACGGCGAACGGATCCGTCGAGGTCGTGAGCGCTGAGAATGACCGGGCCAGATCAGCGCGATCACGTTCGCACAGGCCGGACACAAGGACGTCCTTCGAAGCGAAATAACGGTAGATGTTGCCCGCGCTCATGCCGGCTTCCGAAGCCACGTCCTGCATCGTGGCGCGGTGGAAGCCGGAGCGCACGAAGCATCGGTGCGCCGCATCGAGGATGCGCGTCCGTTGATCTTGCAGGATTGAAGCGTGCTGGTTCATCGCGCGAGTAATGGAAACCGATGAGAATGAACGTTCATTCTCTCTCTACGCGCGTGAAAAGTGGCTGGATCATGACCGCGTTGCCGGAGACGTGCATCGCGTCATTTTCTCGCAGTCTTGACAAGCCCGCATAAAGAGCCTGCCGCGGAGACCCTTAACGAAACCCTGCCGGCGTACAGTCGCTCGCCGTCAGCGCGGACAGCCGGGGGTTATCCTCGCCCGCCACGCGGTGACGCGCATTCTGCCCGCGAAGCGGGGACGTAAATTCTGCCCGCGAAGCGGGCTTGGCCCCCCGCCGCCCGCGTGGCACAAGCCATCAGCTGCAAAGGAGCATCACCATGGCCGATCAGCCTGCAACCATGCGACAGGTCATCTTCGACGGCGTTGGCGGCCCGGACGTCATCCGGATCGTTGAGGCCCCGGTTCCAGCGCCCGGGCCTGGACAGGTCCTTGTCAAGGTGACAGCCGCGGGTGTCAACCGGCCTGACTGCCTCCAGCGCGCAGGCGGATATCCGCCGCCGCCGGGCGCGACCGCGGTGCCGGGGCTCGAAGTGGCGGGCGAAGTGACGGGCGTGGGCGAAGGGGTCGCCTGGCCACGGCTTGGGGACACGATCTGCGCGCTGGTCATCAGCGGCGGATATGCGGATTTCTGCCTGGCCGAGGCCAGCCATTGCCTGCCTGTGCCCTCTCCGCTCACGTTGACGGAGGCTGCGGGCCTGCCGGAGACGTTCTTCACCGTCTACGACAACGTCTTTACCCGCGGCAGGCTGAAGGCCGGTGAAACGTTGCTGGTCCATGGCGGCTCCAGCGGCATCGGCTCGACGGCGATCCAGATGGCGCGTGAAATGGGCGGGCAGGTGATCGCCACGGCAGGCTCGGACGAGAAGTGCGCGTTCTGCTTGCAGCTTGGCGCAAAGGCCGCGATCAACTACCGCGACGCCGACTTCGTCGCCGAGGCCAAGCGCCTGACCGACGGCAAGGGCGTCGATGTCGTGCTGGACATGGTGGGCGGCGACTACATCCAGAAAAACCTGTCATGCATGGCCCTCGAAGGTCGTCTCGTGCAGATCGCGTTCCTCAAGGCGAGCAAGGTCGAGTTCGACTTCCGCCCGATGATGATGAAGCGGCTCACCCTGTGCGGTTCGACCTTGCGTCCACGCAGCAATGCGCAGAAGGCCGACATCGCCACGGCCCTGCGGCGCGACATCTGGCCAATGCTCGAAGGCGGCCGGATCAAGCCGATGATCCATGCGACGTTCCCGCTGGAGAAGGCCGAGGCGGCGCATGCGCTGATGGAATCGAGCGCCCATATGGGCAAGATCATCCTTGTTGCAGGGCACGGCAATGCTGCGGGCCGGCAGGGCTGACCGGGCCCGCCGCAGGATTTCGCCTCGATGTTGTTCGTCGGCGCAGAGGACTGGATGTTCGTCTCCCGCCACCTGCCGCTCGTGCGCGCCGCGCGGGAGCTTGGCCTGGACCCGCTGGTGGTCGCCCGCGGCCATGCCCACCGCGCGGCGATCGAGCAGGCCGGCGCGCGCTTCCTGGCGGCCGACTGGCCCCGGCCGGGGCGGTCTCCCGCCGCGCTCTGGCACGAGATCGAGGCGCTGAAGCGGATCATGCTGTCCCGGCGTCCGTCGATCGTCCAGCTCCAGGGAGTTCGGACGGCTGTGTCCGGGCTCGCCGCTGCGCGCCTGGCGGGCGCATCGTGCAGCGTCGTGGCGTTGGGCGGCCTCGGGCAGGCCGCCGTCCGGCCGGGGCTGCAGGGCGACGCCACACGGGCCGGGCTGCGCACCGCCATCGCGGCGGCCATGAAAAGCGGGCCGGTCCACGTCACGTTCGACAATCCGGATGATCCGCGCCTGCTGGGGCTCGACCCCGCGAATGCGCGTCAGGTCCACGTCATGCCCGGCCAAGGCGTCGATCCGCTGGTCCATATGCCGGAAGCGATGCCATGGGCGCCGCCCCTCAAGCTGGTGTTCGGCTCGCCGCTGCTCTGGGCCAACGGTCCGGACCTTGCGGTCCAGGCGGTCGGGAAAGCGCGGGGCGAGGGCGTCGATGTCAGCCTTTCGCTGATCGGGGCCGCCCATTCGCCTGGCAAGCGCGCGGTGCCTGCCGAGACGCTCCGGGCATGGAGCAGGCTTCCAGGCATCATCTGGTACGGACCCACGCCTGACATCGCGCAGGTCTGGCGGCAGCATCATGCGTTGGTCCTGCCCTCGCGCGGCGGCGACGGGCTGCCGCCGATCCTCGTGCAGGCGGCCTCTGCAGGCCGGCCTGCGATCACCACCGATGTCGGCGGCTGCGGCTCATTCGTCCGGGACGGCGTGGATGGTTGCGTCGTGCCTGCGGAGGACGTGGCTGGTCTGGCTGACGCCATCATGCTGATGGCGCGGGCCCCGGCGCTCGTCGAACGGATGGGGCAGGCCGGACGCGGGAAGGTGCTCGACGGCTACACCGAACGCAAGGTGATGGAAGCCTACAAGGCATTGTGGCGGCAGATGCTGAGAGTGGACAGCGCCGCATGAGCCGGGAGCCGGGCGCAGGCGAGCGGCGCGCCGCCGTCTTGGACCGCGAAGGGTTCGTGCTCGCGCACACGCGGCTGCTGCCCGTGGCGCATGTGCCGCAGATCAGGCTTCACGTCGCCGACGAAGCCACCGCGCTCTGGCAGAAGACGGAGGATGAACTGGGCGCAATCGGGCTGCCGCCTCCGTTCTGGGCCTTCGCCTGGGCCGGGGGACAGGCGCTTGCCCGCCATGTGCTCGATCATCCGGAACTCGTGCGCGGCCTGAAGGTGCTGGATTTCGCGTCGGGCTCCGGGCTTGTCGCCATCGCCGCCGCCAAGGCTGGGGCCTCGCATGTCGACGCCGCAGAGATCGACGCGTTCGCGCTGGCGGCGATGTCCGTCAACGCGGCTGCGAACGGGGTCCGGATACACGCGGTCGCCGATGATCAGATCGGCCGAGACGATGGCTGGGCAGTCGTCCTCGCCGGCGACATCTGCTACGAGCGCGGCCTCGCCGCCCGCGTGGTCGGCTGGCTCGGCGCGCTGGCTCGGCGCGGCGCTCTCGTCCTGATCGGGGATCCGGGGCGCGCCTACCTGCCCACGCAGAATCTTGCGTTGCTGGCGAGCCACCAGGTGCCGGTCACGCGCGAACTCGAGGATCAGGACATCAAGCGCACCTGCGTCTGGAAGCTTGAAGGCTGACCGAGGTCAGATCAGGTCAGCGCAGATCTTGCGGCCAGGCGCCATCAGCCGAATTCCCGGCGCAGGTCGATGGTGGCCCGCTTGCCGATGTCGTCGTAATTGGCGGCGAGCCATTTGCGCGCGGCGGCGCGTCCGGCCTTCTTCAGCGTCTGGAAGAAATCCCATTTCGCGGAGAGCTTGGACGAGGCGTCGATGTCCTTGACGGCTTCGCTGAGGGCGATGCGATGCATCAGGATCTTCTTGTAGTCCTTGGTCGAGATCTGGCCGCCGTCGATCAGGCGGGTCACGAAATCGATGGCGCGCATCTCGCGCAGCAGCGTCGCGTTGAACGTGATCTCGTTCAGCCTGTTCTGGATGTCGCGCGGGGTCTTCGGCGTGCCCTTGCGCTCGACCGGGTTGATCTGGACCAGCAGGATGTCGTCCGTGCCGGAGCCGTAGAACAACGGGTAAAGGGCCGGATTGCCCATGTATCCTCCGTCCCAATAGGGCACGCCATCAATCTCGACGGCCTGGAAGACTGTAGGCAGGCAGGCCGAAGCCATGACGTGATCGGCGGTCAGCTCCGACCCCCGGAACACCTTGGCCTTCCCGGTCTCGACGTTGGTGGCTGCGATGAAGAGCTTGAAATCGGTGCAGGTGCGCACCCGCGCAAAGTCGATCTCGCGCTCGAGGAAATCCTTCAGCGGATTGATGTTGAGCGGGTTGAAGTCATACGGGCTGGCGGATTGCCTGAACAGGCCGAGCCAGAACTCACCGACGCCGTTCAGGCGCGAGGCGCCGAAGAAGCGGTCGAAGATGGTGCGCTGGGCATCGCTGAGGCTGCCGTCTCGGCTGACCGACCGCCAGTAGTGCTCAAGCTGCCGGCGCGCGCCGGCAGCGCCTCCCTCGTTCCAGCCATCGGCCATGACGACCGCGTTCATCGCCCCGGCGCTGGTGCCGGACACCGCCTCGAAGCACAGCCGGCCGTCCTCGATCAGCTGGTCCAGCACCCCCCAGGTGAAGGCTCCGTGCGCGCCGCCGCCCTGCAGGGCGAGGGATATGGGCTTCTTGCCCGCGCTCATGCGGCGGTCCAGCCGCCGTCGATCGACAAGGTTGCGCCGGTGATGGACGCTGCGGCGTCCGACGCCAGGAACGCCGCGGCCGCCGCCACTTCCTCGATGGTGACGAAGCGCTTGGTCGGCTGCGCGGTGAGCAGCACGTCGTTGATGACCTGCTCCTTGGTCAATCCGCGCGCCGCCATCGTCGCCGGGATCTGCTTTTCGACCAGCGGCGTCCAGACATAGCCCGGAGCGATGTTGTTGACCGTGACGCCATCCGCTGCGACCTCGAGCGCGACCGTCTTGGTCAGCCCCATCACGGCGTGCTTGGAGGCCACGTAAGCCGACTTGAACGGCGAGGCGACAAGGCTGTGAGCCGAGGTGATGTCGATGATCCGGCCCCATTTGCGCGCCTTCATCCCGGGGACGGCCGCGGCGATGGAATGAAAGGCGGAGAAGAAGTTGATCCGCATCATGAGCTCGAGCCTGTCCTCCGGAAAATCCTCGATGGGCGAGACGTGCTGGATGCCGGCATTGTTGACAAGGATGTCCACGCTGCCGAGTTCGGCCTCGGCGCGGCGGATGAGATGACGCACATCCTCCGTCTTCGCCATATCGGCAGGGTCGAACAGCACCGTCGCGCCGCTCGCCCTGGCCAGATCGGCGCGGATCGTCTCGCAGTCGGCGGCCGGCAGGCCGTTGAGCATGATGTTGCAGCCCTCGGCCGCCAAAGCTCTGGCGATGCCGAGGCCAATTCCGCTCGTGGAGCCCGTGATGACGGCGTTGCGGCCTTTCAGCGACATGTGACTCTCCTTTGCCGAAGCTGTGCGATGTTGCGATGCAACATAGCGGCTTTGGATTTCGGCGCAAGGATCGGCCGGCCGTCCTGCTCGAGCCCGGGCGTCCGCGCCATGCGCGGCTGCGGGCGGACGGCCGAGTCAGCCTTTGGTCGAGACGGAGGCCTGCGAGAAGGTCGCCATGCCTTTATGCGTGGCCACGGCGGCCTTGATGACCGTAGCGGCGAGCGCCGCGCCGGAGGCCTCGCCCAGACGCATGTCGAGAGCCAGAAGGGGAGCCTTGTTCAGGCGAACGAGCACCTCGCGGTGCGCGCCTTCCGCCGACAGGTGGCCCGCGACGCAATGGTCGATGGCGCCGGGATCGATCGCATGCAGGATAGCGGCGGCGGCGGTGACAACATAGCCGTCGAGCACAACAGGGATGCGCTGCAGCCTCGCGGCGATGATGGCCCCACAGGTCGCCGCGATCTCGCGCCCGCCAAGGCGGCGCAGCACTTCCAGCGGATCGGCAAGATGCGGGCCGTGCAGGTCGAGCGCGGTGTCGATCACCAGGATCTTGCGGGCCAGTCCGTCATCGTTGACGCCGGTGCCGCGGCCCGCCCATTTCGCGCCTCCGCCGCCATACAGCGCCGCGTATATCGCAGCAGCCGACGTGGTGTTGCCGATGCCCATCTCGCCCAGGATGAGCAGGTCCGTGCCGCCCGAGATCGCCTCCATGCCGAAAGCCATCGTGGCCACGGCGGATTTTTCGTCCATGGCAGCCGTTTCGGTGAAATCCTCGGTCGGAAGATCGAGCGCCAGATCGAAGACCTTGAAGCCGAAGTCGAAAGCGGCACAAATCTGGTTGATCGCGGCGCCGCCGGCCGAAAAATTCTCCAGCATCTGCTGAGTCACGGCTTGCGGGAAGGCTGAGACGCCGTGCTTCGTCATTCCATGGTTGCCTGCGAAGACGCAGACCAGGGGGCGCTCGCAGCTTGGCTTGCCCTTGCCCTGCCAGGCCGCCATCCATTCCGCCAGCTCCTCCAGCCGTCCCAGGCTTCCGGCCGGCTTCGTCAAGTCGGCGTCGCGCGCCCTCACGGCCTGGGCGGCGTGCATGTCGGCGTCGGGCATCGAGCGCAGCAGCGCACGCACGTCATCGAAGGGCAGGCCAGAGGTCGAGACAGGCATGATAGTGGCTTTCGGGAAGGATCGAGGCAATTCGGCCGCACGTCCTTGCGGCACAGCGGGATGTTCCTGCTACAATGTTCGGGCAACCGAAGTCCAGATAGACGAAGCATCCAGCGCCATGACCCAGACACCGGCGACCCAGACACCTGCGACCCAGACACCCGCGACCCAGACACCCGCACAGGCGCCGCCGCAAGATGGCGCCGCGGTCGGACCAGCCCGCTTCGCGCTTGCTGTGGCGCGCTGCATCAGGTTCTACTCGCGCCTGCCGGTGCCGGCCATCCGCGGAGAGGCTGACCCTCACGCCGTGCCTGATTTCCGGGTCGAGCCCATCGGCCTGCCGGTCGCCGCCCTGGCGATCGCCTTCCCCGCCATCGCGGCCAGCATGCTCGCCTTCTTGCTCAAGCTGGACCCTATGCTGGTCGCCTCCATCGCGGTCGCGACGCTGGTGATCACGACAGGCGCGTTCCATGAGGACGGGCTCGGCGACACGTTCGACGGGCTGTTCGGCGGACACAATGCCGAGCGGCGGCTGGAGATCATGAAAGACAGCCGCATCGGCGTCTTCGCCGGCTGCGCGATCATGCTGTCGCTCCTGCTCAGGGCCGTCGCGCTGGCCTCGATCCTGCGCCTGGGGGGCCTGGACGCGCTGGCCGGCGCCTTGCTGATCGGGGCGGTCGTCTCCCGCACCGAGGGCGTGCGCGTCCTCGCGACGCTGCCGACGGCCCGGGCCTATGGCGCGGCTGCGGCAGTGGGCAGGCCGACCGCCAGGACGGCGGCGTTCGCCTTGTGCCTCGCGCTGGCGCTGACGGGCCTGATCGCCGTGGGATGCGGCCTGCCGCTCTGGGGGGTGCTGGCGGGGCTGGTGCTTTCGAGCCTGTTCGCAAGCCTGCTCGCGGGCCTTGCCAGGCGGCTGATCGGCGGGCAGACGGGCGACATAGCGGGGGCGGTCCAGCAAGTTTCGGAGATCGCGATATACATCGGGCTCAGCGCGGGGCTGGCGCAGTAGCCAGCCTTCACAGACGTGGGGCGGCAGACCATATTCGCTGCATGCGCTCACCCCGGACAGCCTCATGATCCATCTCGCCCTCCTCGCCGTCCTCGGCGCGGCCATGGTCATCCTCGTGGCGTTCGGCGAGGGGGAGCGAATCGCCGGCGTCGAGCCGTCTATGTTCGCCTCCCTCGTC
Organism: Allobosea sp.; assembly: GCA_031412095.1. Classification (GTDB taxonomy): domain Bacteria; phylum Pseudomonadota; class Alphaproteobacteria; order Rhizobiales; family Beijerinckiaceae; genus Allobosea. The sequence goes on from JANOCI010000067.1 coordinate 19,259, forward strand.
GCGCTCTCGGTTTTCGGCCTGCTCGTCCTAGGCTGGGGCGCGTCCGAGTTTCGGGGCAGGTGGCGCGAGGCCTTGCGCAACGCGCTGCTGTGGATCCTGATCCTGTTCGGATTGCTCGCCGTCTATGCCTATCGTTTCGAGTTCCAGGACGTGGTCAACCGCGTGCTCGCCGAAGTCGCGCCAGGACGCGTCGTGATGGCGCGCGGCGGCGAGGTCAGCATCGCCCGCTCGCGCACGGGCAGCTTCGTCGTCGATGGCAAGGTCAACGGCCGCGACGCCCGGTTCCTGTTCGACACAGGCGCGAGCGCGGTCGTCCTGACGGACGCCACCGCCCGCAGCCTCGGCATCGATCCGGCGACGCTGGACTACACCGTGCCGGTCGCGACGGCGAACGGCCGCACGACTGCGGCCCGCATCCGACTTGACCGGGTGGCGATCGGGCCGATCACCGAGAACAGGGTCGAGGCGCTCATCGGGCGGCCGGGAGCGCTCACCGAAAACCTGCTTGGCATGAGCTTCCTCGAGCGGCTGGCCAGCTATGAGGTGCGCAACGACAAGCTGATCCTGCGCGGCGGCCGTTGAGCGCGCGGGTCATCTGCCTGTCTTCACGCGCTGCCACTGCCTTGCCACGATGCGCTGGGCGCGGTCATCGAATGTCGTGTTGGTGAACAGCCGACGGAATGTCGCTTCGTCAGGATAGATGCCGGGATTGCCCCGGATGTCCGGCTTCACCATGTCGCGCGCAGGCAGGTTGCCGCTGGCATATGAGACGACATCCGAATTCCGGGCCGCGATGTCGGCGCGCAGCATGAAGTCGATGAAGGCGTGGGCTTCGGCGACGTTGGGGGCATCGACTGGAACAGCCATCGAATCAAACCACATCAGCGCGCCTTCACGCGGGACGATGTAGGTGATCTCGACGCCGTTCCTGGCCTCCTCGGCGCGCCTCGCTGCCTGCAAGACATCTCCCGAATAACCGACGGCGACGCAGATCTCGCCGTTGGCGAGGGCATTGATGTACTCCGAGGAGTGGAATTTCCGGATGTTCCCCCTGATGCGCGCCAAGGCGTCGGCGGCCTTCCGCAGGTCGGCCTCGGACTTGGAGTCCGGATTGACGCCGAGATAGTTCAAGGTGATGGGCAGAATCTCTTCCGGCGCGTCCAGCACGTGGATGCCGCAATCCTTGAGCTTGTTCGAGAGCTCGGGCTTCAACACCAGATCCCAGGAGTTGAGCGGCAAGGCCGGGCCAAGCCGTTCGCGCACTTTCCTGACATTGATGCCGATGCCGGTGGTGCCCCAAAGGTAGTTCACCGCGTGCCTGTTGGCCGGATCATGGGTCGCCAGGCGCAAGGCGATCTCAGGCCAGATGTTGACGGCGTTCGGCAGCTTCGTGCGGTCCAGCGGAAGGAGCGCGCCAGCCTTGATCAGCCGCGCGAGGAATGGCCCGGACGGCACCACCACGTCATATCCCGCCTTGCCCGCCAGCAGCTTGGTCTCGACGATCTCATTGTTGTCGTAGGTGTCGTAGACGACCTTGATCCCGGTCTGCCGCGTGAAATCCTCCAGCACCCTTGGATCGACATAGTCGCTCCAGTTGTAGACGTTCACCACGCGGGCCTGCGCGACAGGCTGCTGTATCGGCGCGCCCTGCGCAACTGGCTGTTGATTTGGCGCGCCCTGCGCGTTGGTGCTGCCCGCGCAGGCGAACAGGCACGCGGCGAACGCCGCCAGCGTCGAAAGGAAGGCGCGTGGGTTTATGCCCCGGCCATGGCAGGGCAGGACCGAAAGCTGGACCATGTGGCAGGCTCCGCGCGGAATGTCGCCGCGAGACGTACGGCACGCAGCCCCAGCGCGCAATCGTCCTGCGGACAGCTTTACGCGGGCTCGACGATCATCTGGGGCAGCGCTTCCGCCCACATGGCGGCAGGCTGCGCACCCGAGACGCCGAAGCGGTTGTTGACGATGAAGAACGGCACGCCCTGCACGCCGATCTCGCCCGCCTGCGCCTCGAGCCGGTCGATCTCGCCGTTGAGGGCGGGATTCGCGAAAGCGGCCAGCAGTTCAGCGCCGTCGACGCCAAGGGACGCGGCGATGTCGGTGAGCACCTCGATCTCGCCGATGTCGCGGCCCTGCTCGAAATAGGCGTTCATCAACGAGCCCTTGGCGGCGTTGCCATGCCCCAGTCCCGTGGCGAGCGCGATCAGGATGTGGGCCTTGCGCGTGTTGGGCGTGCGCTTCACGCCTTGCCAGTTGAAGGCAAGCCCATCCTCCCGCGCCGCCTGCGTCAGGCGCTCCTCGATCTCGGCCCGCTTGCCGGGGCCGAACTTGGCGTCGAGATAGGCGCTGCGGTCCATGCCATCCGCCGGCATCGTGGGGTTCAGCTCATAGGGCAACCATGCGACGCGCGCTTCCTGCACGCCCGCCAGGGCAAGGCCGGCTTCCAGCCGCTTCTTGCCAAGATAGCACCAGGGACAGACGATGTCCGAATAGACTGCGATGTTCACGTGTGTGGGTTTGTCCAGCATCAGTTGCTCCGCTTGAGCGGCTCCTGTTCGCTGCCTGACGTAAACCTGCTTTGCGGCGATGTCGCGATGGCGCGCCGCCTACGTGCTCAGAACAATCCTTCGATCCGGCCTTGCCGGTCGATGTGGATGCGTTCGGCGGCCGGGACGCGCGGAAGGCCCGGCATCCGCATGATGTCGCCGCAGAGAGCCACGACGAAGCCCGCCCCCGCCGAGAGCGAGACGTCGCGGACCGGCACGATGTGGCCCGACGGCGCGCCGCGCAAGGTGGGGTCGGCGGAGAACGACATCTGCGTCTTTGCGATGCAGATCGGCAGGTGCCCGAAGCCGGCGATTTCCAGGTCGCGAAGCTTCTCGCTTGCCTTCGGATCCAGCGCGATGCCGGCCGCACCGTAGATGCGGGCCGCAATGGTCCGTATCTTGTCCGCCAGCGGCATCTCATCGGGATACAACGGCGCGAAAGGCTCGGCCCGCTCCCCCTCGGTCATCGACACGACATGGCGCGCAAGCTCCTCCGCGCCGGCCGAGCCGTCGGCCCAGTGCCGGCATATGATCGCCTCGACCCCCAGCGCGTCCGCGCAGAACGCTTGGATCAGCGCATGCTCCGCAGCGGTGTCGGACGTGAAGTGGTTGATCGCGACGACGACCGGCACGCCGAAGCCGCGCACATTGCGCACATGCCGTTCAAGATTGACCAGCCCGGCTGCGAGCCCCTCCAGATTCTCGGCCCCCAGATCGTCCTTGGCGATGCCGCCATGCATCTTCAGCGCCCGCACGGTCGCAACGATCACGGCGGCGGCCGGCTCCAGCCCGGCCTTGCGGCATTTGATGTTGAAGAACTTCTCGGCGCCCAGATCGGCTCCGAAGCCCGCCTCCGTGACCACGTAGTCCGCAAGCTTCAGGGCGGCCTTGGTGGCGATCACTGAATTGCAGCCATGGGCGATGTTGGCGAAGGGCCCGCCATGAACGAAGGCGGGATTGCCTTCCAGCGTCTGCACGAGGTTGGGCTGGATCGCATCCTTCAGCAGCACGGCCATGGCTCCGGGAGCCTTGAGGTCGGCCGCCGTCACGGCGCTCCTGTCATGGCGATGGCCGATCACCATCCGACCGAGCCGGTCCTCGAGGTCGGCCAGGCTCTCGGCAAGGCAGAACACGGCCATGACCTCGGAGGCGACGGTGATGTCGAAGCCATCCTCACGCGGAAAGCCGTTCTTCGCGCCGCCGAGGGACGACACGATGGCGCGCAGCGAACGGTCGTTCATGTCCAGGGCGCGGCGCCACCCGATGCGGCGCTGGTCAAGCCCAAGCGCATTGCCCCAGTAAATGTGATTGTCGATCAAGGCCGACAACAGATTGTGCGCCGACGTGATGGCATGGAAATCGCCCGTGAAGTGCAGGTTGATCTGCTCCATGGGCACGATCTGGGCGTAGCCGCCGCCAGCCGCGCCGCCTTTGACGCCGAAGCATGGACCAAGCGAAGGTTCGCGCAGGCAGATCATCGTGCGCTTGCCGATGCGGTTCAGGCCATCGCCCAGCCCTACCGTGGTCGTCGTCTTGCCTTCGCCCGCCGGCGTCGGATTGATCGCGCTGACAAGGATCAGCTTCGCACCGGGCCGGGGCGCCTGCGCCTGCAGCCAGTCGAGGTCGACCTTGGCGATATGCCTGCCATAAGGGCTGACCGCAGCGGGCGGGATGCCGACCGTGTCGGCGATCTGCTGGATCGACTTCAGGCGCGCCGCGCGGGCGATCTCGATGTCTGACGGCATGGCCATGGTCCGATGTGTTGCCTGATCCTTGCTAGAAGAGCCTGCGCCATGCGCAAGCCCGGCGCAGGATTTGCCGGTGGATTTCGCACGGGCCCCCACCGTCCCGCCTCATCCGCCATGCTTCCCCAGTGCCTGCCGCCATGCGCCGCCGCGCCGAAAGTCGATCTCGACGCTTCTCGCATCCCGTGCTGTTGACATCGTGCGCCGCCCGCAGAAGGTGGCTCCGACTGATGGGGATCGCCATGACCGAAAGCCGCTATCACGAGACTTACGCCGCCTGGCAGGCCGCTCCGGAGACGTTCTGGGCGGAAGCGGCGCGCGCCATCGACTGGATCAAGCCGCCTTCGGTCATCCTCGACGCGCAGGCCGGCCTCTATGGCCGCTGGTTCGTCGACGGCACCTGCAACACCTGCCATAACGCGGTGGACAGGCATGCGGACGGCGGCCGCGGCGACCAGGCGGCGTTGATCTACGACAGCCCGGTGACGGGCGCCAAGCGGGCCTTCACCTATGCGGAGCTCAAGCTCGAGGTCTCGACGCTGGCGTCCGTGCTGCTGGACATGGGCGTCGCCAAGGGCGACCGGGTCATCATCTACATGCCTATGATCCCGGAAGCTGTTTTCGCGATGCTGGCCTGCGCCCGCATCGGGGCGGTGCATTCCGTGGTCTTCGGGGGCTTCGCCGCCAAGGAGCTGGCGACCCGCATCGACGACGCGAAGCCGGCGGCCATCCTCGCCGCCTCCTGCGGCATCGAAGGGGCGCGCACCATCGCCTACAAGCCGCTGCTGGACGGCGCGATCGACCTTGCCGCGCACAAGCCTGCGCAATGCCTCGTGCTGCAGCGGCCGGAACTGGCCGCCGCGATGACGCAGGGCCGCGATCTCGACTGGGCGAAGGCCGTCGCCGCCGCCAAGGCCGAAGGCAGGACCGCGCCCTGCGCCGAGCTCCAGGCCACCGACCCGCTCTATGTGCTCTACACCTCCGGCACGACCGGCAAGCCCAAGGGCGTGGTGCGCGACAATGGCGGGCATATGGTGGCGCTCAACTGGTCGATGTGGAACCTCTATGGCGTCAGGCCGGGCGAGGTGTTCTGGGCAGCGTCCGATGTCGGCTGGGTCGTCGGGCACTCGTACATCGTCTACGCGCCGCTGCTGAGCGGATGCACCACGCTGATCTATGAAGGCAAGCCGGTCGGCACGCCTGACCCCGGCGCCTATTGGCGGGTGATCGCCGAGCACAAGGTCGCCGCGCTGTTCACGGCGCCGACAGCCTTCCGCGCGATCCGCAAGGAGGATCCGGAGGCGACGCATCTCAAGCGGTACGCGATGCCGCATTTCCGCACGCTGTTCCTTGCCGGGGAGCGGGCCGATCCAGACACGGTCAAGTGGGCTGAGGATGTGCTCGGCAAGCCGGTCGTCGACCATTGGTGGCAGACCGAAACCGGCTGGTGCATCGCCGGAAACCCGGTCGGGCTCGGGATGCTGCCGGTCAAGCATGGCTCGCCCACCGTGCCGATGCCAGGCTATGACGTGCGCATCGTGGACGAGGCCTGCAGGCCTGTGCCCGTGGGCAAGATGGGGTCCATCGTGGTCAAGCTGCCGTTGCCGCCGGGCGCATTCCCGACGCTGTGGCAGGCCGACGCGCGCTTCCGCGAAGCCTATCTCGATGACTTCCCCGGCTTCTACAAGACCGCCGACGCAGGCTTCATCGATGAGGACGGATATCTCTACATCATGGGCCGCACCGACGACATCATCAACGTGGCGGGGCACAGGCTGTCGACCGGGGGCATGGAGGAGGTGCTGGCATCCCATCCCGCGGTTGCCGAATGCGCCGTGATCGGGATTGCGGACGCGCTCAAGGGCGAAGCGCCCTGTGGCTTCGTGGTGCTGAAGCATGGCGTCAGGACCCAGCACGCCGACATCGAGAAGGAGCTCGTCCAGCTCGTGCGCGACAGGATCGGCCCGGTCGCGGCGTTCAAGCTGGCCGTGACCGTCCCGAGGCTGCCGAAGACACGGTCAGGCAAGATCCTGCGCGGGACGATGAAGAAGATCGCCGATGGCGCCAGCTGGTCGATGCCCGCCACGATCGACGACCCGGCGGTGCTGGACGAGATCGCCGCTGCGCTCAAGGCCAGAGGCTTGCCGGGCTAGATCGCGGCAGCCGTCCCGGGGAGCAGCGTTGGCCCGAAGGCCCGGGGCACGTCGGAGAGAAACGCCGGCCAAACGGCGCGGCGGCTCTCCTGTACAGCAGCGCCGGCCAAACGGCGCGGCGCGGGCCCTTCAGGCCTCGCCGTCCTCGCGCTTGAGCTGCTTGAGCTTTCCGAAGACGGAATCGGCGGTGTGGACATCCGGCCGGCGTGGCGCGGCGTCCTCATCGGGTTCGGCCTGGGTCGAGACTTCAGCTGAGAGAAGCGTCGGCCCGAGCTCGACTTCGACTTTGGGACGGTCCTTGGTGGCGCGGGCGATCTCCAAGTCGAGGTCGACCTGGGAGCACAGTCCGAGGCTGACCGGATCCATCGGCGACAGCTGGGTCGAGTTCCAGTGCGTGCGCTCGCGGATCTGCTGGATCGTGTGCTTGGTGGTGCCGGCGAGCCGCATCACGGCGGCGTCCTTGAGCTCGGCATGGTTCCGCAGCAGCCACAGGATCGCGTTCGGGCGGTCCTGGCGCTTGGAGACGGGCGTATAGCGCGGCCCGCGGATCTTCTTCATCTCAGGCACGCGCACTTTCGGCTCGGCCACCTTGAGCCGATGCTCCGGATTGCGCTGCGCCCGTTCGAGCTCCTCCCGGGTGAGCTGGCTGGTGCCGATCGGGTCGAGCCCCTTGATGCCGGTGGCGACCTCGCCGTCCGCGATGCCCTTGACCTCGAGCGGATGCAGTTTGCAGAAATCGGCGATCTGTTCGAAGGTCAGGGACGTGTTCTCGACCAGCCACACGGCGGTCGCCTTCGGCATCAGCGGTGCATTCTGGGACATCTTCAAACCTCCATGCCCACCGGCCCCATGGCCTCGCAGGCAATTGCTACAAAATCCGGCGTGCTTCTCTGGTGCGCCGAACCGGCCGTCGGGCCGGAGCGTTCACGACACCAGACATGCAGGGAACGGTTTGCCTTATAATTGCCTCGTGCGCCGGTGTCCATGTGTGCTGACTGGCGTTCTGGCTGCGGATCACGGAAAATCAGCACTTTGCGGTGGATTGCCTGGCGCCGGGCGAGCTTTCGCCCGAGCGGCATGAGGTCGAGGGCGTGCCGTTGGGCGCTGCGGAACAACACGGCTGCGTCCGGCTTCGAAATTTGGTATCCTGAAGCGGGGCAATGCCAAACCCGACATGACGTCCATGAGGTTTCGACAATGCTTTTTGGTGACGACGACAAACCCCGGAAGCCTGCCCTGCACGAGATCGGCCAGGACCTGTCGCAACTCTCCATCGAGGAGATCGGCCGGCGCATCGAGGCTCTCTCGGCCGAGATTGAGCGCCTGACAGAAGCCAGATCCCGCAAGCAGGCATCCAAGAACGCCGCCGACGCCTTCTTCAAGCAGCAAGGCTGACGCACGCCGCCTGCCGGTCCGAGCCGCTGGAGGGATATGCGGCGGGCAGGCACCCTTTGCAGCCAGCCTTTAACGGCTGGTTAACACTTCCAGAGTATGAACAGAAGGGTCCGGTCTCCGGACGCCGAGTGGCTTGGGCCGCTCTGTTTGACGCCTCCCTGTTGACCTTCGAGCCGCTTCGCAGCGGCTCTTTTTTTGCCCGCCCTGCATCGGAATCCGATGCCGGCCAGGCAGGGGGCATGAAATTGCAACCCGGAATTCCGCCGCCACGCGGCAACGATAGAATGCGCCGCCCGCATTGACGATGGTTAACCTTAACGCCAGGTTAAACGGGCCGCCGCAGCGATTGGCGTTATCCTTGCGACTTCGATGGCGTGTCCGGGCATATTGCTCCAAACTGGGGCAGGACCGGTTCAAACCGGAGGCGTATAGCGTGATGGTCGAGAATCTCAGATCTGTTGCCGTTCCATTCGGGCGCAATTTCGTGTGCTCCGACTCGTTCCGCACCCTGTTCCGGGAAGGCATGATGCTGGTCGAGGACACGGCCGCCTATCTCGACGGGGCAGGGCGGGAGGAATCGCGCTCCCTGCCGCGTGACGCAGCGCTGGCCTACGCCACCGAGAGCATGCGCCTGACGACGCGCCTGATGCAGATCGCATCCTGGCTGCTGGTCCAGCGCGCCGTCGCAGAGGGCGAGATCACCAGCGTGCAGGCGCGAACCGAGAAGAACCGCGTACGCCTCGCGGATGTCAGCATTCCCACGGAGGCCGCCGTCGTCGAGCTTCTGCCGACGCGCCTCAAGGACCTGATGGCCGCCTCCCAGCGGATGCAGGCCCGCGTGCAGCACCTCGAACAGCTGGTGACGACCGATGTGGAGGCTGCTGCCGAAACCGCCGCCTGCAGCAACGATGTCGCCAACCAGATCGATCGTTTGAAGGCTGCTTTCGGATAGGCCATCGCTTTCGGGCAGGCCATGCGCGAGTCGGCGTTTGCACGGCCTGAAGGTTGCAGGCAGTGTGCGGACATGCCCGGACGCAATCGTGCCTGAACTTCTGACCTCTTCCACATTCTGGATATACGGATCGCTGGCCGTCGCCGCATTCGGGCTGTCGAAGGGCGGCTTCACCGGCCTCGCGGTCCTTGGCCTGCCGGTGTTCGCGCTGGCGCTGCCGCCCCTCGCCGCCGCCGCGATCCTGCTGCCGGTGCTGATGGCGCAGGACATGGTGACGATCTGGGCTTTTCGCCGCAACGTCGACAGGCACAGCTTCATCGTCCTGGTGATCGGATGCCTGATCGGCACGGCCGTCGGCGCTGCGACGGTGTCCTACGTTTCGGATGCTGGCCTCAAGCTGCTTGTGGGGGCGATCGCCCTGGTGTTCGCGGCGAACTGGTGGCTGCAGCGCCTGAGGGGCATTGCGGAAGGCCCGCCCCGGCGCGCGCCGGACGCCGCCGGCGTTTTCTGGGGCACGTGGTGCGGGCTGACCAGCTTCGTCGCGCATGCCGGCGCCCCGCCTCTGCAGGTCTATCTGATGCCGCTGCGGCTTGCCCCGGCCGTGTTCGCCGGGACGCTCGGCTGGCTGTTCTTCGTAGTCAACATCGTCAAAATCTGGCCGTATGTGCAACTCGGGCTGCTCACGCGGGAGACGCTGCTGGGATCGGCGCTCCTGCTTCCGGTGGCGCTGGCGAGCAACGTGTTCGGCATCTGGCTCGTCAGGCGCATCACCGTGGCGAAGTTCTACCCTGTGATCTATGCCATGCTGCTTCTGGTGGGGCTGAAGCTGACCTATGACGGCGTCGTCGGCCTGGCCTGACCTGTCAGGGTCAGGCCATCGGGACGAGGCGCCCGGCGTCATGCGCGATCCCGCAGGCGGCTTCGTCCTGCCCTGCGCCGTCAAATGTGGAGAGAATCATGAGCCAGGCCAGCTACGACCGCGATCTGGACAGGAACACCGCCAACCATCAGCCCCTCAGTCCGCTCGGCTTCCTCGAGCATGCGGCCTCGGTGCATCCTGATCGCCCCGCCATCATCCACGGCCGGATCAGGCGCACCTACGCCCAATTCCATGAGCGCAGCCTGCGCCTGGCCTCCGCCCTGCAGAAGCTCGGCGTCGGACGGGGCGACACGGTGTCGGTCATGCTGGCAAACACGCCCGCCATGCTGGAGTGCCATTACGGCGTGCCCATGACCGGCGCGGTGCTCAACACGCTGAACACCCGGCTCGACCCCTCGACGATCGCCTTCTCGCTCGACCATGGTGAGGCGAAAGTCTTGATCGCCGACCGCGAATTCTCGCACATCGTCGGCCCCGCGCTGGTGCTGGCAAAGAGAAAGCCAATCGTGATCGACTACGACGATCCCGAATATGACGGACCCGGCGAACGGCTGGGCGCAACCGAGTACGAGGAGATGATCGGGAGAGGCGACCCGGCCTTCTGCCGGCCGCAGCTCGCGGATGAATGGGACGCGATCGCGCTGAACTACACTTCCGGCACGACGGGGGACCCCAAAGGCGTGGTCTACCACCACCGAGGCGCGCACCTCCTGGCGCTCGGCAACGTCATCACCTGCGGCCTTCCCCGGCACCCGGTCTATTTGTGGACACTGCCGATGTTCCATTGCAACGGCTGGTGCTTTCCCTGGTCGATCTCGGTCGTCGCCGGCGTGCATGTCTGCCTCAGGCATGTGCGCGCCAAGGCGATGTATGACGCCATCGCCGACCATGGCGTGACCCATCTTTGCGGCGCGCCCATCGTTATGTCGGCCCTGTTGAACGCACCGGCGGCCGAGAAACGTGCTTTGCCGCATGCCGTGGAGTTCTACACCGCTGCAGCCCCGCCGCCGGAAGCGACGCTCGCGGCGATGGCCGAGGCCGGCTTCCGCGTGACGCACCTCTACGGCCTCACCGAAGTCTACGGGCCCGCCGTCGCCAACACATGGCACGAGGAGTGGGACCTGCTCGACGGCGCTGCGCAGGCCCGGCTCAAGGCCCGGCAAGGCGTTCGGTACAGCGCGCTCGAGGAACTTGACGTGCTTGACCCGCAGACCCTTCATCCTGTCCCGCGGGATGGCGTCAGCATGGGCGAGGTCATGTTCCGTGGAAACGTGGTGATGAAGGGCTACCTGAAGAACCCCGCCGCGACCGCCGCAGCCTTCGAGGGCGGCTGGTTCCATTCGGGCGACCTCGGCGTGCGGCATCCCGACGGCTACATCCAGCTCAGGGACCGCTCAAAGGACATCATCATATCAGGAGGCGAGAACATTTCCTCGATCGAGGTCGAGGACGCGATCTGCAAGCATCCGGCGGTGCTGGCGGCCGCCGTCGTCGCCCGGCCCGACGAGCGGTGGGGCGAGACGCCGTGCGCCTTCATCGAACTGAGGCCTGGCTCAGCCGCGACGCCGGACGACATCACCGCCTGGTGCCGCACCCTGCTGGCGAGCTTCAAATGCCCGCGGCACGTGGTCTTCGTCGAATTGCCCAGGACATCCACCGGAAAGATCCAGAAATTCCGGCTCCGGGAGATGGCGAGGCAGGCCTGAAGCCGCTGGCTGGCGGACCGCCGCTCGGGCAATCCGCCAACCGGGGGTCCAGTCAGTGAACGGTTTTCTGGCTTGTCGGCAATGTCGCCTTCAGCTTGGCGATCTCATCCTTCAGGTGCAGCTTCCTGCGCTTCATCTGCGCCAACTCGGTGGCGCTCGCAGACGGATGGGCGAGCGCGTGTTCCAGCGCGCTTTCGAGCGCCTTGTGCTTTTTCTCGAGTTCGACGAGGTGGGTCTGAAGCGACATGCAGTCCTCCGTGTGTGACGAGCTGTGACAGGCTACGACATTGGCGATTCTGGCAGATCATGAGCGGGCTGTCTAATTTCAGCCGTGCGCTGCAACATGAAAATTCAGGCACGCCGGCCTAAAGATTCAGTCTCGTCATGACTTGCCGAGATGACGCCTGCGCCGTAGTTTTTGCACCCACAGCTTCGCCTGTGATTGCGGCCAAAAGAGAGCAGCACCCGATGATGCGTTTTGATCTCGACGAGGAACGGCAAGCCGCGCTCGAAACGGAACTGCACCGGATGCGGCAAGAGCACGGAGACCTCGACGCCGCCATCCTTGCGCTCGAGAAGATGCCGCTGGTCGACCAGATCCAGATCATGCGCCTAAAACGCCGAAAGCTTTATCTCAAGGACCGCATCTACGTCATCGAGGACCAGCTCACGCCTGACATCATCGCGTGACGCAGTTCGCCAGCTTACTTGCAGCTCACTTGCGGGACCGGCGCCCCGCAGGCTAGAGCAAAGCTTGCCAGGGCACGGCGCGGCCTTGGGCGGGAGCGCCGCCATCGGCCTTCACGATCCGCCGCCATGTAGAAACGGATGCCCTCCATGCCGCCTGCAGCCGTCCCCGTGGCCATCATCATGGGCAGCCAGTCCGACTGGGCCACCATGCGCCATGCCGCGGAGACGCTGAAGGCGCTGGACGTTTCGGCGCAGGTCCGGATCGTCTCGGCGCACCGCACGCCTGACCGGCTGTTCGCCTTCGCAAAGGGCGCGAAGGCGGCCGGGCTTCAGGTCATCATCGCGGGGGCCGGGGGCGCCGCCCATCTGCCCGGCATGACCGCGGCGATGACGCCCCTTCCTGTCTTCGGCGTACCTGTCGAGTCGAAGGCGCTTTCGGGGCAGGACAGCCTCTTGTCCATCGTGCAGATGCCGGCCGGCATTCCCGTCGGCACGCTGGCCATCGGCAAGGCCGGGGCCGTCAACGCCGCCCTCCTGGCCGCCGCCGTGCTGGCGCTGCACGATCCGGCGCTGGCCGCGCGCCTCGAAGCCTGGCGGCAGCGCCAGACCGACGCGGTCGCCGAGACGCCCGAGGACGACGCCTGATGCTCCGGTCCGGAGACGTGCTCGGCATCTTGGGTGGCGGACAGCTTGGGCGCATGCTCGTCCTTGCGGCGGCGCGGCTTGGATTGAAGTGCCATGTCTTTGCGCCCGAGCCCGACAGCCCCGCATTCGAGGTTGCGGCCGCCTGGACGCAGGCTGACTACCGCGACGAGGACAGGCTCGCCGAGTTCGCCAGACATGTCGGTGCGGTCACCTTCGAGTTCGAGAACGTGCCGGTCGAGACGGTGCGCTTTCTCGAAGAGCGCGTCGCGGTGCACCCCGGCTCGAAGGCGCTGGCGGCGGCGCAGGACCGGTTGACCGAAAAACATCTCGTGCGCTCGCTTGGAGCACGCACGGCCGACTTCGCCTCCGTGGCCTCGCAAAGCGAGTTGGCCGCAGCGATCGAGGCGATCGGATGCCCCGCCATCCTCAAGACCACCAGATTCGGGTATGACGGCAAGGGGCAGGCCAGGATCGGCAGCCCTCGCGATGGCGAGGGCGCATTCGCCGCCTTGTTGGGCGGGCCGGCCATCCTCGAGGCGTTCGTGCCTTTCACGCGGGAGATCTCGATCGTCGCCGCGAGAGGCCGCGACGGCTCCTTCGAAGCTTACGATCCGACTGAGAACGAGCACCGGGACCACATCCTTCATCGTTCGGCGGCGCCAGCCGCTCTCAGTGCCGGCGTCGCAGGCGAAGCGGTTGCCCTGACGCGCCGCATCGCCGAGGCGCTGGACTATGTCGGCGTGCTCGGCGTCGAGTTCTTTGTCGTCGACGACGCAGCCGGGCAGCGCGTGCTCGTCAACGAAATCGCGCCGCGCGTGCACAATTCCGGCCACTGGACGATGGACGGCGCGCTCACGTGCCAGTTCGAACAGCACATCCGTGCGGTCGCGGGCTGGCCGCTGGGATCGCCGCTGAGGCTTGCCCCGAGGGTCGAGATGATCAACCTGATCGGGGAGGAGGAGGCGGCGTCGCTGGCCCGGCTGGCCGATCCCCACGCCCGACTGCATCTATATGGCAAGCGAGAAGCGCGTCCGGGCCGCAAGATGGGTCATGTGAACCGGCTGCTCGGCCTGACGGATTGAGCGGCCCTGGCTGCGGAATGACGCATTTTGCGTCTGCCAAGTGTGGACACCGGGACTCTTATTTGTTACACGCGCCCCTTCTGGAAGCGGCGCGGGTTGTCGGCGGCGTCTCCAAACCCTATTTCAACCCGTCAAAAGCAGGTCACACGTGCAGGTTCTCGTTCGCGAAAATAACGTTGATCAGGCGCTTCGCGCCTTGAAGAAGAAGATGCAGCGCGAAGGTATCTTCCGCGAAATGAAGCTGCGCGGCCACTATGAGAAGCCGTCCGAGAAGAGGGCCCGCGAAAAGGCGGAGGCCGTGCGCCGCGCCCGAAAGCTTGTCCGCAAGCGCCTTCAGCGCGAAGGGCTCCTGCCGCCCTCCAAGCCGCGGGTCGTTGCTGGCGCAAAGCCGCCGCGCGTCTGAAGCCCGCCGCCTGCTCCAATGACCGCATCGCCTCTCGAGCCGATGCGGACGGATCCGATGATCAAGAAACACATGGCGTCTGGGTGTTTTGCCTTCCAGACGCCTTTTTTATGTCTGGAAGTGGCCGACGACAACCGCCATGATCGTGCAGCCGGGCAGGCAGGGCCCTTCACGTGAACTGTCGCTTGCACGGTCCGCCGCGAATCCTGGGAGTGAGATTTAATGAAGCTCGGGCGTTTTGCGATGATCGTCTCGCTCGCGGGCGCGCTCGGCGCCTGCGACACCGTCTCGGCCCTTGGCCCCGGCGTCGGCGTGGCCGAACTGGAGACTGGCGACAACCCGGCGACCTCGGTCAACATCTCGTCGCTGTCGGAAGTCGTAAGCCGCCGGCCCAACGATCCCGAGGCCTATAACCAGCGTGGGGCGGCCTATGCCCGCATCGGACGCTTCTCCGACGCCATCGCGGACTTCTCGAAGGCCGTCAGCCTCGATCCGGGCTTTGCGCCGGCCTACACCAACCGTGGGCTCGCGCAGCGCCAGAGCGGCCGCAACGAGGCCGCGATGCAGGATTTCAGCCGGGCCATCCAGGCCAACCCGAACTACGCGCCGGCCTATCTCGCACGCGGCAATCTCCTGCGCGCGCAGAACCAGCTTGCCGAAGCGGTGTCGGACCTCAATCAGGCGATCAGGCTCAACCCGGAAGGCGCGGAGGCGCTGCATGCGCGCGGGCTGGTCTATCAGCGCCAGGGCAACCATCGCCAGGCCGTGCAGGATTTCGACTCGGCCATCGACCGCAATCCCTACAACGCGCCCCCTTACACGGCCCGTGGCCAGAGCCTTGTCGAACTTGGCCAATACGACAAGGCGCAGGAGGACTTCACCGCCTCGCTGAATGTCGACAACCGCAACGCCGACGCGTGGGCCGGCCGTGGGCTGGCTTTCGAGCGGCTGAACCGGCGCAACGACGCAAGCGAGAGCTACCAGCGGGCGCTCAGCCTCGACAGCAACAACGCCGTGGCGCGGGCGGGCACATCGCGGTTGGGCGGCGGCGGCTTCTTCCGCTCTTGAGGGGCAAGCCGCCGGCGGTTCGCCGCCGGAGCGGATCCCGTCTGAAGGCAGGATGATCTAGCCCGGACGCGCCTCGATCCAGGCCCTGATCTTGGGCAAAAGCAGGCGTCCGACATCCGGAACATGGCAGCGTCCTTCGATGACGCTGACGTCTGGCACGGACGGAAACGCCGCCATCAGCCGCTTGGCCTCGCTGAGCGGAATGAGCCAATCATCTGAGCAATGCTGCGCGATGACGGGAATCGTGACATTCGGCGCGTGCAGGAGGGACCGGAACGGGTCACGCGAGAGGAGCGCGACCGGCAGCCACGGGAAGCGCCGGGCGCCAAGGTCCGCGATCGAGGCGTAGGGCGAATCAAGGATCAGCAGCGCGGCGGGCCGGCTCGCAGCCAAGCCGACCGCCACGCCTGTCCCGAGCGACTCACCGAACAGCATGATGCGCGACGGGTCCGCGCGCTCCGCCAGGAATGCGTATCCAGCCTGACCGTCGAGGTGCAGTCCAGACTCGGATGGCGAGCCTGTCGAGCCGCCATAGCCGCGCCAGCTGACCGCCAGCAGCCCCGTGCCGTCGCCCGTCATCTGCCGGAACCGGCCGGCGCGGCGCGTCAGGTTGGCGCCGTTGCCGTGCAGGTAGAGATAGACCGGCCGGCCCGCGTCGCGCGGCGGCTTGTACCATGCCTGCAGGGTTTCGCCGTCTGCCGTGACGAGCCTGACAGCCTCCGCGCCGGGAAGGCGATGCACTTCGGAGGATACGTCGCTGATGTCCGGCACGAACAACATGGTGCGCTGGATGGCATAGAGATATGCGCTCGATGCGAGGTACAGCACAGCGACGGCCGCGATGACGACGGCGAGGCCTTGCCTGAGCCAGCGCGTCCGGGCCGGTCGGCCGTCATGCGCGGACGCCTCGCTCATCGGTCCAGCCGCTTCATCCGCTCGATGCTGTAGGGCCGGTATCCCAGTTGCTCATAGAGCCTGTCGGCAGGGGCATTGCCTGCCAGGACCCCGATGAAGATCGTGCGCATGTCGCTGGCGCGGGCGAAGTCTTCCGCCGCCGCGATCAGCGCCTGACCGATCCCGCCGCCGCGCACGGCCTCGGCCACCACCAGCTCGGCGATGTAGGCGCGCCGGCTGAACTGCTCATGCACGTAGGCCTCGGCGCTCTCGATGACGCAGAGCAGATAGCCCGCGACGAGGCCATCGACCTCCACCACCAGCTCGATGCCGCCATGTTCGGACATGCGCCGGCGATTTCCCGCCAGCCCCCCGGCGGCAGCCTTGCGCCCTGCCGCGCGATCGCCCGAGATCGCGTTCTCGAAACGGTTCAGCTCCCAGATCAGGTCGATGACCGTCTCGCGGTCCGCGTCGTCCATCTCGCGTATCGTATGGGGGGTCATGTGAAGCTCCTGACAAGAAAAAAGGGCCGGTTTGAGGACCGGCCCTTCGAAATCGGTCACGAGGCCGTCGTCGCCCTCAATGGGCCAGGGCCTTGACGATGCTCTCGACCATCTTCTTGGCGTCGGCCAGCAGCATCATGGTGTTGGGGCGATAGAACACCTCGTTGTCGATGCCCGCATAGCCCACCCCGCCCATTCCGCGCTTCACGAAGAGGATCGTCCCGGCCTTCTCCACGTCGAGCACGGGCATGCCGTAGATCGGCGAGGTCTTGTCGGTCTTTGCGGCGGGGTTCGTGACATCGTTGGCCCCGATGACGAAGGCGACGTCCGCCTGCCCGAATTCGGAGTTGATGTCTTCGAGCTCGAACACTTCGTCATAGGGAACGTTGGCCTCGGCCAACAGCACGTTCATGTGGCCGGGCATGCGGCCCGCGACCGGGTGGATGGCGTACTTGACCTCGACGCCTTCCTTCTTGAGGAGGTCGCCCATCTCGCGCAGCGCGTGCTGCGCCTGCGCCACGGCCATGCCGTAGCCGGGCACGATGATGACCTTCTGGGCGTTCTTCATGATGTAGGCGGCGTCGTCGGCGGAGCCGGCCTTGTAGGGCTTCGCTTCCGAGGCCGCCGCCGCGCCGGCATCATCCGCGCCGAAGCCGCCGAGGATGACCGAGATGAAGCTGCGGTTCATCGCCTTGCACATGATGTAGCTGAGGATCGCGCCTGACGAGCCGACGAGGGCGCCGGTGATGATCAGCGCCATATTGCCGACAGTGAAGCCGATGCCGGCCGCCGCCCAACCTGAATAGCTGTTGAGCATCGACACGACCACCGGCATGTCCGCCCCGCCGATCGGCACGATCAGCAGGACGCCGAGAGCCAGCGAGACGAGCACGATCAGCCAGAACACCACCGTGCTCTGGGTGATCATGAAGATCACCAGCAGCAGGAGCAGCGCGACGCCGAGCCCAATGTTGATGGCGTGTCGCTGCGGCAGCATGATCGGCTTGCCGGACATGCGCCCGTCGAGCTTGAGGAAGGCGATGATCGAGCCGGTGAAGGTGACGGCGCCGATGGCCGCGCCGAGCCCCATCTCGAAGAGGCTGGCGGGCTTGATCAGGCCGCCCCTGGCGATGCCGAAGGCAGCCGGCGCGTAAAGCGCCGCGCCGGCGACGAGGACGGCGGCAAGGCCCACGAGCGAGTGGAAGAAAGCCACGAGTTGCGGCATCTGCGTCATCTGCACGGTTTTGGCCATGTAGGCGCCGATGCCGCCGCCGATGCCAAGGCCCAGAATCACCAGCAGCCAGCCCGAGAAGCCGGAGGGCCGGAAGAAGATCACCGTGGTCAGGATGGCGATCGCCATGCCGACCATGCCGTAGATGTTGCCCTGGCGGCTGGTCGTGGGGTGCGAAAGGCCCCTCAGCGCCATGATGAAGAGGATGCCTGCCACCAGATAGAGCAGGGCTGAAAGATTGGCGGCCATGGGATGTCAGCCCTTCTTCTTGTACATCGCGAGCATGCGCTCGGTGACGAGGAAGCCGCCGAAGATGTTCACGGAAGCGAGAATCAACGCTATGAAGCCCATCGTCCTGGCCCACCATGGCCCGGAATCAAGCGCTCCGGCGCTGGAGACGCCGACGGCCAGAAGCGCGCCGACCACGATGACCGACGAGATGGCGTTGGTCACCGACATCAGCGGCGTGTGCAGCGCGGGAGTGACCGACCAGACGACATAATAGCCGACCGCCACGGCAAGGGCGAACACCGCCAGCTGGAACACCAGCGGATCGATGGCCCCGCCCGTGGCCGCGCTTGCCGCCGCGCCCGCGCCGTCAGCGATGCTCTGCATAGTCCTCAGGGCCTCCCCGGCCTTGGCCGCGGCAGCATCCGCCGCGATCTTTGCGTCCTGTGCCTGTTTCAGGAGTTCCTGTGGAGTCGCCATGGGCCTTGTTCCTGTCAGATCGGGTAGAAGGATGAAATCGTCTCTCGGATGCCTGGATCAGCCCTTCGGCTGGAAGCCGGGATGGACGACGGAGCCGTCCCGGGTCAGCAGGGTCGCCTTGACCAGTTCGTCATCCCAATCGGGGCTGAGCTTCTTCGCGGCCTTGTCGATCATCGTCTCGACGAAGGCGTAGAGGTTCTTGGCGTAGAGCGCCGACGCGGTGGCCGGCAGGCGGCCCGCGACGTTGAGATGGCCGACGATCCTCACGCCATTCTCGGTGACGGCGACCTCGCCCGGCTTCGACAATTCGCAGTTGCCGCCGCGCTCGACGGCCAGGTCGATGATCACCGAGCCGGGCTTCATGCTCATCACCATGTCGCGGCTGATTAGCCGTGGCGCGGGGCGGCCGGGGATCAACGCCGTCGTGATCACGATGTCCTGCTTGGCGATATGGCTCGCGGTCAGCTCGGCCTGCTTGGCCTGATACTCGGGCGACATCTCCTTGGCGTAGCCGCCAGATGTCTGCGCCTGCTTGAACTCCTCGTCCTCGACGGCGAGGAACTTCGCGCCGAGCGACTCCACCTGCTCCTTCGTGGCGGGGCGCACGTCCGTCGCGGTCACGACAGCCCCCATGCGGCGCGCCGTGGCGATGGCCTGCAGGCCCGCCACGCCGACGCCCATGATGAAGACGCGTGCGGCCGGCACCGTGCCTGCCGCGGTCATCATCATCGGCATGGCCCGGCCGTATTCGGCGGCGGCGTCGATCACCGCGCGGTATCCGGCGAGGTTGGCCTGCGACGACAGCACGTCCATGACCTGCGCGCGGGTGATGCGGGGCATCAGCTCCATGGCGAAGGCGGAGATGCCGGCCTTCGCCATGGCTGCGAGGGCCTCATCCTGGCCATATGGATCCATCACGGCGACGACGATGGCTCCGGACTTGATGTTCTTGAGCTCGGCCTCGCCGGGCCGGCGCACCTTGAGGACGATGTCAGCATCCTTCGCAGCTTCCTGCGTGGTCGGGCCGATGGAGGCCCCTGCCGCCTCGAAATCGGCGTCGGTGATGCCGGCTGCCGCGCCCGCGCCCTTCTCGACCATGACGCTGGCGCCCAGGGCCGCGAACTTCTTCACGGTCTCGGGCGTCGCCGCCACGCGGGATTCAGTGCCGTGGACTTCTGCGAGAACAGCGATGCGCATGGGGAAAGGTCTCCGGAAACGATGACTTGAAACACGCCGCACGGACGGGGGACGATGGTCCGTGCAGGAACCATGCTGGCGCCGAGCTGGTCAGTGCGGGACTCCGCTGCCGCCGGACATGAAGGCCAGGGCCATCAGCATCAGCACGAGCGGGACCGCAGGCGCGCGCCATCCGGTCTTCGGCGAGGCGATCCCGATCGCGGCGGCGATCAACGCCAGGATGGTCCCGAAGATCGCGGTCAGCCATGCGTGCTTCACCCCGCCGACGGCAAGGGCGGCGACGATGGCGAGGCATGTCACCGTGCCGACCTCGGCGAAGCGCATGAAGCCGTTGTACGTGTCTTCGTGCGCTTCATAGTCCATCGCTGGATGGCCTGTGTCGCCGGTATTGCCATGGTCGGCCATGATGCCCCCGAACTATGTCGATCAGAACATTAAACTGTCGGTCAGCCTGTAGCGCATGGTTGCGGCCAGTTGCAACGAGCCATCGCCAGATTTGCATGCCATTTCATCGCACGCGACATCTTTCGCGGACATGCCTGCGCAAACATAGGCATCAGCGGCTGCGCGTCAAAGCCCGACCTGCTCCAGCGCGGCTTGCTGGCGCTGGGCGACCGCAGCGGCCGAAAAGCTCTCGAGCTCCTCCTCGATCAGCCGGAAGAAGTTCATCTCCGTACGGAGATGCAGGAACACCCCGCCCAGCCCGATGGCGGCGCGGTCCATGAAGACGAATTCCTGCGGAACCGTGACCGGGCCCTTCTCCTTGAGCGCCTGATGCACGCTGAAGGCCTCGCGCCGGCCATAGGCGCCCGGGCTGATGCCGTCGGCGATCGTGCGGACCCGGTCGTCGAGCAACGGCCCGTAGATGAACCTGGCCCAGATGTTGAGAATGTCGATGAGGTCCTTGCTCAGGTTCTTGAAGCCCCAGACCTCGTAGGCGTTGACGATCTGCGCCATGTCGTTGCGGAGGAGCCCGTTGCGAAGCTCATTGACCCCGTTGACGAAGCTCGACGGGAAGATGCGCACGCAGCCGTAGTCGAGCAGGTTGAGCCCGCCCGGACGTCCGCCTTCCTCGAACACCGTGTAGTTGCCGAGATGCGGGTCGCCGTGGATGACGCCGAACCGGATGAACGGCCGCCACCAGGCGTGGAACATCGCACGGGCGATCAGGTTTCGCGTCTCGAGGTCGGCCTCGCGGTGCGTGAGCAGCTTGCCGCCCTCGAGCCAGTGCATCGTGAGCAGGCGCTTGGTCGACAGCGAGGTGTCCACCTTCGGCACGCGCACGTCGTCCGTGCCCTCCAGCATCAGCTCGTACAGCGCCGCATGCTTGGCCTCGCGGTGATAGTCGAGCTCCTCCCGGACGCGGGCCCCAAGCTCCTTGGCGATCTCGCGGGTGTCGATGGCGCTGTCCATGCGCCGGTGCAGCGCCAGCAGAAGCTGAAGCTGGCTCAGGTCCGCCTCGACCGCCGATTCCATGTCCGGATACTGCAGCTTGCAGGCAAGCCGCACGCCTTCCTTCGACGTGGCCTTGTGGACCTGGCCGAGAGAGGCCGCCGCCGCCGGCTTGAGGTCGAACTCCGCGAACCGCGCCCGCCAGCCGCCGCCAAGCTCGGCCATCATGCGGCGGTTGACGAAGGCCGCTCCCATGGGCGGCGCCTCCGACTGCAGCTTCTGCAGCTCCTCCGCATACTCGGGAGGCACGACGTCGGGAATGGTCGCGATCAATTGCGCGACCTTCATCAACGGGCCCTTCAGGCCGCCGAGCGCCTGCGCCAGCGAGGCGGCGTTCCGTGCGTCGCCGGTGCTCGTCCGCCCCGTCAGGAAGGATGTCGCGATCCGGGCGGCGACGCCGCCGACATTGGCGCCGACGCGGGCATAGCGCGACGCCCGGGCGGAAAATCGGTTCTTTTCGGTATCGGGAGGAATGCTCATGACGTCTCACATAGGGTGCGGAGCCATCAGCGCAAGCTGCAACAGCGTCGCGGCGCCGTCAGGCGCTGAAGCTGGCCCGGCCCTTCAGACGCAACATCGTTGGCGTACTGGCGGACACGCGCCAGCTCAGCCCATCTCCTCGAGCTCGACGATCATGCGCTCGATCAGCCCAAGGCCGATCTGCCAGAAGCCCGGGTCGCGCGCATCGAGCCCGAAAGGCGCGAGGACTTCCGAGTGATGCTTGGTGCCGCCCGCCGACAGCAGGGCGAAATAACGGTCCTGAAAGCCTCCGGCGGAGCGCTCGTACACGCCGTAGAGCGAGTTCACCAGACAGTCGCCGAACGCGTAGGCGTAGACGTAGAACGGCGAATGGATGAAATGCGGAATGTAGGTCCAGTACGTTTCGTAGCCTGGTCCGAGCTTGATCGCGGGCCCCAGGCTTTCGGCCTGAACCGACATCCAGAGCTCGCTGATGACCTCCGCCGTCAGTTCGCCCTTCTTGCGCTCCTCATGCAGCTTGCGCTCGAACGAGTAGAACGCGATCTGCCGCACGACGGTGTTGATCATGTCCTCGACCTTGCTGGCGAGCATGGCCTTGCGCTGGGTCTGGCTGGCCGTTGCGTCGAGCAGCCGCCGGAACGTCAGCATCTCGCCGAACACGGACGCGGTCTCGGCAAGCGTCAGGGGCGTCGGCGCCATCAATGCCCCGTTCGGCGAGGCAAGAACCTGATGCACCCCATGACCGAGCTCATGCGCCAGCGTCATCACGTCGCGCGGCTTGCCCTGGTAGTTCACCAGCACATAGGGATGAGATGACGGGACGGTCGGGTGGGCGAACGCGCCCGGCGCCTTGCCGGGCCTGACCGGCGCGTCGATCCAGCGCTCGTCGAAGAAGCGCCGCGCGATGCCGGCCATCTTCGGTGAAAAGGCATTGTAGGCCCCCAACACCGTGTCGCGCGCCTCCTCCCATGGAATCGTGCGCTGTTCGACCTTCGGCAATGGCGCGTTCCGGTCCCAGAAGTTGAGTTCCGTCTTGCCGAACCATTTCGCCTTGAGGGCGTAGTAGCGATGAGACAACCGGGGATAGGCCGTGCGGACGGCGCTGACGAGCGCCTCCACGACCTCGGGCTCGACGCGGTTGGCGAGATGACGCGACTGGGCGACATCGGTGAAGCCGCGCCAGGTGTCCTGGATGTCCTTGTCCTTGGCCAGCGTGTTCGTGATCAGCGCGAACGTGCGCAGATGCTGGCTAAAGACGTTGGCCAAGGCCTCGGCTCCTGCCTTGCGCACCTTCTGGTCGGCGTCCTGCAGCTTGTTGAGCGTCGGCTCCAGCGTCAGCTCCTGGTCCTCGACCTTGAAGCGCAGCGAAGCGATGGTCTCGTCGAAAAGCCGGTTCCAGGCCGCGCGCCCGGTCACGGCCTTCTCGTGGAATAGCTGCTCGAGCCGATCATCCAGCTGGTGCGGCTTCTCTTTCCTGATGTCGTCCAGCCATGGCTTGTAATGGCTGAGCGGGGGAGACGCGGCCGCGGCGTCCAGCGCCTCGTCGGGGATGCGGTTGAGCTCGAGCGTGAAGAACAGCAGGTTCGTCGACGCCGCAGTGATGCGCTCCTGCGTGTCGCCGTAGAATTTGGCGCGCTGCGGATCGGTGGTGTCGCCCGAATAGACCAGCCCTGCGAAGGACATGATCCTGCCCATCAGGTCATCGAGGCCTTCATAGGCGGTGACGGCCTGATGCAGCGCGACCGATGCATCCGGCTGGCCAGCCATGTCAGCCAGCCTGCCCTTGTAGCGGCCGGCGAATTTCGGCGCGAGGTCGGCGATGCGCGCCATGTCGTCTTGAAAGGCGGGCGCATCCATCGACGGATAAAGATCCGTCAGGTCCCATTCCGGCAGGTTGCCGAGCCCCGCGTCCCGCTGCGCCCTGCGAGATGCCGCCTGCGCCGCGGAAAACACCGGGGCAGCCGCGACTGAATCCGGCCGTCGATGCGCGCTTGATGGCAACCAATGCATTGAATGAGACCTCTGGAGACCCGCGACCGGCACGTAACAGGCGCAGGGAGGACACGCCAGGACGTTTGCAGCCCATGATATGTGCGTTCTGTCCGGCTCATTCAACTGCGCATTGGAGCAGGGCTGCGCCGCCCGGCAAGAATCTCGGGATTTAAGCGCCGCTTAACCCTTGTGGCTGACAGTGACCCAGAACGACACAGCGATTCACCGCTCCAGAACTCGATCCGGATTGCCCATGACCACCACTGTCCTCATTGTCGACGACGATCCTGTCCAACGCCGGCTGCTGGAGGCGATGGTCCGTCGTTTCGGATATGAGACCCGCACCGCCGACAGCGGCGCCGTCGCCGTCAGGCTCCTGGCCGGCACGGACGGCGAGGAGGTCGACCTTGTCATCCTCGACCTCGTCATGCCTGACATCGACGGCATGGGCGTGCTGGCGGCGCTGAAGGACAAGGGGCTCGAGAAGCCCGTGATCGTCCAGACGGCGCATTCCTCCATCGAGACCGTCGTCGCCGCCATGAGGGCCGGGGCCAGCGATTTCGTCGTCAAGCCGGTGGGCGCCGAGCGGCTGCATGTCTCGATCAAGAATGCGCTGAGGGTCGGCGCGCTGGAGAACGAGATCCGGCGCATGAAGCGCCGCGCCTCCGGCACGCTGGGCTTCCATGACCTCAGCACGCGCAGCCCCGAGATGGCTCGCGTGGTGCGCCTGTCGGAGCGGGCGGCGAAGTCGAACATCCCCATCCTGATCGAAGGCGAGTCAGGCGTTGGTAAAGAGGTTCTGGCGCGCGCGATCCAGGGTTCGAGCGACCGGCGCGGCAAGCCGTTCGTCACCGTGAACTGCGGAGCGATCCCCGACAATCTCGTCGAATCAATCCTGTTCGGCCACGAGAAGGGCTCGTTCACCGGGGCGACCGAGAAGCATGTCGGAAAATTCGTCGAAGCGAGCGGCGGCACGCTGTTCCTCGACGAGATCGGCGAACTGCCGCTCGATGCGCAGGTCAAGCTGCTGCGCGCCATCCAGGAGGGCGAGGTCGATCCGGTCGGAGGGCGCAAATCCGTCCGCGTCGACATCCGGCTCATCTCCGCGACGAACAAGAGCCTGCTCGACCAGGTGAAGCAGGGCCAGTTCCGGGAAGATCTCTATTACCGCCTGAACGTGTTCCCCATCATGCTGCCAGCCTTGCGCTCGCGGCGCGAGGACGTTCCCGACCTTGCGAAATCGTTCGTGGCGCGCTTCGCCGCCGAGGAAGGCAAGCGCATCCGCGGCCTTTCGGCGGAAGCGGCCGCGCTGCTGCAGCGCTATGACTGGCCCGGCAACGTGCGCCAGCTCGAGAACGCGCTGTTCAGGGCTGTCGTGCTGTGCGACGGCGATGAACTGACCGTCGCGGAGTTCCCTCAGATCGCTGCGCAGGTCGAAGGCTTCGACGTCCGCATCCCGCCTGCGCCGCAGCCTTATGCCGTAACGTCGGGCGGGGTCGAGCCGCCCAGGATCATCCAGGTGCCTGTCAGGGACCCCAATGCGATCGAATTGACCGAGGGCTCCGACATGCGCCGCATGGACGACCTGGAGCGCGACATCATCAAGTTCGCGCTGCAGCACTACCGCGGGCACATGTCGGAGGTCTCGCGCAAGCTCGGGATCGGGCGTTCGACGCTCTACAGGAAGCTCAAGGATTACGGCCTGGATGACGGAACTGAAGCGGACGGCGTCGATGAGGTCGCCGCCTGATGTTCGGTCATCCTCCATGCCGGCGGCCGCCATCATGACGTGCCGGCTTTTCAAGGAT
Source organism: Allobosea sp. (assembly GCA_031412095.1). GTDB lineage: Bacteria > Pseudomonadota > Alphaproteobacteria > Rhizobiales > Beijerinckiaceae > Allobosea. The sequence goes on from JANOCI010000067.1 coordinate 44,786, forward strand.
GTGTTGCAGGAATGCCCTTGTGCATTGTCCTGCTGCACTGCAAAACACCTGACCTTCGAACATCCTGCCGGAGAATCAACATGGCCTTGAGGCGCGCGACCTTGTCTGCGTCAGCGTTGGCTTTGTGTCTTGCGAGTACAGCGTTCTCCGGCAATCTGGCCATTCCAGCCCCTGCGCCGCAAGACGAGCCCGGCTTGGCCCTGCCGCAGCCGCCCGATCCTGCCGACGTCACGATCAGCGCTCAGGACATCGCAGCCGAGCGGGACATGGCGTTGCTGCTGCCGCCCGTGCCCGAGCCAGCTCCGGTCGATCTCGATCTTGCGCGGGACGGCGCGCCGGGAGCGCTGGCAGCGGCCGTCCCGGAAGCTGGCGATCCGGCCGATCGGCTCGCGGCCGCGGCCACGCCGGAATCCTCCCTCGATGCGTCCGCGGCCGCCGACATCGCCGTCACGGTCGCAACGGAGACGGCCGGCCCGGTTGGCGGCCAGGTGGCAAGCCGGGAGCATCCCGCCGCGCAGGACGCGGTGGCCAGCCTGCCGCCTCCGCCGGAAGCCGCGCCTGTCGACCTCTCCGGCGCTAGCGCGGCGCCGGGCGCCACGACCGCCTCGACGAACCCTGTCGCCGAACCGGTCTTCTCCTCGCTCGCCGCCACGGCCAAGGCGCCGCTCGCTCCGAACGCCGCGGCGCCGCCGGCCCCGGAACATCCCGCACCTGCCTTGGCTGCCGCCGAGGCCCCGCCTCTGGCGACCATGCTGGCGGCGCGTCTCGCCGACGGCCTGAAGCTTTCCGTGCTGCCGGCCCGGGAGGCGCAAGCGCTTGTCGCATTCTACGCCGAGCGCAGCCACAGGCCGATGTGGCACGACGGCGGCAAGCTCACCGCCGAAGCGCGGATCGTGATGGCCCATCTGGCGCGTGCCGAGGACGATGGCCTGCGGGCCGCCGATTATGCGTTGCACGGCACGACCGACAGCCTCGCAGGGCTCGCCGAAGCCGATCTCATGCTGTCGATCCGCGCCGTGCAGTACGCCCGCGACGCCCGCGGCGCACGCATCAACCCCCGCCGGCTCTCGGCCCTGATCACGCCGAAGATGGATCTGCCCGGCGCATCGGATGTCCTCGCGGCGCTCGCATCCAGCCCCGATCCCGCGCGGACGCTGGCTGCGTTCCATCCGGCTCAGCCCGGCTATCTGGCGCTCAAGGCGAAGCTGGTGGAGCTGCGGGCAGCGCGCCAGGCCGTCGCCGAGCCGCTTCCCGTGATTCCGCCAGGACCTGTGCTGCGCGTCGGCATGCGCGACGACCGCATCCAGCTGCTGCGCTCCCGTTTCGGGCTTGGCGTGGGCCCGTCTGGCGGCGAGGTCTACGACCGTTCCCTTTCGACCGTCGTGGCGAGCTTCCAAAAAGAGAACGGCCTGCCGGTCAATGGCATCCTGACGCGCGGAACTCAGGCCGCGCTGAACGGCGCGCCGCGTTCAGGGCTTGAGGCTGACATCATCGCCAACATGGAGCGTTGGCGCTGGCTGCCGGCCGATCTCGGCGACGACCATCTCGTCGTGAACGTACCCGAATACATGGTGAGGAAGGTCGAGGCAGGGGCGATCGTGCATGAGGCGCGCGTCGTCGTCGGCAAGTCGGAGCGGCCGACGCCGATCTTCTCCGACATGATGGACCACCTTGTGCTCAACCCGTCCTGGACCGTGCCGCCCACGATCCTCAAGCAGGACTACCTGCCCAAGCTCGAAGCCGACCCCGGCTATGCGGAGCGGCGCGGAATGCAGGTCATCCGCCGCGGCAACCAGATCACGCTGCGCCAGCCGCCTGGACCCACGAATGCGCTCGGCTCGGTCAAGTTCATGTTTCCGAACGACCATGCGGTCTATCTGCACGACACCCCCTCCCGCAGCCTGTTCGCATCGGCGCGCAGGGCTTATTCCTCGGGATGCGTGCGCGTGGAGCGGCCTCTCAAGCTCGCCGAGCTTGTCCTGGGCGGGACCGACGGCGGATGGTCGGAGCGGCGTCTGTCCTCCCTTGTCGGAGCGGGCGAGCGGACGATCAGGCTTTCGCGCAAGCTGCCCATACACATCATCTACATGACGATGACCGTGACACCGTCCGGAGAGATCAGGACGCACGAGGACATCTATGGTTTCCACAGGCGCACACGCGAAGCGCTCGGCCTTTGACGCCCTGGCGAAATCGTCGCTCATTGCACGGTTTCGCCACGATTGCCGCCTAAGCAAATCGCGTCCGTCCGAAGCCTGCCTGCAGCAACATTCCGTCAATGATTGGTTAACCATGTTGGGCAATGGTCACGCACCGGAATTGTGGTTATCGTCGGCGTCATGTCGGCTCTGCAGGGTTGGGTGCGCGTGACAGGTCTTGGCTCCATCATGGATCATCAACGTGCCGTCGGCTGCTGAGGCGCCCCGCGCCGGTCTGGCCGGCAGCTCGGCATTCGGCAGCTCTGCAGAGGGCAGGTCTGCAGAGGGCAGGTCCTTCGCCTTGCGGCCTGCTCTTCGGGCCGCCCAAGTCGTGGCGATCGCAGCCTGCGCGCTCGTCGTCGGCTCCCGCGCGACACAGAACGCCGTCGCCAATGGCGACACGCGCAGCATCAGCATCCAGCACATGCACACCAAGGAAATCACCACGGTGACCTTCCGCCGCGACGGCCGCTACGTCGGCGAAGCGCTCGACAAGCTCAATTGGGCCCTGCGGGACTGGCGGCGCGACGAGCCGACCAAGATGGACCCCCGCCTATTCGACATCGCCTGGGAGGTTCACCGGGAGGCAGGCTCCAGCAGCCCGTTCCATGTGGTCTCGGCCTACCGTTCGCCGCAGACCAACTCGATGCTGCGGCGGCGCTCGCGGGGCGTGGCCAAGCACAGCCAGCATACGATGGGCAAGGCGATGGATTTCTACCTTCCCGACGTGTCGCCTGCCCAGGTGCGCAGCATCGGCATGAAGATGCAGCGCGGCGGCGTCGGCTACTATCCGAGCGCCTACACGCCTTTCATCCATCTGGACGTCGGCAGCGTGCGCTCGTGGCCGCGCATGACGCGGGATCAGCTTGCGCGCCTGTTTCCCGACGGCAACACCGTTCACATCGCGGCGGACGGCAAGCCGCTTGAGGGTTACGAGATCGCCAAGGCGCAGATCATCGCACGCGGCGGCAGCGTCGGCGGGTTCGAGTCCGGCGATTTCGATGAAGGCGCGATCATGCAAGGCTCGCGCAGGAGCCTCTGGGCCTCGCTGTTCGGCTGGAACGAGGAAGACGAAAGCCGTCCCGGCCGTGGACGCGCGGTCTCCCGCTCCGCCGCATCGACGCTGGCCTACGCGCCTGCGAGCGGCGGCGACGGCTCCGACCGCTATGCGACCGAACAGGTCCCGATCGTCGCTTCTCTGGCTCCGGACCCGCGCACCTCGCTGAGAGGCCGCCGCGCCGCCAACCCCCAGGTCGCCGCCTTGCCCGCAGCAGCAGAAGCGGAAGCTCCGGCGAGGCCAGCGGAGACTGCGGCCGTCTTGGCCGCTGCATCGGCCGTTGCTCCGCCCGTCGTCAATCAGCCGCGCTTCGTCCAGGCTCCCTTCCCGACGGCGCGTCCCGCAAATCTGGGGCCGGTGCAACTGGCGTCCGTGCAACCCGGTTCGACCGGCCAGCGGCTTAACTGGCAGCAGGGCCCAACCGGGGCGCAATCCGACGCGGCCGCCCAGCCGGATGCCGCGGCCTCACCTTCCGGCGCGGCGCTGCTGCGCTCGGTCCTTGCGCCGTTGCCGCCTCGGCGTCCCGAGGCGGTGCAATTGGCGCTTGCCCCCGCTCTGCAAGGCCAGGCCGCGGCCGACGTGTCGCCTGCGAGCTCGATAGCGGCGCTTGCCCTGCGCGATGCGCCCGGCAGGCTGGTGAGCGTCAGCCATCCGCCGCCGCCTGAGAGGCCCTCAGGGCCCGGGCCGCGCGTCGCCGCCCTTGCGCCCGCCCCGGCTCAATCCGCCTTCCCGGCCAGCAGCGCCGTGCGGCCGGCAGCGCCCGAAGCTGTACAGCCAGCGCCAGCCAGGCCTTTGGCGCCGAACACCGACCGCGCAGCGCTCGACAACCTTTTCGCCGCCGCCGCGACCGGCGCATTGCCAACGCTGGGCACCCGCGTGACGACTGCGCGGGCCAGGGCGCAGCAGCCCCAGTCCGGGCCTGTCGGGGTCGATGCCAGCCCTGCCGCCGCCCTTGGCTTCAGCCAGCGCGAGCCCAACGACACGCGTTCGGACCGCTTCTCGGGCCCCGCTGTCGGACCCTTGCCGACGACATTCACCAGCCGCTGACGGCCTGATCCCGCGCCTGGACGCGGGGCCGCCTTCACGGAATGCGCGCCCGGCCGCGGCGGTCAGACGCTTTCGCCGACCGCCTGGAGGTACAGATCGAGGATGGCCTCCTCCTCGCGACGCTCGCGCAGGTCGCGCTTCCTGATCGAGATCACCTTGCGCAGGACCTTTACGTCGTAGCCGTTGGCCTTCGCCTCCGAGTAGACTTCCTTTACGTCATCCGAGATGGTCTTCTTCTCCTCCTCGAGGCGCTCGATGCGCTGGACGATGGACTTGAGCTGGTCGCCCTGGATGGCGTCGGTCATGTTGATGTTTCCTGTTGCGGCTGTCGCACATGCGGCGTCATCCCGCGCCCGTCAAGCGATTTGCGCAGGCTCCTGCACGTTGGCGCGCCGCCCGGTCAATGCGACGGCGTCTTGCCCTCGAAAGCCGCTTTCTGGGCCTCGCTCGCCTCAGCCTGATGCAAGCTTTTCCAGGCCTCGTAGCTCATGCCGTAGACATGCTCGCGGCTGCCGTCCTTGCCGAGCGGAACGCCTTGCGCCTCCGCCGCATCCTTCAGCCAGTTCGACAGGCAGTTCCGGCAGAACCCGGCAAGATTCATGAGGTCGATGTTCTGCACGTCCGGACGCTCGCGCAAGTGCTGGACAAGACGGCGGAACGCTGCCGCCTCCAATTCGGTCATCGTGGCGGAATCAAGCGTCGTCATGGCGGCGAACTCCCGGGCAGGCATTGGGTCTGGAACAGTATGTCGTGAGCGGCGGCCGCCATTGGAAGGCCTGCAGCCGAAATCGGCGATGAAACCCCTGCAGGCCTACTTCGGCGTCATGATCCACAATCCAGGCCAACTGAGCACCGCGGCGACCAACCCGGCCGTGATGAAGGGAAACGGCAGGCTGACGAGGAGGCGGATCCTGACCAGCCAGGGCGGCATGAAGGGCAACTCCCAGATCAGCATGCGGTTGAGCGTGTAGAGCGACCAGCCCGTGACGAAGGCCATGACCTGCGGCAGGCCCGCGCCGGCCTTGAGCGCCGCTGCGCCCATCGCGAAGCCGACGACCGGCCCTCCTGGCGTCAACGCCCCGGCGATGGCGGCGAGCGTGACGCCGAGCAGCCCCGAGCCAGCGCCGAACCAGCCCACGATCTGGTCCTGGGGCAGTGCCCTCGCCATGAAGCCCGAGCCGACCACGCCAAGCCCGAGGCGCGGCAGCAAATGAAGGATCTCCTGGGTCGCCGCCGTCAGCGACAGTTGGAGCGTGCCGTCGTTCCTCCTCCAGGCGCTCATCAGCAGCCCGGCGACGATCGCGTACAGGATCACGGTCAGGACAAGCAGGATCATCGCGCCTTGTCCGGCTCCGGCGGCGGCGGCGGGTTCTGGCCAGGCATGCCCGCCAGCCGCGACGGCACGCGCCGGGCGAGCCAACCTGCGGCCACCGGCATCCACCACGATGCCGCGGCCCGCAGCGCGACCACATCGAACCCGAAGAACGGGAGCTCCCAGATCAGCATCCGATTCAGGCCGATCAACAGCCAGCCGGTGATGAAGGCGACCGCGGCTCCCCGGTCGGCGCCGGCGACGAGCAGGCTGGCGGCCAGAGGAAACACCGTGAACGGACCGGCGGGAAACAGGAAGCCGACAAAGGCGGCGATCAGGAGCCCGCGCCAGCCCGAGCCCGCGCCGAGCCAGCGGACGATGACCTCACGCGGGACCAGCCGGCGGATCAATTCGCCGATCAATGTGCCGGCTATGACCTTGGGGAGGATCTCGGCCAGCAGCCAGAGATCGTCGGTGAAGATCTGCCGGACGACCGCTGCGCCGTCGCGCTGCCAGACGATCCAGAGCGACAGCGACGACAGGCCGAGCACCAGCCAGAAAGTCCAGTCGAAGAGGCGTCTTGGGGAGGTGCGTGACACGATGAGCCAGAGCAGGGACCAAAAAGGACGGCGGCCGGGCGACCAGCCCGGCCCCTTCCGTTGTGTCGCCATTCGGCCAGCCACGCAACTGCACGCGGCGCATGGCTTCAGCGTGATATGCGCCTGTCTGGCGCGCAGAACGATGGCGCCGGCCCTTGCAGGCCGGCGGCGCGATGCAGCGTGTTCAAGCCTTCACGCCTGCCGCGGCCTCGTCGATCTGGCCCACGAGGTTCGGGTCGAGCCCGAGCGCCCCGCCCAGATTGGCCAGGAAATCGACCTCGTGCCGGGTGTCCGGCTCGATGGCCAGGCGTGCCGCAGCATAGACCTGCGCTGCCAGTTCAGGCGTCGTCGCCACTGCGGCCAGGTCATCGACCGATGCGGGGTTGGCCATTTCATGCTCCAGCCAGGCATTGCCGGCGGGATCGAAGCCCGCCTCCGTCAGGCCGCCGATGATCGACTGCCGTTCGGCTGCGTCGACCTGCCCGTCCGACGCCGCGCCCGCGATCATGGCGCGGATTAGCAGGATGGCGGTGTCGTTCCCTGCGGCTTCCGGCTCGAAGCCGGATCCGGCCGGGGCGGGCAAGGCACGGGTGGACGCGTCCCCCATCACCGGCTGGCCGGCCTGATGGTTCTGATAAGCCTTATAGGCAAGCCCGCCGATGAGCGCGAGGCCGCCAAGCGCCGCGGCGGAGCCGACGACCGAGCGGCCCGACTTCGATCCCAGGACCAGGGCCGCGAGCCCGCCAAGGCCGGCGCCCGTCATCATCTGGTTCTGCCCGGCGAACTCGCGGGCCTTGTTCAGCAGTTCGCCAGCCTGCGTGCCGGCAAGCCTGCCCTGCAGTTGGCTCATCGCATCGCTGGCCGCCGTCCCGGCCTGGCCGGTCGCCCCCTGCGCGCCCTGGCCGAGCTGGCCAAGCACCGATCCGAGCATGCCCCCGAGCCCGCCGCCGCCAGCTCCGCCCTGCTGTCCGCCCTGCGAGACCTGGTTCAGCACCGATCCGAGCATGCCTCCGAGACCGCCGCCGCCGGCTCCGCCCTGCTGTCCGGCCTGGGACCCTGCACCCACAAGGGCATTCAAAAGTGACTTGGCGTCGAACATGGCGGTCTCCCCTCGCGCATCTCCGCGCCACGCTCATTTAGTCATTCAACAAGGGCAGACCAGTGACAGCTGCGAAAAATATGCCTTGCCTGCCTACTGGGCCGATGCTGCCGAAAGTCCCGACGCCTGACGGGCCAGCGCCTCGATCGCAGCGAAGTCGCCTGCCTCGATCAGCGCATAAGGCGCGATCCACGATCCGCCGATGCCCGCCACGTTCTGCAGCGCCAGATAAGCCGCCGCCGTCTGGAACGTGATGCCGCCGGTGGGGCAGAACGCCATGTCCGGCAGCACGGGTTGAAATCCCTTCAGCGCGGCCAGGCCGCCGGAGCTCTCGGCAGGAAAGAACTTCAGAGTTCTGAACCCCAGCTCCCTCAGCCGCATCGCCTCCGAAACGGTGGCGACGCCCGGCAGGAACGGCACCGAAGCGCCAGCCGCCGCTTCGGCCAGCGCAGGCGTGACGCCGGGGCTGACCAGGAACCGGGCGCCGGCATTGATCGCCGCGTCGATCTGTGCGGCCGACATGACCGTGCCGAGGCCCAGCATCGCTTCGGGCACATGCCGGGCGATGGCTTCCGTCACGCGCAGGGCGTTGGGGCTGCGCAGCGTCATCTCGATCACCGGAAGGCCGCCGGCGACGAGCGCGCGCGCCAGCGCCACGCCGCGGTCCGGATCATCGACGCTGACGACGGGCACGATGCGGGCGAGCTTGAAGATGTCGCACGCGGCGATCTGGGCAGGGGTCGAGTTCATTATGGCGTTCCTCTCGCGCCGGCACGCTAGCTTGGCGCATGGCAAAGGCCAAGCGCGCCCGATCTCGGCGGCGCCTCGGCTTTCCCCGGCAGGCCTGACCAAGTGCCGCCTGTTCGCTGTTCCAGACTAGCGCGAAAGCGGCAGCCCGGAGGTCTCCTTGAGCGTCTCGAGCACAATTTCCGAGCGGACGCGCGCAACGCTTTCATGCGGCAGCAGGACCTCGTTGACCAGCATGGACAGCTCCTTCAGGTCGCCGACGACCAGCTTCAGCAGGTAGTCGGCTTCTCCCGTCAGCGCGTGCGCCTCGATCACCGCCGGCGTCAGCCTGACGAGGTCACGAAATCGGGTCGCGTTGCCGCGCGTATGGGTGTCGAGCGCGACATGGATGAACACCGTCACGTTGAGCCCTATGCTCAGAGGCGCGATCAAGGCCCGGTAGCCAACGATGACGCCCGCTTCCTCCAGCCTTTGCCTGCGGCGCGAGACCTGGCTCGCCGACAGGCCGATGCGCTCCGCCACAGCAGCGTTCGTCAGGGACGCATCGTCCTGCACGAAGGACACAAGCCGCCAGTCGAAGTGATCGAGGATGATGGGTCCGCGCGTCATGGGACGCGATCATGCATGTTCCGTGCGTCGAAGAAAGGCGCGAACGTCGGTTCGCACACTTCGTGCAGCGAGGGTGAGGTATCTTCACGGCCTGTCCAAGGAGGATCAACATGGGACCGTTCCCGCACGAAGCGCCGCCGCCCGCCATATCTGCCGCCAACCCGATGGGCACGGACGGGTTCGAGTTCGTCGAATTCGCCCATCCTGAGCCGAAGGCGCTGATGAGCCTGCTCGAGACGATGGGCTTCACCGCGGTGGCCCGCCATCGTTCCAAGGATGTCACGCTGTTCCGCCAGGGCGATGTGAACTTCGTGGTCAACGCCGAGCCGGACTCGTTTGCGCAGCAGTTCGCGGCTGAGCATGGCCCTTGCGCCTGCGCAATGGCGTTCCGCGTCGTGGACGCCAACTTCGCCTATCAGCGCGCGCTCGAACTGGGCGCGGAGCCATTCGAGGGCAAGGTCGGCCCGATGGAGCTCAACATTCCGGCGATCAGGGGCATCGGCGGCTCGCTGCTGTATTTTGTCGACCGCTACGGCGGCAAGGGCTCGATCTGGGACGTCGACTTCATCTGGACGCCGAACGCCGCCGGCGAGGCCGTTCGCGATCCGAAGCCTGAGCCGGCGGGGCTGCACTATCTCGATCACCTGACCCACAACGTCCTCCGGGGGCGCATGGATTTCTGGGCCGGCTTCTACGAGAAGCTCTTCAACTTCCGCGAGATCCGGTTCTTCAACATCGAGGGCAAGCTGACGGGGCTCATTTCACGAGCGCTGACCTCGCCGTGCGGCAAGATCCGCATCCCGATCAATGAAAGCCTCGACGACAAGAGCCAGATCGAGGAATACCTGCGCGAGTACAAGGGCGAGGGCATCCAGCATGTCGCCATGGGCTCGCGCGACATCCATGCGTCCGTTGAAGCGCTGCGCGCCAATGGCCTGCCTTTCATGCCCAAGCCGCCGGAGACCTATTACGAGCGCATCGAGGGGCGCGTGCCGGGCCATGGCGAGGATGTGGCGCGGCTCAAGGCGAACGGCATCCTGATCGATGGCGAGGGGGCCGTGGCGGTGGGCGAGAAGGAGGGCCGGATGAGCAAGGTACTGCTGCAGATCTTCTCAGGCACGGTGCTCGGCCCGATTTTCTTCGAATTCATCCAGCGAAAGGGCGACGAGGGCTTCGGGGAGGGAAATTTCCGCGCGCTGTTCGAATCCATTGAGGAAGATCAGATCCGGCGCGGGGTGCTGACGGCTGACGCGGCCTGATTTTTTGGCATTCAGGCAGGAACTGGAAATGGCCACCCTCACGGGTGGCCATTGGCATTTGCAAGTTGGAATGCCGCTTAACGCCGGGCGTGTCAGACGCTCGTCTTGGTGTGGGACACGTCGTTGCGCGTCTTCCACAGCGAGTAGAAGATGCCCGCGGCGATGAGAGCGACGGTGATCCCGAGCGAATATTCAGGCGGGAACTTGCCGACCAGATTGTTCCAGAAAATCTTCAGGCCGATGAACACCAGCACGATCGCCAGCGAGTATTTCAAATACTCGAAGCGATGCACCATCGCTGCGAGCGCGAAGTACAGCGCGCGCAGGCCGAGGATCGCCATGATGTTGGCCGTGTAGACGATGAAGGTGTCGGTCGTGATGGCGAAGATCGCGGGCACGGAATCGACCGCGAAGACCAGGTCGGCGATGTTGATCACCACCAGCGCCAGGAAAAGCGGCGTCGCCCACAGCACGACCTGGCCGGTCTTGAGGTCCGGCTTGCGCACGAAGAACTTCTCGTCGTGCAGTTCGTCAGTCACGCGCATGCGCTTCTTCATGAACCTGACGACAGGGTTCTTCGACACGTCGGGGTCGCCCTCCGGCACGAACAGCATCTTGATGCCGGTCGCGATCAGGAAGGCGCCGAAGAAGTAGAGGATCCAGCTGTAGTTCTGGACGAGGGCCGCGCCGACGGCGATCATGATGCCGCGCAGGACGATGACGGCGAGGATGCCCCAGACAAGTGCGCGATATTGATATTTGCGCGGAATGGCGAAGAAGCCGAAAATCAGCGAGATGACGAAAACGTTGTCGATCGAGAGCGCCTTCTCGATGAAGAAGCCGGTGAAGAACGTCACGCCGGCATGGGTCCCGTCGGACGTCGTGATGATGCCCGAGTTGTAGGCCCACCAGACGGCGGCGCCGTAGGTGCATGAAAAGGCGAAGTAGAAGGCGGACAGCCAGAGGCTCTCCTTGATGCCCATCTCCTTGTCGTCCTTGTGCCAGATGCCAAGGTCGAAGGCGAGAAGGGCGATGACGATGGACATGAAGCCTGTCCACATCCAAAGGGGTTTGCCTAGCCATTCGGCAAGCAGGAATTCGGGCATGATGATTTTCCGGGCGCGAGGGTTCAAAATGAGTTCAGAACACGCTGGTTCCGACATCACGGGGCGCCTGGACGATGTCCACGTGCGCCTTGCCGCCAGAGGGGCCCGGTCACCAACTACCGCGATGTGGTGTCTTGCGAACTGATGTCAAGGTTCAGGCCGACATTGTTTTGCCACAAATGCGGCAGGCCGGCTCTAGTGGAATTTCGGCGAATTGCCGTTTTTATGCACAAATGATTATGCGAGCGGCATTTTAGGCTTGTGCATGATCTTGCGGGCGCGCGAAGCTGTCGGCACAAGCTTTGCGTTGACGCCCACGAAAATGGAGCGGGCACGCCATCCGGATATTGCCTTTCCGGATGGCTGCGACACTTCCATTCAGGCATGAACCCCGCTGGAGTCGATTAACGATGACAATCATTTCTTCGTCCGTGCGCCAGAGGCTGGCGAGACTGATGAGCCGCATCATGGTCGCCTGTCTGGGCGCGGCGGCGCTGGCCGGCGTGTCGAGCTTCGCAGCGCAGGCGCAGACACCGGTGCGCTTCACGCTGGACTGGCGTTTCGAAGGTCCATCCGCCTTGTTCCTGATGGCGCTGGAGAAGGGCTACTTCAAGGCCGAGGGCCTCGACGTCACGATCGACACCGGCAACGGCTCCCGCGAGGCGATTCCCCGCGTCGCCTCCGGCACCTACGACATGGGCTTCGGCGACGTGAACTCGCTGATCCGCTTCCGCGACGAGAACCCGACGGTGGACCTGAAGTCCGTCATGATGGTCTACGACAAGCCGCCGTTCTCGATCGTCGGGCGCAAGTCGCGCGGAATCACCGCCGACGTGAAGAGCCTGGAGGGCAAGAAGTTCGGCGCGCCCATCGCCGATGCCGCCTTCGCGCAATGGCCGATCTTCAAGACCGTCAACAAGCTGAACGATTCCGCGATGAAGTTCGAGAATGTCGGCTTCCCCGTCCGCGAGCCGATGCTCGCCTCCGGCGAAGTGGACGCGGTCTTCGGGTTCGCGAACTCGTCGTTCATCAACGTGAAGTCACGCGGCGTTCCGGTGGATGACATCGTCGTCATGCTGATGGCCGACTATGGCGTCGAGCTTTACGGCAATGTCATCATGGTCTCTCCGAAGTTCCTGGCCGAGAAGCCCGAAGCGGTGCGCGGCTTCCTCCGTGCGCTGACCAAGGGCGTCCGCGACACCGTGAAGGACCCTGCGGCCGGGGCCGCCCTGGTGATCAAGCGAAACGACGTCGCCCGTCTCGAAGTCGAGACCGAGCGCCTCCGGATGACGCTCGACCAGAACGTGATGACGCCCTGGGTCAAGGCCAACGGCTTCGGCGGCATCGACAGGGAGCGCTGGAACCGGGCCATCGAACAGATCGGCCTGACGTTCACGTTCAAGGACAAGGCCAAGGCCGCCGACGCGTTCGTCGACACCTTCCTGCCGGGCGCCGCCGAGCGCGCCATGTGATCCATTCGCCGGGGGCCAGGCCCGCGGCGCCGGGCCAGCTTTGAGTCGAGGCCGGGTCATGGATGCGTGGCCCGGCCTGTTTTCAGGCGGATGACTTCATCTCGCGGATTTGGGGCGCCATGAGCTACTTTGTCGATGTTCAGGGCGTGACCCATGTGTATGGCGGCGGCGACGGCTCGCCGGCGGTCGAGGATCTGACGGTCAGGGTCAAGGAGGGTGAGTTCGCCGCCATCGTCGGGCCGTCCGGATGCGGCAAGTCCACCATGATGAAGCTGGCCACGGGCCTGCAGTTCCCCAAGACCGGCACGGTCATCGTCGATGGCGCGGAGGTGAGCGCGCCGCTCAAGATCACGGGCATGGCCTTCCAGAACCCGGTGATGCTGCCCTGGCGCACGGTTCTCGAGAACCTGATGCTGCCGCTCGAGATCGTCGAGCCACACCGTTCGCGGTTCCGTGCCCACAGGCATGAATATGCCGCTCGTGCCGAAAATCTGCTGCGCTCCGTCGGGCTTGCCGGGATGGGCGAGAAATTTCCGTGGCAGCTGTCGGGCGGAATGCAGCAGCGGGCCTCGCTGTGCCGGGCGCTGATCCATGAGCCGAAGCTCCTGATGCTCGACGAACCCTTCGGCGCGCTGGACTCGTTCACCCGCGAGGAATTGTGGTGCGTCGTGCGCGATCTTCACGCCGCGCGGGGCTTCACCGTGATCCTGGTCACGCATGACCTGCGCGAAGCGGCCTTCCTTGCGGACCGCATCTTCTGCATGAGCTCCAGGCCCGGCCGGATCAACGCGGAGCGGCTGATCGACCTGCCGCGGCCACGCGACCTGGACGTGACGTACACCCACGAGTTCGCGGACATCGTCCAGGACCTGCGCCACCAGATCAAGACCGCAAGAGTGGCTGCCTGATGGACCGCAAGATGTCGCTGCGCCTTGCGCCTTACGCGTTCACCATCGGCTTCTTCATCCTCTGGGAGCTCGGCTGCCGCCTGTTCAAGGTGTCGAGCTTCATCCTGCCGCCGCCATCCGCCGTCTGGGCGGCGATGGTCCAGTATCAGGCCCCGCTGCTGAAGAACGCCTTCCATACGCTGTGGATGACAAGCGCCGGCTTTGCGCTCTCGGTCGTGTTCGGGGTCCTGCTCGGCCTCATCGTCGGTTCGTCCCGCTTCCTTTATGCAGGCCTCAACCCCCTCCTGGTCGGCTTCAACTCGATTCCCAAGGTCGCGGTCGTCCCGATCCTCGTCATCTGGTTCGGCGTCGGCTGGCTGCCGCCCGTCCTGACGGCTTTCGTGATCTCGTTCTTTCCGATCGTCGTCAACATGGCCACCGGCCTCGCCACGATCGAGCCGGAGACCGAGGACGTCATGAAGGCGCTTGGCGCAACCCGCCTCGACATCATGACGAAAGTCGGCATCCCGCGCTCGATGCCCTATCTGTTCGGCGCGCTGAAGGTCTCGATCACGCTGGCTTATGTCGGTTCCGTGATCGGCGAGCAGAACGCATCGAACCTCGGCATCGGCAACCTGATCACGCGGGCCTCCGCCGATTTCAACGTGCCGCTCATCTTCGCGTCGCTCATCGTCCTAGCCGTGCTGGGAGTCTTCCTCGTCGTCATCGTCGACATCATCGAGGCGAGGACGACGCAATGGGCGCGCCGCTCCCAGATGTCCAACGCCTAACGCAAGGTGCGCGAGCCCGGCGGCTTGCTGGCCTGCGCTAGCCCCAGGCCGCTGCGGTGAAGATCGCGATCGTGGTGAACCAGCCGATCGCCCACATGATGGAGCGCAGCGTGGCGAGGTTGGCCATGTAGGCGGCGGTGTAGCCGAGGCGCGCCATGATGAAGATCATCGCCAGAAGGTTCGTCAGCCCCTGGGATGCGCCTGTCGCGCTGGCGGCGAGGACCGCCGCGGCGAAGAAGGGAAAGGCCTCATAGGCGTTCTGGTGCGCCGCATAGGCGCGCCGGCGATAGCCCTCAAGCTTGTTGGCCCAGTCGCGGGGATGGTTGTTGTCGAGAGGAGCGCCCCATTTGGCGATGCCGGTGGTGATGACCGGCATGATTCCGGCGAGCAGGACGCACCAAAGAGCTATCGTCATCGCGGTTCCTCTCGATCGCCAGGCGTCGCGACACGGCCGATCGCGAGGCGGACAGACGATCCATGCGATGATCGGGCAACCTCCGCCAAACCATCTCCTGCTCGATACGTGCGCCTCGCAGGAATGGATTTTGCGCGGTCAGGCACCCTTTCCGCAGCCCTCCGGATGCATGCCTGCAGCCGCCCGCCTACGAGATCGTTGTCGTGCGGCGAAACTCGCGCTATCTCGCGTGCCTCCGATCGTATCTGTCCAAGGCCAGTTCGTGCCAAATTCGGCTGCCGTCTCGCTCCCCGATCATTACCAGGCCCTCGTCGCCAGCGGCGCGATCGAGCGCGACCCGGCGCAGGCCGTCCTCGTCTCGCGGCTCGAGCAACTTGCGCGCGACCTCGGCGAGCGCGCGCTCGCCAGCAAGGGCCGGGCGCTCGGGTGGCTGTTCGGCCGCGGCAAGGCCGAGGCCGAGCCCCTGAAAGGGCTCTACATCTGGGGCTCGGTCGGGCGCGGCAAGACCATGCTGATGGACATGTTCTACAGCCGCGTGAAGGGCGTCACCAAACGCCGGGCGCATTTTCATGTGTTCATGGCCGAAGTCCACGAGCGAATCCATGCATTCCGCCAAGGCGTGAGGAGCGGAGAGATCAAGGATGGCGATCCGATCGGTCCGACGGCCAAGGCCATCGCCGCCGAGGCGAACCTGCTGTGCTTCGACGAGTTCGCGGTCACCGACATCGCCGACGCCATGATCCTGGGACGGCTCTTCACGGCGCTGTTCGCCCACGGGGTCACGCTTGTCGCCACGTCGAACGTCGAGCCGGCGCGATTGTATGAAGGCGGATTGAACCGCACGCTGTTCCTGCCCTTCATCGCCGAACTGCAGCGCAACGCCGATGTCATGCGGCTCGATGCGCGCACGGATTTCAGGCTCGAGAAACTGGCCGGCGAGGATGTCTATCACCAGCCGCTCGGTCCGTCGGCGACGGCGGCGCTGGACCTTGCGTTCGGCAAGCTGACGGGGGGTCTCGATGCCGGGCCTGCTCTCCTCGACGTCAAGGGCCATCGGCTGGAACTGCCGCAGGCTGCGCTCGGCGTGGCGCGCGCCTCGTTCGCCGATCTGTGCGCGAAGCCCTACGGCGCGCAGGATTACACGGTGCTGGCGCGGCGCTTCCACACGCTGGTGCTGGACGACGTTCCCGTGATGCAGGCGGAGAGCCGCAACGAGGCCAAGCGGTTCATAATCCTGATCGACACGCTCCATGAGAACCGCGTGAAGCTGATCGTCTCGGCTGCGGCGGAGCCGCATCTGCTCTATGCTGCGCCCGGCGGCAGGGAGGCGTTCGAATTCGGCCGCACCGCTTCGCGCCTGATCGAGATGAGGGGCGAGGACTATCTCGCCCTGCCGCATGGACGCGAAGCACCTCAGGCGGGCAGCAGCACAACGGGATTGGTCGAAACCTGATGGCGCTCAACGTGCAGCAGAAGGAGCCGGTCGACATGCGCCTGCTGGCGCTAGCGTCGGAGCATCTGCGCCTCGTAGGCGCGAAGCGCCTCACGGTGGTGGCGATCGCAGAGGCCGCGGGCATGACGCACGCCAACGTCTATCGATACTTCCCATCCAAGGAGGCGCTGATCGATGCGGTTGTCGATGCCTGGATCAAGGGGGTCGAGACGCGGCTCAGCAACATTGCCGACGGCCCCGATCCCTCCGACGACAAGCTCGAGCGCATGATCCTAGCGCTGGCGCGGGCCAACCGTGACGGCCTGGCGGAGAACCCGGCGCTCTACGCCGCTTTCCGCGACGCCATGGTCAAGCGCCGTGCGATCGCAAGGCGGCATCGCGTGAGGGTGCGGACCTTGCTGGACCGCATCATCGAGGAAGGCGTGAACAGCGGCACGTTCGAGCCGCGAGACCGTGACCGGGCCGCGGTCTTCGTCCTTGACGCGTGTTTCCGCTTCGTGCATCCGGTCGCCGTCGATCTGGAGGCGGACGTGCCGCAGACGCAGTTCGACCAGCGCCTGGCCGCCGTGGTCAAAGTTGTGCTGAGGGCGCTAGCCAGCGGCGCGATCTGATCGAAATCAGTTACAACTTACAAAATTTGTCAATTGAAACTAAATTTCCAGATCGGCCGCAGAACTGTGCGGTCAGCGTCGAGACCGTGCTAACCTGTTCTGATATCCTGCATTTCGGCCGATTGAGCGCACCGCCTGCACGAGGGCCTGGGCTCCTCCCAAGACAGCGCGGAACTTGCCGCAAGGAAGCGCTTCAGTCACAGAAGCGCCGGTTTTACGTGACGTGGCTGCTGAGGCTCAGGCGCTGGGCCTGCATGCCGGCTTCCTCGTGGCGTGTCCTCGCCTCGTCAGGCCGAGCCTGGATACTCCAGGCGGCCTCATCACTGCTTCAGGGAAAATGGCTCCATGGCCCGCAAGAAAATCGCCCTCATCGGCGCCGGACAGATCGGCGGTACGCTCGCGCATCTGGCCGGCATCAAGGAACTGGGCGACATCGTCCTCTTCGACATCGCCGAGGGCGTCCCGCAGGGCAAGAGCCTCGACCTTGTTGAATCCTCAGCGGTCGACGGCTTCGACGCTCTCTACAAGGGCACGAACGATTACGCCGACATCGCCGGCGCCGACGTGGTGATCGTCACCGCCGGCGTGCCGCGCAAGCCCGGCATGAGCCGCGACGACCTGATCGGCATCAACCTCAAGGTGATGAAGGCGGTCGGCGAAGGCATCCGGCAATATGCCCCCAAGGCTTTCGTGATCTGCATCACAAACCCGCTCGACGCGATGGTCTGGGCGCTGCAGAAGTTCTCCGGCGTGAAGCCGAACATGATCTGCGGCATGGCGGGCGTGCTCGACTCCGCCCGCATGGCCTACTTCCTCGAGGAGGCCACCGGCGTCTCGATCAAGGACATCAAGACCTTCGTGCTCGGCGGCCATGGCGACGACATGGTGCCGCTGGTGCGCTACTCGACGGTCGGCGGCGTGCCGCTGCCCGACCTCGTGAAGATGAAGTGGATCACGCAGGAGAAGGTGGACCAGATCGTCGAGCGCACCCGCAAGGGCGGCGGCGAGATCGTCAACCTGCTCAAGACCGGCTCCGCCTTCTATGCGCCCGCCGCATCCGCCATCGCCATGGCCGAGAGCTTCCTCAAGGACCAGAAGCGCGTGCTGCCCTGCGCGGCCGCGCTCAAGGGCGAATATGGCGTCAAGGGCATGTTCATCGGCGTGCCGGTCGTGATCGGCGGCAAGGGCATCGAGCGCGTCATCAAGATCAAGCTCAACAAGGACGAGCAGGCCATGATGGACAAGTCGGTGGCTTCGGTCACGGGCCTGATCGACGCTTGCAAGGCCATCGACCCGTCGCTGAAGGACTAAGGGGCAGCCGGCAACCGCCGTCCGACGAGCGACGCCCTTGCCAGCATGACCGCCGACCGCCGACCGCCAATCCGAAGGACACCGAGATGAACATCCACGAATACCAGGGCAAGGCCGTCCTCAAGGAGTTCGGCGCGCCGGTCTCCAAAGGCTTCCCGGCCTTCACTGTCGACGAGGCCGAGGCCGCAGCGCGGCAGCTTCCCGGCCCGCTCTACGTGGTCAAGAGCCAGATCCATGCCGGCGGGCGCGGAAAAGGCAAGTTCAAGGAACTCGGCCCCGACGCCAAGGGCGGCGTGCGCCTCGCCAAATCCATCGACGAGGTCAAGGCCCATGCGGCCGAGATGCTTGGGCACACACTTGTGACGATCCAAACCGGGCCTGCCGGCAAGCAGGTCAACCGGCTCTACATCGAGGACGGCTCGGACATCGAGAAGGAGTTCTACCTCTCGATGCTGGTCGACCGCGAAACCGCGCGCATCGCCTTCGTGGTCTCCACGGAAGGCGGCATGAACATCGAGGACGTGGCGCACGACACCCCTGAGAAGATCGTGACCTTCTCAGTCGATCCGGTCACCGGCGCGATGCCGCTGCATGGCCGCAAGGTCGCCAAGGTGCTGGGGCTGACGGGCGATCTCGCCAAGCAGGCCGAGAAGCTCGTGGGCCAGCTCTACACGGCGTTCACCGCCACCGACATGGAGATGCTGGAGATCAACCCGCTGATCATCACCAAGGATGGCCAGCTGAAGTGTCTCGACGCCAAGATCTCGTTCGATTCCAATTCGCTGTACCGGCACCCGAACATCGTCGCGCTGCGCGACACCTCCGAGGAGGACGCCAAGGAGATCGAGGCGTCCAAGCATGACCTCGCCTACATCGCGCTCGACGGCACGATCGGCTGCATGGTCAACGGAGCCGGCCTCGCCATGGCGACCCTCGACATCATCAAGCTCTACGGCGCCGAGCCCGCCAACTTCCTCGACGTCGGCGGCGGCGCCTCCGAAGAGAAGGTCACGGCGGCCTTCAAGATCATCACCGCGGATCCGCAGGTGAAGGGCATCCTCGTCAACATCTTCGGCGGCATCATGAAGTGCGACGTGATCGCGCGCGGCGTGATCGGCGCGGTCAAGGCCGTGGGCCTCCAGGTGCCGCTGGTCGTGCGCCTTGAAGGCACAAATGTCGAGGAAGGCAAGAAGATCATCCGCGAAAGCGGGCTCAACGTCATTCCTGCGGACGACCTTGACGACGCAGCCCAGAAGATCGTCAAGGCCGTGAAGGGCTGAACAGGAAACATCATGTCCATCCTCATCGACAAGAACACCAAGGTCATCTGCCAGGGCTTCACCGGCAAAAACGGGACGTTCCATTCGGAACAGGCGCTCGCCTACGGGACGCTGATGGTCGGCGGAACCTCGCCGGGCAAGGGCGGGATGATCCATCTCGGCCTGCCGGTCTTCGACACCGTGCTGGAAGCTGTGGCGGCCACCGGCGCGACCGCGAGCGTGATCTACGTTCCGCCTCCGGGTGCGGCCGATGCGATCCTTGAGGCCATCGACGCGGAGATCCCGCTCGCGGTCTGCATCACCGAGGGCATTCCCGTCACCGACATGATCAAGGTCAAGCGGGCGCTGGTCGGCTCGAAGACCCGGCTCATCGGGCCGAACTGCCCCGGCGTGGTCACGGCGGGGGAATGCAAGATCGGCATCATGCCGGCCAACATCTTCAAGCCCGGTTCGGTCGGCATCGTCTCGCGCTCGGGAACCTTGACCTATGAGGCGGTGTTCCAGACCACGCGGGAAGGCCTCGGCCAGACGACGGCTGTCGGCATCGGCGGCGATCCGGTCAAAGGCACCGAGTTCATCGACATGCTGGAGATGTTCCTGGCCGACCCGCACACCCACTCCATTGTGATGATCGGCGAGATCGGGGGCTCTGCCGAAGAGGACGCCGCACAGTTCATCAAGGATGAGGCGAAGCGCGGACGGTCCAAGCCCATGGTCGGCTTCATCGCGGGCCGCACCGCGCCTCCGGGCCGGCGCATGGGCCATGCCGGCGCGATCATTTCGGGCGGCAAGGGCGGCGCGGAAGACAAGATCGCCGCGATGGAGGCCGCCGGAATCAGGGTCTCGCCATCGCCAGCCCGGCTCGGCAAGACGCTGGTGGATGTGCTGAAGGGTTGAGCACTTTAGGCCGGGGTGTCATCCCCGGCGAGCCGAAGGCGAGGGAAGGGGATCCACCTCGCCTGGAACCTGGCGATGGCAGATGGATCCCCTTCCCGTCGCGTGCCGCGACGCCGGGGATGACACCAACGCCGAAACAATGCGGTAATCGGAGAGACACCATGGGACGCCAGGACGCCAACGACGTTTTCGCCCAGACTTCGTTCCTCTACGGCGGGAACGCCGCCTACATCGAGGATCTTCATGCACGCTACCAGGCCGATCCGGCTTCGGTCGACGCTGATTGGCGAGCCTTCTTCGGCGCCCTGAAGGAGGAAGCCGGCGATGCCGCCAAGGAGGCGCGCGGCGCATCCTGGCAGAAGCCGAACTGGCCGATCCATGCCAACGGCGAGCTGATCTCGGCGCTGGACGGCAACTGGGCCGTGGTCGAGAAGGTCGTCTCCGACAAGCTAAAGGGCAAGGCGCAGGCGAAGGGCACTGAGCTCAGCCAGGCCGACGTGCAGCAGGCGACGCGGGACTCGGTCCGCGCGCTCATGCTCATCCGCGCCTACCGCATGCGCGGCCACCTTCATGCCGACCTCGACCCGCTTGGCATCGAAGCGAAGAAGGCCAACGAGGAGCTCGATCCCGCGTCCTACGGCTTCACCGCCGCGGACATGGACCGCAAGATCTTCATCGACCATGTGCTCGGCATGGAGTTCGCGTCGATCCGCGAGATGATCGCCGTGCTGGACCGCACCTATTGCCAGACCATGGGCGTGGAGTTCATGCACATCACCGATCCGGCCCAGAAAGCCTGGATCCAGGAGCGCATCGAGGGTCCGGACAAGGAGATCGCCTTCACCAAGGAAGGCAAGCGCGCGATCCTCAACAAGCTGATCGAGGCCGAAGGCTTCGAGAAGTTCATTGATCTTAAATACACGGGCACCAAGCGCTTCGGGCTGGATGGTGGCGAGTCCCTCATCCCGGCGCTTGAGCAGATCATCAAGCGTGGCGGCAACCTGGGCGTCAAGGACATCGTCTTCGGCATGTCCCACCGGGGCCGCCTGAATGTGCTGACACAGGTGATGGGCAAGCCGCACCGTGCGCTGTTCCACGAGTTCAAGGGCGGCTCGGCAGCGCCGGACGACGTCGAAGGCTCGGGCGACGTGAAGTACCATCTCGGCGCATCGTCGGACCGCGAGTTCGACGGCAACAAGGTGCACCTGTCGCTGACCCCCAACCCGTCGCATCTCGAGATCGTCGATCCCGTGGTGCTGGGCAAGGTCCGCGCCAAGCAGGACCAGCTCAACGACATCGTCGAGCGCTCGAAGGTGCTGCCGCTGCTGCTGCATGGCGACGCCGCCTTCGCGGGTCAGGGCGTGGTCGCCGAATGCCTCGGGCTGTCGGGCCTGAAGGGCCACCGCACGGGCGGGTCGATCCATTTCATCATCAACAACCAGATCGGG
Source organism: Allobosea sp. (assembly GCA_031412095.1). Lineage (GTDB taxonomy): Bacteria > Pseudomonadota > Alphaproteobacteria > Rhizobiales > Beijerinckiaceae > Allobosea. Next base: position 66,384 of record JANOCI010000067.1, read on the forward strand.
TTCACGACCTATCCGCGTTATTCGCGCTCCTCGCCCTATCCGTCGGACGTGGCGAAGATGGTTGAGGCGCCGATCTTCCACGTCAACGGCGATGACCCGGAAGCCGTTGTGTTCGCGGCCAAGGTCGCCATCGAGTTCCGCCAGAAGTTCCACAAGCCGGTCGTGATCGACATGTGGTGCTATCGCCGCTTCGGGCACAACGAGGGCGACGAGCCGGGCTTCACCCAGCCGCTGATGTACAAGAAGATCCGCGCGCACAAGTCGACGCTGGAGCTCTATTCGTCGAAGCTCATGGCCGAGGGCGTGGTCACTCCCGAGGACGTCGACGCGATGAAGGCGGACTGGAAGAACCGGCTCGAAAGCGAATTCGAGGCGGCCCTCGGCTACAAGCCCAACAAGGCTGACTGGCTCGACGGAAAATGGTCCGGCCTCAAGGCCATCAAGGAGGATGCGGACGACCCGCGCGCCGGGGCGACCGGCGTGCCGGCCGCCACGCTCAGGGAGATCGGCGAGAAGATCACGTCCGTGCCGGAAGGCTTCACCGTCCACAAGACGATCCAGCGCTTCCTCGACAACCGCAAGAAGGCGGTCGAGACCGGCGAAGGCATCGATTGGGCCACAGCCGAAGCGCTGGCGTTCTCGTCGCTGCTGCTGGAGGGGCACCCGGTGCGGCTCTCGGGGCAGGATTGCGAGCGCGGGACCTTCTCGAGCCGGCATTCGGTGCTGATCGACCAGGAGACGGAAAGCCGGCACACGTCGTTCAACCACATCCGCGAAGGCCAGTCGCGCTACGAGGTCATCAACTCGATGCTCTCCGAAGAAGCGGTGCTGGGCTTCGAGTATGGCTATTCGCTGTCCGAACCCAACGCGCTCGTGGCTTGGGAGGCGCAGTTCGGCGATTTCGCCAATGGCGCCCAGGTGCTGTTCGACCAGTTCATCTCGTCGGGCGAACGCAAGTGGCTTCGGCTTTCGGGCCTGGTCTGCCTGCTTCCGCACGGCTACGAGGGGCAGGGGCCGGAGCACTCCTCGGCGCGCCTGGAGCGGTTCCTCCAGATGTGCGCCGAAGACAACATGCAGGTTGCGAACTGCTCGACGCCGGCCAACTATTTCCACATCCTCAGGCGGCAGCTCAAGCGCGAGTTCCGCAAGCCGCTGATCCTGATGACGCCGAAATCGCTGCTGCGGCACAAGCGCTGCGTGTCCACGCTGGCCGACATCGCCGAAAACTCGACCTTCCACCGCGTGCTGCGCGATGATGCACAGACGCAGAAGGGCGAAGCGGTCAAGCTGGTCAAGGATGCCAAGATACGCCGCGTCGTGCTGTGCACCGGCAAGGTGTACTACGACCTCTATGAGGAGAGGGAGAAGCGCGGCATCGACGACGTCTACCTCCTGCGCGTCGAGCAGCTCTATCCATTCCCGCTGAAGTCGCTGGCCAACGAACTGGCGCGGTTCAAGGGCGCGGACGTCGTCTGGTGCCAGGAAGAGCCGAAGAACATGGGCTCATGGAGCTTCGTCGAGCCATATCTGGAATGGGTGCTCGGCCATAGCGGCACCAAGACCAAGCGCACCCGCTATGTCGGCCGCCCGGCTTCGGCCGCGACCGCGACGGGCCTGATGTCCAAGCATCTGGCCCAGCTCAAGACATTCATGGACGAGGCCTTCGCGGCCTGATCCCGTTTCCATCCATTGACAGCAAGGTCTCTTTGACATGGCCACCGAAATCCGCGTTCCCACCCTTGGCGAGTCCGTCACAGAAGCCACGATCGGCAAGTGGTTCAAAAAGCCCGGCGACGCCATCAAGGCTGATGAACCGCTGGTCGAGCTCGAGACCGACAAGGTGACGCTCGAGGTCAACGCGCCCTCCGCCGGCGTGCTTGGCGAGATCGTGGCCAAGGAAGGGGAGACGGTCGGCGTCGCCGCGCTGCTCGGCATGATTACGGCTGGAGGCGCTGCCGCTGCGCAAGCCAAGGCTGCGGCTCCCAAAGCGGCTGATGCCAAGTCGGACGAAGCCAAGTCGGCCGAAACCAAGCCCGACGCCATCTCGCAGGCTTCCGGCGATGCCGGCACGGACAGCATGCGCGAAGCCGAGAAGCAGACGGCCCAGGTTTCGGAAGGCGGCGGCGTCAGGCCTGAAGCCAGGCCTGCAGCCGGCTCCGCCGCCAAGCCCGGCGAAAGAGCCGGCGATTCAGGCCCCGCCGTCGCACGCCTCGCTGCGGAAAGCGGCGTGGACCCGGCATCGGTCGCCGCCTCCGGCAAGGATGGCCGCGTGACGAAGGGCGACATGCTGGCGGCCATCGCCAATCCTGCGCCGGCCGCCCCACAGGCGCCGGCTCCGGCTCCGGTTCTGGTCAGGGCCCCGGTCGCCGTGGACGACGCTTCGCGCGAAGAGCGGGTCAAGATGACCAAGCTGCGCCAGACGATCGCGCGCCGCCTCAAGGAAGCGCAGACCAACGCCGCCATGCTGACCACCTTCAACGAGGTGGACATGAGCGCCGTGATGGCGCTGCGCAACCAGTACAACGACCTGTTCGAGAAGAAGCACGGCGTGAAGCTCGGCTTCATGGGCTTCTTCGTGAAGGCCTGCGTGCAGGCGCTCAAGGAGCTTCCCGCCGTCAATGGCGAGATCGACGGCTCCGACATCATCTACAAGAACTACTACCATATCGGCGTCGCCGTCGGCACCGAGAAGGGCCTCGTGGTGCCCGTGGTGCGCGAGGCCGACACGCTCGGCATCGCCGGCGTGGAGAAGACCATCGCCGACTACGGCAAGCGCGCCCGCGACGGCGCGCTCAAGATCGACGAAATGCAGGGCGGCACGTTCACCATCTCCAACGGAGGCGTCTACGGCTCGCTGATGTCGACGCCGATCCTCAACGCGCCCCAGTCGGCGATCCTCGGCATGCACAAGATCCAGGAGCGGCCCGTGGTCGTCGGCGGGCAGATCGTGGTCCGGCCGATGATGTATCTTGCGCTCAGCTACGACCACCGCATCATCGACGGCAAGGAGGCCGTGACGTTCCTCGTCAGGGTCAAGGAAAGCCTCGAGGATCCGGCACGACTTGTGATGGATTTGTGAAGGACGGATCGCGGGGAAGATGCTTCAAGGGTGTTTCCCTGACCATGCAGCCGCCGCCGCGTCCATTGCTTCTCGCGTTCGCATTGCTCATGGCCGCGCTTCTTCACGCTGCGACCTGGCTCGGCCTCGGCATGGGGGCGTTCGTGTTCTGGGATTCGATCCACACGTTCTATTTCCAGCATTCATATGCCGCCGGGTTCCTGCCGCTTTGGGTTGCGGGCCTGCTGGCCATCGCCATCGTGTGCCTGCTGGCCCGGCAGAGCCGCTGGGCGGGCATGCCGGCATTCGCGGCCATGATCGCGAGCCTGGCGATGCTGCCCCGCATGGGCACGGCGTCCTTCCTTCATTCCTTCATCCATCCGATGCAGGCCATACACTGGAGCGCGATGGCGCTGACATGGGGTGCGTGCCTGTGGCTGTTCGCGCTGATCCGGGACGCCCGCGCAGCCCGATGACGGCCCGATGACGCAGCCGCCATCCGGTTTGGCGACAGAGCCTACGGCGCTGGCCCGGGATGCAGCTGCGCGCGAGATCGTCATGCCGATCCAGTATGCGCGCGGTGTGGCTGCGCTGATGGTCGTGCTGTTTCACAACGAATACATCGTGCTCAAGTATTTCGGCGATTACGCGCTCGGGCGCTTCTTCGAGGCGGGTCATTCCGGCGTCGAGTTCTTTTTCGTGCTCAGCGGCTACATCATCTATCGCATGCACCGGGCCGACATGGGCGAACCAGCCCGCGCCTATGCGTTCTATGTCAAGCGCGCCATCCGCATCCTGCCGCTGTACTGGCTGGTGATGGCGCCGTTCGGCCTGTTGATGCTGGCCTTCGCATCGGTCGGCGCCGACCGCGCGCTGACGGTCTGGGACTTCATCCGCGATGCGCTGCTGATCCCGCGCGA
>JANOCI010000068.1:0-18487 GCA_031412095.1 Allobosea sp.
AAGGGGCTGTTCTGGCACCTGACGGCCTCGCTCTCGCGCGTGGCGCTGGGCTTCGCGCTGGCCGCCATCGCCGGCATCGCGGTCGGCCTGCTGATCGGCACCTCGCCGCTGGCGATGCGCGGGCTGGACCCGGTGTTCCAGGTGCTGCGCACGGTGCCGCCGCTGGCCTGGCTGCCGCTCAGCCTCGCCGCCTTCCGCGAGGCGCAGCCCTCGGCGATCTTCGTCATCTTCATCACCAGCGTCTGGCCCATCATCATCAACACCGCCGTCGGCGTGCGCAACGTGCCGCAGGACTACCGCAACGTGGCCGCGGTGATCCGCCTCACGGGCGTGTCCTACTTCCTGCGCATCGTGCTGCCGGCGGCGGCTCCCTTCATCTTCACCGGGCTGCGCATCGGCGTCGGCCTCTCCTGGCTCGCCATCGTCGCCGCCGAGATGCTGATCGGCGGCGTTGGCATCGGCTTCTTCATCTGGGACGCCTGGAACAGCTCCAACCTGTCGGACATCATGGTGGCGCTCGCTTACGTCGGAATCACCGGCTTCCTGCTGGACAAGCTGGTGGCGCTGACGGGCCGCCTCGTCACCCGCGGCACGTCGGAGGGCTGAGCGATGCAGGCCCAAACCTTTCAGGCACAGCCCTTTCTCGAGATCTCCCGCCTCACCGTCGCCTTCCCGCGCGCCCCGCTGCCGGTGCTGCAGGAGGTGGACCTGCGGCTGGAGCGCGGCGAGTACGTCGCCGTGATCGGCCATTCCGGCTGCGGCAAGTCCACGCTGCTCAACGTGGTGGCCGGGCTGCTGCCGGCCAGCCTCGGCGGCGTGATGCTGGAGGGCATCGAGGTCAACAGCCCCGGCCCCGATCGCGCCGTGGTGTTCCAGAACCACTCGCTGCTGCCCTGGCTCACCTGCTACGAGAACGTGCGTCTCGCGGTGGACCGTACGCTGTCGAAGAAGATGAGCAAGGCCGAGCGGCACGACTGGACGCTGCGCAACTTGGCCCTGGTCAAGATGGACCACGCCAAGGACAAGCGGCCGGCTGAGATCTCCGGCGGCATGAAACAGCGCATCGGCATCGCCCGCGCGCTCGCGATGCAGCCGAAGGTGCTGCTGCTGGACGAGCCGTTCGGCGCGCTCGATGCGCTGACCCGCGCCCACCTGCAGGACGAGCTGCTGAAGATCGTCGCGCGCACGCAGAGCACGGTCGTGATGGTCACGCACGATGTCGACGAGGCGGTGCTGCTGTCCGACCGCATCGTGATGATGACCAATGGGCCCGCGGCCACCATCGGCGAGGTGCTGGAGGTGAGGCTGGATCGGCCCCGCAAGCGGCTCGACCTGGTGGAGGACGCGACCTACACGCACGCGCGGGCCGCCGTGCTCGAATTCCTCTATTCGCGCCACAAGGCGCCATCGATCGCGGCGTGACGGCGATGGCCCGGCAAGCGCGCGAAAGGCTGCTCGTCATCGGTAACGGCATGGCGAGCGTCAGGCTGCTCGAGGCCCTGATGCGCCATGACGCCGGCCGCTTCGACATCACCGTGGCCGGTGCCGAGGCCCAGCCGGGCTACAACCGCGTGCTGCTCTCGGCGCTGCTGGCCCGCGAGGTCGGCCATGACGACGTGATGCTGCGGGATGGCGCGTGGTATGCGCGGCACGGCATCGCGCTCCTGACCGGAGACGCCGTGGCGAAGGTCGACCTTCGCGGCCGCGTGGCGACGCTAGCGTCGGGCCGCGAGATCGCCTTCGACGCATGCGTGTTCGCCACGGGCTCCGAGCCTTTCCGCCTGCCCGTCCGCGGCATCAACCTGCCCGGCGTGATGACCTTCCGCGATCTTGGCGATGTCGCGGCCATGTCGGAGGCCGTGCGACAGGGACGCAGGATCGCCGTGATCGGCGGCGGGCTTCTCGGCATCGAGGCGGCCTACGGGCTGGCGAGGCTCGGGGCCGACGTGTCGCTGGTCCATGTCATGGACAGGCTGATGGAGCGGCAGCTCGACGCCCGGGCCGGCGCCATGCTCAAGCGCGCCATCACTCGGATGGGCGTCAAGGTCCTGCTCGACAGGCAGACCGTGGCCGTCACCGGCGACGAGGCCGCCACCGGGCTCGCCTTCGCGGATGGCGGGGGGCTCGCGGCCGACTTGATCGTCTGCGCGGTCGGGATCAAGCCCAATGTGCGGCTGGCGAGGGAGGCCGGGCTAGCGGTCAATCGCGGCATCATCGTGGATGACGCGCTGGCCGCAAGCGAACCCGGGCTCCACGCCATCGGCGAATGCGCCGAGCATCGCGGCGTGGCCTACGGCCTCGTGGAGCCGGCCTACGCGCAGGCCGAGGCCCTGGCGCTTGCGCTTTGCGGCCAGCCTGGCTCGTTCGCCGGCATGGTCCCGGCGACGAACCTCAAGGTGTCGGGCATGCCGGTGTTCTCCGCCGGAGACTTCGCCGGCGGCGACGGCGCAGGCATCGCCGTGCTGGAGGAGCCCGACAGGGGCGTCTACCGCAAGCTTGTGTTCCGGGATGAGAGGCTGACCGGCTGCGTCCTCGTCGGCGAGACCGAGGACGGGCTGTGGTATCTTGACCTGATCCGCAGCGGCGCGGACCTCTCCGCAATCCGCACGGGCTTGCTGCATGGCCGCACCTTCGCTGAAGCAGCGCCGCAGGGCCCCGCCGCGGCTGAAGCTCCCGCAGCGCTCGATGAGGCGGCGTGAGATGAGCGGCGATTTCGCATCGGACCAGAAGCGCTACCTTGAAGGCTTCGTCTCCGGCATCCAGGCTGGCAAGCTGGCGGGCGGGGCGGCGAAGCCTGCGCCGGAACCGACCGGCCCGGACGCGGCCCACGCCAAAGCGCAGGACGCTGCGACGGCCGGGGGCGGCAAGCTCGCCGAGCAGGAGAAATGGAAGCGCGCCGAGCATCCGTTCGACGCCTATGCGCGGCTCAAGGGTCAGGCGCGCCGCGCCGAGTTTCCCAAGCCCGACGACAATTTCCGCTGGCGGTATTTCGGCCTGTTCCATGTCGCGCCGGCCCAGAACGGCTACATGTGCAGGCTGCGCATCCCGAACGGCATCCTGACCGCGCACCAGTTCGCGGGCATGGCCTACATCGCAGACGCCCATGCAGGCCCGTATGCGCATGTGACGACGCGGGCGAACCTGCAGATCCGGGAAATCGGGGCGGACAGGACCATCGCAGTTCTCGAGGCGGTTCAGGATCTGGGCTTGTGCTCACGCGGCTCGGGCGCCGACAACATCCGCAACGTTACGGGCGGTGCGACAGCGGGCATTGATCCGCATGAACTGGCCGACACGCGGCCACTGGCGCGCGAATGGCACCACCACATCCTGAACGAACGCACGCTTTACGGCCTGCCGCGCAAATTCAACGTCGCCTTCGACGGCGGGGGCGCGATCCCCACGCTGGAGGAGACCAACGACATCGGCTTTCAGGCCGTGCACGTGCCTGAGGGCAAGGGCGCGCCCGCCGGCATCTGGTGGCGGATCGTGATCGGCGGGATTTCCGGCCACCGCGACCTTGCACGGCCGACAGGCGTGTTCTGCCGGGCCGAGGACTGCACGCCGGTGGCCGACGCGATGATCCGCGTCTTCATCGAGCATGGCGACCGGACCAACAGGGCCAAGGCACGGCTGAAATACGTGCTCGACGCCTGGGGCTTCGACAAGTTCATCGCCGCGGCCGAGACGCTGCTGGACCGCCCGCTGCAGCGCATCGCCGAAGCCGACATCGAACCGCGCCCGGCCTTCAACCGGCGGGCGCATATCGGCGCGTGGCCGCAGCGCCAGCCAGGGCTCAACTGGCTGGGCGTGACGCTGCCCGTGGGCAAGCTGACGACGGCTCAGATGCGCGGCCTCGCCGCTGCGGCGCGCACGCTGGGCGACGGCGACATCAGGCTGACGGTCTGGCAGAACCTCATCCTGTCGGGCATCCCTTCCGGGCGGATCGCCGAGGCGGAGGCGGCCGTCGCGGCCCTTGGCCTCTCGACCCGCGCGACGTCGCTGCAGGCCGGCCTTGTGGCCTGCACCGGCGCAACCGGGTGCAAGTTCGCCGCCGCGCACACCAAGGAGGACGCCCTGAGGATCGCGGCCCATGTCGACGCGCGCCTTGCGGTCGACCTGCCCGTCAACATCCACGTCACCGGCTGCCATCACTCGTGCGCCCAGCACTACATCGGCGACATAGGGCTGATCGGCGCGAAGGTGCCGGTCAACGACGACGGCGACACGGTGGAAGGCTACGACATCGTCGTCGGCGGCGGCTTCGCAGACACCGCGAAGATCGGGCGGCATGTCAGGAAGGGGGTCAAGGCCCAGGACGCCCCCGCGCATGTCGAGAAGCTGCTGCGGGCGTGGATGGAAAACCGCGTGTCGCCAGACGAAAGCTTCCACATCTTCGCCAACCGCCTCGATGACGCTGCGCTGGCGGCGTTGACCGAAAGCGCGGAGGCAGCGCCGTGAGCATCCAGCTTCCCGCCGTCAAGACCTACGACCTGCTGCCCGAGAATGCGCCATTCTCGCCCGAGCAGCGCGTCTGGCTAAGCGGTTTCTTCGCCGGCTACCTCAATCTCGATACGGCGGCGGTCACCGCGCTGTCCAGCGGGGAGGCGCAGGCCCTGATCGGCGACGCCAAAGGCGATGACGGCGACGCGCCCTGGCATGACCCCGCCATGGAGATCGGCGAACGGATGGCGCTGGCGAAGGGCAGGCCGCTGAAGCGCAGGATGTTCGCGGCCATGGCGCAACAGGATTGCGGCCAGTGCGGCTATCTGTGCGAGACCTATTCAGCCGCCATCGCGGACGGCAAGGAGAGCAAGCTCAACCTGTGCGCGCCGGGCGGCAAGGACACGCTCCGGACGCTCAGGCTGCTTGCCGAGGAGGCCAGCGGATCGGCGGGCGGCTCCGCTCCCGCCTTGGCCGCAGCAGCGGAGCCCGCCGCTGCAGGGCCGAAGGGCTACGCACGCGACAATCCCGCCAAGGCCCTCTTCCTGTCCCGCCGCAAGCTCAACGGCGAGGGCTCGGAGAAGGAGACCTGGCATGTCGAGTTCGACCTGGCCGGCAGCGGGATGACGTATTCGGCGGGCGACAGCTTCGGCGTCTTCGCTGCGAACGACGCGCGGCTCGCAGACGCGGTCATCGCGCTGATCGGCGCGAGGCCGGACCACGATGTCGGCGGCCTCTGCCTGCGCGACGCGCTGATCGGCAAGCGCGCGCTCGGGCAGGCCCCGGACAGCTTGTTCCAGCTGATCTCCTTCGTCACCGGCGGGCCCCAGCGCGCCAAGGCGCAGGCCCTGGCCCGCGGCGAAGACCCGGACGGCGACCTGGCGCTGCTCGATGTGCTCGGCACGCTGCACAAATTCGCCGGCCTCAAGCTCAGCCCCGAAGCCTTCGTCGAGGCGCTGGACGAACTCCAGCCGCGGCTCTATTCGATTTCGTCCTCGCCGCGTCACAAGGCGGAAAGGCTCACGCTCACCGTCGACGCCGTGCGCTACAGGCTTGGCCAGCGCCAGCGCTTCGGCGTGGCGTCGACATTCCTGGGCGAGCGCGTCGAGCCAGGCGCGGCGCTCGACGCCTACGTCCAGAAGGCGCACAGCTTCGCCCTGCCCGACGACTTTTCCAGGCCCGTGATCATGGTGGGTCCGGGTACGGGCATCGCGCCGTTCCGCGCCTTCCTGCAGGAGCGCGCCGCCACGCAGGCGCCGGGGCGCAACTGGCTGTTCTTCGGCCATCAGCGCATGGCGACCGACTTCCTTTATGGCGATGAGCTCAACGCGATGAAGCAGGCCGGCCAGTTGGAGCGGCTCACGCTCGCATGGTCCCGCGACGGCAAGGACAAGATCTACGTGCAGGACCGGATGCGCGAGAATGGCGCGGAGCTCTGGGCCTGGCTCAGCCAGGGCGCGCACTTCTATGTTTGCGGCGACGCAAAGCGCATGGCCAAGGACGTCGAGCGCGCGGTGGTCGACATCGCCAGCGAGCACGGCAAGCTCACGAGCGACGCCGCCATAGCCTTCGTCGCCTCGCTGAAGAAGACCGGGCGCTACCAGGCGGATGTCTACTGAAATGGATGGCGGCGCGCTGCCAGTGCCCGGCGTCAAGTCCGCCTGCCCTTATTGCGGCGTCGGGTGCGGCGTCGTGGCGACGCCAGACGGCGCGGGCGGAGCCCATGTGACGGGGGACAGGGCGCATCCTGCCAATTTCGGCAAGCTTTGCGTCAAGGGAGCCTCGCTCGGCGAAACCCTCGGGCTTGAGGGACGGCTGCTGCACCCCACGATCCATGGACAGCGCGCGACGTGGCGCCAGGCGACCGGGTTCGTGGCGGACGGCCTCATGCGGACGCTGGACGCGCACGGCCCCGATGCCGTGGCCTTCTACCTGTCCGGCCAGTTGCTGACGGAGGACTATTACGTCGCCAACAAGTTCGCCAAGGGCTTCCTGGGCACGGGCCATGTCGACACCAACTCGCGGCTCTGCATGGCCTCCTCGGTGGCCGGGCACCGCCGCGCCTTCGGCAGCGACACCGTGCCGAACGCCTATGAGGATCTCGACGAGGCCGACCTGATCGTGCTCGTCGGCTCGAACGCCGCGTGGTGCCACCCCGTGCTGTTCCAGCGCATGCAGGCGGCGAGGGCCAGGCGCGGCACGCGGATCGTCAACATCGACCCGCGCCGCACCGCCACCAGCGAAGGGGTGGACCTCCAGCTGTCCGTGCGCTCCGGCATGGACACGGTGCTGTTCTCGTGGCTGCTCAGCCAGATAGCCGCGCGGGGCGCTGTCGACAGCGCTTATGCGGACGCCCACACGAGCGGCCTCGACGCCGCGCTGGCGTCGGCCCGCGCCATCGCCCCCGACCTGGAGACCGTCTCCCGACGCACCGGACTGACCGCCGCCGACATCTGCCGCTTCGTCGACCTGTTCATAACCAGCGAGCGGGCGGTGACCTGCTACAGCCAGGGCGTGAACCAGTCCGCGCAGGGTTCGGACAAGGTCAACGCCATCCTCAACTGCCATCTGGCGACGGGGCGCATCGGCAGGCCCGGCTGCGGCCCGCTCTCGCTGACGGGGCAGCCGAACGCCATGGGCGGGCGCGAGGTCGGCGGGCTGGCCAACATGCTCGCGGCCCATATGGGCTATGCGCCGCACGAAATCGACCGGGTCAGGCGCTTCTGGGATGCGCCTCGCATGGCGACGTCGGAAGGGCTGAAGGCCGTGCAGATGTTCGAAGCCATCGAGCGCGGCGAGATCAAGGCGCTGTGGGTGATGCACACCAACCCCGCCGTGACGATGCCGCGCGCCGATGCGATGCGCGCCGCGTTGCGCAAGCTCGACCTGTTCGTGGTCTCCGAAGCGCTGGCCGACACCGACACGACGATGAGCGGCGCGCATGTGCTCCTGCCGGCCACCGTCTGGGGCGAGAAGGACGGCACCGTCACCAACTCCGAGCGCCGGATCTCGCGCCAGCGCGCCTTCCTGCCCGCGCCGGGCGAAGCGAGGCCAGACTGGGAGCACATCCAGCTTGTTGCGCAGCGAATGGGCTTTGGCGGGGGCTTCAGCTATCAGGACGCAAGCGCCATCTTCCGCGAGCATGCCGCACTGTCGGCCTTCGAGAACGAGGGGTCGCGCGATTTCGACATTGGCGCGGTCGCCGGCCTATCCGACGCCGATTTCGATGACATGCAGCCTTTCCAATGGCCCTGGCGCAAGGGCCATGCTCCGCAGCGGCGCTTCTTCGCAGAGGGCGGCTTCTACACGCCGGACAAGCGGGCACGGCTGGTGGCCGTCGCCGACCCGGCGCTGGCATCGCCGGTCAGCGCTGCGTATCCCATGCTGCTCAATACCGGCCGCATGCGCGACCAGTGGCACACCATGACGCGGACCGGGAAGGCCGCGACGCTGTCGCGCCATGCCGCCGAACCGACGCTGGCGCTTCACCCTGCAGACGCCGCCGGGCTGGGCCTTGGCGAGGGCGGGCATGCCCGGATCGACAGCGCGCACGGCGCGGCGACGCTCAAGGTCACGCTCGATGACGGCTTGCCGCGCGGCATGGCGTTCGCGCCGTTCCACTGGAACGACGCGACCAGCGGATTGGCCCGCGTCGACGCCGTCGTCCAGCCGTTCACGGACGCTGCGTCCGGCCAACCTGAGCTGAAGGCCACGCCTGTGCGCGTCACGCCCATCGCGATGGCCTCGGAAGGCTTCCTGGTCAGCCGAACGCGCATTGCGCCTCCCGCCTGGCTGCAGCACACGCGGCTGACGGTGCCGGGCGGCGAGGCCATCCTGTTCGCCTCGACGCAGCCGCCCGCGCAGATCCATGGGCTGCTGAGCAACCATCTCGGCGAAGCCAGGCACCGCGCGCTGGCCGCCGACGACGTGTCGCAGGACTTCCGCACCATCGCCTTTGGCGGCGCCCGCATCGAAGCCGCGCTGTTCGTGGGTCGGCGGCGCGATGCTGCGGCGTTCGAATGGCTGATCGAGGCCTTCGTGCGGCCCGAACTGACCCTGAGCGAGCGCAAGGCCGTGCTGGCCGGCCGGCCCCCGCAGGGCGGGGCCGATCCGGGGCCGCTCGTCTGCGCCTGCTTCGCCGTGCGCCGTTCGGCCATCGCGGCCGCAGTCAGGGCAGGTGCCCTCGATCTCGACGCAGTCGGCGCCGCCCTGAATGCCGGAACGAACTGCGGCTCCTGCAGGCCCGAGATCAACCGAGTGATCCGCGATGAACAGCACGATGCGAACCAGCCGCAGCCCGCGTGAGGCCTCGCCCCGGATGGGCGACCTGGCCACGCTGCCGGTGTTCCTCAGGCTTGCCGGGAAGACCGCGCTCGTCGCAGGCGGCTCTGGCGGCACAGCCTGGAAGGCCGAGCTGCTCGCGGCCGCCGGGGCGAAGGTCAGGCTCGTGTGGGCGGAGCCCGATCATGAGGCCGAAAGGCTGGCGGCGGACTGGCCGGAGCGGGTGACGCTCATCGAGCGGACATTGCTGCCAGGCGACTTCGACGGCGCGGCCATCGCCATCGGCGCGCTGGAGGATGACCTGGAAGGCGCTGAATTCGCGGCGGTGGCGCGCGCCAGGGGCATCCCGGTCAATGTGGTCGACAAGCCCGCGTTCTGCGATTTCCAGTTCGGGGCCATCGTCAACCGGTCCCCGCTGGTCATCGGCATCTCGACCGATGGCGGAGCCCCGCCGCTGGGGCAGGCGGTGCGCTCGATGATCGAGACCCTGCTGCCTGCCGGCTTCTCGGGCTGGGCGAAGGCCGCCAAAGCCTGGCGCGGGCGCGTCACGGCGTCCGGCCTCGATGCCGGCCAGCGCCGGAGCTTCTGGCGGCGCTTCGCCGCGGCCGCCATGGCCAGCCCGCACGAGGCTCCCTGTCCTGCCGAGCGCGAGTCGATGATCGCCGACCTCGAGCACGCCCACCAGCGCCAGCGCGGCGGTTCGCTGGCGCTGGTGGGCGCGGGGCCGGGCGACCCGGAACTGCTGACGCTCAAGGCCGTGCGCTTCCTTCGCGAGGCCGACGTGATCCTGTATGACGACCTGGTCGGCGACGGCATACTGGCCTTCGCCCGGCGCGAGGCGCGCAAGATCCATGTCGGCAAGCGAGGCGGCGAGGCGTCTTGCGCGCAAGGAGACATCTCCAGCCTCGCGGTGCTGCTGGCCAGCGAAGGCAACAGGGTCGTCAGGCTCAAGGGCGGCGATCCGTTGATCTTCGGGCGGGCTGACGAGGAGATCGCGGCGGCCGAGGCGGCCGGCATCCCCGTCACCATCGTCAACGGCATTTCGGCGGCCATGGCGGCGGCGGCCTCGCAAGGGGCTTCGCTGACCCGGCGCGGCGTGGCCAGGAGGCTTCAGTTCATCACAGCGCATGACGAGGCGGGCCTCATCCCGGCGACGCTGGACTGGGCCAGCATCGCCGATCCAGGCGCGACGACATGCATCTACATGGGCCGCCGCACGCTAGCGGGCATGATGGAGCGTGCCGCCGCAGCCGGCCTCGACCCTGCGACGCCGGCACGCTTCATCATCAACGCGACCCGCGAGGACGAAATCGCCGTCGAAGGAACGGCGTCCGTCATCGCTGCGAAGGTCGCAGCCTGCAGTCAGGCGGGGCCAGGCGTCCTGCTGCTTGGAGCTGCGTTCGGGCGCGCCGCTGCCTCCCGCCGGGAATTGCACATGGCGGCGGAGTGAACCTCCCTCGCCCGTCGACCTGCGCCGCTGCTGGCCACGCCGGAGCGCTTCTGGGGCCACACCCGCGGACAGACGGCGCGGGGCACGTCCCGTCAGTGCCTGCATGGCCGCCATCTGCTGTTTTCCAAGGCAGATCGAGCCGCTTTTCTTTGCTTGCGGGCAGGATGGAACCCTGCCTAAATTGCCGAGGCCGGCGGCCTTCCCGCGGTCACGACAGGGAGAGAGCTATGGGCAAGATCTTGAGGCGCTTGAGCGTTCTGGGCATTGCGGCGGCGGCGATCGGTTCCGCTGCATTGTTTCCCGGCAGCGCCAACGCGCAGGCCACGGTCGATGCGATCAAGAAGCGCGACAAGGTGCTGTGCGGCGTGGCGCCGTCTTCAGCCGGGTTCGCCTTTGCGGACAACCGCGGCATCGTGCGCGGCTTTGATGCCGACATCTGCCGCGCCGTCACGGCAGCGATCTTCGGAACCGCCGACAAGGTGCAGTTCGTCCCGCTGACCAGCCAGGTGCGTTTCCAGGCGCTGCAATCAGGCGAAGTCGACCTGCTCTCGCGCCAGTCCACGATGACCTTCACGCGCGACGTGTCGCTCGGCCTGTCTTTCGGCCCGACCGTATTCTACGACGGCCAGGGCCTGATGGTGGCGAAGAAGCTCGGCGTCAACAGCGCGCTGGAATTGAAGGGCGCGGCCATCTGCACGCAGCCCGGCACGACGACGCTGCAGAACCTCGAGGATTTCTTCAAGACCAACAACATCAAGTACGAGGCGGTGCTGTTCGAGAACCCCGACGAGTGGCGCAACGCCTTCTTCTCCGGCCGCTGCGACGCGTTGACGACCGACCGGTCCGACCTCGCCTCCGCCCGTGCGGTCGCCAACAACCCCGCCGACTTCGTCGTGCTGCCCGAAACCATCTCGAAGGAGCCGCTGGCCCCGGTGATGCGGCAGGGCGACGACAACTGGCGCAAGGTGATCTCGTGGACGGTCAACGCGCTGCTCACCGCCGAGGAGAAAGGCATCACGGCCGCCACGCTCGACGCAGCGCTCCAGAGCAAGGATCCCGAAGTGCAGCGGCTGCTCGGCGTGACCGGCGAATTCGGCAAGATGCTCGGCCTCGACAACCGCTGGGCCTACAACGCCATCAAGGCTGTCGGCAACTACGAGGAGGTCTTCGAGCGCAACCTCGGGCCGAAGACGCCACTTGGCCTGACGCGCGGGCCGAACGTGCAGTGGACCAAAGGCGGCCTGCTCTATTCGCCGCCATTCCGTTGATCAGGGCCTGTCCGTAACCGAAGCCAGTCCGGCCTTGGCGTGACTGGACGGCAAGACTGGCGATCCGGCGCACCATGCACGTGAGCGCATCATGGCCGGATCGTCCTGGGACGAGGCTGTCCTGCCAAGGCCGGGAGGATGCCTGGTCCTCAGAGCACCGCAATCGCAAGCGCCGCCTGACTTGCAGGCGACGCACCGGAGGCCGCGAGGCGCGGCTCGCAAGTCCCTGATATGCCACCCGTCACCCGAGCGAGGCTGGAACCTGTGTCAGATGCCCTCCGTTTGATCTACGATCTGCGTGTCCGGGCGATCCTTTACCAGATCATGGCCGTCGGCGGCGTGCTCTTCATCGGCTGGCAGCTTTACGCCAACGTCGTGGCGAACCTGGCCGACAAGAACATCGCGACGGGCTTCGCCTATCTCCAGCGCGAGGCCGGCTTTGCCATCTCGACCCAGCTCATCCCCTTCCAGGGATCGGATTCCTACGGCAGGGCGCTGATCGTCGGCATCCTCAACACGTTCCATGTCTCGCTGCTGGGCATCCTGCTGGCCACCATTGTCGGCCTTGTGGTCGGGGTCGCGCGGCTGTCGTCCAATCCGCTGCTGGCGCGGCTGATGCTGCTGTATGTGGAGTTCCTGCGCAACGTGCCGCTCCTGCTGCAGCTCTTCCTGTGGTACTCCATCATCATATTCTCGCTGCCGAACGTGCGGCAGGCGCTGCAGCCGATCCCGTATGTCTACCTGAGCAACAGCGGGCTGGTGGTGCCGTCCCTGAACTGGAGCGCGGCCAAGACCGGCGTCCTGACGTGCGCGCTGCTCGGCGTGGCCCTTGCCCTGCTCTGGCGGCGGCGTGCGATCGCGAGCCGCGTCGCCACCGGCATCGAGCGCAGGATCTGGCCGACGGCGCTGGCCGCGCTGGCACTGCCGACCCTGGCCGGCCTGCTGGTCTTTCAGCCCAACTGGAGCATCGACTGGCCCGAGGCCGGCCGCTTCAGGCTGACGGGCGGCTCGACGCTGACGCCCGAATTCACCGCGCTTCTCGTCGGACTGGCGCTGAACGCCTCGGCCAGCATCGCCGAAATCGTTCGCAGCGGCATCCAGTCGGTCAAGAAGGGTCAGTGGGAGGCGGCCCAGGCACTCGGGCTCCACAAGAGCGACGTGATGCGAAAGGTGGTGCTGCCGCAAGGGCTCAGGGTCATGATCCCGCCGCTGACGTCGAGCTATCTCAGCCTGTTCAAGAATTCCTCGCTGGCCGTCGCCATCGGCTATCCGGATCTCGTCATGGTCTCGACCACCACGATGAACCAGACAGGGCAGGCCATCGAGGGCATCGCGATCTTCATGACCATCTACCTGTCGATCTCGATCGCGATCTCCCTGTTCATGAACTGGTACAACGCGCATGTCGCGCTGAAGGGGCGGTGAGGCATGACCGCAGTCAGCGAGCCTCGCCTGATCGCGCCGCAAAGGCGGCCTCACGCCGGCCCTGGAATCTGGGACGTCCTGAAGCCCTATCTCGGCACGCCGCTGAATGCGGCCGTCACGATCGCCTGCGTCGCCATCGTCATCATGACGCTGCAGGCTTTGGTCTCGTGGCTGTTCGTCAATGCGCTCTACGAAGGCACGCCGCAGGATTGCAAGGTCACGCGCGGCGTCGGAGCCTGCTGGCCGTTCTTCGCCGCCAAGCTCAGGTTCATGACCTTCGGCTTCTATCCTTACGAGGAGCACTGGCGGCCAGGCCTCGCGATGGCGATCTTCCTCAGCGCCGGCTTCATCACCATGGTCCCGCGCTTCTGGGGGCGCTGGCTGGCCGGGCTCTGGGCGGCGGCGATCCTGGCTGTCGCCATGCTGATGTGGGGCGGCGTCTTCGGGCTGCCGCATGTGCCGGCCCATGCCTGGGGCGGGCTGCCGCTGTCGTTCATGCTCTCGTTTGTCGGCCTCGTCTGCGCCTTCCCGCTTGGCATCCTGCTGGCCCTGGGGCGGATGTCGAACATGCCCGCGATCAAGATCATCTGCGTAATGTTCATCGAATTGATCCGGGGGGTGCCGCTGATCTCGATCCTGTTCATGGCGTCCGTGATGCTGCCGCTGTTCATGCCGGAGGGCATGACCATCGACAAATTGCTGCGCGCCCAGATCGCGATCATCTTCTTCGCCGCAGCCTATATCGCCGAGACCGTCCGGGGCGGGCTTCAGGCCATACCAAAGGGACAGTTCGAGGCGGCGGGCGCGATGGGGCTTCATTACTGGCAGATGATGCGCCTGATCATCCTGCCGCAGGCCTTGAAGATCGTCATCCCGCCGCTGGTGACGACCTTCATCGCCTTCTTCCAGGATACGACGCTCGTCACGATCATCGGGCTGTTCGACTTCCTCGACACGGTCCGCGGAGCCATCCGCGATCCGGCCTGGCAGGGCATCGCGGTGCTCGAAGCGTATCTGTTCGCAGCCTTCGTCTATCTCGTGTTCAGCTGGGGCATGGGCGCATACAGCAGGTTCCTCGAACGGCGGCTGCGTGTGGGCCACGATTGACACCGGCGACACGGAATGCGGGGCCGGAACCGGCGCCAATGCCGTGACAGCAGGTCAGATCAGCGCCTCGATCAGGAACGGCCCGCGCTCCGCAAGGCCGGACTTGAGCGCGCTGGTGAATTCATCGGCGGTGGAGGCCCGCAGGCCGGGCACGCCCATGCCTCGCGCCAGCGACACCCAGTCCAGCGCCGGGTGGTCGAGCGAGAGCATGTCGAGCGCCTTCGCGCCCGGGTTCGATGCGCCGACCGCCATCAGTTCGCCGGTCAGGATCGCATAGGTGCGGTTGGCCCAGATGATCGTCAGCACGTTCGCGCCGGCCCGGGCCTGGCTCCACAGCGCCTGAAGCGTGTACATCGCGCTGCCGTCTGCCTGCAGGTTCACGACCTTCCGGTCACGGCAAGCCACCGCCGCGCCCAGCGCCAGCGGCGGGCCGATGCCGATGGCGCCGCCGGTGATCTGGAGCCAGTCATGCGGGCGGGCGCAGGCCGTCATCGGGCCGGTGTAGCGCCCGGCGGTGATCGACTCGTCCACGACGACCGCGCCCTCGGGCATCAGCGCCGCAACCGCCGCCATGGCCGTCTCGGCCGTCAGCGCGCCTGTCGGCAGGCCGGGCAGGCGCAAGGGCGAGCGCGGGGCGTCCGTAGCCTTCGCGCCCACCGCCTCGGCCAATTGCTCGGCCAGGAGATGCAGGTCATGGCTGCCGTCGGCAAGCGCGAGGATCTCGGCATGGTCCGGAGCCAAGCGGCTGGGCTTTCCGGGATAGCCGAAGAACCCGACCGGGTCGGCCGCGCCGATGAGGATGATCGTCCGGAACGGATGCAGCGCCGCCAATGCCGCATCGACGGCATAGGGCAGGCGCGGCAGGATCGGCGTGCCCGCGCCCCGCTCGCTGCGGCTGAGCGCCGTCCGGCCCATCAGCTGCGCCCCGGTCCTGGCGGCTGCGGCTGCGATCAGTTCAAGGGCGGAGGCGCGGACGGCATCCGCGCCCACGAGGACCAGCGTCTCGGCGCCGCGCTTCAGCGCAGCGACAGCCTGCGTGAAGCTCGCGCCATCGACCAGGCCCCGCGCCGGCGCGGGCGCTGGCATGACCGGCGCGCCGCCTGGCCCCCAGGCCGTGTCGGCGGGCAGGATCAGCGTGGCGATCTGCCCGGGGCCAGCGGCGCACGCGGTTCTGGCCGCCGTGACCGCAGCCGCGCCATCGGCCGCGATGCCGCGGCTGTCGCGCCCTGTATGCACCCAGTGGGACATGGGCCGGGCCACGCCTTCGGTGTCCGATGTCAACGGGGCGTCGTACTGAAGATGCTGCGTGGTGTGTTCGCCGACGATGTTGACGACGGGGCTTCCCGCCTTGCGCGCATTGTGCAGGTTGGCCAGCCCGTTCGCGAGGCCGGGGCCCAGATGGAGCAGCGTCAGGCCCGGCCGCCCCGTCATCCTGGCCCAGCCGTCCGCAGCCCCCGTGGCCACGCCCTCGAACAGGCACAGCACGCACGACATGTCAGCGACCTGGTCGAGCGCCGCGACGAAGTGCATCTCCGAGGTGCCGGGGTTCGAGAAGCACATGTCGGACCCGCCGGCCACCAGCGTCCGGACAAGGCTCGCCGCGCCGTTCATGGGAGGCGCGGCGCCAGCCAAGGGCGAATCGGGTGCCTGAAGAAATTCGGTCTTGGCCATCATGATGTCCCGCATGTCAGCCGAAAAGGCCATGCCGGTCATGGACAGGCTGGCCAGCAAGAAAGGTGAGATCGCACGCAGCCTCGTCCCGGACCTGTTCCGGCGTGGCGGCGAAAAGATCGCGCGAAAACACGGCGATGTCGGCGGCCATGCCCGGCAGCAGCCGGCCGCGATGGTTCTCGCAATGGTTTCCGTAGGCGCCGAACTCGGTGTAGGCTTGCAAAGCCTTTGTCATCGTCACGGTCTGGTCCTTGCCCAGCACCGTGCCGCGCGATGTCCGGCGCGTCAGCATCGTGAACAGGTTGGGGAACGGGTCGGCGTCGCAGACCGGCGCGTCGGACGAGGCGGAGGGCTTGAAGCCGCGCTCCATCCAGCTGCGCAGCGGATAGCTCTCCGCCGCACGCGCCTCGCCGAGAACCGAGACATACAGGTCGCCGAAATCATGGATGAACACCGGCTGCGGGGCAGGCTCGATCCCGGCGGCCCGCATCCGCGTCATCTGGCCGTCGGTGTTGAAGCCGCAATGCTCGATGCGGTGCCTGCGGTTTGCATCCGGCTGCTTCGCCAGCGCCTTCTCCATGGCGCGCAAGGTCTGCTCGATGGCCGCGTCGCCGATGGCGTGCACGGCGAGCTGGTAGCCCTTGGCATGGTAGTCGAGCACCAGCTCGTCCATCTCCTGGTCCTTGAGCAGGAACAGGCCCTTCGTCTCCGGCTCGCCGAGATAAGCCCCGAACATGGCCGCCGTCCTGCCGCCCGCCGAGCCGTCCGTGAAGATCTTCACCGGGCCGATGCGCAGCCGGTCGTCACCGAAGCCGGTGACCAGACCTTCCGCGTGGCAGCGCTCGAGGATGCCGCCCGGCCCGCCCAGCAGGCACTGGCTCGTCCTGATCGGCATGCGGCCCTGCAGCACGGCGCTGCGGTAGGCGATGATTTCCGCATACTTCGCCCGCATGCCGACCGCGGCGTCCATGCAGCTCGTGATGCCGAACCGGCTGCAATACGTCGCCGCGCGCTCGATGGCGGCGACAAGCTGCTCGTGGCTGGGCTCGGGCAGCACTTTCTTGATCGGGTCGCGCCCGGTCTCGGCCAGCAGGCCCGTGAGCCTGCCCTGGACCTGCTCGATCGAGCCGCCCTGGGGCACCGGCGTCAGCTCATCCATGCCCGCCAGCTCGAGCGCGCGCGAATTGACCACCGACAGATGCCCGCAGGCGCGCACCAGGTAGACCGGATTGCGGGGCGAAGCTGCGTCGAGCTCGGAACGGTGGGGGTGGCGCTTCACGTCCAGCTCGAACTGGTCATAGCCGCGCGCCAGCACCCATTGGCCAGGCTCAAGGCTGTCGGCTTTGGCCTTGATCGCCTTCAGGAGTGCATCCAGCGTGCGTGCATGCCTTGGCCGCACATCGACGTCGGCCATCATCAGCCCGAGAGGCAGCAGATGCAGATGCGCCTCGTAAAGGCCCGGCGTCGCCAGCCGTCCCGCGAGGTCGACGACGCGGGTCGAGGGGCCGCGCAGGCCATCGATGGCCGCGGCCGTGCCGGTGGCCAGAACATGCCCGTTCCAGAGCGCGACCGCCTCCGCAAAGCCGTCCGCCGCGCTGATGAACACGCGCCCGCCGGTGAGGATGGTGTCGGCCTTCGGCAATTGCATCGTGTCTTTTCCCTCGGCGGCGCACCGTCCGAACCTGACATGCTGCGGGGCGGGGCGGCAACTGCTGAAAACGCATGCGTGTTGACGCGGCAAGGCGCGGCATGGTCTGTCGCCTCATGACCCTGAACGCCTCGTCCGTGCTGGCCCGCCTCGATCCCCGCCCCCGCGTCATCGCCTTCGATGCCTACGGAACGCTGTTCGACGTGCATTCGGCGGTGCAGGCGCTTGGCGGACGCATGGGGCCGGATGCGGCGGCGTTCTCTGCGCTCTGGCGCGCCAAGCAGCTCGAGTACACCTGGGTCCTGTCGCTCGCCGGCCAGTATCGCGATTTCTGGCTGCTGACGCAGGATGCGCTGGGCTTCGCGCTGGCCAGCTTCCCGTCCGTGGACCCGGCGCTCAGGTCCGAACTTCTGGCCGCCTACCGCACGCTGTCGGCCTATCCCGACGCAGCGGGCGCGCTCGGCCGGATCAAGGCCGCCGGGCTCGACACCTGCATCCTGTCGAACGGCGAGCCGGGCATGCTTGCCGACGCCGTGTCATCCGCCGGACTGGGGCCCTTGCTCGACGACGTCGTGTCGGTCGATGCGGCGCGCGTGTTCAAGACCTCGCCGCCGGCTTATCGCCTCGTCTGCGACCGTTTCGGCGCGGAGCCGCGCGAGATCATGCTGGTGTCCTCGAACCGGTGGGACGCAGCCGGCGCGGCCGCTTTCGGCTTCCGCACCATTTGGGTCAACCGGATGGGCATGCCGGCCGAATATGACGACCATCCGCCCGATGCCGTTCTCCGCAGCCTGGAAGAAGTGGCTTGAGCGGGCATGCCGGGCCGCCGGGCCGTCAGCCGCCGATCTTGCCGAAATCCGCGACGCTCAGGGTCGCGGCGCGCAAGCTGGCCAGAAGCTTGAGCCGGTTGGCGCGGATCGCGGGGTCCGGCGCGTTGACCATCACCGCCTCGAAGAAGGCGTCGACCGGCTGGCGCAGCGCAGCCAGCGCCGAGAGGGCGGCGGCGTAGTCCTCGGCCTTGGCGGCGTTCTCCGCAGCCGGCAGCGCGGCCAGCAGCGCCGCATGCAGCGCCTTCTCGGCAGGATCGCTCAGCAGCGCAGGGTCGGCATCGCCGGCGAACGCGCCTTCCCCGTCCTTCTTCTCCTCGGCCTTGAGGATGTTCGCGGCGCGCTTGGTCCCGGCCAGCAGGTTGGC
>JANOCI010000069.1:0-38295 GCA_031412095.1 Allobosea sp.
GATCGTGATGCTGCTGGCCCTCGTCTTCATGGCGCATGGATTGGTCAGCAACGGCATGTCCGTGCACATCACCACGCTGCTGGCGGCGCTCGGCCTGTCTGAGGCGGAGGCGGTCATGGTCGGAACGCTGATCGGCCCCTCGCAATCCGGCGGCCGGCTGATCGAGCTCATGTTGGGCGGAGCCTATCCGGTCCTACGCCTCGGCTATGTCGCCACCGGCGCATTGCCCTTCGCTTTCGGCGTGCTCGCAATCCTGGGCGGCGCGGTGGCAGGCGTCGTCGCCTTCGCCGTGCTTTATGGCATCTCGAACGGCCTTGTCACGATTGCCCGCGGCGTGATCACCCTCGGCCTGCTCGGCCGCGAGAACTATGGCCGCACGCTCGGCGCCATCGCCGCGCCGACCCTTGCCGCCAAGTCGCTGTCGCCGATGGCCTTCGCCGTCATCATCGACAATGCGGGCGCAACCGCGGCGCTGTGCGTCATGGCGGTGTGCGGGCTCGCGGCTTTTGCCGGCATGGTGGCGCTCGGGCTGCTTGTGCGCAAGGCCGCCCGCTGAACAGCCCGCTTGCGCCTGGGCCGCAACGCAGGCATGGTCTTGTCCGGAATTTCAAACGATTATCCGCTTTTCCGGACGGGTTGGGCAGCGCGGCATGGGCATCGAGATCAAGGACAAACCCCGCGAGATGGAGAGCGGCGCCCAGATCATCTCGGGCAACCTCGGCAAGACCATCCAGCGCTTGAGGAAGGCCTACAACCTGTCCCTGTCAGAGCTGGCGGAGCAATCCGGCGTCGCCAAGTCCATCATCAGCCAGATCGAGCGCAACGAGACGAATCCCACTCTGGCCACGATCTGGCGGTTGTCGCAGGCTCTGGACGTATCGATCGAGCGCGTGCTCTCGGACGCCGAGGAAGAGGCCTTCATTGAAAAGTCCTCGAAGGCGGACACGCCGATCCTGGTCTCGGAAGACGGCAAGATGCGCCTCGCCATCGTCGGCTGGATCAAGACCGTCGAATGGCTGCAATGGTACGCGATCTCATCGGAGCCGGGCGGCGCGCTCGAATCCGAAGGTCATCAGCGCGGTTCGGTCGAGTGCCTGTCCGTCACGTCCGGCGAGTTCGAGGTTGATGTCGCCGGCATCGTCCAGCGCGCAAAGGCGGGCGAAACGCTGCGCTACCGCTGCGACCGGCCACATGTTGTGCGCTGCATCGGGTCCGAGCCTGGCGAAGCCAGCATGGTCTGCATTCTCAAGGCGGCGGTGATGGAGTGAGCGCCGCAGCTGAAGTTCCTCCTTTGACGGACTCAGGATGAGGATCGCAGGGGATCCAACCCAAATCCTTATCCTGAGCCCGTCGAAGGATGAGCTCCGGTGAATTGGCCTTGACCACGGCACGACGCGCTGTCCAACCTCATTGACCTGACGATCTTGCCCCACGGACGTATCCATGCCCACGATCACCTGCATCGAAGATCTCCGCGTCCTGGCCAAGGCGCGGGTGCCCCGCATGTTCTACGACTACGCCGACTCAGGCTCTTGGACCGAGAGCACCTACCGCGCAAACACCGCTGATTTCGAGAAGATCCGCCTCAGGCAGCGCGTCGCGGTCAACATGGAAGGCCGCTCGACCCGCTCGACGATGATCGGCGACGAGGTCGCGATGCCTGTCGCCTGCGCGCCCACGGGCATGACGGGAATGCAGCATGCAGACGGCGAAATTCTGGCCGCTCAGGCCTGCGAGGCCTTCGGCGTGCCTTTCACCTTGTCCACGATGAGCATCTGCTCGATCGAGGATGTCGCAGCGGCGACGAAAAAGCCGTTCTGGTTCCAGCTTTACGTGATGCGCGACTGGGACTTCACCAAGAACCTGATCGACCGCGCCAAGGCGGCCGGCTGCTCAGCGCTCGTCGTCACGGTCGATCTGCAGATCCTCGGACAACGCCACAAGGACATCAAGAATGGCCTGTCCGCACCGCCGAAGCCGACCATCGCCAACATGATCAACCTGGCCACCAAGCCGCGCTGGTGCATGGGCATGCTCGGCACGCAGCGCCGCACATTCCGCAACATCGTCGGCCATGCCAAGGGCGTGAGCAACATGAGCTCCCTGTCGAGCTGGACGGCGGAGCAGTTCGATCCCAGGCTTTCATGGGCCGACATCGAGCGCATCAAGCAGATGTGGGGCGGCAAGCTGATCATCAAGGGCATCCTGGACCCGGAGGATGCCGAACTGGCGCTCAAGATCGGCGCCGACGCCATCATCGTCTCCAACCATGGCGGGCGGCAGCTGGACGGGGCCATGTCGTCGATCGCGGCGCTTCAGCCGATCCTCGACAGGGTCGGCGACCGCATAGAGGTGCATTTCGACGGCGGCATCCGCTCCGGCCAGGACGTGCTGAAGGCCGTGGCGCTCGGGGCCAAGGGCACGTATATCGGGCGCGCCTTCCTCTATGGCCTGGGAGCGATGGGGGGAGAAGGCGTCACCAAGGCGCTGCAGATCATCCATCGCGAGCTCGACCTGACGATGGCCTTCTGCGGATTGCGCGACGTCGCGGCGCTGAGCCGGGACATCCTCATTATGCCCGAGCGGATGTGAGGCCAGCCCTGCGGCCCTACCGGTCCGCCTTTACGAAAATGGCGGCGCAAGCTCAATGCTGCTCCCTCGGCACGACAAAGCTGTTGGGAAAGTCATGCGCCTTCACCACAATCTGTTTGGCCTCATCGTACGTAACGAATCCATCACCTTTGCCCGACCAAGCAAGGACACCCAATGACAGCTCCAGCCGCCGCTCCGGTCTATGGCGACCACCCTTCGCGCGCGGCCATCCTGAGCGAACTGCACGCTCGCCCGTTCGCCACCATGGATACGCCGCGGCGGGTCCTGCACTTCGCCTTCACCACCGATGCCGGCCAGGCTTCGACCGCGGTCGATGCGCTTGCGGCGTTCTGCTCGCAGCGCAGCCTTCCCGCTCCGGCCGCGAATGCCCGGCATCACCGGGTCAACGTGCAGGGCACGATCCTGCGCTTCGAACGGCATAGCGAATTCTGCACCTACAGTTGGGAGTTCGACGCGTCGGCCGGCGCAGATGACGCACCGTTCAGGCCCGCCGGCCGCGAATTCGCGAAGTTGATGGGGAGCCTGCCGCAACCCGGACCGCTGATGGTTCAGATCGACCTGCACCTGGTCAGGAACAGCAAGGCCGCCGACAGCCTGGAAGCGGTCTTCGGCGTCGCCAACCTCGCCGCCTCACAGGTCGAAGACAACGCTGCCATCCTCGCGACCGATTTCCGCAGCGATCCGGATGGCTTCGTCAAGCTCCTCATCCTCGATGAAGGGCTCACCGCGGCGAAGGCTGGCGCGCTCGTGCAGCGGGCACTGGAGATCGAGACATACCGCACCTTTGCGCTGCTCGGCCTGCCAGAGGCGCAGAACCTCGCCCCGTCGATTCGCAAGATTGAGCTGCAGCTGCCCTGGCTGATGCAGCAGATGCAGGCGACGGAAGGCTTCGAGGCGAACCGTAAGCTGCTCTCGCGCCTGACCGAATTGGCCGCCGAACTCGAAGGCGGCGCGGCGGCCTCGCTGTTCCGGTTCGGCGCGACCCGCGCCTACGACGATTTGGTGCGGCTAAGGCTGGAGGCCATCGGCGAGAAGGCTCTTCCCGGCCAGACCACACTGTCGAGCTTCCTGTCGCGCAGGCTGGCTCCGGCGATCCGCACCTGCGTCTCCACCGAAGAGAGGCAGGCGAACCTGTCGCGCAAGCTGGCGCGCGCTGCCCAATTGCTTCGCACACGGGTCGACATCGATCTCGAAAGCCAGAATCAGGAACTTCTGCGGGCGATGAACGAGCGGGCCCAGGTTCAGCTCAGGCTGCAGCAGACCGTGGAGGGCCTGTCGGTGGCCGCCGTCAGCTACTACGTGCTCGGCCTCCTGGGCTATGTGTTCAAGGCCTGGAAGGACAACGGCGGCGGCCCCGATCCGGTGGTGGCGACCGCGATCGCCCTGCCGCTGGTCGTGGCCAGCGTCTGGCTTGCCGTCCGCAAGGTCAGGCGCGGCGACTTCGAGAAAAAGACGTGACGGACGGCAAAAGGATGGCGTTGTTTCCGGCAATGGCAGACCCGAGATGAGTGCATTCTGACACCACCCCACCGTCCTCATCCTCGGCCCGTCGAAGGATGAGCTCCAGATGCCGCATTCTTGGGTCATCCTTCGACGGGCTCAGGATGAGTAGCCGTGGGGTGATGGGAAAGGTTGGCAGGGCCGCAGAGCTTCCGCCAACGATGCCAAGAAAGATGCCAAGAAACAAGCTGGCGATGCCAGCTAGAAGGCCGAGCGGAACCATCCTCCGTCGATCAGGATGTTCTGGCCGGTGATGTAGCCCGCCTGCTGCGAGCACAGGAAGGCGCACACTTCGCCGAACTCCTCTGGCGTGCCGAAGCGCCCTGCCGGCACGAGCGCCTTTCGCGATGAGGACATGTCCTCCAGCGACTTGCCCTGCGCCTCCGCCAGCTTCTGTGTGGTTCCGCGCAGCCTGTCGGTGTCGAACATGCCTGGCTGCACCGTGTTGATCGTCACGTTGGCGTGCGCGACCTCGCGGCTCACGCCGGCCAGAAACGAGGTCAGCCCTGCCCTCGCGCCGGATGACAAGTCGAGGCCGGGCAGCGGCGTCATCACGCTGGCGGAGGTGATGTTGACGATACGGCCGAACTTCCTTTCGATCATGCCGTCGATCAGGCGCTGAATCAGCTCGATCGGCGTGACCATGTTCTGCACCACGCCGTCGAGCATGGCGGCGCGGTCAAGTTCACGGAATCCTTTCGGCGGCGGCCCGCCATTGTTGTTGATGAGGATGTCCGCATCAGGAGCAGCTTCGAGCAGCGCGGCCTGCCCTTCGGGTGTGCTCACGTCGCCAGTCACCGTAATCACCTTCACGCCGGTGGCCGCGCGGATGTCGGCGGCGGCCTGCGCCAGCGTGGTGCCGTCGCGCCCGTTCAAAACCACCGTGCAGCCTGCCCGCGCCAGCGAGAACGCCGCGCCGCGCCCAAGCCCTCGGCTGGACGCGCAAACGATGGCCGTGCGGCCGGTCAATCCAAGGTCCATGATGACTCCCGTCGGCGACCTGCTGTGATGCCGCGCACGACTATGGAGCCGGCGGCGAAGCCGCGCCAGTCCGCAAATGCCGGCCCGGCATGCAGCCAAGGCCCTGCGGCGGAACCAGTCGAATCGGCGTGTCAGCCGTAGATGAGCGCTTTGGCCGCGGCCGGCAGAGCGTCCATCTGCGCCAGGGAAAGGCCCGTCTGCGCATCGGCCGTAGCGGGGCGCGCCTCTTCCGCAATGGCGCCATGCCTTGCGGAGGCAGGCGCAGGGGGCTCGGTCGTCACGATGTGAGGGCTCGAATCGTCATCCGTCATGACGAAGTCGACATCCAGCACATCGAGGTCGTCGATGATGATGTCCTGCTCATCGCCTGCCACGAGGTCGTCGCCGGACTGCGGCGGGCACGGGTATGCCGCAGACAACTGGTCCGCGCCGCCAAAAGCGGCCGCGCCGGCGCGGTCGTGCCGCAGTGCATCGAACGAATGATCGAATTGGTCGTCGACGATCACGATGTCCACGTCGCTCTGGGACATGTCCGTGAACGTGCCGACCCTCTCGAAGGCCGGGCCGGCTGCGTCGCAGCGTGTTTGTTCCGCCCCGCCGTGTCGATTGCGCTGGGCGCCTTGCAGGCTTTCGGCGTCGAGGGGGCCCGACCATGCGTCGATGAGCGCGTTGATCCGGCCCTCCAGGAAGCGCAGCGTCCTGACGACCTTCTGGGTGCGCTGGGCCGTAAGGTCCTGAAAGCCGCAGGAGGTGTAGATGTCGGTCGCGAGCTTATCGATCTTGTCGCAGACCATCTCGTCGAACAGCTGCTCGCGCAGGCTCCAGGCGATCTCCTGGATCGACTCGGCCGCTTCGAGAATGCTCGACGTCGCGTGCTCGGTCGTTTGGACGATGCCGTCCAGCGTGACGGTCGCATCGCCGAAGCGGGACCCTTCCCCGGCGACCGGATCGCCCGTCTCCAGCTCGATCTTCAGGCGGGCGATGGATTTCGCCATCTCGACCAGATCATAGCGCACGCGCTCGATCTGTTCGTAGGCCTGCCCTCCCGTCACTGCGTTCTGCAGGCGGCCAATGGCGTCAAGCAAAACATTCGTGTCGGCGTTGCGGTTGCGTGCAGCGTATTCGCGCAGAAACCAGCGCCCGCGCGCGGTCTCCATGACGGCCTGTTCGATGGCCTCGAAGTCAGCCTGCGAGAGGTCCGAAAGTGCCCGAGGATCGTTGCTCATCACAGCCATGCCTGTGGGACATGCAGCCCGACCCGAATCGAAACTGTCGCCCGCATTAATGACCCGTTATTACCACGTCAGGTGTAAACAAAACCTCCATGTCGCAATCGGACCATCCCTCAAGCCGCCGCAGACCCGGTCCCGCCGTTAGGCTGAGCGCCCTTCAGGCCGCCAACTTCGCCGGCATCGGCGTCTACATGCCGTTCATGCCCGCCTGGCTGTCCCACCAGGGCCTGACCGACCGGCAGATCGGGCTGACCCTCGCCATCGGAATGGTCGTGAGGATGCTGGCGGCGCAGCCCGTCTCGTCCCTCGGCGACAGCCGCTGGGGCGCCGTGCGCGTGCTCGTCGCGCTCCAGGTCCTGAGCGCATTCGGCTACCTTCTGCTCTCCTCGCTGACCTCGCCGGCGGCCATCATGTCGGTGATGGCCGCCGTCGCGCTGCTCGCAGCCGGCCTCATCCCATTGGGCGATCATCTCACCGCAGCCCACGTGCAGATCAGCCCCAAGCTCGATTTCGCCCGGCTGCGGCTGTGGGGGTCCGTCTCCTTTCTCGCGATGAGCATCCTGTCGGGATTTGCCGTGGCGCACCTGGGCATGGGTGCCGTGCCTTTCATGCTATGCGCCTGCTGCATCGCTGCAGCGGCCGTCGCCTGGGCAGCTCCGGAGCGCAGACCGGAGCGCACCGTGCGAAAGGCGGCGCTGACGGCGGTGAAGACGCCTCCAGCACGGATGAAGCTGCTATGGCTCGCCATCATCGCATCGGCGCTCATCAACGCCAGCCACGCCGCCCTGTACGGCTTCGCCACGCTGCACTGGCGCAGCCTGGGGATCGGCAGCGGCACGATCGGCCTGCTTTGGGCCTCGAGCGTGGTGGCCGAGGTCGCGATCTTCTGGTGGTGCGGCCGCCGCGCGGCGAGCAGCCCATCCGCCGCGATGGCGTTTCTCGGCCTGGCGGGCGCGGGCGCAGCGCTCCGCTTCGCCGCCATGCCGTTCGCCGCGACGATCCCGGCGATCCTTGCCCTCCAGGCGCTGCATGCCCTGAGCTTCGGGGCGCAGCTGCTCGGCATCATGGCGCTCATCGCGATCCTGGCTCCCGAAGGCCGCGGCGCTCTCATCCAGGGGCGGCTGAGCGCCGTCAACGCCTGCCTGATGGGAGCGGCGACGCTCATGTCGGGCGTGCTGTACGAGCGGTTCGGCGCCCTGGCCTTCCTCTCCATGCTGCCGGTCGCACTGGCGGGGATGCTCGCGGCGTTGATCACTTATCGGCTGTCGCGTCGGGTTCTCCTCGACAATGCGCCCCCCGGCACGATAGTCGTGGATCGCGATGGGGGGTTTCACCGCGCGCAGCCCGAGCCGGAACGATGACGATCACCCTTTCTCCGCCAGGTTTCGAGGTCAACGCCGAAGGCGACCAGGCCACCGTGGTCCTAAGCGGCGAATGGACCCTCGACCATGGACGCCGCCTCGAGCAGGTCCTGCAGGAACTGCCCGCGAGCCTGACGTCGATGCGCCGCGCGGCGCTGGACATGCAGGCGGTGACCCGCCTCGACACGCTGGGCGCGCGCGTGATGGACCAGCTCATCCATCAGCTTGGCAGCGACGGCGTCAAGACCGACATCAGCAATGCGCTGCCAACGCACACGAAGCTGATCGAGGCCGTCCGCATCCGCAACAAGGCCGTGATCACGCCGCAGCGCTCGCGCGCCATGGACATCGTCGTGGACATCGGGCGTGCGGTGGTCAATGCCGGGCAGGACATGCTCCGGGGCGTCAGCTTCATCGGCGAGGTCGTTCTGGCTATCGGCCGGGCGCTCGCCAATCCTGCCAAGTTCCGCTGGGCCGCCTTGGTCAACCAACTCGAGCAGATCGCCTTCCGCGGTGCGCCGATCATCGTCCTGATCACGTTCCTCGTGGGCTGCATCGTGTCGCAGCAGGGCATCTTCCAGCTCAGGCGCTTCGGTGCGACCGACTTCGTCGTCGATCTGGTGGGCATCATCACGCTTCGCGAGCTGGCTCTGCTGCTGTGCGCCATCATGATAGCGGGACGGTCCGGCTCCGCCTTCACGGCCGAGATCGGCTCGATGAAGATGCGCGAGGAGATCGACGCCCTGCGGGTCATGGGCCTCAACCCCGTGGACGTTCTGGTCGTGCCGCGCATCCTGGCGCTGATCGTCGCCATGCCGATCCTGACATTCCTCGCGTCGATGGCAGGCCTGTTCGGCGCTGGGCTGACGGCCTGGATCTACGGCGGCATCGCCCCCGACACGTTTATCTCTCGCCTGCAGGGCGTCATCACATTCAGGCATTTCTCGGTCGGATTGATCAAGGCGCCCTTCATGGCGATCGTCATCGGCGCCATCGCCTGCATCGAGGGGATGAACGTGAAGGGTTCGGCCGAGTCGCTCGGGCAGCAAGTGACGGCGTCGGTGGTCAAGTCGATCTTCATGGTGATCGTGCTTGATGGGCTCTTCGCCGTGTTCTTCGCATCGATCAGGTTTTGATGGACATGGCCGAAGCCCAGGACAATGCGGCGGGCTCTGGAGCGCATCCCATCATCCGGGTGCGCGACCTCGTCGTCGGATTTGGCGACAAGCTGATTCTCGACGGCCTCTCCCTTGATGTCATGCCGGGCGAGATTCTCGGCTTCGTCGGTGGGTCCGGAACCGGAAAATCCGTGCTGACCCGCACCATCCTCGGCTTGGTCGACAAGCGCGCCGGACATATCGAGGTGTTCGGCAGCGATCTCGACGCGATTTCAGACGCCGACAAACGGCAGATGGAGAAGCGCTGGGGCGTGATGTTCCAGCACGGGGCATTGTTCTCCTCGCTCACCGTGGCGCAGAACATCCAGGTGCCGATGCGCGAATATCTCGACCTCTCGCCCGCCATGATGGACGACCTGGCGGCGCTCAAGATCGAGATGGTGGGCCTGAAGCCGGATGCAGGCGAGAAGTTCCCGTCCGAGCTGTCAGGCGGCATGATCAAGCGCGCAGCCTTGGCGAGGGCGCTCGCCCTCGATCCGGAAATAGTCTTCCTTGATGAACCGACATCGGGCCTCGATCCCATCGGCGCGGCTGAATTCGACGAGCTGATCGGAACATTGCAGCGCACTTTGGGGTTGACGGTCTTCATGGTAACCCACGATCTGGATAGCCTGGCGTCGTCATGTGACCGAATCGCTGCTCTTGCAGACAAGAAGGTCGTCGCTGTCGGCCCGCTTGGGGAAATGCTGGATTGCCCGCACCCCTGGGTCAAATCGTACTTCCGCGGCGAGCGCGCACTCGCACGGCTGAAAGGATAGTCTAACGGCCATGGAGACGCGGGCGAACTATGCTCTTGTGGGTTTGTTCACGCTTGCCGTGCTCGGGGCCGCGTTCGGCTTCGTGTCATGGTTCTCCGGGTTGGGCGCGACATCCGACAGGCGCGAGATCCGGATCGTGTTCTCGGGTTCGGTGACAGGGCTGACCCGCGGCTCAAGCGTGCTCTTCAACGGCCTGCGCGTCGGCGAGGTCAAGAACATCCAGCTCTTTCCTGACGACCCGAAATCGATCTTCGCCATCATCGACATCGCGGGCACGACCCCTGTGAGGGAGGACACGCGGGCCCGCATCGAAGCGCAGGGTCTTGCGGGCGTGGTCGCCATCCAGTTGCTCGGCGGCCAGCCCGATGCGCCGCCGCTTCTGGCCAAGAGCGGGCAGCCGCAGCCGACCATCATCGCCGAACGTTCCGAAGTGCAGGATCTTCTCGAGACCGTGCGCAATGTGGCGCGGCGGACCGATGACCTGTTCGAGCGGCTGGGCCGCCTTGTCGATGACAATGACGATTCGATCGCCAGCACGATTAGGAACGTCGAGAGGTTCTCTGCGGCGCTTGGCGACAATGCCGAGGGCATTAGCAAGATGCTGGCCAGCATCTCGGTCGCGGCGGAGCGCGTTGGACCGCTGGCGCTGCAGCTCGAGGAGTTCAGCCGGGACATCGCGGCCATCGCGCGCCAGGTCGACGTTGCGAAGTTCAACCGCACGCTCGACAACCTCGACACCTTCACCACCGCGCTTGCCGGCGGTTCAGGCGACGTGACCAAGACGTTGCAGTCAGTCGCCGGCATCACCGACAAGCTCAACCGCGCGGCCGACCAGGTGGAGGGCGTCCTGAAAGGCGCTCAGGCTTTCCTCGGTTCGGCGGCAGGCGGCGAAGGGCAAGGCGCCCTCTCGGATGTCGGGGCGGCCGCACGGTCGATCAGGACGCTTGCGGACAACCTGGACAAGCGCACGGCCGAGATCACCGCGGGCATCAGCCGCTTCACCGGGCCGGGCCTGCGCGACATCGAGGCGTTGGCCTCGGATGGCCGGCGCACACTGAACGACCTCAACCGCACGCTGCGCAGCTTTGAGCGCAATCCGCAGCAGCTCATCTTTGGCAGCCGCCCAGCCATCCCCGACTACAACGGTCGCCGTTAGGTTCATGTCCCATATGCGTTCTTCCAGCTATTTCACGCGTTCGCCAAGGTCCCGCACAGCCGCGGCTCCTGTCTATGTCCTGGCGTTGGCAGGGTTTCTCGCAGCTTGCAGCAGCAGCCCTCAGCGGACGACGTTCGACCTGACGGCGCCGGGCGATGTGGCGCGGACCTCGCGCTCCGGCGTGCAGATCGTGGTCAACGAGCCGACCGCGCTGCAGGCGCTCGATTCGGACCGCATACTGGTTCGCGAGGGGGGCGCCCTCTCCTATCTGCCTGATGCGCAATGGTCGGATCGGCTGCCGAAGCTTTTCCAGGTCCGCCTGATCCAGACTTTCGAGAACGCGTCACGGTTAGGCCGCGTCGGTCGCCCGGGCGACCGGACGGTGGCGGACCTGTCGCTCACCGCCGACATCCGCAATTTCGGCATCGATACGCTGACGTCACAGGCGGTCGTCGAGGTCACCGTCCGCGTGATCAGCGACCGGACCGGGCGCGTGGAGTCGGCCAAGGCTTTCACGGCACGCACGCCAGTGGCGTCGATGTCAGGTGCGAGCGCGGCGGCGGCTCTCGATCAGGCCATGTCGCAGGTGCTCCGCGACATCGTTCGCTGGGGCGGCGGAAGGTAAGCTGCCTGTTTGTTGCGCCTGCCTCGCGCGCAAATCCCGAGAATAGCTCCCGCATGAGAAAGGCCGCCATCGCTGGCGGCCTTTTGAACGTCAGACGTACCGGCGCAGCCTCATTCGAACCTGCCGCTGGCATGCGCCAGCATGGTGTAGACCTTGCCCGTTTCCGAGGTGAGGTAGCTGTTCGCGACGCTTTGTTCGCGTCCTCCATCGCTGGCCTCGTCGAGCAGGCGCTCGAACTCTTCGATGTAGCGATCCACAGTCTGCTTGAACTCGTCGTCGCGCCGATACTTGCGGCGGATCTCGTCGAAGGTCTGCTGACCCTGCAAGGTGTAGAGCCGCCGCGTGAAGACGTTGCGTTCGCCTCGCTTGTAGCGGTCCCAAAGCTCGACCGCCGCGTCATGGTCGATCATCCGGGCGATGTCGACCGATAGCGAGTCAAGCTTTTCGAGCGGCGGAACAGACGCCTTCGGGGTTGGCGGGTCATCGCGGCTGGCACGCGTCAGTAGATCCGACAGCCAGCCGCCACGCGGCGCGGGCACCGGTTCGGCCAGGTTCGGCGGCGCTTCCTCGCGCGCTGCAGGCGCCGTGCGAGGCGTCGGCCGGACCGTGGCGGCCACTGGGGCACTGTAGGGCGGCGCGACATATGTCGCGGAGACCCTCGGCGGTTCAGCCTGCTGGGAAGCCGGCGGCGCTGTCCGCTCCATCGGGCGCTCGTTGACCCTTGCGCGCACAGGCTCCGGAGGGGCCACATCAAGGTTCCGGCCTGAACGCGTCACGATGTCGGAGAGCTCGTTCAGGGCCTTGATCTGGTCGCCGACGACGCGGCGCATGGCCGTCGTGGCTTCCTGCGTCTCGCGCGGCATGTCGAGCACGCCGCGGCGCAGCTCCGCGCGCGTCGCCTCCAGCTCGCGCTGGATCTCGGCGTTCATCGCGCGAAGCTCGGCCGCTGTCTGCTGGAACTGCTCGGTGGCCTTGGCAAGGCCGCCGCCCAGATCGACCGACACGCTCTCATAGGCGGCGCGCAGCGCCGAAGCCGTGCGCTCGCGCTCCTTGCCGGTGTTTGTGCGCACCGTTTCGAACTGCTCGGCTATGGCGTGCGTCGTCGCTTCCGCGCTGTCCGCAAGCACGCTGCCGATCTGGCGGGCGCGCGTTTCCGCGGCCTTCAGAGAGTCCTCCACCAGCGCGGTGAAGGAGCGTGTGATCGATTCCACATCGCCCGTGCGCGTCGAGATGGCTTCCAGCAGGTCTTCCAGGCCTTCCTTGCGTTCGTTGAGCGCGCCGCCCACCCGGGCCTCGACGCTCTCGAGTTTCTGCGTGGCTTCCGCAAGCGCCGTCAGGTTGGCGCGCGTCGTCTCCGCAAGCGAGCGGCCCTGCTCGCCGATCTGGCCCACAAGCGTGGAGGCCTGCTGGATCGCCCCGGTGGACACGCCCTTGAGCGCATCGACCTGCTGTGCGACCTGCGTCGAGGCGCGGTTGGTCTCGTCCGACACCGCATGCAGGATGCCGGCCAGTTCCTTGACCCGCTCGCCGAGGCTGCTCTCGATGCCGCCGAGGTTGGAGTTGGCGCTCGTCACGATCTGCTGCATCAGCTTGTTCGCTTCGCCCAGACGCTCGAGAGTGCCGCCCAGCTCGGACCTGATGCGCTCGTTGATGGTGACAAGCGTGCTGACCGAGTTGGCCGTCCCGCTGTCCAGCACTTCGCGGAGCTGCTCCTGCGACCTGGCCAGCGCCGCAGACATGTCGCTGGTGCGCATCCCCAGTTCGTTCGTCAGGTTGCTGCTCGAAGCCTGCAGCGCGGCCGTGATCTCCCCGCCCCGCTCGCGCAGTCCGTCGACGATGCTGGCGCCGCGGCTTTCGATCGTGGTGACAACCGCCTGGCCGATGGCCGCGATGTCGGTGGCGATCATCTCGCCGCGCTGCCCGAGGGCCGAAACGACGCCCGCGCCCTTGTCGTCGAACAGCAGCCTGAGCTCTTCGGCTCTTGCGCCAAGCGTGGCGGAAATATTGTCGGACTTCGTCTGCAGTGTCTCGGCGATGAATTTGCTGCGCTCGTCCAGCGTGCCGGAAACGGTGTCGAGCCGGTTCACCACACGCTCTTCGAAGCGCGCGATGCGCTGGTCCAGCGTGTCGGCGATCTGCAGTGCGCGGCCGCCGAGCGTGTCGTTGATTTCGTCTGCCTTGGCCGACAATGTCAGCGTCAGCGCCTCGCTCTTCGAGGTCACCACCGCGCCGATCTCGTCCGCCTTGGCCGCCAGCGCCTGCGTCACGTCGCGGCCGCCCTCGGCGAGCACGCGGGCGATGTCCACTGTGCGCTCGACGAGCGCTTCGTTCAGGACCTGTGCGCGGTTGCCAAGGTTGGTGTCGATGCGTGCGATCAGGCTGTCCAGCGAGTTGGCGATCTCGGCGCTCTTCGCACCCGAACGGTCCTCGAACGACTTGATCTGGCTCTCCATCGCCGCAGCCGCTTCGTTGGTGCGCGCGGCAAGCGTCAAGGCCGCATTGTCGGTGCGCTTGACCAGCCGTTCGATCAGTTGGTCGCCCTCGGTGCTGAGCAGCGTCTCGATCTGCATCAGGCGCTTGCTCATCTCGTCGGTGAAGCGGGCTGAGTCCGTCGAAAGCTTTTCGGCCAGGTATCCGCCGCGATGGACGACGATGTCTTCGAGGCCGTTGAGCCGGTTCGCGAAGGCATTCTCGAGCTCCTTGCCGCGAACCTCGACATTCTGCAGAAGCGACGCGCCGTTCGCCGCGAGCGCTTCGTTGACGCGCGCGCCCTGGCTCGCCAGCGCGATGACGATGTCGCGGCCAGTGCCGGCGATCAGATTGCGCGAGCTTTCGCTCTCGGCGGCAAGCCGAAGCTGCATCGCCTGCGTCGCCGTTTCGAACATCCGCTGGGCGGCCGCCGTCTGCACGGCTAGCGTGTCGCGCAGCGCTTCGGTGCGGCCTGCAAGCTCCTCCGACATCGACGTGCCGTTGACGACCAAGGTTTCGCGGATCCCTGCCCCCGTCTCGGCGAGCTGGCGCGTCAACGAGCCGCCGCTTTCGGCGATCATCGCCGCAAGCCGCTGGCCGCTGGTGTCGAACGTGGCGGTCACTTCGCTTGTGCGGGCGCCGAGCAGGGCCAGCAGGTCGTCGCCGGCTGCACTGAACTTGTCCTGCACCTGGAGCCAATGCTCGCCAAGCCTGGCGATAAGCCCCTCGCCGGTCGCGGCGAACCTGTCATGGACATCGCCGCCGCGCTCCTCGATGCGGGAGATCAGCCACCTGCCCGTGGTGTCCAACCTGTCGTTCACCTGGTCGCTGCGCTCATCGATCTGCGAGATCAGGAGCTTGCCCGCGCCGTCGAACCTGTCGTGCACCTCCGCGCCGCGCTCTTCGATCTGGGAGATGAGGAGCCGCCCGGTGACATCGAACCTGTCGTGAACCTCTGCGCCGCGCTCCTCGATCTGGGACACCAGCATCCGGCCCGTGACATCGAAGCGGTCGTGGACTTCCGCGCCGCGCTCGGCGATCTGCGCCATCAGAACCCTGCCAGTCGCACTGAAGCGGTCATGCACCTCAGCGCCGCGCTCGCCGATCTGCGAGATCAGCGCCGTGCCAGTCTCATTGAAGCGATCTTGCACCTCGGCACCGCGTTCGCCGATCTGCGAGATCAACGCCGTGCCGGTTGCATTGAAGCGGTCGTGGACTTCCGCGCCACGTTCGCCGATCTGCGAAATCAGCGCCTTGCCGGTCGCGTCGAACCTGTCGTGCACATCCGCGCCGCGTTCGCCCAAAAGAAGGATAAGGCTTTCGCCCGTATTGTTGAATCGCGCCACGACCTCTTCGCCACGCGCGGAAATGTCTGCGCTGAGTTTCTGCCCGGTCTGCGCAAGGGTAAGGTTCACTTCGCCAGCACGCATCGCGATGGCCTGGGCCACGGTCTGCCCGGTTTCCGCAATCGTCCTGGTGACTTCGCGCGCACCGCCGGTCAGGCCCTCGGTCAGTACGGACCCGGTCCGTTCCAGGGACGCCGTGATCTCCTGCGACTTGGCGTCGAGCTGGGTCGTGACGTTCTGTGTGGTCTGCTCCAGCCTGGCGGCGACGTCCTGCGAACGCGCGTCGAGTTCGCTGGCCACCGTGAGGCTGGTGCGCTCCAGACGCTCGGCAATCTCGGCGGACCGGTCATTCAACGTCGCAGCCATCTTGCCGCTGGCTTGCTCGAGGCGTTGCGCGATCTCGTTGGAGCGGCCGTCCAGCGAGGCGGACACGGTCTCGCTCGCCTTGGACAGACGCTCGCTGACCTCGCCCGAAGTGATCTGCAAGCGCTCGACAAGGTCCGAGCCACGATTGGTGATCTCGTCGACCATGCGGTCGCCCGCCCGGCCAAGCGCGCCCGTGATGTCTTCGCCCTTGCTGCCAAGCGCGCCGGTCACGCGGTCGCCCGCGCTGTTGACGGCGTCGGCGATCGATCTGCTCGCCAACTCGAGGTCACGCGCCAGGTTCTCGTGCGCGCCGGTGATGGACTGCTTCACACGGTCTGAATTGGACACGATCGCTTCGCGCTGGGTGACAAGTTCGTCGATCAGCGCGCGCAGGCGCACCTCATTGTCGGAATAGGCGCGCTCAAGCGTGGATATCTCGGACCGCACGATGGTTTCCAGTTCACCGGCCCGCGCGACCGCGCGCTCGATGCCGTCGCCCATCGCGGCGACTTCGCGGCGTATGGCCTGCGAGAGCGACACGATCGAATCGGTCGCCACCGTTTCGGGCTGGGAAAGCCTCAAGGCCACATTGGTCATGGCGCGCGACGACAAACGCATTTCGCTGACGCGGACGTAGATCCCGGCCAGTGCGAACATCAGGAGAATCGGCAGCAGCAAAACCGCGATCAGGACGGCCCATTGGCCGGGATTGAACGCAAGCAAGGCGCCGAATGCGCCCTCGAGGCCCTCATGCTGGGCAAGCAGCGTCACGGCGATGCCGCCGGCCCAAAGGAGCGAGCCGAACGAAGCCATCCAGTAAGGCCGGCGCGACGGCCGGGCGGAGAATGCCTGCACGAGGTCGCTCATGGTCCGGCCGTCGTCGTTGGCGACGCGGCTGGTGTCTGGCGCGACGAGCGGCTGCTGCGCCGAAGTCGGCAAGGCGCTGGCGGAAGGCGCATTGGCGGCGATTGGAGGCATGGAGCCGACAGGCGGAAGCGAAGCGACGTCCGGCAGCGGCGGCGGGTCGAATTGGGCGTCGAGCGGATCGTTGACCGGCGGCATGCGGATGTCGGCTGGCTCTGCCGCGGCGTGCGAGTGAGCAGCGCCGGGCGCGGGAGGGCCATCCTGCGAGGACGTGTCGACCATGTTGGCCGAATGCGGCGTGAGATTGTCGAGCTTCAGGGCTTCCTCGATCGCGGACAGCGCCTCTTCCGTCGGATCCTTCAGCTTTTTTCCTTTGGACATGAGAGCCGCCTTTTTCACGCCACACCAACACGCACGGAGATTGTCCGTTCGTTTACCACTTTTAAAGGTAAATGACAGGCCGCCAGAATGAAACCGCCAGCCGCCAATCTTTGTTAAACGTCGTTAACGGGTCGCTCAGCATGTTGGCCGACAGTGCCTTCAGTC
Organism: Allobosea sp.; assembly: GCA_031412095.1. Lineage (GTDB taxonomy): Bacteria > Pseudomonadota > Alphaproteobacteria > Rhizobiales > Beijerinckiaceae > Allobosea. The sequence goes on from JANOCI010000069.1 coordinate 16,996, forward strand.
GCCGAAACAGCGTTGGCGCGGCGCGCGCATTGCCGGCGATCGACGTGCGCCCTGCCGCCGCAAGGCTTGAGGCGACAGGAGGAATTGCCCTGTGACCACAACCGAAGCGGCCAGGCCGCATGAGCCGGCGATCGACCTTGTCCATCTCGCGCGGCAGACGGGCGACGATAGCGAACTGGCGCAGGAACTGCTGAGCCTTTTCGCGGAACAATGCCTCAAGCATCTGGCCACGATGACGGGCGCCGACGCAAAGATTGGCTGCGATGCAGCCCATACGCTGAAGGGCGCAGCAAGGGCGATCGGCGCTTGGAGCGTCGCCGCTGCCGCGGAGAAAGCCGAGCAGGCGCTGGCCAGGCAGTCGGTCACTGCAGAACTGAGCGAACTCGGGCGCGCAGCCGATGAGGCGCGCGCCGCCATCGCAGCGATGCGCTGCACAGCCTGATGGACGGCGGCGCCGTGCCGCGGGATCGCACGGCACGGGGAGCGCCGGTGCATCTTGACGTCGTGGCTGCGGCCAGGCATTGCGCCTCGATGGCGTGCCGTCCGGGTCACGCGCGGACGGAATGACCCATGCCCAAGATCACGTTCATCGATTCCGCCGGCGTCTCGCGCATCATCGAAGCCGATAATGGCGCGACGGTCATGGAAGCCGCCATCAAGAGTTCGATTCCCGGCATTGAGGCCGAGTGCGGCGGCGCGTGCGCATGCGCGACCTGTCATGTCTATGTCGATGAAGCCTGGGCCAGCGCGGTCGGCAAGGCCGAGCCCATGGAGGAGGACATGCTGGATTTCGCTTTCGACGTGAGGCCGACGTCGCGCTTGTCCTGCCAGATAAAGATCAAGGACGGGCTCGACGGGCTTGTGGTCCAGACTCCCGCCAAGCAGGGCTGAGCCGGCGAGACAAGCCCAGCGTAGCCTTAGAGCAACCTCCCGCCCGCCAGCGTGATTCCGCCGAATACCATGAACATGGCCGCGCCCAGGCAGGCCAGCGCCAACCAGACCGAGCCTCCATGCGCTTCGTGGTGATCCTCGAAGGGAGCGGCGCGCTTCCGGCCTGTGACCATCGCGGTGATGAAGCCCGCGTTGCCGAACGCATGATAAAGAGCGTTCACGGTGACATGGATCGCCGCCAGCCCGATGATGATGTTGAAGCCCCAGGCATGAAGCTTTTGAATCTGCTTGGTCAGCGCCTCGTCATCGATCATCAGGCGCTGCAAGGGACCCGCGGCGAGATCGTTGTGCTCCAGCGTGAAGAGCCCGAGCAACGCTTGGCTCATGACTGCCGCGATCAGCGCAATGATCATCCATGAACCAGCCGGATTGTGGCCAAGAAAGTGCCTGGCCCGCCCGCTGAACGTATCCTTGAGGTATGCAAGGGCGGTCCAGGGCCATTTCACGAATGAGGAGAACCGCGACGTCGTGCCGCCGACAAATCCCCAAAGCAGGCGGAAGACGAGCAGCACGAGGATGGCCATGCCGTTCCACCGGTGCCAGCGCAGCGTCGGATCGCCAAGTGCGCTGGCATATTCGAAAGACACCCAGGCGCTGATGATGCAGAAAACCAGCGTCCAGTGAAAAAGGCGCGTGGGGAGGTCCCACGCGCGCACGGTCTTCGGTTCACGGTAGGCTGTCGAAAGGCCTGTCTCGGATGTCATGACCTAGCCGCCCGGCCGTGTTTGCAGCGCCTCAGCGCCCGCGATATGCGGTGTGGCAGGTGCCGCAGTTGCCGAGGACCTTGGGCATCTCGGTCTTGAACGTCGCTTCGTTGGTGATGGAGGTCATCGCGGCCTTGGAATCGGATTCGAGCTTGGCGAAGATGGCGTTGAACTTGTCTTTTTCCTGCCAGATCAACGGCAAGGCTTTGGTGTCGCCGGCCTGCGAATCGGGCGGGAACAAGGCTGGGAGCTTAGGGGCGCCTTCAGCGAAGACCTTCAGCGACGCCTGCACCGCAGCGAGGTCGAAGGGCTGTTCGCCGCGCAGCATGAGGCCGGGAGCGCGCGACGCCGGCCCGAAAGTCTTTAAGATGTCCTTCCGCGCCTGGATCGCGGCAGATTGGGCAACAGCAGTTGTGACGCCGACCGAAACGAGGGCGGCGGCGATGACAAGACGACCAATCATGAAGCTCTCCGGAAAGGATGTGGCAGACGCCGCGAACCGGCGACTGTTAATGCGTGCTCGGCATTGCCATTGCATCAGGGCACGGCTGGGCCAAGTCCGCCACTCCCAACTTCGTGACCGGCATCTGCATTCGCGCAAATGACATCTTTTGCAAATGCAAAGTCAGGCGCTGGCTGCTCCGGAGATGAGCTTGCGCAGCTTCGGAGCCGTCGCCGGCATCTGCAGCTGGGTCGATTTTCCGGCACGGGTCAGCGCATCCGCGATCGCGTTCATCACCGCCGGGCATGCTCCGATCGCGCCCGCCTCGCCTGCGCCCTTGACGCCGAGCGCATTCGTCACGCAGCGGACGTTGCGCGTCTCGAACGAGAAGTTGGGTGCATCGGCCGCGCGCGGCATCGCATAATCCATGTAGCTCGCCGTGAGCATCTGTCCGTCGGCGTCGAACCGCACCTCCTCCATCAGCGCCTGGCCGATGCCCTGCACCGCGCCGCCATGAACCTGCCCTGCCAGCATGAGCGGATTAAGCGTCTCGCCGAAGTCATCGACGACGCTGTAGCCGACGATGCGGGTCGCCCCAGTGTCCGCGTCGATCTCGACCTCGGCGACATGGGTGCCGTTCGGATACGTCGCCTCCGGCGGCTTCCAGGTGTCGTTGACGGTCAGCAGATCGGTCGCGATACCCGGCATGGCCGCGATTTCGCCGAAGGAGAGCGCCTTGTCGGTTCCGGCGATCCGCACGCTTCCGCCGACGATCTCGAGGTCGGCCATCGCCGTCTCGAGCTTTTCCGAAGCGAGCTTCTTCAGGTTGTCCGCCATCTTGCGGGAGGCATGCGCAAGCGCAGAGCCTCCGACCGGTATGGAGCGGGAGCCGCCGGTGCCGGAGCCGTGCTCGATCTGGTCCGTGTCTCCCTGCAGCACGCGGATCTTCTCCGGCGGGAGATCCAGCTCCTGCGACACGAGCTGGATGTAGGCGGTCTCATGCCCTTGGCCGTTGGACTGGGTGCCGATCTTGACGGTCGCCGAGCCATCGGGCTCGATCGTGACCCAGGCGCTCTCCGGCCCGCCGCCGCCGCATGCCTCGATATAGCAGGCCAGTCCGATGCCGCGCAGCTTGCCGGCCCTCGCCGCCGTCCTGGCGCGTGCGCCGAATGACGCCCAGCCCGCGGTCTCCATCGCCTGCCGCATATGTCCTTCGAATTCGCCTGAATCATAGGTCGGCCCGGTCTGGGTCTTGTAAGGCATCTGCCGCGCCTTGACGAAATTCTGGGCGCGGACGGCTTCCGGCTTGCGCGACGTCTGCCGCGCCACCTCGTCCACGAGCCGCTCGATCAGATAGGCCGCCTCGGGCCGCCCCGCCCCGCGATAGGCGTCGACGGGCGTCGTGTTCGTCAGCACCCCACGAAACAGCACGTGCACGGCCGGGATGTCATAGCAGCCCTGGCTCATCGTGGTTCCCACCCAGGGAATGAACGGCGCATACTGCGAGAGGGTCGCGCCCATGTCCGCGTCCATATTTACCCTGAGGCCGATGAACTTGCCCTTCTCGTCCAGCGCCATTGTGGCGTTGGCGAGATTGGCCCGGCCATGCGTGTCGGCCAGGAAATGCTCGGTCCGGTCGGACACCCAGCGGACCGGGCGCTTGAGCCTTTCAGCGGCCACAAGGACGAGCGGATATTCGCTGAACAAGAAGATCTTGGTGCCGAAGCCGCCGCCGACATCGGGCGTGATGACGCGCATCCGCGACGGGTCGATCTTGAACACCGAATTGCACAGAAGGTCACGCACGCCATGGCTGCCCTGGCTGCCGAGGGTCAGCGTGTAGCGCTTCGTCTTCGCATCATATTCCGCCAACGCCGCCCGCGTCTCCATGTAGCTCGATACGAGACGGTTGTTGGCGATGGTCATCGACACCGTCTTAGCTGCTTTGGCGAAGGCGGCGTCGGTCTTGTCCTTGTCGCCCTGCTGCGCCACGAAGGCGATGTTGCCGGGCCGGTCGGGCCAGACCTGCGGCGCGGCGCTGGCGATGGCGTTCTCAATGCCCGTGACGGCCGGCTTGACGGCATAATCGACCGCGATGGCCTCTGCTGCGTCACGCGCCTGGTCCACCGTCTCAGCGACGATGAAGGCGACCGCTTCGCCCACATGGCGCACCGTGTCCTTGGGAAGCACCGGGCGCGGCGTCGGCTGCACCATCGTGCCGTCAATCTGCTTGATCACGCCCTTGCATGGCAGGTCGCCAAGATGCGCAATGTCCTCGTGCGTCAGGATCAGCTTGACGCCCTTCATCGCGCGGGCCGCCGAAAGGTCGCGGAACGTGAAGCTGGCATGCGCATGCGGGCTTCGCAGCACAAAGGCGTGCAGGGCCTTGTCGGCGGCGATGTCGGAGGTGTAGCGCCCCGCGCCCGTGATGAAGCGCTTGTCTTCCACACGGCGAACAGGCTGGCCAACGCCAAACTTCATCGGTTTCATGGTGCGTCCGCTTCCATATCAAGATCCAAGTCCAGCAACTGCAAGTCCAGCAGGCCGCAGTCCTGCAATATCGTCAGCAAATCGGGCGCATCGCAACCCCGGTTTGTGCACTGCGTCCATGTGTCAGCCAGCGTGTCAGCCAGCCAACGCCTCGCCTTGCCGCCCGCTCGGATCGCCGGCATCTGCATGCTGGAACGTCACGCAGCGCCGTGGGCGCCTGCATCGTCAACCGCGCTCGACCTGGCCGCCCGCCATGAACCACTCCTTGAATCCGCCGCCGTAATGCGCGTCGACGTCGAGCCCGGCAGCCCTCGCCAATTCGATGGCCCGCAGCGATCGCACGCCAGCCGCGCACGAGAACACGATGCGCCTGCCAGGCTCCATCGGCAGCGAAGCGGGATCGAACCGGGACAGGGGCATGAGCATCGACCCTGGAATGTGCCCCATCTCGAATTCGTGCGGCTCCCGCACGTCCACCAGCGATATGGCGCCATCAGCCAGCCCTGCGCTGACCTGCTCCATCGTCCAGTCCTGTACCATCCGTGCCGCTCCGCCGGTGACGCCTGCATCCTCACCGAAGATGGCATTGTTTGGTCCGCAAATCACCTCTTTATTCCCCCACGGCCATGAGACGGCGCCGGTCCGTGACGAGCCTCGAGTTTACGATAAATATGTATTTTTGAGAAATACTCGCTTTTAGACACTAAAGGTGAGTTCATGAGCGATCGCATTCCCTCGTTCCCCGCAGCCGTTTCGCAAGCTGCGGGGCGCATCAGGCAATTGACCCAGTCCGGCATTCGCGAAACGGCGCTCGACCGGCTGGAGCTTGCCGCCCGCATGCTGGGAGGCGACAGGCGCCGGGCGGCGCGGATGCCCGTACGCAAGCATGCCAGCATCTCGATCGACGGTGACCGCCATTGCAGCGCGACGATCGACATCGGCGAACATGGCATGATGCTGGACCGCCCCGCCTTCATGACGGACGCCAGGATGGGGATTGGGCCAATGCCGGCCCAGGTTACGGTGGATCAGTTGGGCATGCTCGAGACGGAGCTCGTCGGGTGGACGCGCAGGACATTGTCGTTCCGATTGGTGACACGGCAGGACGATGCGACGGCTGGACGGCAGGCGGCGATGATCGGTGCGCTGCAGCGCGAGTCCGTGAGGGACATTTCGCGGTCACGGCACTTCGCCGCGTCGATCGCATTCGCATTCACGCGGGCCGTCAACCAACGCTCGGTCTCGTTCGCGCAGCTCTGCGCCTTGAAACTGCCGATGGTCAAGGGCAGCGACCCGGCCCAGTACGAGCACCCGGCGCAGCACTGGTTTGACGCCAACATGCCGGACATTCTGGCGCGGCATTTCAGGCCGGATATGGCATACGCCGTCGCGGCTGACCGGAACGGCTTCGTCCCGGTGCACCAACCACTGTTTTCCCAGCCGCAGCGAAGCGGCGACATTCTGTTCAACCACAGTTTCGCGCGGAACCGCCGGGTCTATGATGACCGCTGGACCCTTGCTTCAGCTCGGTTCGCAATGAAGCCCATGGTTCAGGCGAGGCAGCGTGACATGCCGCACGGTCTCGGAGCGTTGGTCAGGAACGTCTCAGCGCCCATCCGCGTCATGGGCCGGCATTGGGGAGCCGCCCAGATCGGCTCCATCATGGATGAGCCGGCCTGAGCGGCGCCAAGGCGCCTCCGGCGGAAATCAGCCGATCGGCGGAATGCGCAGGACCCAGCCTGGCATGATGAGGTCGGGGTTCTTCACCGGCGGCGAGTTTGCGGCGACGATCTCGGTGTACTTGGAGCCCTTGCCCTTGCCATAATGCGCCTCGGCGATCTTCCAGAGGGTGTCGCCCTTCTGCACGGTGTACATCGTGGAGGCGGGGACCTCGCTGTTGACGAGCAGGTTGCTCTCCACCTCGCCGACGCCGACGGTGTTTCCGAGCGCGAGAATGATCTTTTCAGCCTGCTCGGTGCTCATAGCCGCGCCCGATACGCTGACCTTGTCGCCGTTCACGGACACTTGCACGTCCGAAGGCAGGCCATGGCTGGCGAGCTCCTTCTGCAGCGTCTCCGCGCTAGCGGCCTGTGCGGGGCTGGCGCCGAAGATCTTCGCGCCGGCGTCCTTGATGAACTTGAAAAGTCCCATGTCGTCCTCCGAGGATTTATTCTTGGGCTGCAATCAAGCACACGCAAGCAATCCGCCGCAAGGCCCGCGGCGTCCGAGCCGGCACGTGCCTGTGCAGCGCGCGGCGTTTTCGATGACACGTTCGTGAAATGGGCGAAGCCTCCATAAGCCTTGCATGGACACAGAGCAGCCCCAATTCGCAAAGATGGAAGATGCTCGGCGATCAAGACCCGCAGCATCGCCGCGGTTCACAGCCGGTGCAGTGGGGAGGCTACGGGCATGCACGCCATATTTGAAACTCTCCGCGAAAGTTTCACGCCTTATCTGGCGTTCGGCATGGTTTTCTCCGCCGCGAGCGTCTGGGCGGCCCTGAAGGCCATCGGGGCGGAGCCGGACAAGACGCGCGGCGAGCGCCGCTCCTGATCGAACCCGCCGGACTGTTCTTCAGAAAAACGGTTGCCCGCCTCCGCCCTCATGGCATATGTCCGGTCCCCACCAGGCGGACTGACAGGAGGCGTGCGCTGCGCGCCGAGGTCTCGGTCCGCACCCCGCCCGTCTTCCTGAGGAAACCGTCCATGACCCTGTCACTCGCCGCCGCGCAGGCCATCCTTGATGCGACGCTCGCCGAAGCCCGGGCCAAGGCCATGAAGCCACTCGCCGTCATGGTGTTCGATGACCGCGGCGCATTGAAGGCCTGCGCCTGCGAGGACGGCACGAGCCTGAAGCGCGGGGACATCGCGCGCGGCAAGGCGCTCGGCGCGCTTTCGCTGGGGCTCGGCTCGCGCGCCATCCAGCGCATGGCGGAGGAGCGCCCCAACTTTATCATCGCAGCTACTCACGCGGTCGGCGGAACCCTCATCCCCGTCGCAGGCGGCGTGCTCATACGCGACCAGTCAAATAGCGTCATCGGCGCCGTGGGCGTGTCCGGCGACACGTCGGACAACGACGAAATCGCCGCGATGGCCGGCATCGCCGCCGCAGGCCTGAAGGGCGACCCGGGCGCCTGAACCTCAGGGAATCATCGCAAAGAGCGTGGCTGGCTCGTCGTCCGAGCCAAGCATCTTTTCGCGCAGCTCCGCGATCGCGCCTTCGAGCGGGTTGAAGCTGAACCTGACGATGCTTTTGCCGGCTTCCACCGCAACGGCGCGGAAAAGCACGTTCGCCTTCAGGATGTCGGCTTCCTCGTTGTTGACGGTCGCGCTCCACCACGGATGCCAGACATCGTTGAGCACGATGAATCCCGCTTGCGGGGCATCGACCTCGACGATCACCTCGGTGTTGGCATAGCTTTGAATTGCGACCCTGGGCTGACCTTTTCCCTTTTCAGCAGACGCCGGAGCATCGGGCGCGCTTTCCAGCAGCAGCGTCGACCTGGGGTCGAACCCGGCGGGAAAACCGCGCTCCCTGAGGGTCGCAAAGTCCGCAAGCCTCCACGACGTCACGAACATGGCGCGCGGCAGGGCGCGCGGGTTCTCATAGATGTAGGCGTCGCGCGTGCGCCGCAGCAGTTTCAGGTCGCCGGGCGCCAGGCGCTTGTCGATCTGCTCGACCGGGGCCGAAGAGACCACATAGCGCACTCCCAGGAGATCGGCGAAGGCCGAACGGTATGACGGAAACATCGCCGTGAATCGGCGGTCGGCGGCCGCGCCCATATGGTCCCGCGCGCCGGTCGCTTCGGTGTAGTCCGCCATGTGGAGCGGATTGTAGCCGAACGCATGGTCGAAGCCATGGATCATGCCGATGTTGGGCCAGTGAAAATCCATCCCGAGCAGCTCGACGCGGTCCCGCCGGGCAGGCTCGCGCGGGCGGCGCGCCAGCAACTCCTTCAGGTAGGAGACCGTGAGGTTGTCGGTCGCTGGGTCCATGACGGCGTATTGGGCGTGCGGCAGCCCGGTCGATTCGTTCGGGCCATTGTTCAATTTGAGGTCAAGCGAGACGAGCAGCGCAAGGCCTATGCAGATCGAGGGGGCGACGCGCCACGAGGCTCGGCCCCCGGCGGCTGCACGCCGTGCCAACATGAGGCCCGCAAGGGATGCAGCCAGCCAAAGCGCTCCGGCGGCGATGGCGGGCCAGGCTAGCAACGCCTGATGACGCCAGGCTGCTATCCCCGCTGCACCGCCGACAGCAGCCAGCGCGGCGAGCGCCGTGACGGCTAGACGGAGGCGGTCCCGCTGCGGATCGCGCGCCGACAAAACGTCGTCCAAGGCGAAGCCGGCCACGAAGGCCGTCATCGCGCCGATCATGAAGGTGGCGTCGGCAGGACGCCGGAACAGGTCGGCCCCGGGCAGCCACGCGAACGTCAGCGGGAACAGCGGGGTGTGGAAGCCAAGGGCGTAGACCGCCATTGCGGCAAGCGCGCTTGCAGTGAAGCGGGCTTCGCGATCAAGCCTCCGCCAGCCCCCGGCAAGCAGGAAGATGACCGCCAGCAAAGGCAGCGCGCCCATGTAGAGCTGCCCCATGTTCTGCGAAAGCGTGAGTCCGCCGGGCGACCAGGCCGCGCTTGACGGACCCCAATAGTCGACCGTGGGATCCTTCGCGCCATACAGATCGCCGATGAAGGCGGTCAGCAGCGATGCAGGGTGCAGCGAGCCGCGGCCAGCCTCGACGATGTCGATCTCGGCCCGGTTTGAATTCTCCGAAAACAGCACCGTCATGACCAGCGGAACAGCGACGATCATGAGCCCGGCCACCGCGCCCGCGCCGAGCGCAGGCATGGCGCGCTTCGCCGCCGGCCAAGGCGCGCCGTCCTTCACCAGGAACCAAATTGCGTAGGCCGCCAGGACATACGCCGCGAGAAACGCGACCTGATCCGGCTTCACCGCCATGAGGCCTGCGGCTACGCCCGCGCCCAGGCCGCTGCGCCATGAGCCTGAGCGCAACGCCCGCGCCAACAGCCAGAAAGCCACCGCGAAGCAGGCCACGCTCTGCACCTGCCCCACATGCTGCAGCCGCCAGGACGACGAGGCGCCGAAGGCGAGCACAAGCGCTGCGACTGCCTGGGCCGCAGGGTGCCAGCCGCGCTCACGTCCGAACTGCACGACGGCGAATGCGCCTGCCAGCAGCAGCAGGAGCACGTAGGTGTCCATGCTCCGGAAACTGGGCGCCTTGTCGAACAGCGCCAGAAGGATGGCCGGCGAGAAGATCAGCGATTGCGGATCGGCGATCTGCGGCGAACCGCCGAAGATGTTCGGCGTCCAGAAAGGGGAATCACCCCTGTGAAGCGCATTGGCCAGGAACTGTATCTGCGCCTGGAAATGCGCCTTCGCATCATAAGGAATGGTCACTTCGCCGCTCAGCCATGGCAGCGCGATCCATGCCCAGAGCAATGCTACGCACAAAAACACCCACACGCCGCGAAGGACGAGCCTGTTCGACAATTTTGGTGACCCTCAGCCGAGAGAGCTTTCGGCTTCTTCGACAGGGACCCTATGATGGTTCTGCTGAATGCAGGCTGAATTGCGCAGCCGGCTGAACCTGCCCGTGCAACGCCCTATCTCGGGTTGACCCGCGAAGTCCAGGGCTTGGACTGATGATGCGGAATGAAGCTGCAGTCGCCCGGATGAGCCTGGCGCGCAGCCTCGCACAGGGCGACGATGGCCTCGATCTCCGGGCGCTTGCCGCTCTCGATCCAGCTATTCAAGGCGTTGAGGATGGCTGGATAGTGCGGCGGGCTCATCTTGGAGTGCTGGCTGTCGTCGACGAACGTCTGGACAAGCCTTGCGCGGTTGCCTGCCCCCTCCACGACGCGGCGATACTCGCTTTCATGCTCGACGAACGCCGTCGCGTCCCGCACCGCGTGCATCGTCAGGACGGGAACGTCGATTCGGCCTGTCGGATCGCTGTCGTCGGCGAGCGCCGCGATGGCCGCGGCCGATGGCGCGATGCGCGGAACCGCAGCATTGAATGCCGCTTCATCGGACACGCCCTTGTAGACGACGTTGAGGTTGCCGAAGGGCGATTGCCCCGCCGTGATGAAAGCTGCGATGTCCTGAAAGACGAATGTCGCCCAGTTCAAATGCGCAAGTAGGCTGCCGGCCGGAATCCGGCTCGCCGCCGCCAGATCAGCCAGCGCGCGCTTTTCGACGTCAGTCCGCTCCTCGGCCTTGCGGTTCGCGCCCGTGCAGGCGTTGAAGCGCTCTTCGACATCCTTGCGGGAGAGCTTCGATTCCGGCGGGAGGCCGACGCCCAGATTGTAAGCGGGCTCATCCGGCTTGGGATGGGTTCCGCAGACGACCTGAAAAGCTGCGCGAAGGTCGAGGCGCATGTCATAGCCGCGTGTGCCGCCAGCAAGCACGCCAGACGTCAGCAGCGCGCCATCATAGGGCCGCCGGCCGCTCTCGCCCGCCCCATTGAACTTTTCGATCAGGATGGCGGCGACATTGCCGCCCCACGACTGCCCGTGCGCGATCGTGAACTTCGGCTTGCCGAATGAAGCGATGTAAAGCTTGCGGGAATTGTCGGCGTCCTCGGCGCCCTGCGTCACGCCGAAGCCTCCTCGCCGGCGGCTGGTCGCCACCCATGCATAGCCCTCGCGCACCATTTCGGCGAAACGGACGAGGTCCTCGTCCGTCATGTCGGCGGTCGGCGGCCGCATGCGCGGGCCGCCATAGGCGTGCACGATCAGCGAGCCGTTCCAGTTGGCTGGCTTCGCCAACAGCACATGCGCCCCGTTGCCGTCACGCGCCGTGTGGCATGTTATCCCGGGCCCGACCTGCGGCGGGCAGGCGCGCGCCTCGAAGCCCGCCGCGAAAGCCGATCCGGCCAAAACGCAGCAGGTTGCTGCTAGCGCGCCTGCGGCACGTCGCCCCCATCGGCCGAAGCCCCTGCGCATGGTCATCGAACACGCCTCCTCTTTCCCCGATCATCGTGTCAGAGTGGGCAAGCCTTGGCCAGCCTTCAAACGTCCGGCCGGGCTCATCCATCCGCCATAATCCACCCGCGTTTGCACCGCACCTTGCTGCGACGTTTCAACGGGATCGACGCATGACGGTCGAACTTCTGTCCATCGTCGTCATCGGCTTCCTGGCCCAGTTGGTCGACGGCGCCCTCGGGATGGCTTTCGGCCTGATCTCGTCCACCGCGCTGATGACGATGGGCATCCCCCCCGCCCACGCCAGCGCGGTCGTCCACACGGCCGAAATCGCCACCACCGCCGCTTCGGCCGGATCGCATGTCTGGTTCAGGAACGTCGATTGGCGGCTGCTGGCAAGACTGGCGCTGACAGGTATGGCCGGCGGCATCCTGGGCGCGCTGGTCATCTCGCAGACCGACGGCAAGGCCCTGCAGCCCTTCGTCGCCTCATATCTGCTCCTGATGGGGCTGTTCGTGTTGATGCGGGCGTTCCGCGTGGCTCCGGCGGACGACGCCCGGCCTGGCTACGCCGCGCCGCTGGGCCTGGTCGGCGGCTTCCTCGATGCGGTCGGAGGTGGCGGATGGGGACCTATCGTCACATCGACCCTGATCGGGTCCGGGCAGGCTCCGCGCCGGGTCATCGGGACGGTGAACACCGCCGAGTTCTTCGTGACCTCGGCGATTGCGGCCGCGTTCTTCTCGCAGTTGGGCACGCATCACATGGGCTACGTGGCCGCGCTCGTCGCCGGAGGGTTGCTGGCCGCGCCCTTCGCCGGCTACGCCGCCAAATGGATTCCGCCGCGCGTGCTGCTGGTGGCGGTTGGACTGACGGTGTCGTTCCTCGCCATCCTGCAGCTCTGGCGCACCTTCGGGTAGCGGCTCGTCAATCGCGGTTGCGCAAGGGCCATCGGCGCCGGCGGCGCGCGACCGTTCACTGCCTGAGCCAGTCCGCGACCGCCTTCCGCTCCGCCGGCGTCATCGCCGTCAGGTTGTTCGGCGGCATGGCATGGGTGATGACCGACTGCATGCGGATCGCATCCTTTTGCAGGGCGATGCGCTCCGGCGTGTGCAGCAGCACGCCCTTCGGCGCGATCTGGATGCCAGGCCAGCCAGGCTCCGGCGCATGGCACATGGCGCAGCGCCCGGTGATGATGTCGGCGACGTGACCGGGCGGCAAGGCAAGGCCGGCGACCTGGATGCGCTGCTCGTCAAGCTGCTTCAGCCCCAGCCGATCGCGCCCGCCGGGGCTCGCGGACATGGCCAGCCAGAACGTCAGCCAGATGGCCAGCGCCGCGACGGCCCAGGCCCACCATGGCGAGCGGGCATGGTCCTTGTGCCGCTCGTTGTAGAAATGCCGGATGATCGCCCCGGCCACGATGACGAGCGCGGTGATGGCCGGTATCACGGCGTTGTTGGCGTAGGTGATGGGGTAGTGGTTGGCCAGCATCATGAAGACGACGGGCAACGTGATGTAGTTATTGTGGGTGGAGCGCTGCTTGCCGATCTTGCCGTACTTGGCGGCCGGCGTGCGCCCCGCGATCAGGTCCGCCACCACCTTCCGCTGGTTGGGAATGATCACCATCAGGACGTTTCCGGCCATCATGGTCGCCATCAACGCGCCGATGTGGATCATTGCGCCGCGGCCGGAGAACACTTGCGCGTAGCCCCAGGCCATCGCCACCACGAAGCCGAACCCGAACAGCGCCAGCAGGTTTTCGTTTCTGGCTAATGGGGATCGGCACAGCGCATCGTACACCGCCCATCCGAGCGCCAGCGAGAGGACGCCGATGGCGCTGGCCTGCCAGGCCGGCAGCGCCATCACCGCAGGGTCGATCAGATAGAGCGAGGACTGCGCATAATAGATCCAGACCAGCAGGAAAAATCCCGAGAACCAGGTCCAATAGGCCTGCCATTTGTGCCAGGTCAGTTCCGGCGGCATCGCCTCCGGCGCGACGACGTACTTCTTCATTTCGTAGAATCCGCCGCCATGCACCTGCCAAGACGATCCCGCGACGCCCGCGCCGCCGCCTTGGACCGGCCGCAGCGAGGCATCGAGGTGCATGAAGAAGAACGACGACCCGATCCATGCGATGCCGGCGACGACATGCAGCCAGCGCAGGAGCAGCGAGCCCCATTCCAGGAGATAGGCGTCAAGCATCAGTCGATCTCGTCATTCGGAACTCGATGCGGCGGACTTCAGCGAACAAGTGCTTGCAGAAGTCGCGCCAAAGGCGAAATTGGGCCGCAGGATTCCCGCATACTTTGAGGGCTTCATGGGACGCTTGTCTACGCATGTACTCGACACCGTCAATGGCGGTCCCGCCAGCGGGGTCCGCATCACCCTGCACCGACTGGACGGCGAGGCGCGCTCGGCGCTGAAGGACGTCATCACCAACTCCGATGGCCGGACGGACGAGCCCTTGCTGGCTGGAGATGCCTGCACGGCAGGGACCTATGAGCTGAGCTTCCATGTCGGCCCTTATTTCGTGGCGCGCGGGGCGGTGCAGGCGAGCCCGCCATTCCTCGGCGTGGTGCCGGTCCGCTTCACCATCTCGAACCCTGACGGCCACTATCACGTGCCGCTCCTGTGCTCGCCCTGGGCGTATTCGACTTACCGAGGTTCATGATGTTCGACCCCGCCGCCGCCCCCTATCCGCGCGACCTGATAGGCTACGGGCGCAACCCGCCGCATGCCGCCTGGCCGAACGGCGCCCGCATCGCGGTTCAGTTCGTCATCAACTATGAGGAAGGCGGCGAGAACTGCATCCTGCATGGCGATGCGACGTCCGAAGCCTTCCTCTCCGAGATCGTGGGCGCAGCGGCCTGGCCCGGCCAGCGCCACATGAACATGGAGTCCATCTATGAGTACGGCTCGCGCGCCGGCTTTTGGCGGCTCTGGCGCATGTTCACCGAACGCAGGATGCCGGTCACGGTCTTCGGCGTGGCGACCGCCATGGAGAAGGCGCCGGACGTGGTCGCCTCGATGAACGAGGCCGGCTGGGAGATCGCCACCCATGGCCTGAAATGGATCGACTACAAGGACTATGCACCAGAAGCGGAGCGGGAGCACATCCTCGAAGCGATCCGCATCCAGCGCGAGGTCGCCGGGTCGAGGCCGCTCGGATTCTATCAGGGCCGTTGCTCGGCCAGCACGCTCACGCTGGCCATGGAGGAAGGCGGCTTCCTGTACACCGCAGACAGCTATTCCGATGAGCTGCCATACTGGATCATGGGCCCGCGCGGCCCGCAGCTCATCACGCCTTACACGCTCGACGCGAACGACATGCGCTTCGCCACCCCGCAGGGCTTCAACAGCGGCGACCAGTTCTTCGCCTACCTGAAGGACTCGTTCGACGTGCTCCTTGCCGAAGGCGAGACCGCGCCGAAGATGATGTCGGTCGGCCTGCATTGCCGCCTCGCGGGCCGCCCCGGCCGGGCCGCAGCGTTGGCGCGCTTCCTTGATTACGTGCAGGGCCATCCCAATGCCTGGGTGGCGACGCGGCTGGACATCGCGAGGCACTGGGTCAGCCATCATCCGCCCGCCTCGGGCTACAAGCCGTCGGCGTTGTCCCCCGCTCTGTTTATGGAGCATTTCGGCGGCGTTTGGGAGCACTCGCCCTGGATAGCCGAAGCGACCCTTGAAGCGGGCCTGACCGCCGAAGCCGACAATGCCGAAGGGCTGCATGCCGCCATGTGCGGAGCGATGCGTGCAGGCAGCCCGGCGCGGCGGCGCGAGCTCATCCTCGCGCACCCCGACCTTGCCGGAAAGCTTGCCGCAGCGAGCATGCTCACCGCTGCATCAACGGACGAACAGGCGTCAGCGGGCTTGGATCGCCTCACGGCCGACGAGAAGGCTCGCTTCACGAAGCTCAACGACGAGTACCGCGCCCGCTTCGGCTTTCCGTTCATCATCGCGGTGAAGGACAATACGAAGGCGAGCATCCTGGCTGCCTTCGAAGCGCGGCTGAAAAACAACACCGATGAGGAAATGAACGCCGCGCTGGCCCAGATCGAGCGAATTGCGCGCTTGAGGCTGGATTTACTGATGTCGTGATCCGTGAGGCTGTTGCAGGCCTGATGCGAATGTGTTGCGACGCAGCAGAACAAATTCTCCGCTTCGGTGTTTAAAGCGACATGACAGACAGAATTCACGCGAACCATATGCGGACGCCCGCCGCCGGCCCGCAGGACACTCTCCCACGCCGCCATTTCCTTGCATTCGGAGCCGCCGCCTTGCTGGCCGGCTGCAACTCGCCTGCGCCGCCTCAGGTGATGGTGCCGATCATGCCTGCCAGGTTCACCGGGCCATCGGGCTTCGACCCCGACAACATCTACGCTTCGATGCCGGACGAACGCTTTCCGCTTGAAGGCGCCGATCTGCGCGAGGTCGACGAGCAGTTCCTGCGCACCATCGCCGATGCGCCGCCTGGCTTCGCGCCCGGCACGATCGTCATCGATACGGCGGACCGCTTCCTGCATCTGGTGCAGTCCGACGGCAGCGCCATCCGCTACGGCGTCGGCGTCGGCAGGCAGGGCGCCACCTGGCGCGGCCGTGCCCGCGTCGCACGGAAAGCCCAGTGGCCAGGCTGGACGCCCACCGCCACCATGGTGCGCGCCGACCCGGAGAAGAACGGGCCGTGGGCAGGCGGCATGCCAGGGGGGCCGGACAATCCGCTCGGCGCCCGCGCGCTCTACCTTTACGAGGGCTCACGCGACACGTTGTACCGGATCCATGGCACCAACGAGCCTTGGAGCATCGGACAGAACGTCTCCAGCGGCTGCATCAGGCTGATCAACCACGACATCATCGACCTGTATGACCGCGTGCCCGAAGGCACGCCGGTCGTGGTCAGGGACTGACGCCGGCTCTCACGCCAATCCGGCCTTCGCCATCAGCAGGCGCGAGGCGGCGTTGTGCTCCTCGATCTGCTTCGGCAGGTCGATCGAGGCGATGCGGCCCTCACGAACCACGATCCGGCCGTTTATGACGCTCCAAGCGGCCTTGGCGGGCGTGCAGAACACCAACGCCGCCAGAGGGTCCGCCTGCGCGCCGGCAAAATCGAGGCTACGGACGTCGAAGGCCGTGAGATCGGCGGCGTAGCCAGGGGATATCTGGCCGATGTCGTCACGGTTCAGCACCTTCGCACCGCCGCGCGTCGCCAACTCCAGCGCCTCGCGCGCCGTCATGGCCTGAGGCCCGAACCCGACGCGGGCCAGCAGCATGGCTTGCCGCGCCTCGCCGAGCATATGGCCGGAATCCGCCGACGCTGAACCATCCACGCCAAGCCCGACGGACACCCCTTCGGCGCGCATCTGGCGGATTGGCGCGATGCCCGACGCCAGCCTCATGTTCGAACAGGGGCAGTGCGCCACCCCCGTGCCCGTGCGGCCGAACAGCCTGATGGCCGCATCGTCCAGCTTGACGCAATGCGCATGCCAGACATCCGGGCCGGTCCAGCCCAGGTCTTCGGCATACTGGCCCGGACGGCAGCCGAATTTCGCCAGCGAATAGGCCACATCCTCGTCATTCTCGGCCAGATGGGTGTGCAGCATCACCCCCTTGTCCCGCGCGAGCAGGGCGGTGTCGCGCATCAACTCGCGAGAGACGGAGAACGGCGAACAGGGGGCCAGCCCCACCCGCAGCATGGACCCCGGCGCCGCATCATGATGGGCGTCCACAACGCGGATCATGTCACGCAGGATGGCGGCCTCGGCCTCCACCAGACTGTCCGGCGGCAGTCCGCCTGCGCTTTGCCCGATGCTCATCGCGCCGCGCGTGGGGTGAAAGCGCAAGCCGACCGTGCCCGCAGCGTCAATCGTGTCCTCGAGCCTCGACCCGTTGGGAAAAAGATACAGGTGGTCAGAGGTCAGGCTGCACCCCGACAGGGCCAGTTCCGCCAGACCGACCTGGGCCGAGACGAAGATCTCGTCCGGCCCGAACCGCGCCCAGATCGGGTAGAGCGTTTCGAGCCACCCGAACAGAAGCGCGTCCTGACCGCCCGGCACGGCGCGCGTCAGGGTCTGGTAGAGATGGTGATGGGTGTTCACCAGCCCCGGCGTCACCACGCAGCCATGCGCCTCCACGATCCGGGCGCCGGGCGCGACGAGGTCCTGTCCCACCACCGCGATCACGCCGTCCCGGATCAGCACGTCGCCGCCGGCGATCTCGCGCCGGTCGTCGTCCATGGTAACGACGACTTCGGCCTTGCGGATCAGGGTGTCGGTCATTTGCAGGTCACCGCTCGTGGAGTTTTCGGAATCAGGTCATCCCGCCGACAGCCAACAGGGCCAGCGCCTCGGCATGGATCGCGGCGTTGGCGGCCGCCAGCACACGCCCCCCGTCATGGCAGGGCCGCCCCTGCCAGTCGGTGACGATGCCGCCCGCCGCCTCGATGACCGCAATCGGCGCCTGCACGTCATAGGCCTGCAGACCCGCCTCGATCACGAGGTCGATCTGCCCCGCCGCGACCAGGGCATAGGCGTAGCAATCCATCCCGTAGCGCACGAGCCGTGCCCTTGGGGCAACCCGGCCAAAGGCACGCGCATCCTGCGCTGTGCCGATTTCGGGAAATGTCGTGAACAGGATCGCATCCGCAAGCGGGCGGGCCGGACGGCAGCGCAAGGCGCGCGCGCCCATCGGACCCGTCATCTGCGCGAGCCCGAGGCCACCTTCGAAGCGTTCGCCAATATAGGGCTGGTCGATCAGGCCATAGATGGGGCCTGACGTATCCGCGACAGATATCAGCACCCCCCAGGTCGGCGTGCCCGCTAGATAGCCGCGCGTTCCGTCAATGGGGTCAAGCACCCAGGTCAGCCCGCTGGTGCCGGGCGTGTGGCCGAATTCCTCGCCCAGGATCGCGTCATCGGGGCGTCTGTCGCGCAGGATCGCGCGCATCCGCTCTTCGGACAGCCGATCTGCGGCGGTCACGGGATCGAAGCGGTGGGTTTCCTTGGTCTCGGCCGCAAGATCAGCGGTCCGGAAGTAAGACAGGGTGGCTGTGCGGGCTGCATCGGCCAGCAGATGAGCCGTGGCGATCAGGTCTGACGCCACGGCGGGATCGGTTCTGTCGGTCATCTTGTTCCCCAGGGCCGGACGGGACGGGGATAGATCCCGCCAAGGCGTGTCAAGGTTCAGCCGCTAATGGCTGCGCCCTGCGGGGTCAAGAGGTGCGGGCTGTCACGCCGCTTCGCTGAGCACCCGGGCCAGATCGAACAGCCGGCGGCGCTGCGCCTCGGGGATCGCATAATAGGAGCGCACGAGTTCCAATGCTTCCTTGTCGGCCATGAAGTCGCCTTCATTGGCTTTCACTTGTTCGCGAACCTCGTCCAGACCTTCGAAAAAGAAGGCGATCGCCACGCCAAGCGCGTCGGCGATGTCCCACAGACGCGAGGCACTGACCCGGTTCATCCCGGTTTCGTACTTCTGAATCTGCTGGAACTTGATTCCCACCTTGTCAGCCAATTGCTGCTGGGTCATGCCCACCATCCACCGACGATGACGGATGCGTTTCCCTACATGGGCGTCAACCGGGTGCTTCATTCTACTCTCCATAACTTACGTAACTGATTTACTTCCCCATACCATCAATATAGCAATTTCCGTGCCAAAGTCAGAAGCGTCGAACCTATCCACAGATTTCCGAAAACGCGTTCAAAACCTGTCCTTTTAGATATGTCCAATTATACAGACGGCAAAGAAAACCGTCACGGGATGTACTCGACAGCCGGGGGGCGCTAAAGTCAAGCTAAACTCGCCTTAAGGGTGAATTGCAATATGCAACGCAAATTGCAAAAATCCAGCAGAAAAATTCGCATTTCGCAACGCTTCGCCGTCGGAGCAACAAAAAACGCTGCCAAGCATCCACATCTTGCGGTTCGCTCCGCCTGTAAAACCTGTCCGGCAGACCGGTAGAATGGCGGCCTGCGTGCGGCACGTCAGCCGGCGTAAGCCAGACGCAGTTCCGAGATCAGACTGGCCGCCGCTTCGCCTGTCAGGGTCGGCGCGGCGTAAAGGCAAATCCCGATCTCCCCCAGTTCCGGCAGTTCGCCGCGCGTGTCGATGGCCACCATACCACGGGGCATCGAGTCATTCAGGCGCGCTGACACGGCCAGATCGGCCGCCACCGTCGCCTCGATCGCCTGTTCGCTTTCGGCCTCGATCGCCATTTCCCACGGGATCTGCGCCTCGGTCAGCCGCGCCTGCACACCAGCCCGGAAAATGCAGGTATAGTTGAAGCCGAGCCGGAGCGGCAGTTTCTGCCAGGCGACACCGCCCTCCGCACCGACCCAGACCATGCTGCGCCGGGTCAGTTCGATGCCCAGCGGCCCCGGCCGATCCTCGGTCGTGATCATCACGTCCAGATCACCGCGATCAAACATCTCCTTCAAGAGGACGGTGAAGCACGACACCAGGTTGATCCGCATCCGGGGATATTGCGCTGCCATGCGTTTCAGGATGCGGGGGATGGCGGGGTAGACGATGTCATGCGGCACGCCAAGACGAAGTTCTCCTTCGTAGGTGGCCGTCATCAACCGCGACAAGGCCTCGTCGTTCAACGCCAGCATCCGGCGCGAAAAGCCCAGAAGCTGCTCTCCCTCGGGTGTCAGCACAAGCTTGCGCGCCGCGCGCGAGAACAGGCCAAGGCCAAGACTGTCTTCAAGACGCTTGATCTGCATCGACACCGCCGATTGCGTCAGGTTCAGCAGTCCGGCGGCGCGCGTCACACCGCCCGCATCGGCGACTGCAGCGAAAGACCGCAACGCGGTCAGGTCCAGGGTCCGGGGCATCGTTCACCTATTGTGATGAGATATCGCACAATCATTCGTTATGCACATAGTACTGATCATGCCATTCTATCAACATGAATGATGTGATTGCAACTTCACATCAGCTTTGATCATGGAGATGACAATGGAAAGCCTGCCACTGCGGCGTGCGGCCCGACGCCTGAACCTCTTGTCCCGGGCGTGGCACGCCTTTATGGCGGCCCGTGGACTGCGGCGGGACCGCGCGCGGCTGCTGCTTTTGGACGACCATCTGTTGCGCGATATCGGACTGACCCCACATGACGCCGCGCGCGAGGCGTCGCGCCCCTTTTGGGACGCACCCGACCACTGGTCGTCGCGACCGGGCTGGCGCCCCTGAAAATGCGCTGCGCGTGTTTGCAATTACGTCTTGAAATGCTGGGCTGCGCTTCCGATATTGGTGCCATGCGCGGGTTGGACCTTTCTGGGCCCTCCGCATCGGTGCAACATCGGAGGCTTTAATGGCTGACTATCAGACGATCCGATCGGTTGGCGCGGGCACTCAAACCGCGCAGATCGACGCGGGCCTTCGGGCCCACATGAACAAGGTTTACGGGCTCATGTCCGTGGGGATGGCGATCACCGGTGGTGTCGCATGGGCCGTCGGCACTTCGCCTGAACTGATGTCGGTCCTGCGTTCGCCCGAGGGCGGGATGACCATCCTCGGATGGGTCGTGATGTTCGCCCCGCTGATCATGGTCTTCGCGTTCGGCGCGCTGCTGAACCGCCTGTCGGTGGCCGGCGCACAGCTGTTCTTTTATGTCTACGCCGCGCTGATGGGCCTGTCGCTGTCTTGGATCTTCCTGGCCTTCACCAACACCTCGATCGCGCAGACCTTCTTCGTGACCGCAATCGCCTTCGCGGCGCTGTCGCTCTACGGCTACACCACCAAGCGCGACCTGTCGGCGATGGGCACCTTCCTGATGA
>JANOCI010000070.1:0-26461 GCA_031412095.1 Allobosea sp.
TTTGAGAGGATCTGCCCTTAGTACGAGAGGACCGGGGTGGACGTACCTCTGGTGGACCTGTTGTGGCGCCAGCCGCAGTGCAGGGTAGCTATGTACGGTCGGGATAACCGCTGAATGCATCTAAGCGGGAAACCCACCTCAAAACGAGAACTCCCTTGAGAACCGTGGAAGACGACCACGTTGATAGGCCGGGTGTGTAAGTGGGGTAACCCATTCAGCTTACCGGTACTAATCGTTCGATTGGCTTGATCGTTTCCTATGATCCATGTCCGCTCCCTTGAGTGGACCGAGCAATTTGCATGTCTTGTTCTTCACCGGCCCGGTGACTTGAGCGAAGAGCCAGAACCCGATCCCATCCCGAACTCGGCCGTTAAACTCTTCAGCGTCGATGGTACTGTGACTTAAGTCCCGGGAGAGTAGATCGTTGCCGGGCCTGTCAAGAACAATTCTCATCACGATTTCCAGCAATCTTACGGCGTATCTTGTCGCTGTAATAGTTTTGACGCGGGGTGGAGCAGCCCGGTAGCTCGTCAGGCTCATAACCTGAAGGTCATCAGTTCAAATCTGGTCCCCGCAACCAAATTCGCGCCGTTCTTCGGCGCTTAGAGAAAGCCCCGCGACACTGTCGCGGGGCTTTTCCGTTGATTGGCGGACCTTCGGCGCATGTCCAGCCCTTCGTTAAAAAGCCAAAGTCAGCCGAGCGCTGCGATGACAGCGTCCACCTTCGTCACCATCGCGACGTTCTGCATCGCGAAATCGATCGAGGCTCGGTGCCATTCGGAATTCATCGTCGAGCAGGCATCTTCCGGGATGACGACGACATATCCCTTGTCGGCGCCCGTGCGCGCCGTGTGCTCGATCGACATGTTCGTCCAGGCGCCCGTCTCGATGATCACGTCGCGCCCTTGCGCCTTGAGGACCGTTTCGAGGTTCGTGCCCTCCCAAGCGCTCATCCGGTTCTTCCGGATGACAAGATCGCCAGGTTGGGCTTCCAGCCCGGGCGCGGGCTCTGCTCCCCAGGTCCCCTCGATCAGGGCATTCGCGTCGACGGCTCCTTCGAACAGCGGCGCATTCAGCGTCATGTCCCGTCCGTCCGCCCTGCGGCAGAACCAGACATGGATGACCGGAATCCCGAGCCGCCTGCAATGAGCCGCCAGCCGCGCAGCGTTCTGGATGGCGTTCTGCTCCCGGCAATGCGTCGGCGAGCCGGTCGAGGCGAAGGCTCCGCCCTCCATGACCACGTCATTCTGCATGTCCTGGATGATCATCGCGCAACGCGAGGCATCGAGCGTCAGCTGGCCCGAGGTCGCAGGCACCTGCGTTGACGTCGACGCCTTTTCGGTATTTGCGGCCTCCGCGCGAACCGGCGGGGCTGCGTGGGCAGTCCCTCGGAGTCGCATGAAGGGTTCGTTGCGCGGGCCGATCCTGGTCTGGACGGCATAGACCGATGTCGTGGCGCAAACGTAAAGAGTGCGCCAATCGGGCCCGCCCCAATGCAGGTTCGCCGCCAGCTCGGGGATCGACACCTTGCCGAGGTGCTTGCCGTCCGGTGCGAAGACCCACAGCCCGCCTGGCGCAGTGACCCATACATTGCCGTCGCTGTCGCATTTCATGCCGTCGGGCACGCCGGGACGCAGCATGTCGCTGATCCCGCTGGCGAAGACCCGGCCATTGGCGAGGCTGCCGTCGCTCTTCACGTCGAAAACCCGGATGTTCGTCTGCTCGGTGTCGTTGACGTAAAGCTTCGTCTCATCGGGTGAGAAGCACAGGCCATTCGGCTGCGAGAACATATAGCGGTCCACCAGCAATTGCGGCTCTGGCGCCGGCCGGCCGGGTGACGCGCCGGGCGCAATGCGGAACACGCCCTGCCAGCCCAACGCCCGGGGCCGCTCTATGCCAAACACCGGCATGCGGCCGTACCATGGGTCGGAAAAGTAGATCGACCCGTCCGATTTCACGCAAAGATCGTTCGGGCTGTTCAGTTCGCGGCCTTCGAAATGCGACGCCAGCACCTCGCGCGCCCCGTCCGGCCGCAGGCGCACGACAGAAGAGGTCGCGTGCTCGCAGGCCAAAAGATTTAATTCGTCGTCGTAGGTCAGGCCATTGGCCTTGTTTGACGGGCGAAGGACCTCGCGGATGCCGGCGCGGTCAAGCCTCCTGCGAACATCGGCAGGCATGTCGGAAAACAACAGGTAGTGCTCAAGCGGATGCCAAATCGGCCCTTCCGTGAAGGTAAAGCCGCTGCCCATCTGACGAACCGGCGAATGCTCGTCGATGAGCCGGCGGAAGGCTGGGTCGAGCGCATCATGGGCCATGTCGCAAACCTTCCGTGTTCAAACTGGAAACCAGTCGCGGCGCTGAACGGTCTGGCTGACCGGACCGGGCACGACCATGTCGAGACGCCCGACGATCTGGCCTCGCTCGACCTTCGCGGGCTTGTCGTGAACCGGCAGAAGGAATTTCGATGAGTTCAGCAGCTTCTTGACCGCAGCCTTCTCCGCCCGCTTCGAACCGGCATGGTTTCCGGTGACCTGGATCTCATGCGAATAGATCACATGATAGGGCTCGATGATCTGGTCCTGAAAATCATAAATCACATCGCCGCAGATCGTGGCCAGCCCTTCGGCCGTCTCGACATGGACGTTCATCGACCCCTCGGTATGGGCGTTCGCGGCCTCCATGTAGACGCCAGGAATGAGCTCGATCGGGCCCGACAGCTCAAGGTCCTCGAGCCGGAGGGCGTGGCGCGTATGAAGGCGCTCGATCAGGTGCTGGATGTCAGGCTTGGGATATTGCGGATGCATCAAGCCCGACACCGAGCACTCCATCTCACGGCGATTGACCACCACCGTGGTGTTCATCGGGAAATGGTCGTCCTTGCCGGCGTGGTCGATATGCAGATGCGTGTGGCAGACGTAGCGCACATCGTTCATCTTCACGCCGTGCTTCGCCAGCTGGTTCTGGATCATGTTCTCGTGGAATTGCAGCCCTCGCATGCCAAGCGTCTCCATGATGGCGTTGTCGCGGTAGCCGGTGTCGACCACGATGGGATGCTGCCCGCCCAGGATCAGGAAGCCATAGGTGTGAACGCGCTTGGTGCGCCCGCAATCCTTGCCCAACACCAGAAAGCTCGATTCGAGCTCGATGTCGCCATAATCCAGAACCCTGATCTCAAGCGCCATGTGCAGCTCTCCCTGATTGCCATCTTGGCATTGCCGATCGGCGGAGCCGGCAGCAGGCTCCATCATCGATGCGTCCCGTCACAGCCGGTAGACCCGGCATGCGGTGTCGTGAAAAACTGCCTGCCTGCCACGTTCGCTCAGATGCGCCGCGGCCGCCCGATGGGCGCCAATGAGCGGTGCGTAGCTTGTCCAAAGCTTCTCGATCGGGAAGTTCGACCCGAAGAGGCAGCGTTCCGGCCCGAACAGTTCGACGGTCTTGCCGGCCAGCCAGCGGACATGGTCCGGATCATTGCGATGAATGAAGGTGCCGAAGCCGGAAAGCTTCGCGACGGTGTTCGGCTCGCCCGCGAGGACGCCCATCTGGCGCAGCCAGACCGCGCGGCCCGCATCGGACAGATCCTCCAGCATGCCAGCGTGCTGGAGGACGAAGGTCACCTGAGGGCACGAACGCGCCAGCTCGGCGGCGCCGTCCATCTGCGACGAAAAAACCTGGAGGTCGAAGGCCCAGCCATAATCGGCGAGGCGGGCGACATTGCGCTGGACCGCAAGGTCGCGGCACAGGTCAGGCGTGCTGGCGAAACGGTATGGCGCCGCCTCGTGCCAATGAAACTGCTGCCGCACCCCGCGCACGCGCGGATAACGCGCCAGGCGGTCGAGCATCGGCCGCGCATCGGCGGCCGTCATGTCCGCGTAGGCGACGATGCCATGCGGCCAGCCGGTTTCGAGCGCCACGCTTTCGACCCATGCGACTTCCGCTTCGGCCCGGTCTGCCGGCCAGTTGGCCTGCACGTAGACGGCCTTGACGACATCGCTTCCGGCAATGTCCGCCAGATACTCGGTCATCGGATAATCCCGGCGGATCGCTTCGTAAGGCCCGAAGATGCGCGGCTGCATGGGGCCGCTCAACCATGGCAGGTCGGCCTGCCGCCAGATGTGAAAATGCGCGTCGACGACGTTCATGCGCGCGCTCCCGCCTGCCGCGCGCCCTTCGCGAAGCCCAGGATCTCGGCTGCGACCGCCACTGGCCCGGAGCCGTTCCCGATGCGGTCGATGTTCGGCAAGATCGCCCGGAGCGCGCCAGTCTGGGGGGTGTACGCGCTGTCGGCGGCCAATGGCGTAAGCCACAGCACAGACCAGGCAAGGCCCTGCATCCGCGCCATCGCGGACGTCAGGGCTTCAGGGCCGCCGCGTTCCAGTCCGTCGGACAGCACGACGACCAGCGCGCCGCGCGCGAGGCTGGCGAAACGGGGGATGGAGATGAAAACCTGCAGCGCGTCGCCAAGCCGGGTTCCTCCGTCCCAGTCCGCCACGAGCCCGGAGGCAAGCGCCAGGGCCTGATCGCGGCTCGTGCGCTGAAGGGCGCGGGTGATGCGCGTCAGCCGGGTGCCGAGCGTGAACACCTCGATCTCGTCGCCAGCATGCACGAGAGCATGCGCCAGCCGCAGGGCGCCGTCGGTCCCAGCCTTCATCGAGCCGGACACATCGATCAGGAACAAAACGCGCCGCTGCTTCTGCCGGCGCATCCGGCGCGGCAAGGAAGTGATCTCGCCATCCTTCCGCATCATCTGCCGGAAAGCGCGGCGTGCATCCGCCATGCGGCCCTTGCCGCTCAGAAGACGGCGCGCACGGCGCCTGGGCAGCCGCGCGGGTAGCGCCCTGGCGAAGGCGCGCAGCGCGGCGTCGTCGGCGTCTTCGAAACTTCGCGTGAAAAGCCTCTCGCCTAGGGAGGCGTCAGCACCGGACGGGTCCTCGTCTGCGCCATCGGCAAACGGCTCGAACGCCCCTGCATCATAGGCGGCGGGCATCTCCCCCGGCTCCCCGAAGGCCGGCGCAGCGAGGACATGGCCGAGGAACACCTCGTTGAACAGAGCATCGAACTCCTCACGCCGCTCCGGACCGGGGCCAAGCGTGGCATGGGCCGCACGCCGGATATCCGGCAGACTCCGGGGGCCCAGAAGACCGACAGCCGCGATCAGCGCATTGACCTGTTCGGGAGCCACGGCAAAGCCGGAGCCTCGCAGGAGCCGGGCGAACGCCAGGAACGGGACCAATGGACGAGGAAGGTCCGGCGCTGACGTCATGCTGCGGTCCCCATCAGGATCGCATCGAGGCGCGGCGCGATGAACACGAGGTCGTCCTGGTCCTTCAGCACGACGCCGACCGCACGTGCGAAGGCTCGTGGCCACGGCACGCCTTGCTCGTTCAGGATGGTCGCGGCCTCTGCCCATTCCACCGTCTCGGCGACGCCTGGCGGCTTTGCGAGCGGCTCGGCCCGGAGCCTGCCGACCGCCGCCACGACCCGCCGCGCCGTATCCTGAGCCACGATGCTGGCGCGCATCATCACGATCTGGGCTTCGAGGGCGGGGTCAGGATAGCCGATCCAGTGATAGACGCAGCGGCGGCGCAAGGCCTCATGCAATTCGCGCGTCCGGTTCGAAGTGAGGATCACCACCGGCGGCTCGCTCGCGCGCATCGTGCCGCGTTCGGGAATGGAGATCGAGAAATCGGAGAGGAACTCAAGCAGGAAAGCCTCGAACTCATGATCCGAGCGATCGATCTCGTCGATCAGCAACACGCGGTCGCGCGGGGATTGCAGGGCTTGCAGCATCGGCCGCGCCACCAGATAATCATCGGAATAGAGGTTGACGTAGGTGTCGCCTGCTTGCCGGATCGCCAGCATCTGCCGCGGGAAATTCCACTCGTACATGGCGGTCGAGGCATCTATGCCTTCAAAGCACTGCAGCCGCACGAGCTCGCGGCCGAGCACGGAGGATAAGGCCTTGGCGGCCTCTGTCTTGCCGACGCCGGGCGCTCCCTCCAGCAACAGGGGCTTGCCGAGCGCCAGCGCCAGATAGGCGGCCGTCGCCAGACCTTCGTCGGCGATGTACTGCGCGTCGCGCAGCGACCGCGCCAGCGGCGCAGGTCCATCGATGCCCAGGATGGAGCGGCGGACGGCCATCGCTCAACGCGTCCCCGGTTGATGCATCCTGCCCAGCCGCATCTTCGGCCTGGCGCCGCCCATGGCCCGGATGCCGCGCAGGATCTTCTCGGGCGTGATCGGCAGGTCGTCGATGCGCACGCCGACAGCGTCGTAAACGGCGTTCGCGACGGCAGGCAGCACGGGATTGGCGCACATCTCGCCCGGGCCCTTGCCGCCGAACGGACCGTCAGGCGCAGGCCGTTCAAGCACGGAAATATGGTGGGGGGCGAGATCACCCGGGCCGGGCATCAGGTAGTGGTTGAAATCGACAGGGCCATGGCTGCGGTCAGGATAATATGGCTCGGTGGTCTCCCAAAGCGCGTGGCTCATGCCCATCCAGGCGCCGCCGATCAGCTGCTGCTCGACCAGCTTCGGGTTGAGCGCCCGGCCGACCTCGTAGGCCGACTGCATGTCCAGCACGGCGACCTCGCCGGTCTCGTCGTCGACCTCGATCTCGACGATCAGCGCCGCATGGGCGAAGCACGACACAGGCGTCATCTCGCCGGTCTCGGGATCGACTTCCGAGAGCGGTATCAGGAAGATGCCACGGCCCGACACCGTCTTACCCTGCTTGAACTGCGCGGCCTGGCAGGCGGCCATGGTCGTGATGGTGCGCGATGGCGCGCCTTTCACATGGATGTTGCCGCGCCCGTCGGTGACAAGATCGGACGCATCGACCTCCAGCTCCTCAGCGGCTGCCTCCAGCATCACGGCACGAGCTTCCTGCGCAGCCTGGATGACGGCATTGCCGACCCGGTGGGTGCCGCGCGACGCGAACGAGCCCATGCAATGAGGCCCGGTGTCGCTGTCCGCCGTATCGACGTAGACGTCCCCGACCGGGATGCCGAGGGTTTCCGCCGCGATCTGCCGGGTGACGGACTTCATACCCTGGCCCAGGTCGATCGAGGACAGCGCCACCGTGAATTTGCCGTCAGGGTTGGAATGGACAAGCGCCTGCGAGGGATCGCCGCCCAGGTTCATGCCGATCGGGTAATTGATGGACGCAAAACCGCGCCCGCGATGCAGGGCCATCAGCGCCTCCTGAAGCCGGAAAGGGACGAAAAGCGCAGCGCGCCATGCCTTGGCGTCTCCGCGGCGGGCGGAACTGCAGGCGCTGGAGCATGAGGCTGCACTGGAGCGGATTGCGGCTGCGGCGGCCGATAAGCGGGCCCAGGCGGCACCGAATGCGCGGGCGGAGGCGAGGGCGGCTGCGGCGCGCCGGCGCCCTTTTTGCCGTAGTTGCTGGCCCTGTAGCCGCTGACGCTGCCGTTCTGGTCAGTCGCGGTGCGGGACGGCAGCCTGGCGCGCTCGCCGCCGCCGTCGCGCATCGACGCTGAGGCGCGGGACGCTGCGCTCAACTCGACATTCGCCTTGTCCGCCACCACCTGGCAGCACTCGATCAGCGCGCAGTTCTTGGCCAAGCGGCGATGAGCCTTCATGTCGCCATCACGATAGGAATTGAGGATGCGCAGGTCGATGGGGTTGATGCCGACTGCCTCCGCCACCTTGTCCATGTGGACTTCGATCGAGAAGTCCACGCCGGTGATGCCGAAACCCCGCATGGCGGTGGCCGGCGTTCGGTTGGTGTAGACGCAGAACACGTCGGCATGCACGTTCGGGATCGTATAGGGTCCGGGCAGATGGCCGACGCCCTTGATGATTGCGTAGGACGACAAGCGGGTGTAGGCGCCGGAATCGAAGTATCCGGTGAATTTTCTCGCGACGATGCGCCCGTCGCGCATGACTCCATCCTTGATGTACCAGCGCTCCGCGCCGCGCGGCGCGCCGACCTGCATCTCCTCTTCGCGGTCCCAGGCATATTTGCAGGGCCGGCCCGTGAGCATCGCGCCCAGGATGGCCAGCGGCTCATGCATGCTGTCGACCTTGCCGCCGAAGCCGCCGCCCACGGTTCCGCCAATGAAGTGCAGCCGGCTGGACGGCATCGTCAACAGCTTCGCGGCGGTGCCGAGCGAGAAGAACAGGCCCTGGGTGGAGGTGTAGCAGACGAAGCGGTCGTTGACCTCGGGCGCGGCGATGGCGCCGCAGGTCTCCATGGGAGCCTGCTCGATCGGCGACATCTGGTAGCGGCCCTCGACGATATGGTCCGCCCGCGCGAACGCCTCCTCGACATCGCCGTAGCGCAGCTTCTGGTGGTCGAACTTGCCGTGATAGATGAACTTGTTGCCCGGATAGACATTGCAGACGACCGGCGCTCCGGGCTTGATGGCGTCCTCGACGTCGAGGACATGCGGCAGGACCTCCCAGTCGACCTTGACTTTGGCCACAGCCGCGCGCGCCTGCGCCTCGGTCTCGGCGATGATGGCCGCCACCGGCTCGCCCTTGTAGGCGACCTTGACGTCCGACAGGAGCGGCTCGTCGTCGAGGCCGAAATCGAGCAGGCTGAGCAGCGTATTGAGGTTTAGCGGCACGTCGCGCGCCGTCAGAACCCTCATCACCCCGGGCATGTTCTCGGCGGCCGACACGTCGATGCGCCGGATGCGCGCATGGTGGTGAGGGCTCCGAACGCAGCGAATATGCAGCAGGCCTTCGAAAAGGTGGTCGTCGAAATACGGCGAGCGCCCGGTGACATGGCCGAGGATGTCCTGCCTGCGGGTCGGCTTGCCGATCTCGTTGAGGTTGTCGTCTCGCTCGTCGGCGAAGAACTCCTTGCGAAACTCGATCATGCGGATCTCCTCGTAGCGTTCGCAGCCGCAAGAATGGCGTCGATGATGGGTTCATAGCCCGTGCAGCGGCACAGGTTTCCAGCGATCGCCTCGATGACCTCCTCGCGGGAAGGCGATGGATTATGGTCGAGCAGCACCTTGGCGGACATCAGCATCCCCGGCGTGCAATAGCCGCATTGGGCGGCGAAATGCTCCATGAAGGCTTCCTGGAGCGGGTGCAGCGTGCCGGTCGCGAGCCCGGACGCGGTCTCGACGCGCCTGCCCTGGACCGCTTCGGCCAGCGTCAGGCAGGCGAGATGCGTCTGCCCGTCGATGATGACCGTGCAGGCTCCGCAGCCGCCCTGGCCACAGCCGAATTTCGGGCTCAGGTCGCCGACGCCCCGGCGCAGGAACTCCAGGAGATTCTGTCCGTCATCGGCGAAGGCGGCACGCTCAGAGCCATTGAGCGTGAAGGTCACGGGTTTCTTCGGCATCAGCCGCGCTCCATCCGTTCGAGAAGCCGCTTGAGGTGCGTGCCCGCCACCTCGCGCCGATACCAGGCGCTCGCCAGCGCGTCGGTCGGAGGATCGAGGCCATCGCAGGCGACCTGCGCGGCGCGGGCGATGGAAGCCGCATCCAGGCTTTGCCCGTCTAGGACACGCTCGGCCGCCGCCGCCCGCAGGGGCGTCGGCCCCATTGCGGCGAAAGCGATCCGTGCCCCGCGGATCCGGCCTGCCTCCCGCGGCAGGTGCACGGCGATCGACATCACCGAAACGCCCTTGGGCTTGATCCGGCTGACCTTCAGGAAACCGAAGGCCCGCGGATCGCGCGGCCTGGGGATTTCGATCGAAGCCACGATGACCGGCGTGCTCCCAATCCGGCCGCGGTCCCGCAGCACGTCCTCCAGCGGCCGGGGGCTGCCCTGCCCTGCGAGCACGACGCGCGCACCTAGCGCCAGAAGCGCGGCGGCAAAGTCGCCATAAGGATGATGCGCGAACAGATTTCCGCCCACTGTCGCCATGTTGCGGATCTGCGGGCCGCCGACGACGCGTGCGACCGGGGCAAGAAATGCAAGGTCGCGGTGCGCGAGCACCTGGGCCATCGTCACCCCTGCGCCAACCGAGATGGCGTCGCCCGCCGGGCGGATGTCGGCCAGCACCGGGTCGGCCGTCCGCACGATGCGCTGCGCGGCCGTTCCGGAGTTGATGTCACGCATGACCAGCGTGCCGCCCCCCATGAACATGGCGTCGGCGCCCATGGCGCGCACCGCTTCAGCCAGGGTGCCGTAGCTTTCGACGACCGTCATGGTTGGCCCTCCAGGCCCATGTGCTCGCGGATGGCGTCGAAGCCGCCCTGATAGATGTTTTCGGCCACCATGGCCTTCAGCTCCGCCTCGCGGCCCGCCGGGGTGTCGAAGCGGCTTTCCCAATGCCAGAACGTTTGGTCGCCATCGGTGACCGGAGCCAGCCTGACATGCGCCACGTAGTTGAGCAGAGGCACCGGCGTCTCCATCAGGCAATAGGAGAACGCCATGTCGGCATCGGACAGCGTCAGGAGCATTTCGCGCAGCTCCGAGCCATCCGCGAGGTGGAATTTCCGCACGCAGCCGACCTTGTCGGAAGGCTGCCCGCGCTCGATCATGCTGTCCGCAACCGCCGGGTGCCACTGGTCATGCCCGTTGAAGTCGCGCAGCACCGCCCAGACCGCCTCGACCGGGGCATTCAGGACCGTGCTTTTGACGACCTTCACCATGATCAGCCCGCCATCTGCCGTTTCAGGGCATCGAATCCCGCCTGGAACACATTGAGGCCGATGCCGGATACGAGATCGGCGGCGGCTTCGGGCGCGCAGTCGAACTCGGCGGTCCATTCGGCGAATGTCCGGTCTCCGTCCGTCACCGGCGTCAGCCGCAAGGTGGCGATGTAGTCGGTAAGCGGCATGGGCGATTCGAGGATCGAATAGGTGCAGAACATATCGTAGTCGGACAACCCGAGAAGACGCTCCCGGATCCGGTCGCCGTTCTGGAGATGGAAGTCGCGGATGCACCCGACCTTGTCCGAAGGCTCGCCGTTCTCGATCCGGCTTTCGCGGATGCGGGGGTGCCATCGCGGCAGGGCGTTGAAGTCGCGGACCTTTTCCCAGACACGCAGCACCGGCGCGTCGATGATCGAGGAGATGTAGACGCGCGCCATCACTTCTTGCCTTCTGCTTCGGGCTTCGGCCCGTCAGCCCTGGGCTGAGACGATTTCTTCGCGTCGGACGCCACCCGCTGCATGTCGGACGCCTCGCGGATCAGCCCGCCCTGCTTGGCCAGGTTGGAGCCGTCGATGCCGATGTCGGCCAACAGGCTGTCGATCAGAGGGGCCTGAACGCGGTAGCGTAGCGCGGAGTTGATGACCTCGTCGGTCGGGCTTCCCCGTCCCTCGCCGCCGATGTTGCCGTTCGCGCCGTCGAGCTGGACGATGCGGATGTCGCTGATCTTCTCGAGCGGCTTGACGGAGGCGGCCACGATGCCTTCGACATGCTCGAGCAACTTGCGCCTGAACAGCGACAGGCGGGCCGGGTCGGTGAGCACGTTCTCGGCTTCGTTGAGCAGGCGCTGCGCCTCGGCCTCGACCGCGCTCCTGATTTTCTCGGCGCCTGATGCGATGGTCTGCTCCGCGGCGGCCTTCTCCGCCATGAGCACGTCGATCGACTTGCGCCGTTTGGCCACTTCCGTCTCGCGCACGGTCTTGACCTGCTCCTCAGCTTCGGTGGCTTCGGCGCGGGCCTTGTCCGAGGCGGCGCGGGCGGCGGATTCCTCCAGCGATTTCTTGTAGAGCGTGACGGCCTTGTCCATCTGCGCGCTCTCGACGGTCTTCTCGCGCTCGACCTCCAGCTTGCGGCGTTCGGTCTCGTGGCTGATGCGGATCTCGTCCAGTCCGCGCTCGGAGGCGATGCGGGTGCGCTCGATGTCCTCGCGGCTCTCGATCTCGGCCTCGCGCAAGGCCTGAACGCGGGCGATCTCGAGCTGCTCGATCGACTGCCGCCGCTCGACCTTCGCGGCCTCGACGGTGCGCTCCCGGTCGATCTCCGCCGTCTCGACCGCCGCCTGCGCAGCGAGCTGGACCTTGCGCACATCCGCCTCGGCGTTCGCCCTCGCGGATTTCTTCGCGGCCAGGTCGACGATGCGCGTCTCTTCCGCAGCCTCGACGTCGCGCTTCCGGTTGATGTCGGAAACCTCGCGGGTCTGCTGGCTGGCGATCCGCTCCTGCTCGAGGGCGAGTTCGGTGGCGATCCTCGCACGCTCCGTCGCCTCGCGCCGGGCGATCTCGGCAGCCTCGATCTCCTTGTCGCGGGTTATCGTCTGCGTGCGGATGGCCTGCTCGGCAGTGAGGCGCCCCGCATCCACTTCCTGCTCGGCGGCGATCTGCGCTGCATCCACGGCCTTCTGGCGACCGATCTCGAGATTGCGGATGCGCAGGTCTTCGGCGATGCGGGATTCCGACACATTGGAGGCCTGGGCGATCCTGAGCTTCTCCGTAACTTCGCGAGCGGCGATCTCGGCCTCATCGAGCCCTTGCTGGCGGGCGATCTCGCGGCGGCGGATATCCTCCTCGCCCCGGATGCGTGTCTGGGTGAGGATCAGCGTCTGGGCCATCCGCGCTTTCTCGGTCGCTTCGCGCGCGGCGATCTCGGCCTGGTCGGTCGCAAGCTGGCGCTCGATCTCCAGCGACTGCATGTCCCTGTCCTTGTTGATCCGCGCCTCGGCGACTGCCTGCTCCTGCATGATGCGGGCACGCTCGATCGATTCGCGGGCGGCGATCTCGGCGGCTTCCAGTACGCGCGTCCGTTCGATCTCGCGCGAGGAGGTTTCCTGCTCGTTGACGATCCGGGCCTCCTTCAGAGCGCGCTCCTGCAGGATGCGCGCGGTCTGGATGTGCTCGTTGGCGGCGATCTCCTCGCCCTCGATGGCTCTGGACCTGGCGATCTCGCGGCTGCGGATGTCGGCTTCCGAGGCGATGCGCGCTTCCGCGATGCCGCGTTCATTGGCGATGCGGGCCTTCTCGATGGTCTCGCGGGCGGTGATCTGGGCAGCTTCAGCCTGGGTGTCGCGTTCGGCCCGCTCGGTGGCCAGCAAGGCGCGCTGCTGGGCGCGGCGAAACTCGATGTCGCGCTCCTGCTCAAGCCGGGCCTCCTCGCTGGCGCGGTCGATTTCCAGAGACTGCTTCTCGGCTTCGAGGTTGCGCGTCCTGATCTGGATCATCGCATCCTGCTCGATGTCGTTGCGCAGCTTGCGGCGCGCCTCGATGTCCTTGATCAGGACGGTCAGGCCCTCGGCGTCGAAGCGGTTGGAGGGATTGAAGAATTCAAGGCTGGTCTGGTCGATGTCCAGGATGGCGACCGACTCGAGTTCAAGGCCGTTGCGCGACAGGTCTTCCTGGACGGCGGCCCGGACGCGCTCGACATAGCTGGAACGGTTCTCGTGCATGCCACTCATGTCCATCTCGGCCGCGACCGCGCGCATGGCGCTCTCGAACTTGCCGGCCAGCAATGCGTGCAGGCTTTCGGGCTCCAGCGTCTTGCGCCCCAGCGTCGAAGCCGCCATCGCGACGGCTTGCCGGACGGGCTGCACACGCACGTAGAACTCGGCCTCGACATCGACGCGCATCCGGTCCTTGGTGATCAGCGCTTCGGTCTTCGTGCGCGACACTTTCAGCGGCTGCGTGTTCATGTTCACGGGCGTGATGTCATGCACGATGGGCCAGACGAATGCGCCACCGTCGATCACGACCTTTTCGCCGAGGAAGCCGGTCCTGACAAAGGCGGTCTCCTTGGTGGAGCGCCGGTAGAGCCATTGCATCACCACATAGATGATGGCGATGGCCACCACGGCCACGATGAGCCACAAGATCAACTGGCCGATCAATTGCCCTGTCATGAGCCGTCCCTCCGGTATTGTTGCTTGCGCAACTCTTACTTGCCTGCGATGCGCTTGAAGGCGCGGGTCTGTTCGGTCAGCGCCACCTCGGTCGGCAAACGCTCCATCGAGGACGCGCCATAAAAACCGTGGCAGTTCCTGGTATTCTTCAGGACGAAATTTGCATCCTCCGGCATGGCCACAGGCCCGCCATGGACCAGCACGATGGCCTTTGGATTGACCTTGAGCGCAGCTTCGGCCCAGGCATCGACCAGCGCGGGGCAATCCTTCAGCTTCAGCGCCGTCGACGCGCCGATGCTGCCTCCGGTCGTCAGGCCGAGATGGCACACGATGACGTCGGCGCCTGCCTTCGCCATCGCTGCGGCGTCATCGGCGCTGAATACATAGGGCGTGGTCAGCATGTCCTTGGCCCGGGCCTTGGCGATCATGTCGACCTCTAGCCCATAGGACATGCCGGTTTCTTCGAGGTTGATGCGGAAGTTGCCGTCGATCAGGCCGACCGTCGGGAAGTTCTGCACGCCGGAGAAGCCGATCCGCTTCAACTCGTCGAGAAAGACATCCATGATCCGGAACGGGTCCGTGCCGTTGACGCCTGCGAGCACGGGCGTGCGCTTCACGACAGGCAGCACCTCGGCGGCCATGTCCAAGACGATCTGGTTGGCGTCGCCATAGGCCAGCATGCCAGCGAGCGAGCCCCGTCCGGCCATGCGGTATCGGCCCGAGTTGTACAGCACGATCAGGTCGATGCCGCCGGCCTCCTCGCATTTCGCCGACAGCCCCGTGCCGGCCCCGCCGCCGATGATGGGAACGCCCCTGGCCATCATGTCGCGGAACTTGTCGAGGATCTTCTGACGGGGAATCATGACGCTGCTTCTTTTCGGCGGTTGGAACGGCTCGTGCCGTGAAGGGAATTGAACGCGCCGGCAAGGGCGGCCGCGAACTCCGGGGCATTGATGTGATGGGGCACGCGGATGATCTGGCGGGACGGCGTCTGGCGCACCGTCCGCTCCAGCGCGGAGAACAGGGCCGCGCGCGCCGTGAGGTCGTGGAACGGCTTGGCCGGCGCGTCGAGTGCGGAGATGCCGCCCTCGGGGAGGAGGAAGCGCACCTGACCCTCCATCTGGTTCAGCCTTGCGCCGATCCATTCTCCCATGCGCCGGGATTCCTCCGCCATGGTGCGCATCAGCGTGACGTGCGGATTGTGCTGATAGAGCAGCCGTCCGCGATAGCGTTCGGGCACGGTCTCGGGCGCCCCGAAGTTGACCATATCGAGCGCGCCGACCGAACCGACATAGGGCAGCCGCGTGCGGATGACCGCGCCGAAGCGGTCCTCCGTCGCGGGAAACACGCCGCCCATCATCATGTCGCACACCTCGGTCGTGCTGACATCGATCACGCCGACCAGCTTTCCTGCGTCGACGAGCTTCTCCATCGCCTGCCCGCCGATGCCGGTGGCATGGAACACGAGGCAGTCATGCGTGCCGGCGAGATGCTTCGTGACCTGCTGGACGCAAGGCGTCGTCACGCCGAACATGGTCAGACCCACCGCAGGCTTGCGCACCTTGCCGCGCCCGGCCGCGCGCCGCGCCGCAACCATGCCGATCAGCGCCTGGGCCGCATTGCCCAGCACCTCCTCGGTGATGGCGTTGAGGCCCTGCACATCGGCCACCGACGGCATCATCATGATGTCGGACGCGCCGACATACTGGCTGACCTCGCCGGAGGCCACGGTGGAGACGATCAGCTTCGGCACGCCCACCGGCAGCGCGCGCATGGCGGGGGCCACCATGGCGGTGCCGCCAGAGCCGCCGGCGGAGAGCACGCCCGCGATGCCCGTCTGGCGCGCCATCCAGCGGGCGAAGGCTTCGGTCATGCCGGCGACGGACTGGCCGCGATCTCCGGTGAAGACGCCTGACGCGCCGCGCGGATGGAAGGCGGCGATCTGGTGGGCCGGAATCTCCGCGCCCGAATGGCCGCCGGAGGTGGACAGGTCGACCATCCGCACAGGCAGGCCGGCTGCACGGATCAGGTCGCGCATGTAGCGCAGCTCTTCGCCCTTCGTGTCCATCGTGCCGGCCACCAGCACCACAGATTCGCCGGGTGCAGCGAGCGGGCGGATGTCGGCGTTCGCCGGAGCGCCGATGACGGCGCGTGCCGTGACCACGCGCGCCAACTGCTCGAGGCGCTGCACCGGCACGGGCTGCGACCAGCGCGTGGGGCGCACCGGGTTGGAGTTGTAGATCTTCACGGCGCGCGGGCCAGCCTCCGCTGCGCCGCCGGCCTTGGCCGAAGCTGCGGCCGGAGGGCCTTCCTCGTCGCCATGGCGGCCGACGCCCAGCAGCCGCTGCTGCAGCTCGCGGTCGGCGGCCAGGTCGCGCGCGGCCGCGATCCTGTTGACGCGGCCGTTGACCATGATCGCGACGTTGTCGGCGATCGCGCAGGCGACGCCGATGTTCTGCTCGATGACCAGGACGTCCATGTCCGTGTCCTCGCCCAGCCGCATCAGCATGTCTTCGACCTGGGAGACGATGACGGGGGCAAGCCCTTCCGTGGGCTCGTCCATGACCAGCAGCCGGGGGTTGGCCAGCAGCGCGCGGGAGATCGCGAGCATCTGCTGCTCGCCGCCGGACAACTGGCCGCCGCCGTTGGATTTGCGCTCGGCAAGCCTCGGAAAGGTGGCGTAGATCCGGTCCACGGTCCATTGGCCCTTGCGGCGCCCGGCCACCAGCTTCAGGTGCTCATCCACCGTGAGCGAACGCCAGAGCCGCCGCCCCTGGGGCACATAGCCGATGCCGAGCTGCGCGATGTCGGCCGGGGACAGGCCCACGAGGGATCGCCCGCCGAAGCTGATCGAGCCCGACGAGACCGGCACAAGCCCCATGATCGCCTTGCAGAGCGTCGTCTTGCCCATGCCGTTGCGGCCCACCACGGACAGGACCCCGCCCTGCAGCTTGAGGTCCACGCCCTGGAGCGCATGGGATGCGCCGTAATAGACATTGAGCCCGCGGATCTCGAGGGCCGGCGCGCGCGACGCTGTGCGGGCGGTGTCAGACATGCCCGCCGCTCCCCAGGTAGAGTTCCTGCACCTCGGCGTCGTTCTCGATCTCCTGCGGCGTGCCTTCCTTGAAGATGCGGCCGTTGTGCATCATGGTGACGCTTTCGGCGACGCGCAGCGCCACGTCCATGTCATGCTCGATGATGATGAAGCCGATATGGCCGGGCAGGTTGGTCAGGATCGACACCAGTTCGGAACGCTCGGTCGGCGACAGGCCGGCGGCCGGTTCGTCGAACAGGATGAAGCGCGGGGCGCCGGCCAGGGCCAGCGCGATCTCGAGCTGGCGTTGCTGGCCATAGGACAGGTTGGCCACAAGCGTGTCGCGCGCGGCGGTCAGGTGCACGGCCTCGACCAGCTCCGACGCGCGGGCGACGAGGACGTCGCTCAGGCGCGGGCGCAGCAGCGAAAACCGCCCGCGCGACACGCCCCGGCAAGCAAGGTAGACATTGTCCGCCACGGACAGGCCGCCGAACAGCAGCGAGATCTGATAGGTCCGGCGCAGGCCGCGGCGGATGCGCTCGTGCGCCGGAAAGCTGGTGACGTCCTCGCCGAACAGGCGGATCGTGCCGGATGTCGGCAGGAAATCGCCGGTGACGCAGTTGAACAAGGTGGTCTTGCCTGCGCCGTTCGAGCCGAGGACGGCGCGCCGCTCGCCGGGACGGACCGTCAGCGTCACATCCGCGATCGCGGCCAGGGCTCCGAACAGCTTCGTGACGCCGCGCAGCTCCAGCGCGTTGCCCGAGCTGACCGAACCCAGCCTTTCGGCTGCGGTGCGGACGGGGGCTGGAGGCATCTGGGCCAGCGTCATGGCCGGCCTCCGCGCAACGGGTCGCGGGCCTCGGCCCGGCGGCTCCGGTATTTCTCCCACAGGCCGAGCACGCCGTCCGGCGAGAAGAAGACGATGACCAGGAAGCCGAAGCCGATCAAGAGCTTGAACCGCTCGCCGGACAGGCCGAACGCCAGCAGCACGTCAGGCGAGAACACCCTGAGCAGGACATAGATCAGCGCGCCGATGAAAGGGCCGATCGGCCGCCTGACGCCGCCCACGACCGCGATGACGAGGATGTCGATGACCTGCGGGATGCCGGCGGTGCCGGGCGAGACCTGCGCGTTCTGCCAGACGAGGAGGATGCCGCCCACGGCTGCTATCACGCTGGCGAAGGTGTAGGCGAGGATGCGGTGCGCCGTGACGGAGAAGCCGAGCGCGCCCATGCGCCGCGGATTGTCGCGCACGCCCTGGAGCGCCAGGCCGAATGGCGAGCGGGCGACGTAGACGACGGCACCGTACGCCAGGGCGGCGCAGGCCAGCGTGAGGTAGTAGAACGGCGCGGGCGCGCGCCAGTCGATGCCGAACAGCTGCGGTGGCAGCACGTTGTTGAAGCCCGTGTAGCCGTTGAACAGGCCGTAGTTCTGCCGCGCAAAGTAGAAAAAGGCCGAGGCGATCGCCAGCGTGATCATGATCGTGTAGATGCCCTCGGTCCGCACCGCCAGCGCGCCGACCAGCGTGCCGAACAGCGCGGCGATGAAGATGGCGACCGGGATGTGCAGCCACCAGGGCCAGCCGAGGCTGATGGTCGCGACGCCGCTCGTGCCCAGGATCGCGACCATGTAGCCGGCGAGGGCGGCGACGGTCATCTGGATCAGGCTGACCATGCCGCCATAGCCGGCGAGGAACATCAACGACAGGCCGATCATCCCGAGGATGAAGGTCCAGCCGAAGATCTGGAACAGCACGAAGTTGCTTGCGAACAGGGGCATCGCGAGAAGCAGGAAGCCGATGGCCCACAGGTGGGGCGGAACCCGTTCGAGCAGCATAGGCCTTGCCGGCTCGGAAGTGCTCGCCGCGTAGGTCATGTCAGCGCCCGGCTCCCAGCAGGCCTTGCGGGCGGAACGCGAGGACGACAGCCATGATCAGGAAGGTGAACACCACCGAATAGGTGGGCGCGTAGACCAGGCCGATCTGCTCGGCCAGCCCGATGATGACCGCGCCGAGGGCTGCGCCCGGGATCGATCCCATTCCGCCCACGATCACCACGACGAGCGAGGCGAGGAGGAACCGGGTGTCCTCTCCCGGCGAAAGCGACTGGAACGTGCCGCCGATGATGCCGGCCATGCCGGCCATCCCGGCGCCGAAGGCGAAGACGCCGAGGAACACATACTGGATGCGCACGCCCGACGCCGCCAGCATCTCCCTGTCGTCCACCCCGGCCCGGATCAGCATGCCGAGCCTCGAGCGGTTGAGCACGAGCCACATCGCGAGGCCGATCAGCACGGCCACGACCAGGATCACGATCCTGACCTGCGGATAGGTGAGGTAGACCGCGTCGCCATTGGAGCGGAGCGATGAGATCAGCGGCAGCGTCATCGGGCCGCTAAGCCAGTCGGGCGACAGGACCTGATAGCTTTGCCCGCCCCAGATCCAGAGCATGATGTCGGCCAGCACCACCGATATGCCGATTGTCACCAGCGTCTGCCGCAGTTCCTCGCCCTCCATGCGCCGGAACACCTGATGCTGCAGCAGGAGCCCGAGCGCGCCGACCAGGATGAACACCGCGGGGAAGGCCAGCAGCCAGTATCCCGTCGCGTTGGCGACTTCGTAGCCGAGATATCCGCCAAGCAGATAAAGCGATCCGTGCGCAAGGTTCACGTTGCGCATCAGGCCGAACACGAGCGTGAAGCCGCTGGCGACGAGGAAATACAGGGCGCCCAGCGTGACGCCGGACAGGATGGCGTTCAGGAAGATGCGCTTGCGGCCCATCACCTGCTCGAGGCCTGGCGGCCAGGGCGCGAAGACCAGCCACAGGAAGCCTGCGGCGAGGACCAGCAGGATCACCGACCAGAGAGGATGGCGAACGTAAAAGCTCTGCATGGACCTCTGCCGTCAACCCTTCCGCCATCCGGAGCCAGTCCTTTCCCTGCGGGATCGAACCATGCCCCAAGTCCCTGTTCCGGCTCATGCCGCGAGAAGCTCGCCCGCCTGGCGCAGCCTGCGTCAGGCCAACGACCGGCCCTCGGGCAAAGCTAGCGCGGCCCTGCGCCAAACGACGTACCCGACAGTCTCTTGATTGCGTGGTCCAGGCCCGAAGCAGACGTGCCCGGCGACGCCCGCCGGAATGCACTGCGCCACGCGCCGCGTGCTCATGAGAAGGCGGACAGGTGCACGCTGCGCCGGTAGGCGCTTGGCGGCACGACGCCGTTGGCGATGAAGAAGCGCGAGAAGCTTGCCTGGCTGGAGAAGCCGAGATCGAGCCCGATGTCGGCGACGGCCTCCTGCGAGCCGGTCAACCGGCTGATGGCGCGCTCCATGCGCAGCGAGTTGAGATAGATGTTGGGCGTCACGCCGACCTGCTGCCGGAAGAGCTTGTAGAAATGAGGCCGCGACAGCCCGACCTCCCGGGCCACGTCGTCAAGGTCGAGCGGCTCGCACAGGCGGTCCATCAGCAGGCGCAGCGCGTTCCTGACGCGGAAGTCGCGCAAGGGCGAGGCGTTGCCGAGAAATGCGGGGCCGCGCTCCGTCCATTGCCAGGATTGGTCGAAGCAGGCCTGCGTCAGGGAGCACAGGCGGTCCTCGATCATCGGGTCGTCCATGTCGGGATCGAGCATTGCGCCGGCGTTGGCGTAGACGAGCCGCGCCAGCCGGTCGGTCACATCGATGCCGACCCTGCCGAACCTGAGCGACGAGGTCGACGAGCGGCTCGCCTCCAGGAACCAG
Organism: Allobosea sp.; assembly: GCA_031412095.1. Taxonomy (GTDB): domain Bacteria; phylum Pseudomonadota; class Alphaproteobacteria; order Rhizobiales; family Beijerinckiaceae; genus Allobosea. The sequence goes on from JANOCI010000070.1 coordinate 20,514, forward strand.
CCCGGCTTGACGTAGAGCACCAGCGCCAGGGTCGCGGTCTGGGGCTCGCGCGCATGATAGTAGTGCGCCTGCCACGGGCTGATCGCGACGGCCTGTCCCGCCGATAGCGGATATGCCCTGCCGTCGACGACGACTTCGCCGGGCGGTCCCTGCACATGGAAGATCAGATGCCCCTCACGGTGCGCGTGCGGCACCATGGTGCGGTTCATGGCGTAAAGGCAGACACGTCCGAACACGCCGTGGAACACGGCAATCGCTGAACTCATGTTCCTCCCTTCCGCGCTCTGGCGGCGCAGCTTCCGGATGAGTTTAGGCCAAAGCCCGCAGCGGGCAAGCCATCTGGCAAGTGTAGGGCGTCAGCCAGCATGTTCAAGCATCCTGACATAGTCCGCCTCCGTCGCATGGCGCGGGTTCGTCTGGTTGGCCCGGTCCTCGGAAGCCCGGCGTGCGATGCGCCTGCGGGCTTCGGCGTCGAGCTCCAGCCCCGACAGATCGAGCGGCAGCGAGATGCGGCGGGCCAGCGCCGAGACCGCGCCGCCCACGTCCTCGGCCTGCAGCGCGTGGCGCAAAGCTCCGAGACGGTCCGCGATGGCCGGTCCGTTGAAGGCGAGCACAGCGGGCAGCAAGGCGGCGTGCAGGCCGCCATGCAGGCTGGCATGCGGGCTTGGGGGCGCAATCTCGCGTTCCACGGCGTGCGCCAGCGCGTGAATGGCGCCGAAGCCCTTCTGCGAGGCCAGCCCGGCATCGAGGGCTGCCGTCAGCATCTCCCGGCGGGCGTGGAGATCGCCGCCGTCGCGGACGGCGCGCTCGAGATGCGCATAGGCCCGCTGCACGCCGTCAAGCGCAATGCCATCGGCGGGCGGGTTCCACGTGGTGTCGAGGTAAGCCTCGATGCAATGGACCAGCGCATCCATGCCGGCCGCGGCGGTCGCGTGCCGGCCGGCGCTGAGGGTCAGGGTCGGATCGCACAGAACCACGTCCGGCAAAAGCGAACGCTCGCCTGGGAAGCCGCGCCTTGCGCAGGCGCCGCCGGGCAGGGCGCAGCGATCGGTCTTGAAGGCCTCGATGTCCAGCGGCACAAGCCCGACGCAGGTCGTCGTCGTCGGAATGGCGATCACCGGCACGTGCCGGCATCGGGAGGGGCCGCCTGCGCGGCATGGGCCGGGCCTGCCGCCGTCCACGTCCGCGCCGATCTGGCGGCAGGCCATCCGGCGGGCCAGTCGCCGCGCCAGGCCGAGCGCCGTGCGGCCGCCAAGGCCGATGCAGGAATCACGGCCGGTCGAAGCGAACACGGCGTCCAGGCGGGCAAGGTCGGATTCCCGCGCTGCGCCTGCGTGGCATGCCTCGATCGAGACGCCGCCCAGAAGGCCCAGCGCGTCGCTCACGCGCGCCAGCGCTTCGGCGCTCTCCCCTTCGCTGTCCGCCACGATCAGCGGCCGGGAGATCCCCAGATGCCGCAATTCCTCCGCCAGCGCATCCTCGAGCACGCTGTCGGCGAAGTGGATGCGGGTGAGGTAGTTGATCAGCGCCATGGCCCTGCCTGGCAGGTTGCAGACGTCACATCGCAAAACCCGGCCCCTGGACGCCTGACAGGCGCCCTGGCGGGATTTCGGGTCTTGGCCCTGCGGCCTTGAGGCTCCGGCGTCTTCGGGTCAGCCCCGCATCCGGGCGGAATGCGCCTGGATGCGGGGCCAGTTCCAGCGTTCAGCCGCGCAGCATCTTGCAGTCCGGAGCCGTGCGGGACGGCAGGCCCATGGCCCGGAAGGCTTCCGGCGTCATGCCAAGTGTCTGGGTCACGCCGTCGACCTTGCCGACGTTCTTGATCGTGAGCGTGCCTCCGGGCCCGTCGACGACTTCGTTGATGAAGACCGTGCCGGTCGCCTGGCGGTTCTCATTGAGCGTGACCTCGCCGAGCGGCGTCTTCAGCTTGAGCGCGGACAGCGCGGCATGGAGCTTCGACTGGTTGTCGCCGAGGTCGCCCTTGACCTCGTTGAGACCTGCGATCAGCGCAAGGGTGGCGTTGTAGTAGCCCACGCCGAACAGCGACGGCGACGGGAAGCGCTTGTCCGCCGGGAAGGCGTCCTGATAGGCTTTCACGTAGCCGGTCCATTCTGGAGCCGGGTTGTCGTTGGCGATGGGGCCGGAGATCGGCGTGCCGACGAGAGCTTCCTTGGCCTTGCCGCGCGAGGTCAGGACGGTCTGGTCGGCCATGATCGTGCCGCCGATCAGGTTGATCTTGGTTCCGGCCTGCTGGTACTGGTTGAGGAAGTTGATGGCGTCGGTGCCGCCGAGGCCCAGATAGATGGCGTCCACATTGTCCGGCAGCTTGGCGATCACGCCGGCGAAGTCCGATGAGCCGAGCGGCACCCAGAGGCGCTCGACAATGTCGCCGCCGGCTTTGCAGAAGTCGGCCGCGAAGCCGAGGAAGTTCGTGTAGCCGAACGAATAGTCAGCCGACACGGCGGCGATCCGCTTCCAGTTCTTGGTCTTGACGACATAGCTGCCAAGGCCGGCGCCCCATTGCGCGCCGTCGAGATTGAAGCGGAAGAAATTCTTCGCGGGATCGACCCAGGTGGTCTCCAGCGCGCCGGAGATGCCGTTGATCACTGTCTTTCCGGGAATGGTCTTGGCATAATCGCGCATGGCGATGCCCTCCGAGCCCGAGAGCGGCCCAATGATGACGTCGACCTTGTCCTGCTCGATCAGCTTGCGCGCCATGCGGGTCGCGGTGTCGGGCGTGGTGTCGGTCGGCGCGACCACGGTCTCGATCTTCTTGCCGCCCGCCATGCCGCCGGCCTGCTTGAGGGCAAGCTCGACATTGCGCACAGCGTCTGCGCCGCCTGCCGCGAAGGCCCCTTCGAGCGCGACCAGGATCCCGACCTTGATGGTCTCCTGCGCCATGGCCGATGCCGGCAGCATCAGCGCGAGCGCGGAAATCGTTCCAATGAATAGGTGCTTCATGTTCATCCTCCCAGGGACAGGTTGAGATCCGGGTGTTTTCACCCGTTATGCGTGGAATGTTTCGCGTGCATGGCGCCGGTCTGCGGTCACAGCTTCACGTGTCCATTCGGTGCAGCCCCGATGACCGAGCCCGCCGTGCAGCAGTTTTCGACGATCGGCCCATGGGCGCAATATCCGAGCGTCTGTTTTTCGCGTTCCTGAACTGTCCGCGGACGTCGCCCGGAGCGTGGCCGCCGCCGGCCGGCCGCTCGCGCCTTGCGCCATCGCGCCGGGCTTGGCACAAGTGCGGCTGCGTCATTTCCGCGGCGGGCGCTGCTGCGTGAGGTGGGCGCGGGTTCGGCGCCGTGCGGCTGGCTGCCGGCCCCATCCATGCCGCCGGGGTTCACATGACGACGCGCGCCGCCAGCTACCCGGCCCCATCCGCAATCCTCGAATTGCTGAAGCCGATCACGTGGTTTCCGCCGATGTGGGCGTTCGCCTGCGGCGTCGTCTCGTCCGGCGTGCCCATCGCGGCGAACTGGCCCGTGGCGCTGGCGGGCATCATCCTGGCCGGGCCGCTGGTCTGCGCCATGAGCCAGGCCATCAATGATTGGCACGACCGCGAGGTCGACGCGATCAACGAGCCCCACCGGCCGATCCCTTCGGGCCGGGTGCCCGGCGCATGGGGCCTTTACATCGCGATCATCTGGACCGGGCTCTCGCTCGCGGTGGCTTCGGCGCTGGGGCCATGGGTGCTGATCGCCGCGGTCCTCGGGCTTTTCCTCGCCTGGGCCTACAGCGCGCCGCCGCTGAGGCTGAAGCGCAACGGCTGGCTCGGCAACGCCGCCTGCGGCTTCTCCTATGAAGGGCTAGCCTGGATCACCGGCGCGGCGGCCATGCTCGGCGGCGCGCTCCCGCCTTGGCCTGTCCTCCTGCTCGCCTTCCTCTACAGCGTCGGAGCGCACGGCATCATGACCCTCAACGACTTCAAGTCGATCAAGGGCGATGCGCAGATGGGGATCGGCTCGCTGCCCGTCCTGCTCGGCGCCGGCGGTGCGGCGAAGGTCGCCGCCGCCGTCATGGCCCTGCCGCAGGTGGCGGTCGTCGCCTGCCTCATCGGCTGGGGCGCGCCGATCCATGCCGGCATCGTCGCCATCCTGCTGGCGGCGCAATTGGCGATGATGGCCAGGCTGATCGGGGCTCCGGTGGAGAAGGCTCTGTGGTACAGCGGCTTCGGCGTCCCTCTGTTCGTGTTCGGCATGATGGCCAGCGCCCTCGCGGTGAGGGTCCTGCCCGCCGCCAGCTGAACAAGCGAGGCAGCCGATCGCTCGGCGGGAGTCACTTGCTCTCCTGCCGCATTCTGGTATTCCAACCGGCATCAGCGGGAGAGATGTCGGCTCATCGCTTGCATCGCCGAAGGAGCAACCGCCCCGGAAACTCTCAGGCCACCGGACCGCTGACCGTGATTGAACTCTGAAAAGCGGAGCCGCAGCTCCCGCCGATGGTGTAAGCCGGATGCTCGCGGTGAGCGGTCGGCGATGCTCTCAGGCCAATGACAGAGGGGGCGTTCAATCCCGCGATGCGGGAAGGAGAACGCCATGCGTGAGACATCGAACCCCCGCGTCGCCGTGATCGGCGCCGGCATCACCGGAACGACCACCGCCTACAATCTCGTCAAGCGCGGCTGCATCGTCACCCTGTTCGACAAGCACCCCTACGCCGCCATGGAGACGTCGTTCGCCAATGGCGGGCAGCTGTCCGCATCCAACGCCGAGGTCTGGAACTCCTGGGCCACGGTCTGGAAGGGCATGAAATGGATGTTCACGCCCGGCGCGCCGCTTTTGGTGAACCCGTCGCCTTCCTGGCACAAGCTGTCGTGGATGGCGGAGTTCATCGCCGCGATCCCCAAGAGCGAGGAGAACACCGTGACCACGGTGCGCCTGGCTATCGAGGCCCGCGCGCACCTGACGAGGATGGCCGAGGAGGCCGGCATCGACTTCGACTGCGAGGAACGAGGCATCCTGCACTTCTACCAGACCAAGGCCGACTTCGACGCCGCCGCCAGGACCACGGCCCTGCTCGCCAAGGGCGGCCTCGAACGCCGCGCCGTGACCCCGGCAGAGATCGCCGTCATCGAACCCGCGCTGAAGGGCGACATCTACGGCGGCTTCTACACGGCGTCGGACTTCACCGGCGACATCCACAAGTTCACGAACGGGCTGGCCGACGCCTGCCGGCGGCTCGGCGTCGCGATGAAGCTCGGCACGATGGTCGTTTCGGTCAGCGCCTCGGACGACGCCGTCACCATCATGCACAAGTCGAGCGAGCCGCGGCTGGACGAGGCGGAATGGCCCGAGGAGGTCAGCCAGTTCGACAAGGTCGTGGTCTGTTCGGGCGTCCTGTCCCGCGACATCGCCGCGAGCCTCGGCGACCGTGTCAACGTCTATCCCGTCAAGGGCTATTCGATCACCGTCGAGCTGCCTGATGCGGAGGACCAGAAGGCCGCGCCCTGGGTCAGCCTGCTGGACGACAAGGCCAAGATCGTGACCAGCCGCCTCGGCCTGAAGCGCTTCCGGGTCGCAGGGACCGCGGAGTTCAACGGCATCAACAAGGACATCCGCGCAGAGCGGATCAATCCGCTTATCTCGTGGTGCAGGATGCATTTCCCAGGCATGAGCACCCGGCAGGCCGTGCCGTGGGCCGGGCTCAGGCCCATGATGCCCGACATGATGCCGCGCGTGATGCGGGGCAAGAATGCGCGGGTTTTCTACAACACAGGGCATGGCCACCTGGGCTGGACGCTGTCTGCTGCGACCGCCGACGCGGTGGCCGCGCTGGCCACCGCCCGCAGCAACGCGGCCTGAGACGCAATCCGGCGCGACGCCGGCCTTTGACAGTTGACGTCGCCTGTTGACTTGGCAGCCATCTTCCGCGATACGGGCGGCAAGGTGATCGCTGGCTCCTAGGCTGGCGATTTTCCATTGCTTTCACGCATGCCCGCGCGGCAT
>JANOCI010000071.1:0-2595 GCA_031412095.1 Allobosea sp.
ATCGGGCTGCGCACATTGCAGGGGCTGCGCGAATTCCAGATCCGCCTCGATCCAGCCGAACTTGGCCGCGTCGATGTGCGGCTCGAAATCAACGACGACAAGAGCGTCAGCGCCAGGGTGGTGGTCGACCGGGTCGAGACGCTGCACCTGCTGCAGCGCGAGGCCAAGACCCTTGAGCGCGCCTTCGAGCAGGCCGGCCTCAAGTCGTCCGACAGCGGCATCGACATCTCGCTGCGCGACCCGGGGCAGCAGGCCCGCCAGGGGCGCAACGAGGAATGGGCTGGGGAGGGGCAGGTCTCGAACCGCCGCAGCGCCGCCGTGATCGTCGAGCCAGCCATCGCGTCCATCCACCGCACGCTGCATCTCGGCGCGCTCGACCGCTCCATCTGAGGACAGTGCCATGACAACGCTCGCCGCAGCGCAATCCGCCTCGACCGCCGCCGCCACCACGGTGGCAGGCAAGAAGGACGCGCGCCAGCAGATCGCCGGCAACTTCGACCAGTTCCTCAGCCTTCTGACGACGCAGCTCAAGAACCAGAATCCGCTCGAGCCGCTGGACACCAACCAGTTCACGCAGCAGCTTGTGCAGTTCGCGCAGGTCGAGCAGCAACTCAAGCAGAACGAAACGCTGACCTCGCTGCTCAGCATGAGCAAGTCGGCCTCGACGTCCAGCGCCATGAGCTTCGTCGGCAGCCGCGTGACGACCGATGGCGCGACCAGCAGGCTGAAGGACAGCGCGGCGGAATGGCGGATCGAGGCGCCCCGCGGCGGCAGCGCGACCATCACCATCAAGAATGGCGCCGGAAGCGTGGTGGCGACGGAGCCGCTGACGCTCAATGCGGGCGCGCAGACCTTCAAATGGAATGGCCGGACTTCGACGGGCGCCGCCGCGCCCGACGGCGACTACTCGATCGTCATCGACGCTGTGGATGCGCAGAAGAACCGCATAGCCGTGACGACCGAGGTGACGGGCATCGTCGACGGCGCGGATTTCTCCGGCGACACCCCGGTTTTGATCATCGGGAACACTCGCACTCCCCTCGACAAGGTGAAGTCGGTGAGCCGCCTGTGATGCTTGCGATGGCTGAAGCTGCGGGTCCATCCAGCGCGTCCCCAGAGGGCGGCACGGCGTTCTTCGGGTTCACGGACGCCCTTAGTCAAATTTTAAGCGGCCATGCCTTACATTCCGACGGACATTGGTCTGTAGAGTTGTGTGAGCGTAAAATGACCGAGGGTCTTAGACCACGAGTGAAGTATGTCATCGGCCCTGACGGGAGCCCCTTGACGATAGCGGACCTGCCGCCTCCGGGCACCCATCGCTGGGTCATACGCCGCAAGGCCGAGGTTGTCGCCGCCGTACGCGGCGGGCTTCTCAGCCTCGAGGATGCCTGCTCGCGATATACGCTGACGACCGAGGAATTCCTTGGCTGGCAAATGTCGATCGACCAGCATGGCCTTGCCGGCCTGCGCACCACGCGCATCCAGCATTACCGGCAATAGTCGCAAGCTTCACGCCTCATTCAATTTGGTAAGCCGTTTCCGCCGCGTGCATGCGTCGGAAACGGCTTATTTTTTTGCGCAGGGAGGCGCTGTTAACGGGTTGCTAACCACGCACCGGGAAAAACTTGCCTACCAGTCGAAAAGTGTTCGCGGCGTGCGGAGCTGAGGCCGGGGTTGAGACGGGCGAGGGAACGGCGTGAACAGCGTGGTGCAGCAGTTCAGCAAGTTTGGAGCAGGCAGGCTCGCCGCCATGCTCATGGTCACGGCTGCGCTGGTCGGCTTCTTCGGCTTTGTCATCTTCCGCTTCACCCAGCCGAGCATGGGACTGCTCTACAGCGATCTGTCGGCCTCCGACGCCGCGCAGGTCATCAAGGACCTCGAGGCGCGCAACATCCGCTATGAGGCGCGCGGCGACGGCCAGACCATTCTGGCTCCCAAGGCCGACATCCCGAAGATCCGGATGGAGCTGGCGGGCAAGGGCCTGCCGTCCGGCGGCGGGGTCGGATACGAGATCTTCGACAAGGGCGACGCATTCTCGTCCACCAGCTTCGTGCAGAACATCAACCATCTCCGGGCGCTGGAAGGCGAACTCACCCGTACGATCCGCTCGATCGGCAGGGTGCAGAACGCCCGCGTCCATCTGGTCATGCCCGAGCGCAAGCTGTTCGAGCGCGACCGGGAGCCGCCGCGCGCCTCAATCGTGCTGAAGCTCCGGGGAGAGCTCGACGCCGGCCAGATCAGGGCTGTGCGCCATCTGGTCGCCTCGGCCGTCGAAGGGCTCAAGCCCGAACGCGTGTCGATCGTCGATGAGGGCGGACGCCTCCTGGCGGACGGGGCGCAGGGCGAGAACGCTATGGTCGGCGCCGGCGCCGAGGAGCGGCAGACCGGCATCGAGCGGCGCGTGAAGGCCCAGGTCGAAGAGATCGTCGCCAGCGTCGTTGGCTCCGGCCGCGCCCGCGTGCAGGTCAATGCCCAACTCGAGATGAACCGGGTCGAAAGCCGCTCCGAGACGTTCGATCCCGAAAGCCGCGTGGCGCGCTCGACCCAGAGCCGCACCGAGAGCGCCGCCACCAACGAGCCGCGCGAAGGCGGGGT
>JANOCI010000072.1:0-12982 GCA_031412095.1 Allobosea sp.
TTCACTGCGCTCTCGGGCAGCTCCTTGCCGAAGCAGCGCTGGTAGAACTCCGCCACGAGCGTGCGCTCGAGCTCATCGCATTTGTTGAGGAAGGTCAGGCGGAAGGCGAAGCCGATGTCCTGGAAGATGTCGGCGTTCTCGCTCCAGGTGATGACCGTGCGCGGGCTCATGACGGTGGAGAGATCGCCGTTCATGAAGGCGTTGCGGGTCAGGTCGGCCACGCGCACCATCTTGCCGATGATGTCCTTGCCGGCCGGGTTGCCCTTGTAGTGCGGCGACTTGGCAAGCACGATCTCGACCTCGTTGTCGTGCGGCAGGTAGTTCAGCGTCGCGACGATCGACCAGCGGTCCATCTGGCCCTGGTTGATCTGCTGCGTGCCATGGTAGAGCCCCGACGTGTCGCCGAGGCCGACCGTGTTGGCGGTGGCGAAAAGCCGGAAGGCGGGGTGCGGCCGGATCACGCGCTTCTGGTCGAGCAGCGTCAGCTTGCCGCTCTGCTCCAGCACGCGCTGGATCACGAACATCACGTCGGGCCGGCCGGCGTCGTATTCGTCGAAGACCAGCGCGATGTTGTTCTGGAGCGCCCAGGGCAGGATCCCGTCCTGGAACTCCGTGACCTGCTTGCCCTCCTTCAGCACGATCGCGTCCTTGCCGACCATGTCGAGGCGCGAGACGTGGCTGTCGAGGTTGACGCGCACGCAGGGCCAGTTGAGCCGCGCCGCCACCTGCTCGATATGGGTGGATTTTCCGGTGCCGTGGTAACCCGAGATCATCACGCGGCGGTTGCGCGAGAAGCCTGCCAGGATCGCCAGGGTGGTCTGCCGGTCAAAACGGTAATCGGGGTCGAGGTCCGGCACATGCTCTTCCGCATGGGCGTACGCCGGCACTTCGAGATCGGCATCGATCCCGAACAGCTGGCGGACCGACACCTTCATGTCCGGCAAGCCCGTGGTGTAGTGAGACGTCGTCATCAATCATTCTCCGGCACGAGCTTTGAGTTTCTGGCTCCGCCCAAGCCTCGAACGAGGATGCAAGGAAACGGCCATCACGGCTCCGGGATGCCCGATCAGGCATCCGACACGTTTGATCCTTACCCATTTCGGCAACATGCGGCAATCTGCGAAGCGCTCACGCGCGCTTGCGTGCCGCGCAAGATGGTCGCAGGCCAGCCTGCCCGTCAATCCTTGAGGATGAGTCGGTATTTCTCGATCTCGGCCGGGATGAAGCCCGCCATGAATGCGGGCGTCTGCTCCTCGGCGGTGGGCTGGGCGGTGTCGATCTCGGCGAAGCGCTTGGTGACCAGTTCGCTGCCCACCGCCGTGCGGATCGCGCCTTCGAGCCTGGCGACGATCGCCGGCGGGGTTCCAGCCGGCACGAGGATCGCGTTCCAGCCCTGCGCCTGGAATGCGGGGACGCCTGCCTCCTGCGCCGTCGGCACGGTCGGCAGGTTGCGCAGGCGGGCGGGCGCGGACACGACCAAACCCTTGATCTGCCCGCCCTGGATGGTCTGGGCCAGCGAGGTGGCGTTGTCGCACACCATGTCGATCTGCCCCGCCACGAGGTCCTGCAGCGCAGGTCCGGCGCCGCGATAGCCGATCAGGGACACCTCGACGCCGGCCGCCTTCAGGAAGCTCTTGCAGATGATGAAGTTGGACGAGCCGACGCCGGCATGGCCGACGGTCACCTTGCCGGGGTTCTTCTTCGCGTGCTCGATGAAGCTGGCGACGGTGTCCCCGCCGGCGAAGTCCTTCTTGACGGCGATGACGGGCGAGGTCTTCGCCACCATGCCGACGGCCATGAACGACTGCGGCGTGAACTTGAGGTCCGGATAGATATGGTAGGCGGCCGCGTTGGTGCCGCTGTTGCCGATGACGATGGTGTAGCCGTCGGGCGCGGCGCGCGCCACCCGCGAAAGCGCTGTCGATCCGCCCGCGCCGGGCGTATTCTCGTTGACGAAGCGCTGGCCGAGCGCCTTGCCCATCTCGTCGCCGATCAGCCGGGCGATGGTGTCCGAGGCCCCGCCGGCCGCGAACGGGACGATCATCGTGATGGGCCGGTTGGGGTAGGTGGGATCGGCCTGCGCGATCTGCGCCGTTGCGGCCAGCGCCGCCAGCGCCGTCACGATGATCTTCATGGCGATGTCCTCCCAGACGTCTGTTTGACGCCGATCAGACAGCAAAAGCGCCTTCCGTTCAACCATCCAGCCGATCGGGCCAGCTCATTTCAGGCGCCCGGCGCGCTTGAGGTGGTTGTAGGCGTTGACGATCTCGGTCAGCCTATCCTCGCGCGAGCGGTCGCCGCCGTTGGCGTCCGGGTGGAAGCGCTTCACCAGCTCCTTGTAGCGAGACTTGATCTCCTCCTTGGTCGCCGCATGCTCGAGGCCGAGCGAATCCAGCGATTTCCGGGTCGGCTCGGTCAGCTTGCGCTGCTCCTCCTCGACCTTGCGCTGCTGCCGGAACCGGTTTTCGAACAGCCCGAAAAGGTCTTCCGTCTGCGGCCCTTCCGGCGGCGCGGTCTTGGCCCGGCGCGCTCCTCGCTCGGCGGCGCGCGGGTTCTTGGCGTTCGTGCCCAGCGTCCAGGTCGGCCGATGGCCGATGGCGGCGTCTTTCTGGTAAGCGGCGACTGCGTCGTCGGTCATGCCGTTGAAATAGTTGTAGGTCGCGTTGTAGGCCTTCACATGCGCCATGCAGAAGAAGAAGAACTGGCCTTCATGGTCGCGGCCCTTCGGCGCGCGGAACTCGCCCTTCGCCTTGCAGCCCGGATGATCGCACACGCGCTCCTGCGGCCGCGCCTCCGGCTCAGGCTCGCGTTTGACGCGGATGCTGTCGAACAGGGGTGAGTTGAGGTTCATCACGTGATCATTAAGTCCCGAACAAGCGGTGGGCAAGCGAACATGGTGTTTTGCCTGCGCCAGCGCCATGGAGTAATGGTCGCAGATGACCTTTAAAGAACGCATCACACACCAACTGACAATGGGCCTCGCGCCCATCCATCTCGATGTGACGGACGAAAGCCACCTCCATCAAGGCCATGGCGGCTGGCGTGAGGGCGGCGAGACGCACTTCAGGGTGGTGGTCGTCTCCGAGCAGTTCGCGGGCAAGAGCCGCGTCGACCGGCACCGTCTCGTCAACGCGCTCCTGGCGGCGGAGCTTGCGGACAGGGTCCATGCGCTCGCCCTCACGGCGCGCGCGCCGGGCGAGGCTGGCGCGCCGTGACCGGGACAGGGGCATCGGCGACACGATGCCTCAGGACTGCTGAGCAAGGCCTGGATCCGGAAGCACAGCTTTTTCAAAGAACACGAGCATGACAAGATATTCGCCCCTGCCTTCGCTGCTGCGCATGTCGGCGCTTATGCGCCTGTCGCTGGTCGCGGGCCTGATCGCGCTGATCTGGGCCGCCGTGTTCTGGGCCTCGCGGTGAACCGGATGCCGACAATCCCTGCCAGCGCCATCATCCTGGACGACCTGACCCTTGGCTATGACCGCCACCCGGCAGTCCACCATGTCTCGGGGCGGATCGAGGCGGGCACCCTTCTGGCTATCGTCGGGCCGAACGGCGCGGGCAAGTCCACGCTGCTCAAAGGGCTGGTCGGCGAGCTCAAGCCGCTGGGGGGGCGCGTCTCGGGCGGCGTGTCGGGCAAGGCGAAGGTCGCCTATGTTCCGCAGAAGGACGGCATCGACCTGAGCTATCCGGTGACGGTCTTCGATCTCGTCGCGATGGGCCTGTGGGAGAGGCGGGGCTTGTTCGGCGGATTCGCCGCCCGCGACACCGACCATGTCATGCAGGCGCTGGCGCTTGTCGGCCTGTCGGGCTTCGAGCGCCGCGCCGTGAGCACCTTGTCGGGCGGCCAGCTCCAGAGAGCCTTGTTCGCGCGCGTCAGCCTGCAGAATGCGCCCGTGATCCTGCTCGACGAGCCGTTCTCCGCGATCGACAACGCGACCGTCGAAGATCTGATGAAGCTGGTCCGGCAATGGAGCGTCGAGGGGCGCACCGTCGTCGCCGTGCTGCATGACCTTGCCGTCGTGAGGTCGCACTTCCCGCAGACGCTGCTGATGGCGCGGCAGGCGATCAGCTGGGGAGCGACGCCGGACGCGCTCTCGCCCGCCAACATCGCCCGCGCCCGCGCCATGACGGAAGCTTTCGACGACAGCGCCCCTTTCTGCGACATCTCCGATGCCGGACACGGCGCCGCGCATGCGCACGGGCCCGCCGCTGGCCACGATCATGGTCATGGCCACGGTCACGGCCACCCTCCCCGCGCCGGCGTGGCGGACGCGAAGACCCATCCGCATGCTTGATTGGCTGGTGGCGCCGTTCGCCGAATTCGCCTTCATGCGCCGCGCCTTGGCGGGCATCTTCGCACTGTCGGTTTCCGGCGCGCCGCTCGGGGTCCTCCTGATGCTGCGCCGCATGTCGCTGACGGGCGATGGCCTCAGCCACGCCATCCTGCCAGGCACGGCCATCGCCTATGCCTTGTTCGGCCTGTCGCTCTGGCACATGACGCTTGGCGGCTTCCTGGCGGGCGGCCTGATCGTCCTGCTGGCAGGCGTGATGACGCGCGCCACGGTGCTAAAGGAGGACGCCACGCTTGCGTCGTTCTATCTCATCTCGCTTGCCCTCGGCGTGCTGATCGTCTCGCTGCGCGGCTCGAATGTCGACCTGATGCACTTCCTCTTCGGGTCGGTGCTGGCGCTCGACGATCCGACGCTTGTGCTCGTCGCGGCGATCGCCTCGGTGACGCTGGCGTCCCTTGCGCTGCTCTGGCGTCCGCTTGTCCTGGATGGCCTCGATCCCGGCTTCCTGCGCACCGTGAGCAGGGCCGGCGCGCCATCGTACTTTGCGTTCATGATCCTGCTGGTGCTGAACCTCGTCGCAGGCTTCCATGCCCTCGGCACGCTGCTGGCGGTGGGCTTTCTGGTGCTGCCGGCCGTAACCTCGCGCTTCTGGGCGCGTGACCTCAACGGCATGGTGCTGGTCGCCGGCATCGTCGCGCTGGCCGGGGGAGTGTCGGGCCTTCTGCTGTCCTATCACGGAAGCCTGCCGACAGGGCCGGCCATGATCCTGACGATGGGCATGCTGTTCATCGGTTCGGTGCTGGCCGGCCCTGTCGGCAGCCTCCTCTCGAGCCGCCGCGCCCGCCACCGCACGGGCTGAGCTGATCAGTGCGCGTGGCCGTGCGCTTTGGCGGCGCATCTGGCGCAGTGGCCATGGATCTCGACGGTCATGCGCGTGGCGTGAAACCCGGACCGCGCCGACACCGATCCCAGCCGCGCCTGCAGGTCACGGTCGGTGAACTCGTCAACCGCCCCGCATTCGTCGCAGATCGCGAAGCTCGCCAGTTCGGTGTGGTGCGGCTTGTTGCAGGCCACGAAGGCGTTGAGCGATTCGATCCTGTGGGCGAGGCCGTCGCGCATCAGCCGCTCGAGGGCGCGATAGACGGTGGGAGGCGCGTTCACGCCCTCATCCCTGAGCAGCCCAAGCAGATCATAGGCCGAAAGAGGCTTCGCAGCACCGCTTAGAAGTTCGAGCACGCGCGCCTGCGTGGGTGAAAGAGGACGAGACCCGGACTTCATGACACCGCAAATCCCAGCCGGTTGACGGCGGCCCAATTTGATATGCTATAACATAGCAGATATTGAAGGAACTTGATCTTGGATAGCGCCCGGCCTTGCCAGGCACAAGGTGGCCAGACGATGTCGGCCAAAGGAGGACCGCGATGCACACCCGTATCGGCACTGGCGCGAGACTTGATCGGCGGCGGATGCTGGCGCTGTCGGGAGCATCGCTCGCCGGCTGCTTTCTGGCGTCGCACGGCATGGCGGCAACGGCCGAGCCGAAGCTGCCCGCCATCGCGACGTTCTCGATCCTCGCTGATTTCGTCAAGCAGGTGGCGGGCGACCGCATCGCCCTCACCACGTTGGTCTCCGCCGGCGCGGACGCGCATGTCTATTCCCCCACGCCGGCCGATGCGCGCGCGCTTGCCGCAGCAAAGCTGATCTTCGTCAACGGCCTCGGGTTCGAAGGCTGGGTCAGCCGGCTCATCCGTTCGTCCGGGGCCAAGGCTCCCGTGGTCACGGCCACGAACGGCGTCACGCCGCTGAAGACCGAGCAATCCGGACATGCCCACTCGCACGCGGGCCACGGCCACGGCGAGAGCGACCCCCATGCCTGGCACTCCGTCGCAAATGCGAAGATCTATGTCGCCAACATCCTCGAAGCCCTGTCGGCGGCCGATCCGGCAGGCAAGGACATCTACGAGGCGAATGCCCGGTCATACGGGGCCGCCCTCGACGCGCTTGAGGCCGATGTCCGGGCGGCCATGGCCGGGGTGGCTCCCGAGCGCCGCAAGGTCATCACGTCGCACGACTCCTTCCGGTACTTCGAAAAGGCCTATGGCGTCGAATTCGTCTCGCCGCGCGGGGTCTCGACCAATGCGGAGCCGTCCGCCCAGGCCGTCGGCCGCATCATCCGGCAGATCAGGGCGGAGCGCATTCCGGCGGTCTTCCTCGAGAACATCACGGATGGGCGGTTGATGAAGCGCATCGCGGAGGAGACTGGCGCCCGGATCGGCGGCACGCTGCATTCCGACGCCCTGACGCCTGCCGGAGGCGAGGCCCCGACCTACATCGCGATGATGCAGCACAACGTGCGCCAATTGGTCGGGGCGCTCGCCGCGGCCTGACCGTGCGCCGGCAACGCTTGGCGCCGTTATTGATCGGCGTCATCAGCGCCTTGCAGGCGAACGGGCGTAAAGCCCTGCGCTGACCACCAGCAAGGCCGCGAAAAGCCAGTGTAGGTTGGCGAAGATGGCTGCTGGCGCGAGCCCCAGCGCCCGCTCCGCGCCGATGAACCACCCCGAGCCGATCTGGACCGCCGATGCGCCGGCGATGAACAGGAAGTTCATCGTCGTCATGCCGCGGCCGATCAGGTTTTCGGGGAAGAACTGCCGCGCATGGGCCATCAGGATGGCGTAGTTGAAGCCCGCAAGCCCGATCGCCGCAAACAGCGCGATCGCCCAGTATCCGTTCAGATGGCCGGTCAGCGCCAGCAGCGCAAACAGCGCCGCCGTCAGGAGCGTGCTCCACAGCACGGTCGGCTTGGGGCCGCCCGCATGCTTCTCGGCCCAGCCGAAGACGAAGGCGCCCATCGTCATCGTGACCGCCATGATGAAAGCGCCGTTGCCTTGCATCGCACGGTCGAAACCGCTCACCTGCTCGAGGAACGGCGCCACCCAGAGCCCCCTGGCGGTGACCAGGATCGCGTAGCTGAAGAAGGTGATCGGCGCGAGCAGCCACAGGGCGCGGATGCCGAGGACGCTGCGCAGCCCGGCGATCACGCCGTTGTCGGCGCCTTCGTCGCCATCCTTGTGGACCGCTCTCGGCGGATCGCGCAGGACCGCCGCGGCCACCAGAAACGCCACCAGGAAGAGGCACGCGACGCCGGTCATCGTGGCCCGCCAGCCGAATGCGTCGGCGGCGCGGGCCAGCGGCGCTGCGCCCAGAAGGTTGCCCAGCGAGCCAAGGCCGATGAACAGCGAAGCAAGGCCTGCGAATGTCCCGGACGGGCCCGAGCGCGCGAACAGATACAGCGCGGACATGAACACGGGGGAGAAGCCGATGCCCAGCAGCCCCATCGCCAGGGTCGCCGCCTTGGCGTCCGGAGCGAGAGCGAAGAGGAATGCGCCGATCGTGCCCAGGCCCATGCACGACGCCACCGTGCGCCGCGGCCCCACCCGGTCGAGCGCCCAGCCGATCGGAAACTGCATGACCGCGAAGGTGATGAACCATGCCGAGCTCATCGCGCCGAGTTCGGCCGGGCCGATGCCGAAGTCGGCCATCAGCGGCGTCGCGATCACGCTCAGGAACGAGCGGTAGAAGATCGAGAGGACATAGGCGAGGATGAGGGCGATGAAGACGCGCAATCGAGCGTTCAACCCCGCTCTTGCGCTTTGGCGGCGGACGTCACTTCACGCGCTCGAGGACGCTGACATAATTCGCCACCGCCGCGCCGCCCATGTTGAAGATGCCGCCAAGGTTGGCTCCGGCGATCTGCATGTCGCCCGCCTCGCCCATCAGCTGCATCGACGTCAGCGCGTGCATGGAAACGCCCGTCGCGCCGATGGGATGGCCCTTCGACTTCAGGCCGCCCGATGGATTGACGGGCAGCTTTCCGCCTTTCGCCGTCCAGCCTTCGCGGATGGCGCGCGCGCCGTCGCCCTCCTTCGTCAGGCCCATGGCCTCGTATTCGATCAGCTCGGCGATCGTGAAGCAGTCATGCGTCTCGGCGAACGAGAGGTCGCCAAGCTCGATTCCAGCCTCCGCGAGCGCATTGCGCCAGGCCAGTGCGCACCCTTCGAACTTCAGGATGTCCCGCTTCGACATCGGCAGGAAGTCCTGGACGTGCGCCATGCCCTTGAAGGCGACCGCCCGGCTCATCGACATGGCCGTGTCCATGTCCGCGATGACGAGCGCAGCCGCTCCGTCCGACACAAGCGAGCAGTCCGTCCGCTTCAGCGGCCCGGCGACGAACGGGTTCTTGTCGCTTTCGGCGCGGCAAAACTCGAAGCCGAGGTCCTTCCGCATCTGGGCATAGGGGTTGGATACGCCGTTCTTGTGGTTCTTCGCAGCGATCGCGGCGAGCGCATCGGACTGGTCGCCATGGCGCTGGAAATATCCCGCGGCGATCTTGCCGAACACGCCGGCGAAGCCTCCGGGCGTGTCGCCGTCCTCCGGCAGGTATGAAGCGCGCAGCAGGTTCTGCCCGATCTGGGGCCCGGGCGTCGTCGTCATCTGCTCGACGCCCACCACGAGCACGGTCCTCGCGGCACGCGCCCGGATGGCGCGCACGGCCTGGTGCACGGCGGCGGAGCCTGTGGCGCAGGCGTTCTCGACGCGGGTGGCAGGCTTGAAGCGCAGTTTTGGGTCAGCCTGCAGCACCAGGCTGGCGGTGAAGTCCTGCGCCGAGAAGCCCGCGTTGAAATGGCCCAGCACGATCTCGTCGACGTCGGCGGCGTCCAGCCCGGCATGGGCCAGCGCCTCGTTCGCAGCCCTGACGATCAGGCTCTCGACGGTCTCGGCGTCATGCTTTCCGAATGGGGTATGGGCCCAGCCGACGATTGCAGCGTTCATGGTGCACCTCCGAAAGACAGCCTCCGGACGTTGGCGCTTCCGGCGCGGCGGTGCAAGATGCGCCCGTGCAGGACGCCGTTGCAAAAACGCCGCCACATCGCCCGGAGCTGCACTGGAGATGAGCTACATCGCAAGGACAAGGATCGCCGCGACGCCCGACGCGATCAACGCGATGCCGATCCATTCCCGGCGCGCGACCTCCTCGGAAAAGAGCCTGCGCGACATGGCGAGCGCCATCAGGACCTCGACGAGCGCCAGCGTGCGCACATTGGCCACCGCGGTCAGCGAAAAGCCGATGAACCAGAACTGCGAGGCCAACGCGCCGAGAAATCCCGCGAACAGTGAAGGCCGCCAGACCCTGAAGCTGCTGAAAAGCGCCGGCCTGTCCTTGAAGACCAGGTAGGCGACGAGCATTGCGGACTGCAGGCCAAGGCCCCAGACCAGGATCGTGCTGGCCCGGAGGAAGAAGACGCCGCTGTCGAGCGACAGGATCGCGCCGCGGAAGCACACGGCAGCCAGCGCGAAGAAAGCGCCGGCCAGGACCCCCGACGCCAGCGGCCCAAGGCCTGCGCCGCGCAGGCTTTCGCCGGGCCTGAACGAAACCAGCAGCACGCCGACCGTCGCCAGCACGATGGCGCCGAACTTCGGCAGGCCGAGCGGATCGCCCAGGAAGAGCGCCGCGAAGACAGCGGCCTGCACCGGCTCCGTCTTGGTGTAGGCCGTCGTCACCGCGAACGAACGCTGCTTCATGGTGGCCAGCATCAGCCCCGTCGCCAGGATCTGCGCGGCAGCGCCGCTAAGGCACCACCAGAAGGCGGCGGCCGTGATGGCGGGCGGCGCCGAGCCGCTCAGCAGGCTGGCCAGCCCGAGGAAAATGACCGCGAACGGCAGCCCGAACAGGAACCGGACCTGGGTGGCGCCCACGACGCCGATCGCCTGGGTCAACGAGCGCTGCGTGGCGTTGCGCATGGTCTGGGCGCCTGCTGCGAGCAGAGTCGCAGGGATCCAGAGCAGCGACATTGACAGCATAAACATGAAGCAGGACGCCCGGATGCCAGCCACGCCATCAAAAAGGCGCGTTGCTTCGGTTTCACACGGAACCATTCAGCGGCGCTAGGCAAATCGCCCAACCACGGTTAGTCATGTGGGGCGTTGCCTGTCGCCGATGATCCTGTCAGCCCCCATCCAGATTGCCTCATGACATTTTTTGCGCGCTCTCTCACGGCTCTTGCTCTCAAAGGTCGTGCACGTGCCGGCCTCGCGCTGGCAGGCCTCGCCATCCTTCTCTCCGTTCCTGCGGCATTGGCCCAAAGTCCCGGTCCTTCGCTCGTCATCGACGCCTCGACCGGGGCCGTGCTGCACGAGGAGCAGGCTTCGCTGGCGTGGCATCCCGCCTCCACGACCAAGATGATGACCGCCTATGTGGCGCTGCGCATGGTCCGCGCAAGACGAATCGGGCTCGAAACGCCGATCCCGGCCTCCAAGCTGGCGGCTTCGCAGCCGCGCGTGAAGGTCTACATCAAGGCCGGGCAGGAGATCACGCTCGACAACGCGCTCAAGGTGATGATGGTCAAGTCGGCCAACGACATCGCCTACGTGATAGCGGAGGGCGTGGGCGGCTCGGTGCCGGAGTTCGTGTCGATGATGAACGCCGAAGCCCGCCGGCTCGGCATGAGCGACACGGTGTTCCGGAATCCCAACGGATGGCACCATCCCGAGCAGCAGACCAGCGCGAGGGACCTCGGCATCCTGGCGATGACGATGCTGCGCGAATTTCCCGAGTATTCGGACTACTGGGGCATCGGAGCGGTCCAGCTCGGCAAGGTCACGCTGACCAACACCAACGGCCTCATCGGCCGATATGCCGGCGCGAACGGCTTCAAGACCGGCTTTGTCTGCGCTTCCGGCTTCAATGTCGTGGCAACCGCCACCCGGGGCGGGCGAACGTTGATCGCCATCGTGCTGGGAGCCTATTCGGGCGCTGAGCGCACGGTCAAGGGCGCCCAGATCCTGGACGCAGCCTTCGCCTCGTGGGGCGGCGGCCGCAGCGTGGCGAGCATTCCCCCCAGCGGCGCCACGGCGCGCAACATCTGCGCCGAGGTCCGGGCCTTCGGCCGCGGCGCGCCGCTCAGCGACGATGCCGATGCGACCGGGCCGATCTCCTTCACCCCGGCGGTGCTGAGCGATGGCGACGTGATGCGCGCCGGGCTCATGCCAGCCGCGCCGTCAGCTTCGATGCGCGCCTCAGGCGGGCGGATCACGCTTGGCCCCCGCACCCAGTTCGTTCCGCTCCAGATCGCCTATGGCCGCACGTCGGGCTCGGCCAGCGCGCCGCTTGCGGCCAATGTGACGCCCCGCCCAACCAGCGCGGTCGCTGCGGCTCCGGCGCGGGGAGCGGCTGAGGCCCTTGCAGCCGCGCCCGCCGGAGAGCCAGCTGCACCCCCGCGCGTGATGCCGGGCGCAGCTCCCATCAGGGCGGGAGCCATCTCGGGAGGCACCGTCGCAGGCGGCGGCATCGCGGGCGGAAGCCTTGGCGGAGGCGCGGTTGCGGCCAGCGCATCGGCCTATGCCGCATCGAGATCAGCCGCCCAATCCTCGGAGGGGCCGATCAAGCTGCACGGCGCCATCGGGCAGGGCGCGGCTGCCCCGCTGCGGCCGTCCGCCGCCGCAGGCATCCGTACGCCGGCGCGTCCCGCTTCGTCCGCACCGCAGACCGCAGCCGCCCCGGCCGCCGCGCCATCTGCTTCAGCCAAGCCGGCGCTTGCCAGGCCAGCAGTCGCCAAGCCGGCCGCCGCAACGCTATCCAAGCCGGCGGTCCAGCGGGCGGCGGCTGCTTCGCCAAAGCCTCCCGCCGCGTCGGCGGCGACCGGCCAAAGACCCGTGGCGACGCCCCCCAGGCGGCCTGCCGCTTCCCCCGCCGCCGCCGATTGAGCAAAGCCGCATTGCGGGGAAGTAGGCCCGGAATATGCCTGATGAGCCGAAGATGCGCGCAGGCATTGCGCTCGCGCTTGTCAGCGCGGCGGGATACGGGCTGAACATCGTCACCGCGCAGATAGCCTCGACCGTCGGCATATCCGGCGCGCTGATGGTGTTCTACCGGGTCTTCCTGATGCTGGCCTGCATCGCCGCCGCACTGCTCCTGCTGCGCCGGACGCTCAGCGTGGCGCGGGGGGAGCGCATCCCGCTGCTGATCTTCGGCCTTTCCAGCTCCGTTGTCGGCACCGCCTATCTGTCATCGGTGGCCTTTCTGCCGGTCAGCGTCGCGGCCGTGATCTTCTACATCTTCCCCATCCTCATCGTGCTCGCGGAGCCCTTCGTCGAGCGCGCCAGGGTGCAGCCGGCCAGGCTCGGCATCGCGCTGTTGGCGTTCGCCGGCGTCGCGCTCGTCGTGGGCCCGCGCTTCGAGAGCCTCGATCCACGCGGGCTCATCCTCGTGCTGGGCGCGGCCGTCGGGGCCACCGTCCAATTCTTCGCGGCGGCGCGGATGCCCTCGACGGACATCGTGGCCAAGCTGTTCTGGGGCCATCTCCTTGTCCTGCCGGGCGTGGCGGCGGCGCTCGCCTGGATGGACGGCTTTCACACGCCCGCGATCTTCGCGCTCGCCCCGATCGCCGTGGCCGTGACCTTGCTGGCCTACGTCGTGTCGATCGCGCTGCAGCTCATGTCCCTGACCCGCATCCCTGCCGTGGTGGCGGGGCTGACCTTCTGCGCCGAGCCGCTGTTCGCCAGCGCTTTCGCCGCCGTGATCCTCGGAGAGCGGCTGGCGGGATGGCAATATGCCGGGGCCGGCCTCGTGCTGGTCGCCATCGCGGTGAATGCAACGCTGCCAACTGCGCGCGTGCGGGCCTGAGCCT
>JANOCI010000073.1:0-15307 GCA_031412095.1 Allobosea sp.
AGCAGCGCCTCCGGCTTCTGGGTCGGGTGCAGCTTTGCGCCGTTCGCATCCTTCAGCCGCTCGTCGCCTGTGCACAGCGGAAAATGCCAGTCCGAACGGACCTGCGTGTCCTCGTTGCCGCCCTTAAGGGCTTCATAATGGAATGTGTACTTCGACTTCTGCCCGCGCGCCGCCCAGAGCAGGGTCTCGTGCGCGTTGGTGAACCGGCGTCCGCGGAAATTCGGCATCGGATTGGCTTTCCGCCAGACGATGTCGTTCAGCATCCAGAAGCCGGTGTCCTGCAGGATCGTGCCGACGCGAAAGATGTTGTGGTACGAGCCGATGACCCAGAGCGCACCGTCCGGCTTCAGCACGCGGCGGCAGGCGAGCAGCCAGGCCCGCGTGAAGGCGTCGTAGTCGGCGAACGAGGCGAATTTATCCCAGTCGTCATCGACGGCGTCGACGAGGCTGTCGTCGGGACGGCGGAGGTCTCCGCCGAGCTGGAGATTGTAGGGAGGATCCGCAAACACCAGGTCGACCGACGCGGGCGGCAGCTTTTCAAGCTCGGCGATGCAATCGCCGGCCAGGATCTGATCGATCGGCGGACTCATCAGTCCGATCCGAGACGCCGACGCTATCCGACCGGTACGCAATACCCCAATCCGGACAGAAGCGTCGGCCGCCCCGGTACGCGAAGTACCCATGGTGCTGCACCGGTTACGCAACTCAACGAGGGCGAACATGCGCCAACAGGGTAAAAGCCCCGTGCAGTCGCCTCACAAAGTTGCGTCTCGTTTTGGGGCTGCAGATTTTGCCGGGTCCGGCATGGCCGATAGGCCAGTTTTGCCTGGACAGGGCTCGCCGACGCCTGAAAGCGCCGATAACCCGCGAACGCGCGTCAGCGCTGCAGGCTTGCCCGCAGCCAGCGGCCCTTGAGCGGCGCAAAGCTGAAGCGGTGATGATCGCACGGTCCATGTTCGTCGATCGCATCGCGATGGACCTGCGTGCCATATCCGGCATGCTGGCCGAAGCCGTACACCGGGAAGGCGTCATGCAGCCGCATCATCAGCCGGTCGCGCATCACCTTGGCGACGATGGAGGCTGCGGCGATCGCAGGCTCGCTCGCATCCCCCCGGACGACGGCGCGGCAATCCATGGCGACCCGGATCGCATCGCGGCCATCGACCAGCACCAGTGCGGGCTCATGGCTCAAGCCGGCCACGGCGCGCGCCATCGCAGCCAGCGTCGCGGCGCGGATGTTCAGGCTGTCGATGGCGGCCGCTCCCGACGAGGCGAAGCTGACGCTGAGCGCCCGGCGGAAAACATCGGCGGCGATGCGTTCGCGCTGGGCCGGCGTCAGCGTCTTGGAATCGGCCAGCCCTTCCGGAAGGTCGGACGGATCGAGGATCACGGCGGCCGTGACGACGGGGCCGGCGAGCGGCCCCCGGCCGACCTCGTCGACGCCCGCGACCAGACGCAGAGGCAAGGCCGTACGGCCTGTGCGCAGGATGGAGGGCGATGCTTTGACTTGCCGCGACATGGCCCAAGACCGGCCAGAGCGCCGGCTTCAGGTCAAGTGCAAATCTTTAAATGCGAATTCGCAGCCGCGAGGCTGGCGGCGCTCACAGCAGCGACAACTGCTCAGGCCCGCCTGTCGGGCGATGGAACAGGTCGGTGCGGAGCTTGCGCCGCGTGCGGTTGAAGCCGGTGCGTTCCGCCGCCAATTCGAAGCGACGCCCGATCATCCAGGCGTAAGGGCCCGATCCTACCTGCCGTTGGCCCCATGCGGAATCATAATCCTTGCCGCCCCTCGTCGACTGGACCAGCGACATCACGTGGCGCAGCTTCTCGGGATAGTGGGTCATGAGCCAGTCCTGGACGAGGTCCTTGACCTCCAGCGGCAACCTGAGCAGCACATAGCCAGCCTCACGCGCGCCGTTGGCATAGGCGGCGTCGAGTATGCGCTCGATCTCGGAATCGTTGACGGCAGGAATGATCGGCGCCACCAGCACCGTCACCGGGATCCCCGCGTCGGTGAGCCGGCGGATCGTCTCCAGCCGCTTGGCGGGGCTCGCCGCCCTCGGCTCCATGGTCCGGGCCAGCTTCGGATCGAGCGTCGTGATCGAGATGGCGACCTTGGCGAGGCCGCGCGCCGCCATCGGAGCCAGGATGTCGATGTCGCGCTGGACCAGCGCCGACTTCGTGACGATGCCGACGGGGTGGTCGAACCGCGAGAGAACCTCCAGGATGCCGCGCATGATCCGGAGCTTCTTCTCGATGGGCTGGTAGGCGTCCGTATTGGTGCCGATGGCCATGGTGCGCGGCGCGTAGCCCTGCGCCGACAATTCGCGCAACAGCAATGCGGGAGCGTCCGGCTTGGCCGTCAGCTTGCTTTCGAAGTCGACCCCGGGCGACAATCCGAGATAGGCATGGCTGGGCCGGGCATAGCAGTAGACGCAGCCATGCTCGCAGCCGCGATACGGATTGATCGAACGGTCGAAGGAGATGTCGGGCGAATCGTTCCGCGTGATGATCGTCCGCGGCTTCTCGAGGGCGACTTCCGTCCGGAAAGCCGGCAAATCGCCGAGCGAACCCCAGCCGTCATCCTCCTCGACGCGCGAGACCCCTTCAAAGCGCGCATCGGGATTGATCGTCGCGCCGCGCCCGCGCAGACGCTCAGGGTCCAGCCTGTGCCCCGCGCTGGCCAGCGGATCGCGGGCGGTCACGCGCGGCGAGGTCCTTACCGCGCCATCTTCATTCCGCCGCTGCAACGGGCGCTGCTGCTTCGACGGGCGCGGCGCCTCGGTCATGGCCGATCTCCTTGTTTGTTCATGCTTTGATCCATAAACAAATCATGAACATTGTCAATGATGCCAAACCTGACTGAAGCCGCTCGGGCGCTGGCCGCCATGCAGACAACTGGCGAAGGCGAGCCAGGTTCCGGCTCGGGCGCCGCAACGCGCTTCCGGGCGGCAGGCAGGCCTTGCGCGCCCATGCCGACCAGCTAGATCATCCTTGACTGAAGAATCGTGCCCGTCGCCGGCCAGTTCCCGGCGGATCGGGTCCGTGAAAGGCGCCTTATGTTGACGGCACTGGTTTCATCGAATTCGACGCCCGGAGCGCTTGCGGCCACGTTGTCGGCGCTGGTTCCCGCCGTAGCCGAAGGGCTGGTCAGCCACGCGGTCGTGATGCTGCCGCGTCCGGATCCGGACAGCGAGCGGATCGCGGACGCCATGGGCGCCAGCCTCGTGACGGCGCAGCCCGGCGGCAGGCAGGAGCGGGACTGGCGCGAGGCGGCGCAGGCGGCGCGCGGGGACTGGGTGCTGCTGCTGGAGGCGGGCGAGACGCCGGCTTATGGCTGGATCGGCTGCATCGAGCGGCATCTGCTGCTGCAGACCGCCGCCCGAAGCCAGGCGGCGATCCTGCCGCTGGCGGGCGGCTGGGACGGCTTCGTCGAGCGTCTGCGGTTGATGGTGGGGCGCGGCCAGCCCTCCAGCGGCATGCTGGCGCCCCGGCGCCAGATCGTCGAGGGCAAGGCCGGCGGCAGCCCGGTGCGCCTCGCGGTCTCGCGCCACAAGCTTCAGTCGTGAGCCGATATTGAAGGCAGCTTGCTGCGCAAGCACGCGGCGAACGATGGATTCGGCAAATGCATCGGCATCCCGCGACGGTAGCCGAGCGCTCTGGCTCAGGGCTTGGCCGAGCCGCGCCTCAGGTGCTCGTCCAGGCGCGGCATGATCTCGACGAAGTTGCAGGGCCGGTGCCGGAAATCGAGCTGCAGCGCGAGGATGCCGTCCCATGCATCCCTGCAGGCGCCTGGCGAGCCTGGAACGCAGAACACGTATGTCGTTCCGACAAGCCCTGCCGTGGCGCGCGACTGGATCGTCGAGGTGCCGATCTTGGCGGCCGAAATCTGATGGAACATCCACGAGAAGCCGTCCATGCGCTTGTCGAACAGCGGCTCGAGCGCTTCCGGCGTCACGTCGCGGCCGGTAAACCCGGTGCCGCCGGTCGTCACCACCGCGTCGACGCCCGCGTCCGCCGCCCACGCCCTGACCTGCGCCTGGATCGCCGCCACGTCGTCAGGCACGATGGCGCGCTGCGCGAGCCTGTGGCCGCTGGCCGCGATGCGCTCCGCCAGCGTGTCGCCGGAGCGGTCATCGGCGGCCGTGCGGGTGTCGGAAACGGTCAGGACGGCGATGCCGACCGGGATGAACGGACGCGTCTCATCGATGTGCGACACGGCGGATCTCCTACAGGGTCCGGGCCGAGAAGGTGTCGCAGGACTTGAGGCTTCCGCTCCTGAAGCCGGCCATGAACCAGCGCGAACGCTGCTCGGCCGAGCCATGGGTGAAGCTGTCCGGCACCGCGTAGCCCTGCCCCGCCTTCTGCAGCTTGTCGTCGCCGATCGCGCTGGCGGTCTTCATGGCCTCGTCGATGTCTCCCTCCTCGAGCCTGCCCATCTGCTGGACATGATAGGCATAGACACCGGCGAAGCAGTCGGCCTGCAGTTCGGTCCGCACGGACAAGGCGTTGCCTTCACGCTCCGAGGAGCGTTCGCGCATCTGGTTCACGCGCGGAAGGATGCCCGTGATGTTCTGGATGTGATGGCCCACCTCGTGCCCGATGACATAGGCGTAGGCGAAATCACCGCCGCCGCCGAGCTTGCGCTTCATCTCGTCGAAGAAGGACGTGTCGAGATAGACCCGCCGGTCCGCCGGGCAGTAGAATGGGCCCATGGCAGACTGCGCAGTTCCGCAGGCCGAGCGGCTGACGCGCTCGAACACCACAAGGCGCGGCGGCTCGTACGCGGTCCCGGTGTCGCGCGGCAGGACCTTGCTCCAGATGTCCTCGTTCTGCGCAAGCACTGCGGACATGAACCGTGTCATCTCGTCGTCCCGGCGCGCGCCGGGCGCCCCTTGCGTCTGCTGCGTTGGCTCGCGCACGCCCTGGAGCATCTCGGCGCCGCCGATCAGGATGCGCGGATCGATGCCCAGCGCGTAGCCGACCAGCCCGAGCACGACCATCGTGCCGAGGCCCAGGCCGCCACGCCCGCCGGGCATCCTGCCAAAGCCGCCTCCTCCGCCGCGGCGGTCTTCGAGATTTTCGGACTGGCGGTAATCATCCCATTTCATGGCGCGGCACCTGCGTTCTGGCCTGAGCGATAGGCCAAGCATTGCCGCTTATGGCACAACCTGCAAGCACCTCAACCGGGTTTTCTGCGGGTCAGCCGGGCGCGGACGGCATGCTGGCGCAGCGGCGGCGGCCGTGCAGCCTGTGTTCATATGGGCCATTCTAGCATGACGAGAGGGGAATTGTGCAGGCACATCGCGTGTGCCGATTTCATGAGGAGGCTTCACGATGAAGCGCATGATGGGTTTGTTCCTTGGACTGGGAGTTCGACTGGGACTTGGCCTCGGACTTGGACTGGGCGTCATGGCAGGCGCTGGCTCAAGCGCGCAGGCGGCTCCCGCTTCGGCGGGCATGGCCCGCGTCAACGACGCCGCGGTGGAGAGCAGCCGGTCGCTGGTCGCCGCTGTCGGCTACCGTCGCCATCATTACGGGCGGTTCCATCATGGGCACGGCTATCGCCCGCATTTCCGCCCGCACTACGTCCCGCGCCATCACGCGCGCCCGGTCCATTACCGGCCAGTGCGCTACCGGCCCGTCTATGCCGCGCCTGTCTACGGCTATGGCTATCGCAGGCCGGCCTATTACGGTGCGAGTTGCTACGTCAAGTTCCGCACCGTCTACACGCTGTACGGCGTGGTCCATAAGCCTGTGCGCGTCTGCAACTACTGAGCATGCGCCAGCTTCCGGCACGGGCAGCGGCAGCCTCGGCGCGCGCCGCATCGGGATCATGGACAGGGGGCGCCCGCCAACCAGCTAAACGGCGGCTGAACGATCTCATCGGACTGCGTTCAGCCGGCATGCCGCATCATCGTCTGCATGGTGGCGAAGAGACAGGACGACGGGTCCGGTCAGCCACCTGAACAGGTCAGGATCGCAACATGTCGCGTCAGCTTCTCCTCGGGATCGCCGCTGCGGCCGCCCTTGGCGCCGCCATATCGACAGACGCCGTCGCCGGGCCATTTCACCCGGCGGGCGGCTCAAGCCAGCAGGTCGAAGGCTTCACGCAGCGCGGCCATGCGCCCGCCGGGCCGGCCTATGACGACAATGACGGCTTCCGGAACGCGCAGCACGCGCAGTGGCATGGCGGCTACGAAGGCCGGCACCACTGGCGCGGAGAACGCTGGGGCGGCCGCCATCGCGGCTATGATCCCGGACACGGCTTTTATGGCAGGCAGCGCTGCACGGTCCGCAACGTGCGCTATTGGGACGGATGGGGCTGGGTGGTCGACCGTCGCCAGGTCTGCAATTGAACGCTGCGTCTGCAATTGACAGCCGCATGGCGGACGTCGATCGCTTCGGCTTCGTTGCCGCGGCGCGGGCCGGCGGCCAGCCTACATCGCGATCCTGGAGGCGCCGGCATAGATCGCCATCGCCTCCGGGGTATGCGCCCCGCCCGGCTGATGAAGCACGAGCGCGGGCAACAGCCTTGAAGGGGCCCTGCTGCCCAGCCGTCCGGCGATGAGGATGCGCTTTGCCGGCTCGTCCGCCATCGCATGGACCGGCCTGATGGCGAGGTCGCGAAAGCGCGTCTCGAGCATCGGCAGGAGCCAGCCCAGCGCTTCCGGCCTATGGATCAGCAAGAAACGCCCCTTTGGCCTCAGCGCGCGCGCCGCAGCCTTGACCCAGAAGCCGAAGGCGCTCCTGTCCATGGCGTGGGCGCTCAGGCGGCGGGCGTCGGGAGAGTCGCGGTGCTGGCCAGGCTCGTTGAAGGGCGGGTTGGCCACGACGAGGTCCGCCTGCGCTGTCTCGAGGCCGGCCAGGGTCAGTTCGCGGGCGGACGCAGCGACATCCGCCTCGACCAGGCTCGCCTGCAAGGCCATGCCGTTGAGCGCGATGTTCTGGCGCGCGAGGCCCGCGAAAACGGCGTCGCGCTCGACAAGCGCCACCGAGCCCGCGCGGCCCAAAGCCAACAACCCAAGCCCCGCCGTGCCGACCCCGCTGCCGAGATCGACGGCTTGCCTCGCCTCGCCCGCAGCCGCGATCAACAGCATGGCATCGGTTCCGGCCCTGTGGCCGCGTGAGGGCTGACGCAGCCTGAGACGCCCAGCCAGAAGCACGTCCTCCGTGATCCCGGCCGCTTTGTCAGGTGCGTCGGCTGGCTGTGAGTCAGCTGCATCCTGCAAGTCAGACGCGTTTTGCATCGCGCAGTTCGTCGCCCATGCCAGCTTCGGCGATCAGCGAACGGGCAGCCTGCTCGTCCTCGTCCAGCACCAGCATGCGGCGCTGGAATGCGCCGATCGAGCCTTCGAGCGCGCTGATGTAGCCATCGGCGACCATCACGTGGATGTCGGCCGACTTGAGCAGCGCCTCGATGGCGGTGATCGTGACCAGGTTGTTGGTCCTCACGATTTCGACCATCGCTTGCCTCCGCCTTTGCCGCCGTCATGCGCCGAAGGGGTCGGCGGCCCGCCATCGGCGTCATCTTCCGGCAAGCTGCGCCCATTTTCCCAGGCTGCTTGCCCAGGCGGCCTGAGCCTGCCGCAGCACCATGCCCGAAGGCGGCGCTTTGACGCAACAGACTTGCGTCCGCCTGCTTGGCCCCTGTTCAGTCTTGCAGCCGACTGCCAATTGTCGCATGGACGACAGCGAGGGAAGGTGCCGCTGACCTGTTCACTTCATGAGGACGCCCGGCGGCATCGCAGGATGCAAAGGCGGGCCAAGGAGCCGATTTTGGGACTTGTATTGCCTTTTGAAGACAAGGACGCCACCCGCGAGGGGATCGCGGGGCTCGTCGCCCTGACAAACCTCGACATGGAGCGGGTCAACGCGATGATCCTGTCGCGGACCGGGTCGGCGGTCACGATGATCCCCGAGGTCGCGAACCACCTCATCTCGTCCGGCGGAAAGCGCCTGAGGCCGATGCTGACGCTCGCCACGGCAAGCCTCTGCAGCTACCAGGGCGACGGCCACGTCAAGCTCGCCGCGTCCGTCGAGTTCATGCACACCGCGACCTTGCTGCATGACGATGTGGTCGACGAAAGCGACATGCGCCGCGGCAAGGCGGCCGCCCGCATGCTCTGGGGCAATGAGGCCAGCGTGCTCGTGGGCGACTTCCTGCTCGGCCAGGCTTTCCGCATGATGGTCGAGGTCGGCTCGCTCAGGGCGCTCGACATCCTGTCGACCGCCGCCGCCGTGATCGCCGAAGGCGAGGTGATGCAGCTTGCCGTGGCCAAGAACACCGAGACGACCGAGGACGAGTATCTCGCGGTGATCCGAGGCAAGACGGCCGAGCTGTTCGCCGCCGCCTGCGAGGTCGGCCCCGTACTGGCGGACCGCCCGAAGGCGGAGCATGCCGCATGCCGGGGGTTCGGCCTCAACCTCGGCATCGCGTTCCAGCTCGTCGACGACGCGCTGGATTATGGCGGGGCCGCCGCCAAGCTCGGCAAGAATGTCGGCGACGATTTCCGCGAGGGCAAGATCACCCTGCCGGTGGTGCTGTCGTTCCGGCGCGGCACGGTGCAGGAGCGGGCCTTCTGGCAGCGCACCCTCGCGGAAGGCGAGGTGCGCGACGGCGATCTCGAACAGGCCATCGCCATCATGAAGAAGCATCGTGCGCTCGACGACACGATCGAGCGGGCCCGCCATTACGGTGCGATGGCGCATGACGCGCTCGCGCTCTTCCCGGACAGCGACATGAAGGCGGCGATGCACGCCACGGTGGATTTCTGCATCGCGCGGGCGCACTGAGTGGATTTCTGCATCGCGCGGGCGCACTGAACGGCATCTGCCTGCCGACCACAGGCAGGGCCATCATGTCGGGGCAAGGTTTTGCACGATGACCGGCGGCTATGCCTTCTCCCCTTGCGCGAGAAAGTGACCGGGGGGGAAGAGGGGTCTTGAGATCAGGCCGGACAACCGCACCAACCCTCTTCCTGGCGTTGCCCGCCTTCTCCCGCACGGGAGAAGGCCCATCACGGTCGATCGTCCGCCCCATGTTGATCTGAAGCGATTGCCCAGCGATCAAAAGTCACCCGGCCTTGATGCCGGCCTCGGTGATGAGCTTGCCCCACTTGTCCATCTCGGACCTGAGGAAGCCGCCAAGCTCCGCCGGGCTGGAAGCCACGACCTCGGCGCCAAGCGTCGCCATGCGCTCCTTCACCGAAGCGTCGGCCATGATCCGGACGGTGTCGGCGTTGATCTTCGCCACCACGTCGTCCGGCGTGCCCTTGGGCGCGAAGATCGCGAACCAGGACGACACGTCGAAGCCCGGGACCGTCTCCGCCACCGGCGCGAATTCGGGCGCGGAGGGCGAGCGCCTCGCAGTGGTGATGCCCAGCGCCTTGATCGAGCCGGCGCGCACATGGCTCACCGCCTGCGTGATGTTGTCGAAGATCAGGTCGATGCGCCCGCCGATGAGGTCCTGCGTGGCCTGCGCCGTGCCGCGATAAGGCAGGTGGACCATGTCCACGCCGGTCAGCTTCTTGAACAATTCGCCGGACAGGTGCACCGATGTCCCGACGCCGGACGAGCCGAAGGTCAGCTTGCCGGGATCGGCTTTGGCGTAGGCGATCAACTCCGGCACGGTCGAAGCCTTGACGTGATTGCCGACGACCAGCAGGTTCGGCACGAGCGCCAAAAGGCTCACCGGCTTGAAGTCCGCCAGCGGATCGTAGTTGAGCCTGGGATACAGGAACTGGTTGGTGGCCATGCCCACCGAGACGATCAGAAGCTGCGTGCCGTCCTGCTCGCCGCGCGCCACCTGCTCCGTGCCGATGTTGCCGCCCGCGCCGGGCTTGTTCTCGACGACGAGGTTCGTGCCCCATGCCTGGCCGATCTTCTCGGCCCAGACGCGCCCGATGATGTCGGTGGCTCCGGCCGGCGGAAACGGCACGACGAGCTTCACGTTGCGGGCGCCGGGAAACGCGCCCTGCGCACGCAGGATGGCCGGCGCGCCCATCGCGCCGGCGCCAAGGCCCAGGACCAGCGCGCGGCGGTCTATCGACAAGCTCATGACATCATCTCCTCGGTTATTGCCGGCTTTGACTGCTTTTGGCACCTAACATCCGCTCCGTCCCGCCCTGCGCTGCCGGATGGCGGCATGCGCCTTGGCCGTTCAGGCCAACCTGGCGGCGACGAGCGATTTCAGGCCGCGCATGTCCTTGACGAAGCCGCGGATGCCCTCGGACAGCTTTTCGCTGGCCATGGCGTCCTCGTTCATCATGAAGCGGAATGACTTTTCGTCCACGGCGAGGCGAGGCGGCGCTGCTCCGGGCGCGGGCGTCGTGAGGGCGCGCGGCAAAGGCCCTTCAGCCTTCGCCAGTTCATCGAGCAGGGCAGGCGAAATGGTCAGCCGGTCGCAGCCGGCCAGCGCCTCGATCTCGCCGATGTTGCGGAACGACGCGCCCATCACCACCGTCCCGATGCCGTGCGCCTTATAGTAGGCGTAGATCTCGCGCACCGACAGCACGCCGGGATCGGTCTCGGCCGAATACGGCCCGCCCCCCGCCTTGACATGCCAGTCGAGGATGCGGCCCACGAAGGGCGAGATCAGGAACGCCTTGGCGTCGCCGCACGCGACGGCCTGCGCCATGGAGAACAGCAAGGTGAGGTTGCAGTCGATGCCCTCCTTCTGCAAGGCCTCGGCGGCGCGGATGCCCTCCCAGGTCGAGGCGACCTTGATCAGGACGCGCGAGCGGTCCACTCCGCGGGCGGCATAGTCGGCGATCAGCGCCCTGCCCTTGGCGATGCTGCCTTCGGTGTCGAACGAAAGGTCGGCGTCGACCTCGGTCGAGACGCGTCCGGGCACGATCCTGCTCAGTTCCGCGCCGAACGTGACGGCGAGACGGTCGCAGACGGCGTCTGTGCGGGCCTCGGACGTGCCGGACTGCGCCTTGCCCCAATGCACGGCCTCGTCCACGAGGTCCGCATAGGCCGGCATCTCGACCGCTTTCAGGATCAGCGTCGGGTTTGTCGTGCAGTCCACCGGCTTGAGGCGACGGACCGTCTCGATGTCGCCGGTGTCGGCGACGATCGTGGTCATTGTGGCGAGTTGGTCGAGTTTGGAGGTCATGTTCCGGCCTTGTCAGGAGCTAGGGGTCTGGCGGATGGGTTGCCCGACATCCTCAACATGAACCAGACCGTCCATTCTCTTTCGTTTCGTGTCCCACCATCCTCATCCTGAGCCCGTCGAAGGATGAACGGCAGCACTGCACATCTGTGGAGTTCATCCTTCGACGGGCTCAGGATGAGGATATCGGTGTGTACGACAGGCTTATTGATTACAAGTGCCGTGGCAGCCCACCTCAGCTTTTCACGGCTCCCGCCGTCAGGCCCGACACCATGTATTTGCGGAAGATGTAATAAATGGCCATGGGCGGCAGGGCGTAGATCATGCCGGTCGCCATCAGGATGTTCCACGGGCTGTCATCCGCGCCCAGGAACTGGCCCAGGGCCACCGCCAGCGTGATCTCACGCTCCGACGAGAGCAGCAGGAATGCATACAGATATTCGTTCCAGGCGAGCAGCAGCGCATAGACGCCGATGGCCACCATGGAAGGCGCCATCAGCGGCAGGTAGACCAGCCGGAAGATCTGGAGCGGGCTTGCGCCGTCGATCACGGCGGCTTCGTCGAGCTCGGCGGGAAGCTTGTCGGACGCCTGCTTGAGCACCCAGATGGCATAGGGCGAAGCCAGCGCCACCATGGCAAGGATGAGCGCCCACTTGCTGTTGAGCAGCCCGTACGTGCCCATGGCCTTGTACATCGGCACGGCCAGGAAGGCTGCGGGAATGAGGTATGTCGCCAGCGCGAGGTTCATGATGGTGCGGCCGCCGGGCGTGCGCAGCCGGCTGATCGAGAACGCCGCCAGCGTCGCGACGAACAGCGTGATGGCGCCGACCGCCGTCGCCACCAGGAAGCTGTTGAACATCTGAAGCCAGAAATTGTTAAGGTAGTAGTGCTGCTGGTTGAACACGATGCGGTAGTTCTGGAGCGTCGGCTCGTCAGGCCAGAACCTGCCGGCCAGCATGGCCTTCTCGTTGGAGATCGACAGCACGAACAGGTGGTAGATCGGGACCAGCGTCCAGAGCAGGACGGGGATCGCCACCAGGACGAGGCGGACATCTTCCCATATGCGGCGGCTGTTCATTAATCAGGCCTCATCCTGCGGGCCGCGCGACAGCCGCTTGACCATCACGAACACCAGCGGCAGCACGAAGGGCATGGCTGTGATGATCGCCGCGATGCCGAGATCGAGCTTGTCGATGCGCAGGTAGCGGATGCCGAGCGTCGCCAGCACGTGCGTCCTGTCGCCGGGGCCGCCGCCGGTCAGCAGATAGACGCTGTTGAAGTCGCCAAGCGTCCAGATGATCGACAGGATCGTCGACGTCACGTAGAGCGCGGCGAGCGAAGGCCAGGTGATGTAGCGGAACTGCTGCCAGCGCGATGCGCCGTCGACGTCGGCCGCCTCGTACAGGTCCTTGGCGATCGCCATGCGCCCCGTGATGAGGATCAGCGTCCAGAACGGCAGCGATTTCCAGATGTGCATGAAGATGGCCGACCCGAACGCCAGCGTCGGATCATTGAGCCAGTTCGGTCCGTCGATCTGGAACCACTTGAACAGTTGCGCATTGATCAGCCCCCACTCGGGATTGAGCAGGAACCTGACGGACAGGATCGTCGGGATCGACGGCATGGCCCAGGGCAGCAGGAACAGAACGAGCACCACCTTGATCCAGGCGCGCTGGGCCATGAAGAAGCCGGACAGCGCCAAAGCTAGGAGGAACTTGAGATTGACCGCGATGAGGAGGAACAGCACCGTGTTCCAGGCCGCGATCGTGAAGGCGGGGTCGCGGAAGAGCTCGACATAGGACTGGGGCTTGAGGCCGATGTAGATGCCGTAGAGCACCGGATACGTCACGAGGATCAGGAAGACGAGGCCGTAGGGCACCAGCATCAGCACGCCCCAAAGCTTCATGGGGTCGCTATGCCAGGCGCGGGTCGCGATCTGGGGCACAGGGCTGAAAGTGGCGGTCGCTGCTGTCATGACGCCTGCAATCTAGCGGAATGCGATCAGGTGGAGAACCGGCGGGAGACATCTCCCGCCGGCATTCGATGCGTCAGCCAGCGATCTCGTTGATGCGCTTGATCATTTCGTCCACGGCGACTTCCGGCGTCACCTTGTCCTGGATCATGCGCTGCAATGCCTTGGCCCAGACATTCTCGGCGTTCGCTGCCGTGAACTTCCAGTTGTAGACGAACTGGAACGGCACGGTGCCTTCCGAGAACTGCTGATGCACGGTGCGGCGGTGGATGTCGGCCTGCCAGAACGGGCTCTTGGTCGACTCGACCGTGACGGGATACCAACGGCCGGCTGACCCTTCGGTGAAGGCGCGCAGGCTCTCCTCCTGCATCAGGAAGGTCAGGAACTCGCGGCCGCGCTTCTTGTTCTTGGCGTCCGCGAAGACGACCGCCGTCTTGGTGGCGGCCAGATTCGGGATCACGTTGCCGTTGGGGCCCTTCGGCCACTTGCGGGTCACGATGAGGTCTTCGTAGTTCTTCTTGGCCTGGGCGCGCTGTTCGGCGGTCAGGGCCGAATTGTTGGAATCATCCAGATGCTTGCCGGCGATCGAGATCGTGGCGTTATGCGTCATCACGGTCTGCTTGCCATGGAACGCGACGTTGTTGTCCGGATCCAGCCAGTTGACCGAGGACGGAGGCGTGCAGCCCTTGGCGAAGATCGAGGTGTAGAATTTCAGCGCCTCGATCATGGCGGTGCGGTTCTTCGGCTCGCCCAGGACGATCTTGCCGTTGTCGTCGACGACCTTGGCCTCATAGGCCGCAGCGGTCATCAGGAAGGAATAGAACGTGTCGGAGGCGGCGACGCCCATCGGGTGGCCGATGCCGAAGACGCGCTGGCCCTTGGCGCGCAGGGCAGGCTGCACCTTGTCGCACCAGAAATACCAGTTCTCGGCCCAGGTCTCGGGAATGTCGCTTTCCTTGAAGCCGGCGTCGGCCAGCATGTCGCGCCAGTAGTTCATGTGCATGGTCTGGCGCTGGATCGGCATGGCGTAGTACGCCTTCTTGCCGTCCGGGCCGAACAGCAAGGTGGTCTCCAGCGCATCGGGCACGAAGTTGGACTTGATCGGCGCAACGATGTCGTTGAGGTTGTCGAGACGCCCCTCGGTCGCCCACTTGCCGGTGGTGCGGAAATCGTAGGTCGTGCAATAGGCCATGTCCGGCGGCGTCTTGGCCTCGACCGCGCCCACCGACTTGGTGATGCAATCCTCGGTGGAGTAGAGCGAGAGCTCGACCTTGACCCCGGTGGCCTTCTGATACTTGTCGATCACGGCGTTCAAGGCGTCATCTTCCGCCTTGTAGAACCCCTTGGTGAACCAGAGGGTGACTGTTTCCTGGGCGTGGGCGCCGGCGGACCAGACGGTCGCGACGGCTGCGAGCGCAACGCCCGTCGCAAAACGACGGACAGATTTCATTCGGTCATCCTCCTTGGATCATTCCCATGTCCGGCGCGTCGTGTGCACGCCTTGGCTGCAAGGCTATGCGAAAGGCGCCTCCATGCACAAGCTCAACTTATTGGCATGACAGCTGCGGCCGGCCGGGGCGAGCTTGGGCGGCAGACGGACGCCCGGCATTCATCTAACCGTCACACGCTTTGCCTAGTCGGTCGGGTGTGTTTATGACGTGAAGCAAGGGAGCACCGCGATGAGAAGACCAGGCCTGAAGAGTTCCTCGACCGCCCTGCTGATGGCCCTTGCGATGGGCCTGCCCGCGCTGGCGCAGGAGGGCAAGCTCCTGCTCTACACCAGCCAGCCCAACACCGATGCGCAGGCGACCATCGACGCCTTCAAGGCCAAGTTCCCGAAAGTCGACGTGTCCTTCGTCCGGGACGGCACCCCGCGCGTGATGGCCAAGCTGCAGGCGGAGATCGCGGCCGGCCAGCCCCAGCCCGATGTCCTGCTGATCGCCGATGCCGTGACCATGGAAGGCCTGAAGCGGGACAACAGGCTGCTGGCCCATGACAAGGCTGATGTGTCCGCCTACCCGGCGTCGTTGCACGACAAGGACCGGATGTGGTTCTCGACGAAGCTCATCACGACCGGCATCGTCTACAACAGCCGCGCGCCGATGAAGCCGGCATCCTGGCTCGACCTTGCGAAGCCGGAGGCGAAAGGCCTCGTCGCCATGCCGTCTCCCCTGGCGTCGGGCGCAGCGCTGATCCACACCGTGACGTTGGCGAAGAAC
>JANOCI010000074.1:0-11941 GCA_031412095.1 Allobosea sp.
CTGCCCGGTTCGTCAGGGAAATGTATCCCCGGGCCCTTATTGATCCGTCCGGGAGCTGTCTCTGACCTGGTCCGTGGACCAGGACAAACGGCGCCCACCTACATTGTAGGTGTCCCGGGATCGAAAACCCAACGGCCATGGCGGCTCCGCAACCGCCCGCTCCCCGCAGCCCATGCACTTGCTCCCGGCCTGCCGCCCATGAACGAAGCTTCCGCCAAGGCCAGCCTCCGCGCCTCCGCCATGCAGCGGAGGGATGCGCTTGAGATCGACGATCGGCTGGAATGGGACCAGGCCCTCGCCGAGCATGTGCTGGCGTCCGGATTGCTCGACGGCGTCACCGGCATCGTGGCGGGGTATTGGCCGATGCGCTCGGAGGCCGATCCGCGCGCGGTCATGGTGGAGCTGAAGCAGCGCGACGTCGCCATGGCCCTGCCCGCGATGACGCCGCGCGCCGACGGCCAGGGCCGCGAGATCAGCTTTCGCACATGGTCGCCTTGGGAGCCGATCGTGCCGGGCGGCTTCGGCACGCTGATTCCGCAGGAGGACACGGAGGCCGTCCAGCCGAGCGTCCTGATCGTTCCGCTGCTTGCGTTCGATGCGGGTTGCCGCCGGCTCGGCTATGGCAAGGGGCACTATGACCGCGCGATCGCCGGGCTGAGGCGGCGCGGTCCCGTGATCGCCATCGGCATCGCCTATGCGGCTCAGCAGGTGGACAGGGTCCCGACCGAAGCGCACGACCAGCCGCTCGACGCCGTGGTGACCGAGAACGGTGTGACGAGGCCTGCACCGGGGCAGTGACGCGTTGACCTTTCGGTGCTTTCCAGCACAAGTCAGCCCTCCGTCCTCAAGCGTCGCCGAGCCTGTCCAACATGCGTCTGTTATTTCTGGGTGATGTCGTGGGCCGCCCCGGCCGAGTGGCCTTGTCGGAAAGACTGCCTGATCTCAGGGCGCGATGGGCCCTCGACTGCGTCGTGGTGAACGGCGAGAACGCCGCGGGGGGCTTCGGCATCACGGAGGCGATCTGCCAGGAGATCCTCGATGCCGGCGCCGATGCGGTGACGCTGGGCAATCATGCCTGGGACCAGCGTGAGGCGCTGGTCTTCATCGAACGGCAGCCGCGCCTCGTGCGCCCGGCAAACTTTCCGCCGGGTACGCCCGGACGCGGCGCGGCGATGGTCGAGACCGCGAAAGGGCAGCGCGTCCTTGTGGTCAACGTCATGGGCAGGGTCGAGATGGAGCCGCTGGACGACCCGTTCCGGGCGGTCGAGGAGGCCATCACGCAGGCGCCTCTGCGCGAGGTTGTGGACGCGATCGTGATCGACATCCATGCCGAGGCGACCAGCGAGAAGCAGGCGTTCGGCTGGAACTTCGACGGGCGCGTGTCGCTCACCGTGGGCACCCACACCCATGTGCCGACGGCGGACACGCGCATCCTGCCAGGCGGCACGGCGTTCCAGACCGATGCCGGGATGTGCGGTGACTACCAGTCGGTCATCGGCTTCGACCGGCACGAGCCGATCCGCCGGATGATCCAGAAGACGCCCTTGCAGCGCTGGGAGGCTGCTGGCGGGGAGGGCACCCTATGCGGCGTCGCGGTCGAGATCGACGACCGGTCCGGCCTTGCGCTGCATGTCGCGCCGGTCCGCATCGGGCCACATCTCAGCGAGCAGAGGCCCGCCTTCTGGGAAAGCTGACATCCGATGAGCAAGGCGCCTGTCCAGCACACCGATCCTGCCCATGAGCACGCGCGCGCCAGCGACATCCTGCGCGCCATCGCCGACCGCCACAAGGGCGATACGATCAGCATCGGCGAAATGATGGAAGCTTTTGGCGAGCGCGCCTTCGGCATTATGATGATCGTGTTCTGCCTGCCGAACATGGTGCCGGTGCCAGCCCTCGGCGCGCTGTTCGGAATTCCGCTCCTGCTGATCGCGCTGCAGATGGCGCTCGGACGGCCGAAGCCGTGGCTGCCGCGCTTCATTGAAGGCAAATCGATCCAGCATGCCTCGCTGGTCAAGATGGTGAATGTCGTCGAGCCGCGCATGCGGCGGGTCGAGGCTGCTTTGAAGCCGCGCTGGACCTTCCTCTTTTCGCCCTGGATGGACAAGATCATCGGCCTTCTTGCCGTTCTTTGCTCGATATCGATCATCATCCCACTCCCGGGCAGCAATTTCCCGCCCGCCATTGCCCTGATCCTGATTTCGTTGGCCGTGATCCAGGAGGACGGGCTCTATCTTGGCCTCGGCGGCGTCATCGGAATCGTCGGCGTCACCTACACGACGATCATCGTCGGCGGGCTGGCCTATGCGGGCTGGTTCGCCATGCTGAGGATGATCGGGGTCTGAGCGCCGCTTGCGGGCTGCGGCTTCTCAACCGCATCAGCTTTGCTATAAGCCGGCCGACACATCCATTCGAGGCTGGGCGACGACGCGTGCGAGCGTCAGCCAGGCTTCAGGCAGGAGCGCTTCATGGCCGGGCATTCACAGTTCAAGAACATCATGCACCGCAAGGGCAAGCAGGACAAAGTCCGATCGAAGATCTTCGGCAAGCTTGGCCGCGAAATCACGGTCGCAGCGAAGCTCGGGCTGCCCGACCCCGCCATGAACCCGCGCCTGCGCATGGCCGTGATCGCCGCGCGCGCCGAAAACATGCCCAAGGACAACATCGAGCGCGCCATCAAGAAAGCCGCCGGTGGCGATGGCGAGAACTATGAGGAGGTGCGCTACGAAGGCCGCGGGCCGGGCGGCGTCATGATGATCGTCGAGGCTTTGACGGACAACCGCAACCGGACGGGCTCGAATGTCCGGTCCTATTTCACGAAGGCCGGCGGCGAACTGGGCGCCACCGGCTCCGCGACGTTCATGTTCGACCGTGTCGGGGAGATCGCCTACCCGCCATCCGCAGGCCATGCCGATGCCGTGCTTGAGGCGGCGATCGAGGCCGGTGCCGATGACGTGGCGTCCGATGAGAACGGCCACGTGATAACCTGCGCCTTCTCGGATCTGTCAGACGTCTCGAAAGCACTCGAGGCCTCGTTGGGGCCGCCAGCTGCGGCCAAATCGGTCTGGAAGCCCCAGAACACGGTCATGCTCGACGAGGAGAAGGCGCAGTCGATCATGAAGCTGCTCGATGTCATGGAGAACGACGACGACGTCCAGAACATCTTCTCGAACTTCGAGGTGTCGGACGACGTCATGGCCAGGCTCACCACCTGATCAGCTGCGCTTCAGCGCGCCGTCCCAGAGCGGCAGGCTGACCAGCGCCGCCACCATGATGACGCCATAGGCGACACGCCTGAACGTCCGTTCGCTGGCGAGATGATAGCATCTGCTGCCCACGAAGATGCCAAGGCCATAGGGCACGAGCAGCGGCGCCGCCATGGCCAGCGCGCCGACGGTCAGAATGCCGCTCCACCACAGCACGATGCCTGAGAGGACCGTGGCGCAGGCGAAGTAGCTCACCATGTCGTGGCGCATCTGGTCCGCCGACTTGTGCTGCGCGCTGAGCCAGAAGATCGCAAGCGGCATGCCGCCGAGCTGCGCAAGGCCGGACGCAAGCCCCGAAAGTCCGCCTACGCCGAGCGAAAGCGGCATGCCGGCCTTGCCTTTCCAGCGCCAGCCCGTCGCCATCGCCGCGACCGCCGCGATGATCAAGGCCGCCAGCAGCCAGCGCATCGTCAACTGCGGCAGGCTGGTCAACAGCCATACGCCTGCGGGAAGAAGCAGAGCCGCACCGGCCAGCAGCGGCAAGATCTCGCGCCATTGCGCCTTGCGGAGCGAACGGGCGGCCATCGGGAGGGCGAATGGCGCATCGATGGCCCAGATCAACGCCGAAGCCGCCGGCAGCGGAAGCACGAGGCCGGCTATGGGCATGAAGATCATGGCGAAGCCGAACCGCGTGAAGCCCCGCACCAGCCCGCCCAGCAGCGCAGCCGCGTGCAGCACGGCCATGCTGCGGTCGAAAGCGGGCAGCGCGAGGCCCTGTGCGAGCTGTTCCATGCCGGCGTCGATGTCAGCAAAGATCAGTTGATGCAAGGCCGGCGCGCCTGGCCCGCAAGCCTGCCGGCGTCGCCCGCAAGCCTGCCGGCGTCGTTCGGCGGGCGTTGGTGTAGGCTCGGGCCATGAACAAGGCGATTCGCATCCTCGGCATCGATCCGGGTCTTCGCAAGACCGGCTGGGGCGTCATCATCCAGGACGGCGCGCGGCTGAGCTTCGTGGCCTGCGGCTCGGTCATCACGGAGAACTCGCTTTCGACCGCGGAGCGGCTGCGCCATATCCATGACGGCCTCCAGGGCGTCATCGGCGAGCACGCGCCCGACGAGGCGGCCGTCGAGGAGACGTTCGTCAGCAAGGATGCGCAGGCGACCCTGAAGCTGGGGCATGCACGCGGCGTCGCCTTGCTCGTGCCGGCGCTCGCAGGGCTTCCGGTCAGTGAATACGCCGCAAATCTCGTGAAGAAGACCGTCGTCGGCTCGGGCCATGCGGACAAGAAGCAGATCGGCGTGATGGTCAGGGTTCTGCTGCCGCAATCCAACGCAGCCACCGAGGATGCAGCCGACGCCCTTGCGATCGCGATCACCCATGCGCAGCACCGGTCCTCGCGCGCACTTATGAGCCGGGCCTCCGAGGACCGGCCCCGTTCAGGCGCCGTGCCTGCAGGCGGCGGGGTCGCGGGCCGTGCCCCTCGTCCGGGCCGTGCGTTACGGTAACCTTACGTCCGCTAACTCCCCAGAATCACCCGGATTGGTTTGGATGGCTTCATGATCGGCAGGCTCAAGGGCGTCATCGACCTGTACGGCGATGATTTCGTGATCATGGACGTGCAGGGCGTCGGATACGTAGTCTTCTGCTCGTCACGGACGTTGCAGGCCCTGCCTCCCGCCGGGGAGGCGACTGCGCTCTGGATCGAGACGCAGGTCCGTGAGGACGCCATCCGGCTGTTCGGGTTCAGGTCCGAAGCGGAGATGAACTGGTTCAGGATGCTGCAGGGCGTCCAGGGCGTCGGCGCGAAGGTGGCCCTCGCCATCCAATCCACGCTGGATGCCGGAGCGCTGGCGACAGCCATCGCAACCGGAGACAAGGCGCAGGTGGCGCGAGCTCCCGGCGTCGGGCCGAGGCTGGCGCAGCGCATCTGCGTCGAACTGAAAGACAAGGCGCCAGTGTTCGGGATGGTCGATCCCGCGCTGGTGCACCTCTCGGGTGCGATGGAGGCGAAAGCCCTGCCGCGCCCTGTCAGCGATTCCATCTCCGCGCTGACGAACCTGGGCTATCCGCAAGCGCAGGCGCAAGCCGCCATCGCTGCGGCGATGAAGGCGCTTGGAGACGGCGCAGAGACCGGGCAGTTGATCCGGCAAGGTTTGAAGGAACTGGCGAAATGACCGCTTTGGCGGAAAAGACATTCAAGGTTGGGCCGTATGCGGACTATGATGCCGCGCGCGGCCTGATCACCGGCCAATGGGGCGACGACGCCATCGTCATCGCAGGGCGCGCCCACAGGACCGCGGACATGCAGCTCATGGCGGCCCGCGCATCGGATGGCGAGATCCGCGGCGTTGCCTATTACCGGATGAGCGGCCCGGTGGCGCTGCTCGGGGCCATCGTGGTCACGGACAAGCGGCGCGGCATCGGCTCGGCCCTGTTCGACGCCGTCGCGGACGAAGCGCGTGACATGAAGCTCAAGAAGCTTCGGGCCATTACGACGAACGACAACTTCGAGGCCATGATGTTCTACCAGAGGCGCGGCATGCGCTTCATGACGCTTTTCGCAGGAGGCGCGGACGCTTATCGGGCCTTCAGGCCCGGGCTGCACCAGGTCGGCCGCCACGGCATCCCCTGCCGCGACGTGCTTGAACTCGAGATCGACCTGTGAAGGCTGCGCTGCTTGCACGCGCTGTCAAATCGCGCCAAACAGCGTGAATGACAGACAAGCCTGACCGGCCCGGCCTGCTTTCCCCGACCAAGCGCGACGACGACATCGACCAGTCGATCCGCCCGCTCCAGCTTGGAGAGTTCATCGGGCAGCAGCAGGCGCAGGACAATCTCAAGGTCTTCATCCAGGCGGCCAGGACGCGCGGCGACGCGCTCGACCATGTGCTGTTCGTCGGCCCGCCAGGGCTAGGCAAGACGACGCTGGCGCAGATCGTGGCCCGCGAGATGGGCGTCAACTTCCGTTCGACCTCCGGCCCGGTCATCGCCAAGGCGGGGGACCTCGCGGCGCAGCTCACCAATCTCGAGGAGCGCGACGTCCTGTTCATCGACGAGATCCATCGGCTCAATCCGGCCGTGGAGGAAATCCTTTATCCCGCGATGGAGGACTACCAGCTGGACCTCATCATCGGGGAGGGACCGGCGGCGCGCTCGGTGAAGATCGACCTGCCGAAGTTCACGCTCGTCGGCGCCACCACCCGCGCCGGGCTTTTGACCACGCCGCTGCGGGACCGCTTCGGCATCCCGATCAGGCTCAACTTCTACACGGTCGAGGAGCTTGAGCGGATCGTGGTGCGCGGAGCCCGCGTGATGG
Source organism: Allobosea sp. (assembly GCA_031412095.1). Taxonomy (GTDB): domain Bacteria; phylum Pseudomonadota; class Alphaproteobacteria; order Rhizobiales; family Beijerinckiaceae; genus Allobosea. The sequence continues at coordinate 6,520 of JANOCI010000074.1, forward strand.
GCATCGGCATCAGCGCGGATGGCGCGAACGAACTGGCCAAGCGCTCGCGCGGCACGCCCCGCATCGCGGGCCGCCTGCTGCGCCGCGTGCGCGATTTCGCCATCGTCGACGGAGCCGACAGGATCACCAGGCCTGTGGCGGACAAGGCGCTGAGGCTGCTCGACGTCGACGCGATCGGGCTCGACGTGATGGACCGGCGCTACCTGTCGATGGTGGCCGAGAAATTCGGCGGCGGCCCTGTCGGCATCGAGACCATCGCGGCGGCGCTCTCGGAGCCACGCGACGCGATCGAGGACATCATCGAGCCGTTCCTGCTGCAGCAGGGCTTTCTCCAGCGCACCCCGCGCGGGCGGCTGCTGACTGTCGCGGCGTTCCGGCATCTGGGCCTGCCGGAGCCGCGGCGCGACATGGCGCAGTTCGGGCTATTTTCGGACGAGGGGGAGTGATCGCATTGAATTACGCATCAGGTGATGCTAGATCTGATGCACGGAGGCATTGAGATGCGAACGACGGTTACGCTTGACGATGAATTGATCGCGCGGGCACGAGAACTCTCGGGGGTCCAGGAGAACGCTGCGCTCCTGCGAGAGGCCTTGAAGGCCTTGATTCAACGCGAAAGCGCGCGTCGTCTGATCCTCCTGGGAGGCAGCGATCCTCACGCCGACGCCGGGCGAAGGCGGCGGACGGCGTGATACTGACCGACAGCAGCATCTGGATCGATCATTTTCGACAGCCTGATGTGCATCTTTCCCAGCTCTTCGACCATGCTCAGGTGCTCATGCATCCATACGTGATCGGGGAGCTGGCGCTTGGAAATTTCAATAATCGAGAGATCGCGTTGCGCTTGCTCAGGGAGCAGCCCACTGCAAGCCTTGCGGGCCATGATGAGGTCATGGACCTCATCAAGGTCAAGTCCCTGCATGGGCGAGGCATCGGCTATGTCGACGCCCACCAGATAGCATCGATCTTCCTGATGCCGGGGACATCGCTCTGGACCCGCGACAAACGTCTCGCCGCCGCCGCGATTTTTTGCGGTTGCAGGGTCCATGAACCATGACCCCCCACACCCTCACGATCCGCGTCTACTATGAGGACACCGATTTCTCCGGCGTGGTCTATCATGCGTCATACCTGCGCTTCATGGAGCGCGGGCGAACCGAACTGATCCGCTCGCTCGGCGTCGAGCAGAGCGAATTGTTCGCCAGCGAAGGCGTGCATCAGGTCCCGTTGGCCTTTGCGGTGCGGCGCATGAGCATCGAATGGCTGAAGCCCGCGGTGATGGATGACATGCTCAGCATCGAGACCCGGCCGACGGTTGCGCGGGGCGCATCGATGGACATCAGCCAGCGCGTGCTGCGCGGGCACGATGTGCTGGTGACGGCTAAGGTCACGGTCGCCTGCGTCGGAGGCGGGCGCGCCCGGCGGATGCCTGACGTGCTGCGCCGGCGCTTCAAGCTCGACGACATGTGAGATGGGCGCGAGGGCGACAACGGGCGGCTTTGCAACCTTTTCATTACGCGAGGCGCGGCGCATCGCGCTGGCGGCGCAGGGCTTCGGGCAGCCGCGCGGCCATGGGCCATCGACGCGGCGCGACCTGGCCCGGCTGGTGCAGCGCCTTGGCGTGCTGCAGATCGACAGCGTCAACATCATCGCCCGGGCGCATACGCTGCCTGGCTTCTCGCGGCTGGGACCTTACGCAACCGCCGATCTCGACGCGCTGGCCTACGACGGCCGCAAGCGCAAGCTGTTCGAATACTGGGGGCACGAGGCGTCGTATCTGCCTGTCGTGATGCAGCCGCTGTTCCGCTGGCGCATGGCGCGTGCGGCCGCGGGAACGGACACCTATTCCGGCCTGGCCCGCTTCGGGCGCGAAAGGGCCGGCTTCATCGACGAGGTCCGGCGCGAAGTGGGGTCCCGGGGACCGCTCGCGGCATCCGAGCTGTCGTTCCAGCACAAGGGGTTGGGCGGCTGGTGGGGCTGGTCTGACGGCAAGAGCGCGCTCGAATGGCTGTTCTGGGCCGGCGAACTGACCACGGCGACGCGGCGCGGAGCCTTCGAGCGCGTCTATGACTTGACCGAGCGCGTCCTGCCACGCGCGGTGCTGGATGTCCCGACACCCGCGCCGGCCGATGCGCAGCGCGAGTTGGTGCGCATTTCCGCAGCGGCGCTCGGCATTGCGACCGAGCCCTGCCTACGTGACTATTTCAGGCTCTCACCGGCCGACAGCAAGGCGCGCGTGGCTGAACTCGTCGAGGCGGGCGAACTGCTTCCCGTCAGCGTCAGGGGCTGGGACAGGCCTGCCTATCTCTGGCGGACCGCACGCATTCCCCGCCGCATCGACGCGCAGGCGCTGCTCGCGCCGTTCGATCCGCTGATCTGGCAGCGCGAGCGCACCGAAGCGCTCTTTGGAGCACGTGTCAGGCTGGAGATCTACACGCCGGCGGAGAAGCGCATCCATGGCTACTACGTCCTGCCATTCCTTCTGGGGGAGCGGGTGGCGGCGCGGGTCGACCTGAAGGCGGATCGGCTCAACAGCACGTTGCGCGTGCTGGCGACGCACGGCGAACCCGACAGCGACAGCGGCGCGGCGCTGGAGCCGCTGGCCGCGGAGCTCAGGCTCATGGCTCGCTGGCTCGGGCTGGAGCGCATCACAATTGCGCCACGGGGCGATCTGGCCATGGCGCTGGCGGACGTGATGGCGCAGGCCTGACATGGCAGTTCCGAGTGGGGCAGGTCTGACAGGTCAGGTCTGGCAAAGGCGTCAAAACCATTCTCATCCAGAGCCTGTCGAAGGATGAGTTCCGGCGGGGCATGCGCTTTGGCCGCCGTGCATCGACGGGCTCAGGATGAGGGGACCGATGGAGCGCCATGCTCCACCCAGCGCGATCCTAACTGGAAATTAACCCTATTGGAGGCTTAACTTGCTGAGAACACGGGAAAACCATGTTCCAGACCTGCTTTTACGCCCTTCTTTCGCCGGAATCGGGCGCGATGTGGGTCGGAACATTCCCCGGCACCGACAAATCCGGTTGCGGCCTTGCGCGCGCTATCTCGTGCGCGCCCTGGCTTCAGTCTGAAATGCAGGCCAGGATCCAGGCAAGGACATGACGAGATGACGCCTATCGAAATCGCCCAGACGCCGATCGACATGTCCGTATGGGCGATGTTCATTCACGCGCACCTGGTGGTCAAGCTGGTCATGGTCGGGCTCATCGGCGCGTCCGTCTGGTGCTGGGCCATCATCGTCGACAAGACGCTGATGTACCGCCGCACGCAGGCGACAATGGACAAGTTCGAGGAAACGTTCTGGTCCGGACAGTCGCTCGACGAGCTCTACAGGGGGCTTGCGAACCGCCCGGTCAACGACATGGCTGCGGTGTTCGTCGCCGCGATGCGCGAGTGGAAGCGCTCGTTCGAGAATGGCGGGCGCTCCGTCGCCAGCCTGGCCCAGCGCATCGACCGCGTCGTGGACGTGACCATCCAGCGCGAGGCGCAGCGGCTTGAATCGAAGCTGCTCATCCTGGCGACGATCGGCTCGTCATCGCCATTCATCGGGCTGTTCGGCACGGTCTGGGGCATCATGACCTCGTTCCAGGCCATCGCAGTGTCGAAGAACACATCGCTTGCGGTGGTCGCGCCAGGCATCGCTGAAGCTTTGCTTGCGACCGCCATCGGCCTGTTCGCCGCCATCCCCGCCGTCATCGCCTACAACAAGCTGCAGGCGGAGGCGGGCCGCGCCACGGGACGGCTCGAGACCTTTGCGGACGAGTTCACGGCGATACTGCAGCGCCAGATCGACGAACGCATGGCCCCGCGCGATGCGCGCGAACTCGCAGCCTGAGGACCGGCCGGCATGGGCATGTCAACAAGCGCGGCGGCAGGCGGAGGCGGACGGCGCAGGCGGGGCCGGAGCCGCGCCCACGCGCCGATGAACGAAATCAACATGACGCCGTTCATCGACGTCATGCTTGTGTTGTTGATCATCTTCATGGTCGCTGCGCCGCTTCTGTCGGTCGGCGTGCCGATCGATTTGCCGCAAACTGCGGCAAAACCGATCAACATCGATCAAAAGCCCGTGACGATCGCCATCGATGACAAGGGCCGCATCTATGTTCAGGATGAGGAAGTACAGGAAAGCGAGCTGTTGACGCGGCTGACGGCGGCGGCGAAGGCCGGCGTTGACGAGCGCATCTATGTACGCGGCCACAGGCGGGTCGATTACGGCCGGGTGGCGCAGATCATGGCCGCGATCACGGCGGCTGGCTTCAAGAAGATCGCGCTCGTCACCGATGGCGAGCAGAGAAGGTAACGGTTTTGCGTTTCGCCGGGTTGTTTTCGAAGAAGGAGCCAGGCGTCGCCATCTCGGCGATGGCGCACGCGGCTGTGCTGGTGGCCGGCCTGGTCGCCTTCGGGGCCAATCCGCCGCCTTTCAAGGATGCCGAGGAGGCGATCGCCGTCGAGGTCGTCGATCCGTCCGTGCTCAACGAGGTCACCCGTGGCGAGAGGACAGCCAAGGCCGTCCAGGATGCTCCGAAGCCGCGCGCGGAGCGGCAGAGCGAAATCGCCGAGCAAAAGGACCCCGGCGAGGACAAGCGCGATGCGCCGACGCCGCCGACGCGGCCAGCGGACATGAAGGCCGCCGACCGTGACGAGGCCGCAGCGCCCCCGCCAGCGCCCCCGCAGCGGCCGCAGCCCGTCCGGCAGGCCGCGCGGCAGGAGCCTGAAAAGGCGGAGCCCAAGCCGACTGAGCCCAAGCCCAGTGAGGCCAAGAAAGCCGAGAGCAAGCCGCGCGAAGCTGCAAAGCCCGAGCCGAAGCCGGAGCTTCGGCGCGACCAACTCGCCGCCTTGAGCGAGCAGGCGGAGCTGCAGGCGCAGCGCGAACGCGCAGCCGAGGAGCAGCGCGCCGCCGCCAAGGCGCGCGAGGAGGCGGAGGCGCAGGCGAAAGCCCGTGCCGAGGCCCAGGCCAAGGCGCGCGCGGAAGCCCAGGCCAAGGCGAAGGCTGATGCAGAGGCGAAGGCTCAGGCCCAGGCGAAGGAGCAGGCCGCCGCCCAGGCGAAGGCAGAGGCCGCCGCCGAAGCGAAGGAGCAGGCGGAAGCTGACGCCAAGGCGAAGGCCGACGCCGCCGCAAAGGCCAAGATCGCCGCGGACGCCAAGGCCAAGGCAGACGCCGAAGCGAAGGCCCGGCGCGACGCGCAGGTCGCCGCTCGCTTCAATCCCAACGACATTTCGAAGCTTCTCGCCTCGAAGGAGCCCGCCCAGTCGTCCGGGTCCACGGCCCGGGAGGTCAACCGCGTCGCCTCGCTCGGCACGCAGACGGGAAGCGCCCAGCGCATGAACCCGAACATGCGCTCGCAGCTGATCGGGCTGATCAAGGAGCAGATGGAGCGCTGCTGGAACGTGCCGGTGGCGCTGCAAGGAGCGC
>JANOCI010000075.1:0-13145 GCA_031412095.1 Allobosea sp.
TTCGCGCAACCTGAAGGCGTTCAGCGGCAGGAGCAGGCAGTGCAGCAGCAGCACGGGCATCAACGCCAGCGCCGCGCCATAGATGATGAACAGTCCATTGGCGATGAGGGCGCAGGTGCGGAGGTTCCTCATCCGCTTGCAATAGAAGGTCGCAGCCGTCGCTCCTGCCGCAGCGAATCCCGTCGCCTCGATCAACCAACCCGCCATGTCGGAGCTCCTTGCCCGAGAACGTCGGACATCGCCGGACAGGACTCCCACGGCAGGCATCAACCCATCGTCACGAGGCGGTTGACGACGGGTTGACGCAACATTGCAGCCGCGGGCGGCGGGCGCTCAGTTCGCGGCGCCTGCCGCGACGCCCGCATCCTTCAGCGCCTTGGCCCATTTGGCCACCTCGGCGTCGAATGCTGCCTTGTGCGCGGCCGGCGTGCGCTGCGCCTCGGGAAAGGCGGTCGTGCCGAACGAGGCGAAGCGTTCGTTGATCGTGGCGTCCTTCATGGCGGCCTGCAGCGCGACGTTAAGCTTCGAGACGGCGTCGGCAGGCGTGCCCTTCGGAGCGTAGAGCCCATGCCAGACCGTCATGTCGATCGCCGTTCCGGCCTCGCGGGACGTCGGCACGTCCTTGATCACGTCGAGCCGCTGAGCCGACGTGACCGCATAGGCGCGGATCTTGGCGCCCTGGACCTGGGGCACGGCGTTGGTGGACTGGTCGCAAAGCGCGTCGACCTGGCCCGCGACGAGATCGTTCATCGCAGGGCCCGTGCCGCGATAGGCGACCTGGGTTGGTTTGGCGCCAACCGCTTGCCCCATCAGCACGATGCACAGATGCGCGTTCGAGCCGATGCCCGCATGCGCCATCGTCAGCTTGTCGCCCTGTGCCTTGGCGAACGCGAAGAAGTCGGCCGCGTTCTGCGGCGCGAGCGCAAGCTTGCCGGCTATCACCATCGGCCCGGTGTTGATCATGCCGAGCGGCTCGAAGGCGGTGGCCGTGTCATAGCGCAGGTTGTTGTAGAGCGCTGGCGCGGCCTTCAGCGCCAGATGATGGATCAGGATCGTGTGGCCGTCCGCCGGCGCGGCCGCAAGCCGCGACGCGCCTGTGGTGCCGCCGGCTCCAGCCACGTTCTCGACGACGACCTGCTGGCCGAGCGTGCGGCTCATGTGTTCGCTCACCAGCCGTGCGATCACGTCGCTGGGCCCGCCGGCCGCGAACGGCACGATCATGGTGATGGTCTTGGTGGGAAAGCCCTGCGCCATTGCCGGCAGAGCAAGGAGGCTGCCGAACGCCGCGGCGAGCAGGACGGACGTGATGGGTCTGGACATGTCGATTCCCTGTTTTTCTGATGTTGCTTCAACGCATGAACGAAAGATAATGCGCGTCGTCCGTGAGGCACAGGCTCACGCGCCACTCGACAGGCCTTGCATCGAGCGACAGGGCGAGCCGCTGCACCATCAGGGCAGGGTGGCCCGCTTTCCTGCCGAGGACAGCGGCGTCGGCCTCGTTCAGCGCGATCGCCTTGAGCTTCTCGCGCGCATGGCCGATCGTGACGCCGTAGCGCTCCGCATAGAAGGCGTAAAGGCTGTTCGGCACCGCGCCGTCCGTCAGGCCGGGAAACATCCCGTCGGGCAGGGACAATGTCTCGATGATGATCGGCACGTCGTCGATCGCGCGCATGCGGCGCACGCGGGCCACCTTCGCCCCGCGCTCCAGCCCGAGTTGCTCGCGCTCGATCTCGGTCGCGGCATGGACCGCCGCCTCGAGCACCACGCTTTCGGGAAAGCGCGCCACGCCGTCATCCGGCACCAGCTTGAAGAACTGGAACAGGATGCGCTTTTCGTCATGCTGGGCCACGAACGTGCCGCGCCCCTGCTGCCTGACGAGAAGGTTCTCCGCTGAGAGTTCGTCCAGCGCCTTGCGGACCGTGCCCTGGCTGACGCCGATCTCGAGCGCGAGCTGGGCCTCGCTCGGCAGCAGGAACCCGGCCGGCCAGACGCCGTCGACCATCCGCTTCACGAACGCGTCCTTGACCTGCCGGTAGAGCGGGCGAAAGCCCACCGGCGGCCCCGAAGCCTGCTGTGAAATCATCTCAGTTTCCGGCTTGTCAGAAGTCATATGTCTTATATAAGACTAAAAATGCGCTGACGTCGAGAGGCCCTTTTTGGAAGCCCCGTCATGTCGGCAGGTTCGGTTGGAAAAGCCAGGGAGACTCCAGATGTCGGTTCCGCAACTGCTCGTTCATGAGCGCGAGGACAATGTGGGCGTGGTCGTCGTCGAGGGCCTCAAGGCCGGCACGAAGATGCTCTGCGTCGTCACGCATGACAATTCATCGTTCGAGCTGACCGCCAACGCCGACGTGCCGATCGGCCACAAGGTCGCGCTGAAGGAGCTGAAGGCGGGCGACACCGCCATCAAGTACGGCCAGGACATCGGCAAGATGGTCGGCCCCGCCAAGGTCGGCGACTACGTGCACGTCCACAACCTCAAGACCAAGCGCTGGTGACGTCAACCGGTGTCGTCCCCGGCGGCCCATCGGGCCGGGAAGGGGATCCACCAGCGCTGATGCCCATGGATTCCCTTCCCCTTCGCTTCGCTCCGGCCGCAATGACACCCGGGAGCTGAAAGGAACACGACAATGACGATCGTCGCCAACTTCGACCTGAACCTCAACAAGCTCGCCAGCATCAAGGGCCGCAAGATCGACGTGCCCGGCTTCAAGTCCCCCGTGCTCAAGCGCCGGTCCTCGGCGAAGAATGACAACTTCCTCGGCTGGCGGCGCGAGAACGGCCGCGTCGGCGTGCGCAACCACGTGCTGATCCTGCCGCTGGACGATCTGTCCAACTCGGCCTGCGAGGCGGTCGCCAACAACATCAAGGGCACGATGGCTGTGCCCCACGCCTATGGCCGCCTGCAGTTCGGCGAGGATCTCGACATCCATTTCCGCACGCTGATCGGCGCTGGCTCGAACCCCAACGTGGCGGCTGTCGTGGTCATCGGCATCGAGGATGGCTGGACCAAGATCATCGTCGACGGCATCGCAAAGACCGGCAAGCCGGTCGTCGGCTTCGGCATCGAGGGCGTGGGCGACATCGGCACGATCGCCAAGGCGAGCTACGTGGCCAAGGAGTTCGTGCAGTGGGCCTCCGAGCTGCAGCGCGAGAAGTGCGACATCGGCGAATTGTGGGTCTCGACCAAGTGCGGCGAGAGCGACACCACCACAGGCCTGTCATCGTGCCCCACCGTCGGCAACATGTATGACAAGCTCCTGCCCAAGGGCATCTACGGCGTCTTCGGCGAGACCTCCGAGATCACCGGCGCGGAGCACCTCTGCAAGGCCCGCGCGGCCACGCCAGAGGTCGGCGAACGTTGGTACAAGATGTGGAAGTCCTACCAGGAGGACGTGATCGAGCAGTTCAAGACCACCGACCTGTCCGACAGCCAGCCCACGAAGGGCAACATCAAGGGCGGCCTCTCCACGATCGAGGAGAAGGCCCTCGGCAACCTCGAGAAGATCGGCCGCGAATCGAAGTTCATCGACATCCTCCAGCCGGCTGAGGCTCCGGCCAAGGGCGCTGGCCTCTACTTCATGGACACGTCGTCGGCGGCGGCCGAATGCGTCACGCTGATGGCGGCGGGCGGCTATGTGGTGCACACATTCCCGACCGGACAGGGCAACGTCATCGGAAACCCGATCGTCCCGGTCATCAAGATCACCGGCAACCCGCAGACCATGCGCACCATGCCCGAGCACATCGACGTCGACGTGTCCGGCATCCTGCGGCGCGACATGACGATTCCCGAGGCGGGCGACGCGCTGATCGCCAACATCGTCCGCACATCGAATGGCCGTCTCACCGCAGCCGAAGCGCTCGGCCATCGCGAGTTCTCGATGACGAAGCTGTATCGCAGCGCGTAAGAATGAATAGTCATGATGCGACGCGGCAGAACCCCACCCTTACCCTCCCCGCACAGCGGGGAGGGAAGGCGGCCGACATCCAGGTGACTGGAGGGAAACGGCAGCCGTCTGCATCACTCATTGCGATTGTCCTCAAGGCAATTCGACTTCCCTCCCCGCCGTGCGGGGAGGGTGCGGGTGGGGTCTTCAAGAGCGCTGCGTCATGTCTGTGATCTCCCTGCCCACCTCCGCCACTCTGCAAAAACTCGGCCCAGGCATCGCGCTTTCGTTCGCCGTCGCCATTGTTTCATATCTTGCCGCGCCGCTGCTGAATTCGCTGACGGGCGGCCGCGTCGCCTTGCCGGACATGGTGATCGCCCTGATCATCGGCATCGCGCTCCATTCCGCCGTCATGACGCCGCGCTTCGAGCCGGGCATGACGTTCTGCGTCAAGAAGCTGCTGCGCTGGGCCATCGGCTTGCTGGGGCTGCGCATCGCGTTCGGCGACATCATCGGGCTTGGCCTCGGCGTGGCCCTGCTGGTCATCGCCTCTATGATCCTCACGGTTGCGGCCGCCATCTGGCTGGCGAAGGCGCTTGGCCGCGACGCCGGCTTCGGGGCGCTCGCGGGCGCGGCCAATGCCGTATGCGGAGCCTCAGCCACGCTGGCGGCTGCCACCGTCGTGCCCGACTACAAAAGAAAGAGCGCCGACATCGCCTTCACCGTGGTGATGGCCAACGCCATCTCCACGATCGTCATGCTCGCCTATCCGCCGCTGTGCATCTGGCTGGGCTATGACGCACGCACAACCGGCATCATGCTGGGCGCCACCATCCACGACATGGCGCAGGTGGTGGGGGCGGGCTATGCGGTGTCCGACGAGGTGGGCAACACGGCTGTCATCGTCAAGCTGTTCCGCGTCTTCCTGCTGCTGCCCATGGTGCTGGCCATCGGATGGCATTTCGTCCGGCAGGGCGAGCGCACCGGCGAGGCCAAGGTGCCGGTGCCGGTGTTCGCGCTGGTGTTCCTTGGCCTTTGCGTCGTCAACAGCATCATGGCGGCCAGCCCGGCGCTGGCGTCGTCGATCGGCTATCCCGCCATCAAGTCGGTGCTCGGCGAGACGTCGAAATGGGGCCTGCTGGTCGCCATCGCCGCGCTCGGCCTTGGCACGTCGCTGCGCTCGATCCTGACGATCGGCTGGCGTCACATGGCCGTGTTCATGGGCGCGACGTTCGTCATCCTGTTCCTGATCATCATTGGCCTTCGCGTCATCGGCTGAGGAAAGACCATGCCCGACATCGTCATCACCGAATTCATGGACGAAGCTGCGGTCAGCGAAGGATTCAAGGGCTATGATGTGGCCTACGATCCGAAGCTGGCCGACAAGCCGGACGAGTTGGCCCGGCTTCTGGCCGATGCGCGCGCCATCGTCGTGCGCAACCGCACCCAGGTGCGTGCGCCTCTCCTAGCTGCTGCTCCGAAGCTGAAGGTCGTGGGCCGCCTCGGCGTCGGCCTCGACAACATCGACCTGCTGGCCTGCGCCGCCCGCAGCGTCGAGGTCTTTCCCGCCACTGGCGCGAACGACGTCTCCGTCGCGGAATATGTCATAACGGCCGCCCTCGTGCTGTTGCGTCGGGCCTGGTTCGCCACCGACCGGGTGGCCAGGGGCGAATGGCCGCGCAACGACCTGATGGGCGCCGAGATGTCCGGCAAGACCCTGGGGCTGATCGGGTTCGGGGCGATCGCCCGTGAGACTGCGCTGCGCGCCAAGGCGCTCGGCATGACCGTGATCGCGCATGATCCTTACGTGAGGCCCGGCAGCTCCATCTGGAACGAGCGCGGCGTGGACTGCATGTCGCTGGCGGAGGTGCTGTCCGCCTCCCATGTCGTCAGCCTGCATGTGCCGCTGACCGACGCCACGCGCGATCTCATCAACTCCGCCTCGCTTGCGGCAATGCGCAAGGACGCCATCGTCATCAACGCGGCGCGCGGCGGCGTGGTCGACGAGGCGGCGCTTGTGGAGGCGCTCAAGAGCGGCCGGATCGCCGGCGCGGCGCTCGACGTGTTCGAGGCCGAGCCGCTGAAGGGCGAGCAGGCGGCCCTGTTCGCCGGCTGCCCCAACCTGATCCTGACGCCTCACATCGCGGGTGTGACCGGAGAATCCAATGTCCGGGTGAGCTGGGTCACGGTCGAGAACGTGAAGAAGGCTCTGGCCGTTTAGCCATTTATTGGGTGTCATCCCCCCCGGCGCGCGGCACGCGCGGGAAGGGGATCCACCTGTCACCAGCTATGGATCCCCTTCCCGATGCCTGCGGCATCGCCGGGGATGACACCGAGGACAGTTCCATGACCGCCCATTCCATCCCTGACGCCATCGCCCACGTCGCCGCCCTGTTCGTGCAGGCGGGCGTGCTGCCGGACGCCGCACGCTCCGTGGCGACGGCCCTGGTCGCAGCGGAAGCCGACGGGCTCAAGGGCCACGGCCTGTCGCGCGTGCCGACCTACCTGACGATGGTGAGGTCCGGAAAGATCGACGGGCGCGCCGTGCCTGTCGCCACGCGCCCCAGGCCGGGCGTGCTGGCGATCGACGCCTGCGACGGCTTTTCCTACAGCGCCATCGATCTCGCCATCGCCGAACTGCCGGCCATCGCGCGGGCCCAGGGCGTGGCCGCCGCCCCCATCCGGCGCTCAAACCATTGCGGCGCTGCCGGCCTCCATGTCGAGAAGCTGGCCGAGGCAGGGCTGGTGGCGCTGCTCTTCGCCAACACGCCAGGCGCGATGGCTCCATGGGGCGGCTCGAAACCCGTGTTCGGCACCAACCCGATCGCCTTCGCCGCGCCGCTGCAGGGCCGCCCGCCCGTGGTCATCGACATGGCCCTGTCCAAGGTGGCCCGCGGACCCATCGTGGCTGCGAAGCAGAAGGGCGAGACGATTCCCGAGGGTTGGGCCTTCGATGTCGACGGCAAGCCGACCACCGATCCTGCGCGGGCGATCGCCGGAACCATGGCGCCGCTGGGGGACGCCAAGGGCGCGACGCTGGCGATGATGGTGGAGATCCTTGCGGCGGCGCTGGTGGGCGCGCACTTCGCCTATGAGGCGTCCTCTTTCCTCGACGGGGAGGGTGGCCCGCCGCGCACAGGCCAGCTCATACTGGCCATCGATCCCGCGGCGATGGGCGGCGCCTGGTTCGCCGATCGGATGACCGGCCTCGCCGCAGCGATCGAGTTGCAAGGCGGAACACGCCTTCCCGGCGCGCGGCGATTGGCGCTGAGGGCCAAAGCTTTGCAAGAAGGCATCACGATTCCAGTTTTCTGATGCAATATCTGCACGAGTTTGCACTTCGTTCAGCATTGATGCCGATAGTTCCACTTGGGCTGGAAATCTCAATTGCGGAAATGCGGGCGCAGACTGAACCCGTGGCGCGATGGTGGTTTGCGTGAGTGCGGGTGCGATGGCTGAAGAATCGGCAGCGATGAAGGAGTTGGCCTCAGGCCTGGCCGGGTTGGGCCAGTCGCGGCGCGACGACATCCTCGTGCAGCTCGCCGAGCTTTACGGCGGCGTGTCGCATCTTCTGCCGGAGGACGGCATCGACACGTTCGAGGCCATCTTCGTGTCGCTGATCCCGATGTGCGGCGATGACGCCAAAGCTGCGCTTTCGACGACCATCGCCGGTAACCGGCGCGGTCCAGGCCGCGCGGTGCGGCATCTGGCCTTCGACGATTCCATTTTGGTGGCGAGGCCGGTCCTGCGCCTGTCGCCGCTGCTGCTGGACGATCACCTTCTCGCGCTGGCGACCGTCAAGAGCGCCGATCACCTGCTGGCCATGTGCCAGCGCCCCCATCTGCCAAGCCAGGTGACGGACGTGATCCTGTCGCGCGCCAATGGCGAGATCCTCGTCGCGATCGCCGAAAATCCCGGCGCGGAACTGTCGCATGCCGGCCAGGCGAGGATGGCCGAGGCGGCGCTCGATGATGGCGGGCTCTATGACGCCATGCAGATGAGGCCCGATCTTGCTCCAGTCCTCGACAGCTTCGAGGCCGACCAGACCGGCTACGTCAAGCCGTCCTCGCCGGTGAAGGCTTCGGCCCCGCAGCCGCCGGCGCATCAAGCCGCTGCGTTCCAGTCCCCGCCGCCCTCTCCGCATCCGGCGGTCGTGATCGCTGCGGATGGGAGGCCCGCCCCGCCTGCGCAGCAAGCGGCCTTGCCCACAATATCCGAGCTCGAAGCCAAGCTGCGCCAGTTGCTCGAGGCCAACGCCATCGACGCGGCGCTCGCGACGCTGGCGAAGCAGCTTTCCGTGCCGCTGCCGGGCCTCGCCAAGGCCTTCGCGGTCGACATCCATGGCGGCTTCCTGGCCTATGCCAAGGCCGCCCAGCTCGACTGGAGCACCATGCTGCGCTTCCTGATGAAGCGCTATGAGGCGGGACACATCACGCCTCGGCTCCAGCGCGCGGAGCTCGACTACGGCAGCCTCGAGGTTCAGGATGCGCGGCGCGTCGTCGGCATGCTCGTCGCCCACGCGCCCAAGCCGAACTAGATCAACTCGAATCAGAACAGCTCGAACCTGTCGACGTCGACCATCCCGCGATCCGTGATCTTGAGGTGAGGTATGACGGGCAGCGTCAGGAACGCCACCTGAAGGAACGGCTCGGCCAGCACGACGCCGAGGCTTTTCGCCGCCTCGCGCAGCGGCACGAGCCCGGCGTGGACGTCCTCGAAGGTCATGTCGCTCATCAGCCCAGCGATGGGCAATGCGAGCTCGGCCAGCACCCTGCCGTCGTCCACCACGCAGAAGCCGCCGCCGATGGCGATCAGCTGGTTGGCTGCGGTGGCCATCGATGCGCCATCGACCCCCACGACGCACAGGTTGTGGCTGTCGTGCCCCACCGACGAGGCGATGGCCCCACGCTGCATGCCAAAGCCGTGCACGAAGCCCGTGGAGACGCCGTTGCCTCGCCCGTGCCGCTCGATGACCGACACCTTGATGACGTCCTGCGACAGGTCGATGGCGGCGGCGGGCAACATGCGCTTCAGGTGCTCGGTGATGATCTTGCCGGGCACGACGCCGATCACGGATGTCTCGCCGGACGAAGCGGCGACCGCGAAATCGTCTGGAGACAGATTGCGCGATGTCACGCTGCCGCGCCCCACATGCGCCACCGGCGGACGCGCTGCGAACCTGGCCTCGTCGCCTCGCCGCCCGCCGGCCAGGGTGAGGCTCACCTGGCAGCCGTGAAGGTCGTCGAGCAGCACGATGTCGGCGCGCTTTCCCGGCCCGATGAAGCCGCGGTCAGTCAGCCCGAATCCGCGGGCGGCGGAAACCGTCGCGGTCCGGTAGACGGCCAGCGGATCGCGGCCATGTGCGATGGCCGTGCGGATCATGAAGTCGATATGGCCTTCCTCGGCGATGTCCAGCGGGTTACGGTCATCGGTGCAGAAGGCGAGGAAGGGCGAGGCGTCGCGGTCGATGATCTCCATCAGCGCGTGCAGGTCCTTCGACACCGAACCCTCCCGGATCAGGACGTGCATTCCCTTTGCGATCTTCTCGCGCGCCTCGTCTGCCGTCGTCGTCTCATGATCGGTCCTGATGCCCGCCGCCATGTAGCCGTTCAGCGGCAGCCCGCGCAGCAGCGGCGCATGTCCGTCGATATGGCGTTCGGAATACGCGCTGAGCTTCTCCAGGCAGGCCGGGTCGCGCCCGAGCACGCCGGGGAAGTTCATGAACTCGGCCAGCCCGATCACCTTGGGATGGTCCATGAACGGCATGAGGTCAGCCGCGGAAAGGGCCGCGCCGGACGTCTCCAGGTGCGTGGCGGGCACGCAGGACGACAGCTGCACGAACAGGCTCATCACCATGCGCTCGGCGCAGGTGAGGAAATAGCGGATGCCGTCGGCGCCCAGCACGTTGGCGATCTCATGCGGGTCGCAGACCGCGGTGGTGACGCCGTGCGGCAGCACGCAGCGCTCGAACTCGAACGGCGTCACCAGCGAGGATTCGACGTGGCAATGCGTGTCGATGAAGCCCGGCACGGCGATGCGCCCCCTGGCCTCGATCGTCTCGGCGCCCTCATAGCGGCCATGGGTGCCGACGATCGTGTCGCCGACGATGGCGATGTCGGTCTCGATGAGCGCGCCGGTCACGAGGCAATAGAGCCGCGCATCCTTGATGACGAAATCGGCGGGCTCCTCGCCCGTCCCGGCGGCGATGCGGCGGGCGAGCGTTTCAGGCGGGATCATTGCGGAAAGCCTCCATCATGTCCGTTCTCCATCGCGGCACGGGCATCCCAGTGACCGGTGGGCAGATGAACGCGGCCTTGTTGCGCTCAATCGACACGGGCATACACCTCTTCCGTTCACGCCGACATCGCGTCATGTTGGGCCATGCGATTGGGACACCAGGAAACATGACTGAAACTCGGCGAAAAGCCATCCGATTCCTGCGCCGAGGCGACGTGATCACCCTCGACGCATTCAGCCCGCGCCGCACGGTGCTGGACTGGCTGCGCGAGGACATGCGCCTGACAGGCACCAAGGAAGGCTGCGCCGAGGGCGACTGCGGGGCCTGCACGGCCGTGGTCGGCCGGCTCAAGGGCGGGCGGCTGACCTATCAGCCTGTGAACACCTGCATATTGCTGCTCGGCCAGCTCGACGGCTGCGAACTAATCACCGTGGATGATCTTGCGCAGGGTGGCGCGCTGCATCCGGTCCAGGCCGCGATGGTGGCGCATCACGGCTCGCAATGCGGCTTCTGCACGCCCGGCATCGTGATGAGCCTGTTCGCGCTCTGCCAGGAAGGGCAGCGGCCCGTGACGCGCGACACGGTGTGCGACGCGCTGGCCGGCAACCTGTGCCGCTGCACCGGATACCGGCCTATCATCGACGCAGCGCTGGATGCCTGTGCCGGAGAAGCCGCGCATCGCTCCATGGCGGCTCGTGGGGCGTCGGAGGCTGCGCTGAAGGCGCTGGCCGACGATGTCGATGCCCTGATCGGCGATGACGCCGCCTTCTTCGCCATCCCCCGCAGCGAGGCGGCGCTGGCGAGCCTCTATGCCGCGCATCCCGACGCCGTGATCCTGGCAGGCGCGACCGATGTGGGCCTGTGGGTCACCAAAGGGCTGATGGTACTGCCGAAGCTGATCTGGATCGGCCGCATCGAAGGCTTTTCAGACGTCATGGAGGAAGCCGGTCACTTGCGCATCCGTGCCGGCGCAAGCCATGGCGAGGCGCATGCGCACCTTGCCGCCATCGATCCCGACCTTGGCGAAGTCATGCGCCGCTTCGGCTCGGCTCAGGTGCGGGCGTCCGGCACGGTCGGCGGCAACATCGCCAACGGCTCGCCCATCGGCGATCTCGCGCCCTGCTTTATCGCGCTGGGGGGCGGGGTCGAGCTCAGGCGAGGGGATGAGGTCCGCACGCTGCCGCTGGAGGATTTCTTCCTCGCCTACCGCAAGCAGGACCGGCGCGAGGCCGAGTTCGTCAGCGCGCTCACCGTGCCGAAACTGGCGGAAGGCCAGCATTTTCGTGCCTTCAAGGTCTCGAAACGCTTCGATGAGGATATTTCCGCCGTGATGGGCGCGTTCCGCCTCACGGTGGCGGACGGCCGCATCACCGGCGCCCGCATCGCCTTTGGAGGCATGGCCGGCACGCCAAAACGGGCGCTGGATACCGAAGCCGCGCTGGTCGGCGTCGCGCTCGACGATGAGGCTGCCTGGAGCGCTGCGCTGGATGCGTTGGCGGCGGATTACCAACCGCTGACCGACCAGCGGGCCACCAGCGCCTACCGCAGCGCAGTGGCGCGCAACTTGCTGATGAAAGCGTTGCTGGAAATCGCCGGGTATGGCGACGCAGGAGGTGACGACACGCGGCTTTTGCATCGGGCAGACACAGCACAGCGTCATTCCGGGGCCGCTCAGCGGCGCCCGGAACCCATTGCGGTGCCGACATGACGAAGGAGGCTATGTCTATCTGATGGCCAGCAAGCACTACGGAACGCTTTATCTCGGTGTCAGCAATGATGTCGTCCGTCGAGCGAGCGAGCCTCGTCAATCTCTGATTCCTGGATTTTCAGCCAGGTATGGCGTGGCAAGACTGGTATGGTTTGAACAGCACGATGACATTCGTGATGCCATTGTCCGCGAGAAGCACATCAAGAAGTGGCAGCGAGAGTGGAAGATCAACCTGATTGAGCGGAGCAACCCGGAATGGCCCGACCTTTTTCTGGAGTTGACCATGCCTCCTGCAGCTACAAAGGGCCGGCTGATGGGTTCCGGGCTCCTCTCCGCGGCCCCGGAATGACGAAGAGTTGCACCACATGAACATCCGTCCTGTTGCAGGTTCGCCGCCGGAGCCGCTGCGGCATGTGCATCAACCGCTCGCGCATGACAGCGCCGTCCGGCACGTGCAGGGCAACGCGGCCTACATAGACGACCTGCGCGAGCCGGAGGGTACGCTCCACATCGGCTGCGGCCTTTCCCCTGCCGCGAGAGGCACGCTGAATAGCCTCGATCTTGACGCCGTGCGCAGCTTTCCCGGCGTGGTGGCCGTGTTCACCGCCGCCGACGTGCCTGGCGCCAACGATGTGTCGCCTTCGATCGGCGGCGATCCGATGTTCGCGGATGGCAAGGTCATGTTTCACAGCCAGGTGCTGTTCGCTGTCGTCGCCACCTCGCGCGATGCGGCCCGGCGGGCGGCGCGGCTCGCGAAGGTCGAGATCGAGGCCGAGACGCCGCGCGTCACTGTCGAGCAGGCTGCGGAGCATGGCGAGACAGTGCTGTCCGATTATGCGTTTGAGCGCGGCGATGTCGAGGCGGCGCTTTCGGCGTCGCCCAGACAGGTCTCCGGCAGCTTCCGCATCGGCGGGCAGGAGCATTTCTATCTGGAAGGGCAGGCGGCGCTCGCCATCCCGAAGGAGGATGGCGGAATCCTGCTGCATTCATCGACCCAGCACCCCACCGAGGTGCAGCATGTGGTGGCGAAGGTCCTGGGCTTGCCCGATGCCTTCGTGACCTGCGAAGTGCGGCGCATGGGCGGCGGCTTCGGCGGCAAGGAGAGCCAGGCCACGCAATGGGCGGCGATCGCGGCGCTGGCCGCCCACAAGCTGGGGAGGCCGTGCAAGCTGCGCCTCGACCGCGACGACGACTTCGCCACGACGGGCAAGCGCCATGATTTCCGCTGCGACTACCGCATCGGCTTCGACGATGCGGGCCGGATCATGGCCTATGACGTCGACTATCTGGCGCGCTGCGGCTATTCGGC
>JANOCI010000076.1:0-5044 GCA_031412095.1 Allobosea sp.
GCTCGACACGGTGGACGTGGTCATCGCGCCGCGCGCCAATCCGGACGGGGCGGCGGCGTTCGTGCGGGCGCTCGCCGACGGCATCGACGCCAACCGCGACCATACGCTGCTGCGCACGCCCGAAGCGCGCGTGCTCGCCGGCCTCTTCGCGCGGTTCAAGCCGAATGTCGTGCTGGATTGCCACGAGTTCACGGTGGGCGGACGCTGGCTGACCAAGGTCGGCGGCCTGACGCGCGTCGACGCCATGCTCCAGCACGCCACCGCGCCGAACCTCGCGCCAAGCCTGCGCACCGCCGCGCTCGAACGCGTGCTCCCCGCGATGCGCGCGGCGCTGGATGCGGAGGGCCTCACCCATGACTGGTACTTCACCACGGATGGCGCGCGGCCCGATGCGCCGGTGGCGATGGGAGGCATCGGCCCCGACACGGGCCGCAACATCGCCGGCCTGCGCAACGCCCTGAGCTTTCTCATCGAGACGCGCGGCGTCGGCCTCGGCAAGGCCAACTATGCCCGCCGCGTTCATACGCACGTCGTGGCGGCCGAAGCCATCCTGCGCCTGGTGGCGGGGGATCCGCAGGGCTTCCTGGCGCTCAGCCGGCAGGCCGAGGCTGAATCGGCCTCGGCGCGCGGGCCTCTGGTGGTCAGCGCCCGGCAGGAAGCGCAGACGCGTGCCCTCACGTTCGTCGATCCCGTCACGGGGGCCGACAGGCCGGTCTCCGTCAGCTGGCTGTCCTCGCTGCAGATCGAGCCTGTGCTCACGCGCCCGCGCCCGGCCGGCTATCTGCTCAGCGGCAGCCAGGCAGCCGCCATCGCGGCTCTGGAGAGGGCAGGGGTGAGGACGGCGCCGATCGCAGCCGGCGGGCCGGTGCCCGGCCAGCGCTACCGGGCCGTCAGGCTGACCTCGGCTGCGAAGGCCGACGTGCGGGGCGACGACACCGGCGCGGGCGAGATCGTCAGCGGAGCCTATGCGCTGGAGGATGGGCTGATCCAGCCCTCGGCCGGCGATGTCTTCGTTCCGATGGACCAGCCGCTCGCATCCTTGGCGGCGGTCCTGCTGGAGCCGGAAAGCACCGCAGGCCTCGTCGCCAACCGGCTGATCGGCGTGCAGGAAGGCCAGCTGCTGCCGTTCGCGAGGCTGATGGCGGCGCCTTGAGCCGCTTGGCGACGTGGCCGTTCCGTCGGTCTTGGTCAGCGCTGTCGGCTGCGGAAGTGGAGGCCGGGGTTTATGTGCAGGTATCGCGGCGATCGGCGGAGACGTCATCAGTTCGGTGGGATTGTCTGCTAGATCACTATGTTCGGGGAAGGGCTGGTGGGGCGGCTGGTAATGGTCATGCGATGGAGGTGCAATGGAGATGCGAGTGGACGAGGCGGGGTGTGGGCGGCACCTGACCTGCGCTTAATTCCAGTTGCGTCTCGTTAATACGGGCATAATAGGCGAATTGAATCGTTGAATGCCCAAAACTGGCCAAGAGCGAAAAATGCATATTTTGACGCTAACAACATCATTGCTCCCCCGAAGCTGATATTTATATAGTCCGTGTCGGTCGATTGATTGCATCAATCGCGAAAAGCACTTCGACATTGCGCATTTATTTAACTCTTCAATTCTACGCGCAGATTCACATGTTAACGTTAGATTTTTGGAACGGGTCTGATGGCAACGCGGCAGGAAATAGAGGGCTACGTTGCGGAACCCAACGAAACCCTAATGGTGGAGCATAAGGGCTGGCTCGATCTTGCCGACGAGACGGGCAAGGCGAAGCTTGCCAAGGCAGCGATGGCTCTCGCAAATTCAGGAGGAGGAGCAATCGTCATCGGCTTCCGAGAGGATAACGAAGCTGGGCGCGCACTTTTCAGTGAGACAAGACCCGCTGAGATTCAGCGCTATGGGGCAGATGCTGTAAATGCAGCGATTGCGCGGTATGCTAAACCGCAGTTCCACTGCGACGTTCACCACGCAATATATCCGGTTACTGGCAATGAACATGCTGTTGTCATCGTTCCAGGCGACCATCGGACGCCAGTTATGACGATCCGTGACTGTGACCGAGTTGTTAGTCAAAACAAGGTCTATGTCCGCAAGCCCGGGCCCAAAAGCGAGGATGCTCGAACACCAGAGGAATGGTCGCAAGTCTTGGATAGATGTTTGCGGGCCCGTCGCGATGACATGCTGAATGCCTTTAGGGTAATTATGGCGGGATCGACTGGAGATGCCGCTCAATCTGGTCTTGCCAATGATTCACTCGCTGCCTTTATTGCTCGAGCCGAGCATCGCTGGGCAGCGCTGGTCGCGAACCAGCCCGCTGATGCAGCAACGCGTTTTCCTCATGGGGCGTATAGTATTGCCATCGCGATCGAGGGCGATTTGGAACACTTTAGCCTACAGGAACTGCTTCAAAAGATCGATGCGGCTCACAACATCAGGCTCACGGGTTGGCCCACCTTTTTAGTAATCAATCGTCCGCCACTTCATCCTCACGCGATCGAGGGTGCAATTGAGACTTGGTTGGGCGTTAGCGACCCTGAAGGTCGGCGGCTCGACGGTCCAGCTTACCAAGATTTTTGGTGGATCTCTCCAGAGGGCCTTCTTTACATGAAGCGCGGATTTCAAGAAGATAGTGCCGACCACCACGCAGTTGGGACGGCCTTTGACTACGGTCTTCCGATATGGCGGACAGGCGAGGCACTTCTCTTCGCAAGAAGGTTGGCAGCTGAGCTCGGAAATGCAACACACCTCCGGTTTGTGTTCCAGTGGCACGGCTTGTTGAATAGACGCCTCGTATCGATCGACGGTCGACGCATACTTGGCGGTGACCGAATTTGCCGCGGCGTGAACGAATTTCGAGTAACGGGATCCGCAAGCATTCAACAAATCGACGATAATCTAGCCGAGGTACTTTTCCCCAGCATTGCACGACTATACGAAATGTTTGACTTTTTTCCGTTGTCACAACGCGGGGTCGCTGAAGAAATTATGCGTTTGAAAGAGCATCGGTTTTGAGGTTTTAGCAGATATCATTGAGCTCAAAATCGGTATGCGGATATTCCTCCGTATTTTGAGATAGCCCGCGATTGTCCGACTTAGCTCGGCCTATGGCTTAAGATAACCATTTAATATGCAAAAATGCCGATGTCTGTTGATTGTGCAGCCCCCCCCCTCACCCCACCTTCCCCTCGATCGCGTCCCACACATCCACCGCCAGGTCCGGCCCGCCGAGCCGCTTGATCGCGCGCAGGCCCGTCGGCGAGGTCACGTTGATTTCGGTGAGGTTGCCGTCGATAACGTCGATGCCGACGAAGATCAGGCCGCGGGCCTTGAGCGCAGGCCCGATGCGCTCGCAGATCTCGAGTTCGCGCGCGGACAGGTCGGTGGGTTTTGCCGCGCCGCCGCGCACCATGTTGGAGCGGATGTCGTTCTCCGCCGGCACGCGGTTGATGGCTCCCTTGACGACGCCGTCGATCAGGATGATGCGCTTGTCGCCCTCGCTGACCTTCGGCAGGAAGCGCTGCACCACCCAGGGCTCGCGGAACATCTGGGCGAACAGGTCGTAGAGCGAGCCGAAGTTCGGGTCGGTGCGCGCGACCTTGAACACCGCCGCGCCGCCGTTGCCATAGAGCGGCTTCATCACGATGTCCCCGAACTCCGCCCGGAAGGCCTCGATCTCCGCCTTGTCGCGGGTGATGAGCGTGGCCGGCATCAGGTCGGGGAAGTCGGTGACGAAGATCTTCTCCGGCGCGTTGCGCACATGGGCAGGATCGTTGACCACCAGCGTCTTCGGGTGGACGCGCTCCAGCAGGTGCGTGGTCGTGACATAGCCCATGTCGAAGGGCGGGTCCTGCCTGAGCAGCACCACGTCCACGTCGGCGAGGTCCGTGCGCTCCTCGGGGCCGAGCGTGCAGTGGTCGCCCTCGACGTCGCGCACCTCGGTCGGCTTCATCGGCGCGATGACCTTGCCGTCCCGCATCGAAAGCTTGTCGGGCGTGTAGGTCAGCAGGGAATGGCCGCGCCGCGCCGCCTCCAGCATGAGCGCGAAGCTTGAATCGCCCGCTATCCTGATGCGTTCGACCGGGTCCATCTGCACGGCGACGGTGAGCTTCATGGGAGGTTCCTCAGGGTTGCCGATCGGGTCTGCATGCGCTTATTCGCGGCTGTGGCCGCTCAAGGCAAGCCCGTCCGTGTGCGAGGGCTATGCCGGCATGCCGCTGCATGCCGGCTCACAGCATCTCGACGGGGAAGACGCTCTCCACATGGCGCGGCCACGCGCCGCCGCCGAAGAAGATCGCATCGGCGCGCAGGGTGAGGCCAGACGCCCATGGGTTCTCAGCCGCCCAGCCGCGGATGCGGCGGTTCACCAGCCGGATCTTTTCGGGCGTGATCGCTGCGGCCGCGTCCGCCATCACGGCGCGCGCCTTGACCTCGACGAAGATGACCGCGTCTCCGCGGCGCGCGATCAGGTCGATCTCGCCGCCTTTTCCGCCAAAGCGGCGCGCCAGCAGCCGATAGCCCTTGAAGGTGAGGAAGGCGATGGCCAGCCATTCCGCCGCGGCTCCCGCCTTGACCGACCGGCGCGCGCCGATGCCGTCGCGCTTCGCCATGGCTCAGGGCAGCCGCGTCAGTTCGAGCGCGCGCGCATAGACCTTGCGGCGCGGCAGGCCGGTGTCGGCGGCGACCTGCGCCACCGCCTCCTTGAGCGATGTCGAAGCCAGCGCCGCCTTGAGCTTCGCATCGACCAGATCGCCCGCCTCGGCTGCCGGCGCGCCGTCCCCGGCGCCGATCAGGACGACGATCTCGCCGCGCGAGGTCTCGCCCTCGGCATACATCTTCGCCAGTTCTGCGAGGCTGCCGCGCCGGACCGTCTCGTGCATCTTGGTCAGTTCGCGCGCCACCGCGGCGGGGCGCGGGCCCATCATGGCCGCGGCGTCCGCCAGCATCTCGGCCAAGCGGCGCGGCGATTCGAACAGCACGATGGTGGCTGGGATGGCGCGCAGTTCGGTCAGCCTCGAGCGCCGCGCCGCGGTCCGGGGCGGCAGGAAGCCTTCGAAG
>JANOCI010000077.1:0-3409 GCA_031412095.1 Allobosea sp.
GATCCGGGACTGGCGGCGCGCGTCGATGATTTCGGCAATCTGATCGTGGAGCGGGCGTGATGACCGAGACGGCATTGGATCCCGCCACCACCGCGCTCCTCGTCTGCGACCTGCAAAACGACTTCATCCATCCCGATGGCGCCTATGCACGCGGCGGGCAATCCGCGCCCGAGATCGCAGCTCTTCCGGGGCGGATCAGGCCGCTGCTGGATGCGCTCAAAGCGAAGGGCGGCCTCGTCATCGCCACGCAGTTCACGCTCGTGCCCGGGCGTGGCGGCGAGCCGTTGATCTCGCCCCATCTCAAGCAGTTGCGGCCTTTCCTGAAGGCTGGCGATTTTGCGCCCGGCTCTTGGGGCAACGCCACGGCCGACGCCCTCCAGCCGGTGGACGTCGCGGTCGAGAAAGTCGCGTATTCCGCCTTCTACATGTCGCGGCTGGAGTGGGTCATCCGCAAGCTCGGCATCACCCGGCTGCTGGTCTGCGGCATCGTCACCAATGGCGGCGTGGCGTCGACCGTGCGCGATGCGCATGTCCGCGACATCGAGGCCATCGTGCTGGAGGATGGCTGCGCCGCTTTCAGCCCGCAGACGCATGGCGCCGCCATCGAGGCCTTGCGCCCGGTGGTGCGGATCGCCACCATCAAGGAGATGATGGCTGAACTGGGCAAAGCATGAGCGCACCCCGCACACTGTTCGACAAGCCAAGGACGTTGTTCGACAAGCTCTGGGACGAGCACGTCGTCGCGGTGCGCGAAGACGGCGAGACGTTGCTGTGGGTCGACCGGCATTTCGTGCACGAGGGCTCCCACCACGCCTTTCGGAAGCTCGATGAGCGCAATGCGCCCGTCGCCGAGCCTGCCCTCACCTTCGGGGTTGCCGATCATTACGTGCCGACGCACGGGCGGCCGGCCATCGCCGACCCCGAAGTCGCCGGGATGGTGGACAGGCTGTCTGCGAACGCTGCGAAGCACGGCTTCAAGCTGTTTGGCCTCGATGATCCCGGTCAAGGCATCGTGCATGTGGTTGGCCCTGAGCAGGGCCTGACCCTGCCGGGCCTGCTGATCGTCTGCGGCGACAGCCACACGTCCACGCATGGCGCATTCGGCGCGTTCGCATTCGGGATCGGCGCGTCCGAAGTGGCGCATGTGCTGATGACGCAGACCCTGTGGCAGCGCAAGCCAAGGCGCATGCGCATCACGGTCGACGGCGCGCTTGGCCCTCACATCACCGCAAAGGATCTGGCGCTGCATGTGATCGCGGCCATCGGGACGAACGGCGCGCAAGGCCATGCCCTCGAATATGCCGGGCCAGCGGTCGAAGCCCTTTCGATGGAGGGCCGGCTCACGCTCTGCAACATGTCGATCGAAGCCGGTGCGCGCTGCGCGATGGTCGGGCCGGACGAGGCCACGTTCGCCTGGGTGCGCGGCCGCCCGCATGCGCCCGAGGGTGCGGCGCTTGAGGCGGCGATCGCGCACTGGCGCACGCTGCGCACGGATGACGGCGCGGCGTTCGACCGCGACATCGTCATCGACGGAGATGCCGTTGCGCCCGTCGTCACCTGGGGCGTCAGCCCGGAGGATGCCTTGCCCATCACCGCGCATGCGCCGCTGGACATCGCCGATGATCCCGGGCGCACGGCCTATCTCGCGGACGCGTTGAGCTACATGGGAATCAAGCCGGGAGAGAAGCTGACGGACATCGTCATCGACCGCGTCTTCATCGGATCGTGCACGAACGCGAGGCTCGAGGACCTGCGGGCTGCCGCCGCCGTGCTGCGAGGAAGGAAGGCGAAGGTGCCGGGGCTGATCTCGCCTGGCTCCAGCACGGTCAAACGCCAGGCGGAGGCCGAAGGCCTGGACCGCATCTTCATTGATGCAGGTCTGACATGGGCCGAATCCGGCTGCTCGATGTGCGTCGGCATGAACGGCGACACGGTGCCAGGCGGCGAGCGTTGCGCATCGACGACGAACCGCAATTTCCGCGGCCGGCAAGGGCTTGGCGCACGCACGCACCTCATGTCGCCCGCCATGGCTGCCGCCGCCGCCGTCACGGGGCGGATCACCGACGTGCGCACGCTTCAGGCCCTGGAGGGCTGATCATGGAGCCTTTCAAGACCCTCACCGCTCTCGCCTGTCCGCTCGGCCTGGCGAACGTCGACACGGACCAGTTGATTCCGGCCCGTTTCATGAAGCGTTCGCGCGCGCAAGGCTATGGCGGCTATCTGCTGCACGATCTGCGCTTTTCTGAAGACGGCGCGGCCAGGACAGGGTTCGTGCTTGACGATCCCCGCCATGCCGGGGCGAAGATCCTGATCGCGCGCCGCAACTTCGGCACAGGATCCTCGCGGGAGGCTGCCGTGTATGCCTTGTGGGACTATGGCGTCCGCTGCGTGGCCGCACAGTCCTTCGGCGACATCTTCGCCTCCAACGCCGTCAAGAACGGGCTCTTGCCTGCCGTCATTTCGGAAGGCGACTGCGAGGCGCTGCTCAAGCTCGCCTTGGACGGACCGGTCACGGTCGATCTCGAAAGCCAGGCCATCATCGCATCAGGAATGGCGTTTCCCTTCACCGTCGATGCGGTGCGCCGGCTTCAGTTGCTGAACGGATGGGACGACATCGATCTCACGCTGCGGCACGTTGACGACATCGCGCGCTATCGGGCCGAGCGGGCAGCGCGCCAACCCTGGGCGATACCTGGTTGAGCGAACCGAAGCGCCCGTTCAGTCGCGGTTGCGCCAGGTCCTGACAGAATTCGGATCGGTGAGCGCACGCCAATCGGGAGGGCCTTCGTCTGGCGGAAGCGTGAACGTCGGCCGGCTTTGCACTGGCTGCGTTATCGAGCCGACAGCAGTGTTGTCGGTGCCGCCCAGCTCTTCGTCCAGTCCGGCGATCCGGTAGATGGTCGACGCCGCAATGAACACGGCGCTTTTGAGCAGCGAGACAGCGTTGTTCGGCGAGATGTGGCCGATCACCTTGACCTTGCTCTGCACAGAAAGCTTGTCGGACCCGGACTCAAGCTCGACGCGGGCGATCTGCTGCCGCTCGCGGCTGGAGAACACGTTCTGGAACTCCGGCGGCAATACGTCCGACATCGCTTCGATGCGCAGGATGCGGCCCTTCGCCCTGAGCGTGCCATCCGTCACCACCACGCTGTCGCCGCCCTCGACGCTGTAGATGCGCCCGGCCGGAAGGTAAGCCACGATGTAGCTGTCGCCGCTATAGATATCGAGCGCGGTCTCGCCCAGCTTCAGGATCGTTCCCGCATTCACCACCTTGGGGCCGATCTGGCCCGCGCCGGCGGCAAGGATGACGCCATTGTTGTAGCTCTTGCGCAGGTCCTCGATGGCCCGCCCCAGATCTTTGCGCGTCGAAGCGGTGACGGCTAGCTCCTGCTCGACGGTGCCGCCCTCG
>JANOCI010000078.1:0-2547 GCA_031412095.1 Allobosea sp.
GGGGGCGAGGGCGCAGTCGACCACCGAGCCGTCCTGCCGGTTCATGTTGGCGGCGTAGTCCTCGCGCCGGTCCCGCACGCCGACCACGGCCCCCCGGAGCATGTTCCAGTCGTCCTCGGAGGGCGACAGAAGCCGGCACAGGGCCACCACATCGTCGATATGGGGCTGCGTCTCGAGATGGGCCGGCGAAAGCTTCCACATGCTGGCGAAGGCAGGGTTGCTCAGCCGCAGCCTGCCGTCCGAGCCGAACACCGCGACGCCTTCGCGCAGCCCGTCGAGCGTCTCGCGCTGCATCCGCGACAGGGCGTTGACCTTCGATTCCAGCGAGAACCGCTCCGTGGCGTCGTCGAACAGATGGATCACGCCGCCTTGCGGATTGGCGCTGGTGGTGACGCGGATCGCCCGGCTGTCGGGCAGGTACCACCAATCCTCGAGCGTCTCGATGGCGGTGTAGGCCTTGAGCCGCTCGGCCTTCCAGTCCTTGTAGCCGCTGACTTCAGGCAGGCGCCTCTCCGTCCTGAGGCGGTCGAGGATCTCGCCATCGGTCGGCCTGGTGTCGAGATAGGCGGGATCGAGCGACCACAGCTTCTCATAGGCGAGATTGCGGTACGACAGACGCTGACGCGAATCAAAGGCCGCGACCGCGGTCGAGATCCGGTCCAGCACCTTGATGTGCGCCTCCATCTGCCGCGCGAGGTCGGCCCGGACCGCCTCCAGTTCGCTGACGTCGGCGGCATGCCCCGCATAGCCGTCGGCCGCCGGCTGCTCCTGCAGGTCGAGGATGAGGCGCTGTCCGCCCACCACGGTGGGGGAGCGGCTGGCGAAGGCCTCGCCCCTGGCACGGGCCGAGGCTGCGCGGTCACGTCCGTCACGGTCCATCAGCTCGCTGCCAGCGGCGATGACGGCGGCGGCGGAGCGGCCTTCGACGGACTTGACGTAGGCGGCGTTCACCCAGACCAGCTCGCCGGAGGCCCCTCGCAGCCATGCCGGATTGGGGCTGGCGTCGAGCAGGGCATGGAAGCCGTCGTTCTGCCTGCGCAGATGATCGCGCTCGACCTGGGCTTCGATCAGGCTGCGCCGGGTCTGCGAGACGTCGCGCAGGTGAAGGACCGCCCGGCCCGAAACCGCCCGGCCCCTGGCCTCCACGATCTTGCCGTCGCGCGCCGTCAATCCTAGGTCGAAAGGCTCGCCGCGGCTCTTGAGCGCATCCACGGCGTCGCCGACCTGCTTCACCTGCGCGGGCGACACCCAGGTGCCGAAGGCGAGGGGCGACAGCCTGACTCCGCCCTGCAGCAGGAAATCGCCCAAGCCGCTGATCTCGGCCCGGGCGGAAGGGGCTGCCCAGCTCACGACCACCTGATCCTCGGTCGAGCCGAACACCTCGGCCTGCTCGGCCCGCGCTGCGGCAGCGTTGAGCTCGGCCCCCAGCCTCGCCTCGCGCTGGGCCCAGCGGCTGCGCTCGCGGATGTGAAGGATGGCCGTCGTCGCTGCGAAGACTGCGAGGCCGACGACGGTCGACATGCCGAATGCGCTGATGGCGTCCGGCATCAGCCATCTTATCTGGTCGAGCCCGCTCGCTTCGCCTGCTCCGGCGGAGGCGGCCAGCGCCACTATGGACGCCGCCGGCATCAGGCCGGGACGCCGGCCGTTCGCCGGGCTGACGGCGCCGTCGGCGCTCGCCTCGACGACCTTGCCGGAAACGCCGCCGGAGGTCCTGCCGGAGACCTTGCGCGCCGCCGCACCTGTCGTCTCGGCGTTCGCCGTCCCGGCGCATGTCGTCTCGGCGCTTGTCATCTTGCCCGCTGTCACCCGTGATTCATGGCCGGCCCGCCTGAGGCGGGAAGCAGAATCGTTTCATCGCCCAAATGACCCGACGCACGCAGACCACGTCTCACGATCCGGAGCGAACCGCGCTGACGCAGGAGCAAAGGCCGGAAACACTCCCCGGGACGGCTTTTGCAGAAAGCCGCGGCCCGGTCCCCAGCGGCATTGCTGCCAAGCCTGGCGGAGCTGATCCGGTCAACGTTCCTGTCCGGCGCCAGCCTGCCGCCGCCACGCGGCCAGGCCAAACGCCGAATCATCCACACACACTAATCAGCCTTCGATTCCGCCGGGAAGTGGTTAAAGCGCGGTAAAAATGGGAAAGCCGCCGCCCGATTTCGGGCGACGGCCTGGTGTCCGCAATATCTAGTGCAGGGCGAGAAACCTCACCCCAGATGTTGTCAGTAGCGGTAATGGTCGGGCTTGAACGGGCCTGCTTCCGGCACGCCGATGTAGTCCGCCTGCTCCCTGCTCATTTTCGTGAGCTTCACGCCGATCTTCTCGAGATGGAACATGGCGACCATCTCATCGAGATGCTTGGGCAGGGTGTAGACCTTGCGCTCGTATTTGCCGGGGTTGGTCCAGAGTTCGATCTGAGCCAGCGTCTGGTTCGAGAACGACGCGGACATGACGAAGGACGGGTGGCCCATCGCGTTGCCAAGGTTCACGAGGCGGCCTTCGGACAGCAGGATGATGCGGTTGCCCTTCGGAAACTCGATCTCGTCG
>JANOCI010000079.1:0-20887 GCA_031412095.1 Allobosea sp.
TTTCACGATGAAGCGTCGTCAGTTTTTGAAGACCGCTGCGGTTGGCGCAGCAGCCGGAGCCATCGCGAGCCCAGCCATCGCCCAGTCGATGCCTGAAGTGAAATGGCGCGTCACGTCCAGCTTCCCGAAGTCGCTGGACACGATCTTCGGTGCTTCCGAAGTGATGTCGAAAGCAGTTGCCGAAGCCACTGACAACAAGTTCCAGATCCAGGTCTTCGCCGCCGGTGAAATCGTTCCCGGCCTTCAGGCCGCCGACGCCGTCACCAATGGCACGGTCGAGATGGCCCACACTGCTTCGTATTACTATGTCGGCAAGGATCCGACGTTCGCATTTGCGACCGCGGTTCCGTTCGGCCTCAACTCGCGCCAGCAGAACGCATGGTTCTACCATGGCGGCGGCATGGCGCTGATGAATGACTTCTTCAAGAAGTACAACATCTATGCGCTGCCCGGCGGCAACACGGGCTGCCAGATGGGGGGCTGGTTCCGCAAGGAGCTAAAGACCGTCGCCGATCTTCAGGGCGTCAAGATGCGTATCGGCGGCTTCGCAGGCCAGGTCCTGCAGAAGCTTGGCGTCGTTCCGCAGCAGATCGCAGGCGGCGACATCTATCCGGCGCTCGAGAAGGGCACGATCGACGGCGCCGAATGGGTCGGCCCATATGATGACGAGAAGCTCGGCTTCAACAAGGTCGCGCCGTTCTACTATTATCCCGGCTGGTGGGAAGGCGGCGCAGCGCTGCACTTCTTCATCAACCAGGCCAAGTTCGACAGCCTCCCGGCTTCGTACAAGTCGATCCTCACTTCGGCGGCAGCTCTTGCAAACGTCGACATGCAGGCCAAGTACGATGCCCGCAACCCGGCCGCCCTCAAGCGCCTGGTCGGCTCAGGCGCCCAGCTTCGTCCATTCTCTAACGAGATCATGGAAGCCTGCCTGAAGGCGGCGAACGAGGTCTACGCCGAGACGTCGGCCAAGAATGCCGAGTTCAAGAAGGTCTATGACGCCATGGTGCCGTTCCGCAACGACCAGTACCTCTGGTGGCAGATTGCCGAATACAACATGGACACGTTCATGATCCGCGCCCGCGCACGCGGCTGATCGCCTGAACCTCGCAGGGCGCTGACGATCGTTCGACCGTCAGGGTCTTGCCGGCATCCGGCGACAGAACCGGACATTTCATCTTGACCCCGGCGGTGACGCCGGGGTTTTTTGTGGCCCGGACATGGGGTATGCTGCGCCGGACATCGATTTTCAGCGGACGCCGCCCTTGCGCAAAGCCAATATCCTGATCGTGCTCCTGTCATGCGCGCCCCTGGCGGCTCCTGCCGCTGCGCAGATTGCGCAGCCCATTCCGCGCCAGCGCGGCGTCCTGGCCGAGCCGATGAAGCCGCATCATCGGCAGGACGCGCTGCTGGCCTGCCCCGAATACGGTCCAGGCTTCGTGCGCCAGCCGGGAAGCAGGACATGCGTGAGGATCAGCGGGCAAGTGCGTGGCGAAGTGGGCGTCAGGCAGCGCGGTTCGAACTTGCAGGACGGGCCCGGCTTCAATGCGCGCGGTCGGATCATGCTGGACACGCGGACCGAGACCGAGCTTGGCCCGCTTCGCCTGGTGTTTCGCGGCGATGGAAAATCGGGAAGCAACTGGATGGCTCGGTGACCCTGTTTGGCCTTCAGTTTATGCGTGCACAAAAAAGCCCGGTCGCGAAACCGGGCTTGTTCGTTTGCAACGGGCAATCCGTCACTGGATCCTTGGCGGCTGGCTGAGGTCCAGCGGCGGCAGGCCTCCCGGCAAACCGCCCGGCGGATCGAGGCTTGGAATGCCAATGCTGTTCAGCTGGTTGTCGATCTGCTGCTGATTGAGCTGCACGCCCGACTTCTTGTAGTGCATGACCATCTGCGGAAATGCGATGACAAGGCCGACCATGATGCACTGGATCACCACGAACGGAACGGCTCCCCAGTAAATCTGCCCGGTGGTGATCGGCTCCATCGATTTGCCGGTGACCTTGTCATTGTAGGCGAACTTCGGCGCCACCGAACGCAGGTAGAACAGCGCGAAGCCGAAGGGCGGGTGCATGAACGACGTCTGCATGTTCACCCCGAGGATGACGCCGAACCAGATCAGGTCGATGCCGAGCTTCTCGGCGGCTGGGCCAAGAAGCGGCACGACGATGAAGGCGAGCTCGAAGAAGTCGAGGAAGAAGGCCAGCAGGAAGACCATGATGTTGACGACGATCAGGAAGCCGGCCTGGCCGCCTGGAAGCGAAGTCAGCAGATGCTCGACCCAGATGTGACCGTTCACGCCGTAGAAGGTCAGCGAGAACACGCGTGCACCGAGCAGGATGAACAGCACGAAGGCGGAGAGCTTGGCGGTCGACTCGGTCGCAGAGCGGATGATGCCGAAGTTCAGGCGCTTGGGCTCGTTCGACATGTAGCGCTTGAGGCCGGCCAGAGCGACGGCGCCGGCAGCGCCCATGGCCCCGCCTTCCGTCGGCGTCGCCACGCCGATGAAGATCGTGCCGAGCACGAGGAAGATCAGCGCAAGAGGCGGCACCATCACGAAGGTGACCTGCTCCGCCATCCGCGACATCATGCGGAAGCCGGTCGCACGCTCGATCACGCCGACGAAGGTGGCGTAAAGAGCGCCCGCGGCGAGGGCCTCGGAGAGCAGCGCCCAGCTCGGATAGCCGTTCTGCTTGAGGTAATACCATCCCGCGACCAGCGCGACGGTGGCGATCGCGGTCAGGACGACCCTGGACGCGCCGAAGACCTTGTTGAAGACGGCGCACAGGAACGACACCACGACGCCGACCGACATCGTGAGGATCACGAAATCCGCGCCGTTCTTGATGCTGGTCTGGGTCATGACGTAGTAGCCGACGACCGCGGAGAACAGCACGAGCACGCCCAACTGCCATACGCCGCGCGAACCGTCGGGCTCCTTGAAGCCGATGTCGGCGACAGGCAGCCCTGGCACATATGATGGCCGGATCAGCGTGACGAGGAAGATGTAGCCTGCATACATTGAGGCGAGGACGAGGCCGGGGACGAACGCACCCTCGTACATATCGCCCACCGAGCGACCAAGCTGATCGGCCATCACGATCAGGACGAGCGAGGGCGGAATGATCTGCGCAAGGGTGCCCGAGGCGGCGATGACGCCGGAGGCAACCCGCCTGTCATAGCCGTATCGCAGCATGATCGGGAGCGAGATCAGCCCCATCGAGATGACGGAGGCGGCGACGACGCCGGTCGTCGCCGCCAGCAGCGCACCGACGAAGATGACCGCATAGGCGAGGCCGCCGCGGATCGTGCCGAACAATTGGCCGATCGTGTCCAGAAGGTCCTCTGCCATACCCGAGCGCTCTAGGACAAGGCCCATGAAGGTGAAGAACGGGATCGCAAGGAGCACGTCGTTGTTCATCGTGCCGTAGATGCGTTCCGGCAGGGCCTGCAGGAAGTTGGGCACAAAAAGGCCAAGTTCGATGCCGATGATGGCGAAAAACAGCCCGTTGGCCGCTAGCGCGAACGCCACAGGGTAGCCGAGGAGCAGGAACACCACGAGGGCCGCGAACATGAGCGGCGCCATGTTCTCCCTGACGAAGCCTGAAAGGCCGCTGCTGGCTGTTTGAGCCATCGCATCGCCGGTGTGGAAGGTCAGAAGCAGCGCAAGAGCGGCAAGGGCGAGGCCGGTCGCGCGAAGAAGCGATGAGGACATCGGTCGATCTCCGGAATGAGGACGCGCGAGGGCTGTCACTTGATGTTTTTGGCGGCGCCGTGCGACGGCACGGTGGTGATCGGCGCGAGGCCGTCT
This sequence comes from Allobosea sp., assembly GCA_031412095.1. Taxonomy (GTDB): domain Bacteria; phylum Pseudomonadota; class Alphaproteobacteria; order Rhizobiales; family Beijerinckiaceae; genus Allobosea. Next base: position 3,813 of record JANOCI010000079.1, read on the forward strand.
GCTTCGGCCTGCTTCAGCAGGCGCTCCGCCTCCGCGAGCGCAGCCGCAGCATGCCCTCCATCGCCAGACGTGTGGGTCGTGTCCTCGATGTCGCCGCGCATGATGGCAATGCGCTTGATGATCTCCGAAATGCCCTGGACCGCCAACAGCGTGAAGCCGATGACGACGAGCGATTTGGCGGGCCACTGCGGCAGGCCGCCAGCGTTGAGGGATTGCTCGTTCAAGGCGTACGAGCGGGTGAAGAACGGCCAGCCGTCGATGATCATGATGAGGCAGAACGGCATCAGGAAGAGGACATGGCCGACCAGGTCGATGGCATGCTTGAGCCACTGCGGGAGCAGGCTGTTGACGATGTCGATGCGGATATGTTCCTGGCTGATCAACGTCCAGGGCGAGCAAAGCAGGAAAACGGCGCCGAACAGCACCCATTGCAGCTCAAGCCAGGCGTTCGAAGACATGTCGAACAATTTACGGATGATGGCGTTCACCGTCGAAACGCCGATGGCGACGACGATCAACCATGCCACGTAGCGCCCGATCGCCGTATTCACGGCATCGATCGTGCGGCTCAGCGAAATCAGACCACCCAAGGGCTCCCCCCGTCTTTTTTATCGCGCCCGGCAGCTGGTCTGCAAAAGCACGTTATTGACCTGTAAAACTTTGCGAGCAGTAGCGCACGGATTTCAAGCCGACAAGCGGGGAAAAATCATTATCTCACAATCGTTTGGTTTCATCTGAAACGGTTGAGGCGCGGCGCGAGGACGGCGAGAACCGTGCCGGCCAGCATCAGCATCAGGAACGTGGAAGGCCAGACAGGCGCCAACGCTCCGGCGACATATGAGAGCAGCGCTCCAAGGCTGAGCTGCGCGAAGCCAGTCAGGCCCGCTGCGGCTCCGGCCAGGTCGGGCCTCACCGACAGCGCCGAGGCGGTGAGCGTCGGGATCGATAGCCCATTCCCGATGCCGTTCAGCATCAACGGCAGGAAGAGCAGGGCAGGTGTCCAGTCGAACAGGATCGAGAGCGCCGCCGCCGCGCCCACCCCGACGAGGGACATGATGTTGCCCACGCGCGTCAGCTTTTCGGCTCCGAAGCGCCTGCCGAAGCGCCCCGTAAGGAAATTTCCCAGCATGTAGCTGCCGGACATGGTGATGAAGAACAGGCCATACGTGGTGGGCGTCGCCTTCATGTGCTCGATCACCGCATATGGCGCGCCGGCGATGAACGAGAAGAAGACCGAGGAGGTCATGGCCAGCCCGCCTCCATACGCCAGGAACGCCCGCTCGCGCGCCAGAACGGGAAAGGCGCGGAACGCGTCGAGCCAGCCACCGGCCGGCAATCCCGCAGGTTTCGTCTCGGGCAGCTTCAAGATCGCGCCGACTGTGGCGATCAACCCCATGAACGCCATGGCCGCGAAGATCGCGCGCCAGCCATAGCTGCGTTCGATGAATCCGCCAGCCAGCGGCGCAAGCATGGGAACCACGACCATCGCCATCGTCACGTAGCCGATCAGGCTCGCGGCTTCGTCCCGCTCGCCGGTGTCGCGGGCGATGGCCCGGGTCAGCGCGAAGGCGGTGCCCGCGCCGACCGCCTGCAGCATGCGCGCTCCGAGCAGCGGCCCGAGGCCGCTCGCGAAGCCGCCCACGGCCGAACCGAGCGTGAAGAGCGCCAACCCGCCGATGATGCAGGGCCGCCGCCCGATGCGGTCTGATATTGGGCCGACAAGCAGCTGCGCGAGCGCGACAGCGCCCAGATAGAGCGTGAGCGTCAACTGCACGGTGCCGTAATCGGTGGCCAGCGCCTGCGCGATCGCGGGCGTGGCGGGCGCCAGCACGTTGAGCGCGAAGGGCTGCACCGCGCTGCACAGCACAAGGATCGCGATGGAGGGACGCAGGCGGCTGGCTTGGCTCATGGCGGGCTTGCTTCCGCAGCGCGGACGCTTTGCCGGTGGAGGGTGTACAGCCCGCTGCCCACGATGAGCGTCGCGCCGGCGAGCGACGCCCCATCCGGCCAGTCGCCCCAGATGAGCGCGCCGAGCGCGATCGCGAACACCAGCACGGTGTAGCGGAAGCCCGAAACCAGCGACACGTCCGCGTCGCGGTAAGCCACGATGATCCCGTAATTGCCCAACGCCACGAACAGCGCCGCCGCGACAAGATATGCCGTCTCGCGCAGTTGCAATGGCCGCCAGACTTCCCAGAGCCCCAGAATCCAGCCCATCGCGCAGACGACGGCCGTCGTCGTGAAGGTGATGACGCTCGAGGGGACATGGGCGCTGATGCGCCGGGTGAGCAGGTCGCGGAAGCCGACGAGCACGGCGCTTGCGAGCGCGACCAGCGAATAGACGTTGAAGCCTTCTGCCGCTGGCCGCACGATGATCACGACGCCGGCGAAACCCGTCGCGATGGCCGCCCAGCGCCGCCAGCCGACCTTCTCGATGCCCAGGATGGCGGCCATGGCCACGACGATCAGCGACGCAGCCTGGAGGATCGCGGTGATGTTGGCCAGCTGCAGGTGCGCGAGCGCCGTGATGAAGCAGATCGCGATCAGCCCTTCCAGCGCGCCACGCGCCACGACGAGCGGGTTCGACAGAGCCTTGAGGTCGGCCAGCCTGCCGAAGCTGCTGACAAGGACCAGCGCTGCGGCGGTCGCGAACAACCCGCGGATCGCCAGGACCTGGCCGGTGGGGTAAGCGGCCGTGGCCAGCTTCACGAAGGCGTCGTTGACCACGAACGTCGCCATCGCGGCGATCATGGCGATGACCCCGCGCCGGTTGCTCTGGACGCTCGCCATGTCAGCGCGCTCGCTTGGGAGAGGCGGCCTTCACGCGGCCTGCTTGAAACGCGCGAGGCGGAACGGGGTCAAGTCGAAAGAACTGGAGCCCTTCGTGCAGATGTCGGCCATGATCTCGCCGATCACGCTGGCGAACTTGTAGCCGTGGCCCGAGCAGCAGGATGCGAACGAGACCTGCTCGGCGCCCGGCATCGTGTCGATGACGAAGTGCTCATCGGGCGTCACGGTATAGATGCACCCCTTGGTGGCGAGGGCTTCGCCCGTTGCGTGGGGAAAGTAGCGGGCGATGCAGTCCTGCAGCATCTTGATCTGACGCGGGGAGGGGGTCCGGTCCGGATTGGAAGGGTCGATTGGCTCGCGACCATAGTGCGGCCCGCCAAGCTTGAAGCCGGGATGCTCCCACAAGGGAAACCCATAGAAATTGCCTTCTTCGACGGTCAGGATGAAGACCGGCAGGTTGCCCATCCTGAAGGGTTCGGGATCGGCGACGCTGTGCCACCTGATCGCCTGCCTCACGGTCTTCAAATGGGGCGCGAGCGCGGGATTGAGCGTGTCCATCCACGCCCCGGCCGTGAGCACCAACCGCCCGGCCGAATAGGTCCCGCGGTCGGTCACGACCTTGACCCCGCCATGCGCGGTCGTGCTCCACTCAAGCACCGCTTCATTCGTGCGGATCGTCGCTCCCGCTGCCTGGGCAAGGCCGACATGCGCATAGATCGCGCGTTCAGACGCCACGAAGCCGCCGTCAGGCTGCCAGAGCCCGACATGGCCAGCAGGCAGGTTGAAGGCGGGGAACCTCTTCGCGATCTCCGCCTTCGTCAGCGTCTCGTGCGCGAGGCCGTGGTCGAGGCAGGAGTTCCTGGCGCTTTCGACGAAGCCCGCGCCTTCGGCCGCCAGATCAAGCGAGCCGGTGACATAAAGCAGGTCCATGCCGGCGCGCCTGCCCGTCTCGCGCCACAGTTCGTGCGCGCGGCGGACCATCGGCACATATTGCGTGCCCTCGAAATAGGCCAGCCGGATGATCCGGCTCATCCCGTGCGAAGACCCCATGCCGTGGCCGAGATCGAACCTCTCGAGCCCGAGCACGCGCTGCCCCCGGGCGGCAAGATGCCAGCAGGCGGCAGAGCCCATTCCGCCCACGCCGGCAACGATCACGTCATAGTGCTGGTTCGCCGTCATCATGGGCCTGTGTTTATCTCAACACATCCTTAGGCGACACGTTCCCCCCGGTACACCGGCTGGCGAGCATGGCGACATGACGAATCCGCCGGAGCAGCGTTTCAATTGCCGCCGCCGCGGCAGGCACGCGCGGATCGGCGTGGTTGTCAGCCGCCGGTCACGCTCATATGCCGCCCAACCGCAGCGCGAGGGGCGCGCCGGTCGATGATGAAGTCGTGGCCCTTGGGCTTGCGCGCGATCGCCGCCTCGATGGCGCTATGCAGCGGCGCATCGCTCTCGCTGCTGCGGATGACGCTCCGCAGGTCTGCAGCGTCCTCCTGTCCAAGGCACATGTACAAGGTGCCCGTGCAGGTCAGCCTCACCCGGTTGCAGCTTTCGCAGAAATTATGCGTCAAGGGCGTGATGAAGCCGACCAGCCCACCCGTCTCCGCAACGCGGACGTAACGTGCCGGCCCACCGGTGCGGTAGGGGTCGTCCAGCAACGTGAACTGCTCGGCCAGCCGCGCCCGCACGCGCGACAAAGGCAGGAACTGGTCGATGCGCTGCGGCTCGATGTCGCCAAGCGGCATCACCTCGATGAAGGTGATGTCCATCCCGTCGCCATGCGCCCAGCGGATCAATTCCTCGATCTCGTCCTCATTGACGCCTTTCAGCGCGACGGCGTTGATCTTGAGGCGGAGGCCCGCGGCCCGGGCCGCGCGAAGCCCTTCGTGCACCTTCGCCAGATCGCCCCAGCGTGTGATGGTCCGGAAGGTGTCGGCATTGAGCGTATCCAACGAGACGTTGATGCGCTTGACGCCGATGTCTGCCAGTTCGCTGGCGTGCTTCGCCAATTGCGAGCCGTTCGTCGTCACGGTCAGCTCTTCAAGCCCGCCGCCAAGATGCCGCGACAACGAACGGAAAAGACTCATGATGTCGCGCCGCACGAGAGGTTCGCCGCCGGTGATCCTGATCTTTCTGGTGCCCCGTGCGATGAACGCCGATCCGATCCGGTCGAGTTCCTCCAGCGTGAGCAGGTCTCGCTTAGGCAGGAAATTCATGTCCTCCGACATGCAGTAGACGCAGCGAAAATCGCATCGGTCCGTGACGGATATGCGGATGTATTCGATGGTCCGGCCGAACGGATCCACCAATGGTGCATGCGTGCCTGCGCCGAAGGCTTCCGGCATCCGATTTGTGTCCATCCATCTGGTTTATCTTGAATCATTGCGTTCTGGAAGAGCCCTGCCGACGAGCATGCGGCTTGCAACGCAAGGCGGCGATCCCCTAAGGAGGACAGCATGCTGCCAGGCCCTGGGCTTATGCCGAAGACGGCAGGCGAGGCGCGCTGCACGGGAAAGATCGGGAGTGGAGACATGAGCACCTCGCCGGGCTGGCCGACGGAGATCCGCCTGAGCAAGGATCGGCGGACTCTAAGCATCTCATATGAGGATGGCGCCCGCTTCGACCTTCCGGCGGAGTATCTGCGGGTTGAGAGCCCGTCGGCCGAGGTCCAGGGCCACGGACCGAATGAGAAGAAGACCATCGCCGGCAAGATGAACGTGGAGATCCTGGCGGTGCAGCCGGTCGGCCATTATGCCGTCAAGCTGGTTTTCGACGACATGCATGACACCGGCATCTACGGATGGGACGCGCTGGCCGAGATGGGCCGGGACTACGCAACCAGATGGCAGGCTTATCTCGATGCCCTATCGGCAGCCGGCTTGGCTAGAGAAGTGCAGCGCCGTTAGGCCGTGCGCTCAAAGACGCCGATGCGGTCCGCGTTATCGTCAGCTTGCACGGTGGCGCCAAGGAATGGGAAAGCTCACGGCAGTACGATTGCGAATACTGTCAGTCTAACGGCGTTTCATGGCCGAACTGGCGTGATTGGCAAGTATAGCGGGTTCCGATTCATTAACTCTGCCGGAAAGTCGAATATCCACGACACGTCCTGTTAAGGCCAGGCATCGATAGTCTGCCCGATCACCAGAACGGGGAATTCCATATGCAAGCGCGTGTCATGGACCATCCGATGGAAGTGGGCGGCGGGGAGCGCCGCAGTCCGCGTCAGCCAACCGAAAGGCTGATCGGCCGGATCGTGGCGTGTGACGGCTCCCGGGCGACGATAGCGACGTCCGCGACCAGCCTGGTCGGCGCGCAGGCAGACTTCTGGTCGATCGGCCGGCTCATCTCGGTCAGCATGGGGGACACGCGCATCGTCGGCCTTGTCTGCGAGATGAACGCCAGCAACGGAATGTGGGACGAAGGACTTGAGAACGAGATGCAGGTGCGCATCGAGCTCGTGGGCGAAATCTTTGACGACAACAACGGCAAGCTCGAGTTCCGCCGCGGCATCAGCAATTATCCGTATCTTGGCGCCATCGCGCACCGCATTCGAATCTCGGACCTTTTGGCGGTCCACGACCTCGGCGCAAAGGCGGCCATCGAAGTTGGCTGGCTCTCGCAGGACTCGTCGATTCCCGCCACGATCTCTGTCAACGACATGCTGCGTTGCCATTTTGCGGTCGTCGGGACGACCGGCGTCGGCAAGTCGAGCGCCGTCTCCATGCTGCTGCGCGAATCGGTCGCCCAGAAGCCAAATCTGCGCGTCCTGGTGCTAGATCCCCACAACGAATACGCCCATGCGTTCCATAACATATCGATCACGCTCGATTCGAACTCGCTCGAACTGCCGTTCTGGATGTTCAATTTCGAGGAGATGACCGACGTCATCTTCCGGGGCCGCGATCCCGTGCAGGAGGAGATCGACGCCCTGCGCGAGGTCATCACGATAGCGCGGGGGCGCTACAAAGTCCTGGGCGAGACGACATTGAATTCGAACCTGATCCGCAAGCCGCTGGATGTATCGAACTACTCGGCCGACACGCCCGTCCCGTACCGGATGTCCGACATCTTCAAGATAATCGACGACTTCCTAGGGCAGCTGGAGCCGCGGCACAGCCGGTTTCATCTGCGCAGCCTCAAGAGCCGCCTCGAAGGCCTCGCCACCGACATCCGCTACAAGTTCATGTTCGGCAAATCGACCGTCGATGATTGCCTCGACCGCGTCATCAGTTCGATTTTCCGCATCCCGCACGAGAATCGCCCGATCACCGTCCTTCAACTGGCCGGCATCCCGTCGGAAGTGGTCAACTCTGTCGTCTCGGTTCTCGCCAGGCTCGCGTTCGACATCGCCGCGTGGAGCGGCGGGCATTTCGAGGTCCTGCTGCTGTGCGAGGAAGCGCACCGTTATGTGCCTCAGGACCGCGCGCTGGGTTTCGCGCCGACGCGCGCCGCCATCGCGCGCATCGCCAAGGAAGGCCGCAAATACGGCGCCTATGTCGGCATCGTCACTCAGCGGCCGGGTGAACTCGATCCGACCATCCTGTCCCAGTGCTCTACGGTTTTCGCCATGCGCCTCGGCAATACGCGCGACCAGGACATCATCCGCGCCGCGATCTCCGATTCGTCGGCGAGCACGATCAGCTTCCTGTCATCGATCGGCAACCGGGAGGCCATCGCCTTCGGCGAAGGCGTCGCCACGCCGATGCGCATCACCTTCAAGCACCAGAAGCCGCATGAATTGCCCGCTGCCGAACATGGCGCGAAGGGCGCCGGTACGGATGGAGACGTCAGCTTGCGCAACATCATCGGGCGCATGCGCGGCAACACCGACGCAGCCGAACGGTTCTGACTGTCCACATGAAAAAGCCGGCCTGAAGCCGGCTTTTAAGCTCGATTGGCCGAATGGCTTCAGCGCAGCACGACGACGCGTGAGCCGACCCGCGTGCGCTCGTACAGATCGATCACGTCATCGTTGACCATGCGGATGCAGCCTGACGAGACGGCCTGGCCGATGGTCTCAGGCTCGTTCGAGCCGTGAATGCGATACAGCGTGGATCCGAGGTAAAGCGCGCGCGCGCCCATCGGGTTCTCCGGTCCGCCCGGCATGAAGCGCGGCAGGTCCGGACGGCGGCGCAGCATTTGCGCGGGCGGGGTCCATGTCGGCCATTCGGCCTTGCGCGATATCGTCTTTGTGCCAGACCACTCGAAGCCGGGCCGGCCGACGCCGACGCCGTAGCGCACGGCCTGGTTGTTCGACAGCACATAATACAAGCGGCGCTCGCGTGTGTCGACGAGGATGGTGCCGGGGCTGTAGCGCGAATTGTAGGTGACGACCTCGCGGGGGATCGCTGTCGCCTGGGGCTTGAAAGCCTCGGGATTGGCAAGCAGCGGCTGGCGTGTGAGTGGATCGATCTCCGCGATGGCTGGCGCCGCGAACATGGCGCTCAGAGCCAGTGCAGCGATCGCGAAATTAATGCGGCGCATCATGACCTCGAATAAGTTTGGAATTCAGCGTTGAACCACTCAACAACTTCGAAATGTCTGATTTCCGCCTTCAAGGCAATGCGCTTGGGCCGCATCACAGCAATGTGAGCGACGCTGGTCCGGAGGCGTTGCCGGCGCGCAACAGTGCCGGCAACCATCGGCGCGCGGGCAGCCGGCCACGGCCGTTGCCTTTTGCTTGACGGGCCAGAGGTGAGCGCTTATCCACCCCGAGGTCGGGCGCGTAGCTCAGCGGCAGAGCACTCCCTTCACACGGGAGGGGTCACAGGTTCAATCCCTGTCGCGCCCACCATTACGCCTCGCCATCGTGCATCGGCGACCCTACGGCCTCGGGCAGGCCGTGATCCGCCGAACCGCCGACAGCGTAACGTGCCAATGCCAACTGATCACAATTCACGCCTGTTCGAGCCCACGCGTGCAGCAGGCCTCGCGCGCCTCACAGCTTTCGTCCCGTCTTCGGCGCAGGCATATGCCTCGAGCCGCAACAGCGATCATGGCCCGGATCAGCGGCGCAACGTTTCTGTCCTTTCGCCGTACATCCGCCATCGCCTGATCACCGAGACAGAGGTGCTGGAGGCCGTGCTTGGACGCTTCTCGCTCGGCAGCGCGGAAAAGTTTGTTCAAGAAGTGTTCTGGCGGACATACTTCAAGGGCCATCTCGAGACGCGGCCCGTGATATGGCGGCGGTACCGGACCGAAGCGGCGCAGCTTGCCGCGGCCGTGGGCGAACGGAGCGGCGGGCTCGCCAGGGGCTTTCGAGCGGCGACGGAGGGGCGCACCGGCATCGATTGCTTTGATGCGTGGGCCGAGGAATTGCTCGAAACCGGCTATCTTCATAACCACGCGCGCATGTGGTTCGCCTCGATCTGGATCTTCACGCTGAAGCTGCCATGGCAGCTTGGCGCCGATTTCACCTATAGGCACTTCCTCGATGGCGATCCGGCGTCAACCACGCTGTCATGGCGCTGGGTGGCGGGTCTGCACACCAAGGGCAAGACCTACCTCGCGCGCCGCGACAACATCGTCGGGTTCACAGGCGGACGCTTTTCGCCCGAGGGCCTGGCGAAAGAAGCCGTGGCGCTGGACGAGCCGGCGTTGGGCGGGCCGCAGCCCTTGGCGGATGTGCCGCGGTCTCTACCGGCCGGCCGCGTCGGGCTTTTGTTGACGGAAGAGGACCTGCATCCCGAAAGCATCGATTTCGGCCATGCCGACATTGTGGCGATCGCAGGCGCGAGCGCCGTTGCCGAGCGCTCGGAACTGGACGTCGCCGATCTTGCGACTGCGTTCACGGAAGGCGCGCTGCAGGACGCGATGTCGCGCACGTCGCGGCGCATGGGCTTGCCTGCGCAGCGGCTTGCCACGCTCAGCAGCGTCTGCCTAGCCGATTTCTGCCGGGAGCACAGGCTGGATGCCGTCGTGACGGCTCATGCGCCGGTGGGCCCGACGGCCGACGCGTTGGCGGGCGCCGTCGCCTCGCTGGCGAAGGAGGGTTTCATCCTCCGGCAGATCCGTCGCCCGTTCGACGGCTCGGCCTGGCCTCATGCAACGCGCGGTTTCTTTGCGATGAAAGAGCGCATCCCGGATCTGCTCGTAGAAGCAGGGATCGGCGGCTCTCCGGATGCTGACTTTGCGAGACCGCCAAGCTGACTTGGCAGAACCGCCGCGCTGAGCCTGTCCGTGCTGGCCTCGACCTGTCCTCAGCCGTCGCGCTTGCGGCCCTTGTAGGCAGGTTTGCCGGCAGGACCTTTGCCCCCACCAGGGCCCTTGTTGCCTGCACCGGATGGCGGCCCTTTGCGCTCGAAGGGCTTCAGGCTGCGTTTCGGTGCGCCTTCGTCGATTCGCGGTCCGCGGAACTCGCGCGGCGGACCGTCGGAGCGCGGCGTACGCTCATCCTCGAAGCGCTTCCTGTCCGCGAACGGCTTCGCGGCATAAGGTTTGGCGTCGCCGCGAGGCTCCTGCCGAAACGGCTTTGCATCGCGGTGCAGCTGCTGCGGGCGATCCTCGAAACGCCTGTCGCCGGCCGGCCTGTCTCCGGCTTCGCGGGCGGACACGCCGCCATCGCCTTGAGGCTTTTCGGAGCGCGGCTTGTCGAAACTGGGTTTGTCGAACTTGGGTTTGTCGAATTTGGGCTTGTCGAAACGGGGACGCTGCGCTGATGCCTCGCCCCGGTCGCCGGCCGCGATCGGGTTGATGCGGATGTCGTCGCCATCCGTCCGGCGCACGTTCTCGGCGAAGTACTCCGCGGCGCCTGCGGAAATCTCCACCTCGGTCGTTGAATCATAGATCTTGATCGAACCGATGTCGTCGCGCGTGACCTTGCCGCGCCGGCAGAGCATCGGCAGTAGCCATTTCGGGTCCGCCTTGTTCTTGCGGCCGATCTCCACGCGGAAGAGCACGGTGCCGTTGTCGCTCGTTGCCACATCGCGCGGGCCTGAATCGCGAGATGCTGCATCCTGGCCCGCACGCGGACGGCTGAATGTCCGCTCGCGCCCGGCGGCGTAGTCCGGTGCAGCGCGCCGGGAGTTGTCATCGAGCGCACCGCGCTCTGCCCCGACGCGGGCGCGCACGCCCTTGTCGAACCATGAGCTCGGGTCCGTGACATCCTCCGGCTCAGGCAGCTTCGAGCGGTAGATGCGCGCCAGCATCGCCGCAATCTCCTGCGGCGTGCGCTGCGCGATCAGAAGGGCGGCCATGGCCAGATCTTCCTCGCTGGGCTCTTCCTGGAGCGCGGGATCGTCGATCATCCGCTGGCGGTCCAGCGCCCTGATGTCTTCGGCGGTCGGGGGCAATGTCCAGCGCGGTTCGATGCCAGCCTGCGCCAGCAGGCCCTCGGCCTTGCGCCGGCGCGCCGGCGGCACGATCACGACGCTCACGCCCTTGCGGCCGGCACGGCCGGTGCGGCCGCTGCGGTGCTGCAGGATTTCGGAATCGTGCGGCAGATCGGCGTGGATCACAAGGCCAAGATTGGGCAAGTCGATGCCGCGTGCGGCCACGTCGGTGGCGACGCAGACCCGCGCGCGGCCATCGCGGAGAGCCTGCAAGGCCTGGTTGCGCTCATGTTGGCCCAATTCACCGGACAGGTAAACGGCCGAGAATCCCCGCTCGACCAGCGTCGCCTGAAGATGCCGCACCGCGTCCCGGGTGTTGCAGAAAATGATCGAGGCGGGCGCATCGACCAACCGCAGCACATTGACGATGACGTGCTCCGTCTCCTTCGGCGCGATCTTGATCGCCCGATAGTCGATGTCGACATGGCCGCGTTCGCCGCTCGTCGCCTCGATCCGGAAGGCGTTGTTCTGGAAGTTCTTGGCGAGGTTCGCGATGCCGCGCGGCAGCGTCGCCGAGAACAGCAAAGTGCGTCGCTCTTTGGGCATCGAGCCCAGGATGAACTCCAGATCGTCGCGGAACCCAAGGTCCAGCATTTCGTCGGCCTCATCGAGGACGACGGCCTTCAGCTGCGACAGGTCAAGCCGGTTGCGTTCGATGTGGTCTCGCAGGCGGCCCGGGGTGCCGACGACGATGTGGCTTCCGTCCGCAAGCAGACGGCGCTCGCGCTGCGGGTCCATGCCGCCCACTGACGGCACGATGCGTGCGCCAGCCTTGGCGTACAGCCACTCCAGCTCGCGCTGAACCTGCAGGGCCAGTTCGCGCGTCGGCGCCACGACGAGCGCCAGCGGCGCTCCGGCTTTTGGCAGGAACTCCTCGTCGCCCATCAAGGTCGGCGCGATCCCCAGGCCGTAAGCCACTGTCTTGCCCGAGCCGGTCTGCGCCGACACCAGAAGATCGCGGCCTTCCGCCTCGGGCGCGATCACGGCGGTCTGGACCGGGGTCAGCTCGGTGTAGTTTCGCTCGTCAAGCGCGCGTTGAAGCGCTGGAGCGATCAAGAAATCCGTCAAGGAGGCCGCCTGTGTTTGTGCGAAGGGACTGGCCCCGAAAGCAGGGCGCGTCCGTCAATACTGAAAAAGGGGCGTTCGCCTGTTCAAGACGCGCCCTTGCCGAGTGGGTCATACGTCAAATCAGTGGCAAACGCCATGGCGAATAGACGCCGCGCCTGAACCCGTTGGCGCACGAGGCATTGAGAAAACGTCTGCGTCATGCCGGAGAGGCGCCATGCCGCTTGAATCAAACTGGCGACGATCGCCGCCAAGCCCTTGCGTGCATTGAGGAACACGTCAGATGGCGGAGATCCACTGGCCTAACGCCTGGACGAATTCGCGCGTGCGGCTGACCGGGAACAGATGCCCTCCATCGGGGAAGGCGTGGTAGGCGGCATGAGGAATTGCGGCGGCCAACTCGTCCTGCAGGAATGCAGGCACGATCATGTCATCCAGCGCGCCCTGCACCAGAACTGGTCCCGGCAACGTCGAAGCGTCTTCGCCGCCATCGAATGCGAGCAGCGCATGGATGCGTTCGGTCACGCTGGCGATCTGCGCGGCAGCTTGAGGCGCAGAGGCCATGGCGGTCTCCATCACGTGCCAGTTTGCCTCCAGCCATTCCGGCGGATAGCCCATCAACGTGCCGAGCGCCGCATAGCCTACAGGGTCCGCGGTGAGCAGCTTCAGCCGTGAGGCGAACAGAGTGCGCATGAAGCGGTTAGGCCTGAGCCACGTGCCGCTGAGCACTAGGCCTTTCAGGCGGGCGGCATGCTTCACGGCAAAGCGCTGGCCGATCGCTCCGCCCATGGAGTGGCCAAGCAACAGTGCTTTGTCTGCGCCGGCCACGTCCAGCACCGCGATCACGTCGTCAGCCAGAAGATCGACGCTCAACGGCGCTGTGCCGCGTGTGCTGGCGCCGACAGCGCGATGATCGAAGGTGATGACAGTATAGCGCTTCCCAAGCTCAGCCGCCGCCGGTGCCCAGAACTTCGCCAACCCGCCGAGGCCGGTGACCAAAAGAAGCGGCGGCCCGGCTCCCTGGATCGTCACGGCGATGGATGCGCCGTCCGGCGTCGTCGCAACGATGTTCTTCATGGTCGGGACTGCCTTTCGCGATCGTCGGATGCACGCATGCCGGCCTCGCCTGGCGCGTCAGGGCGCGGCCCAGTGATCAGGCTGGCCATCGCGCCTTGCAACCAAACGTCCATCGCGTTTTTTCCGCTCTCTTTGGCCATTCGCGCAACTCCGCAGCGGTATCCAACCGGCAAGCTAAGGCAGCGCGGCTCTCGATGCCAGCGCAGTGGCACGAACTCTTGCGTAGTAGCTCGGCTGGCGCCACCGAAAGGCGCGCTTGCCTCTTTTGCGCGGCATGCCAATCTGGCCAGATGAAACTGACGTCCCATCACCGTTATGACTATTCCGGCATCAAGGGCAGGCCGGTCTATGAATGGCCCAACGGGACCAGACTCGCCGTATACCTCGGCCTCAACCTCGAACATTTCGCTTTTGGCGAAGGATTGGGTGCGGAACTCGCCCCGGGCGGCCCTCAGCCGGACGTGCTCAACTACGCGTGGCGCGACTACGGCAACCGCGTCGGCGCCTGGCGCATGCTTGAGATGTTCGATTCGATGGCGCTGCCGTCCTCCGTCCTCATCAACAGCGCCATGCTTGGCTATGCGCCCCCTCTTTTGGATGCCTTCATCGCGCGAGGCGACGAGATCGTCGGGCATGGCCGGACGAATTCGGAACGTCAGAGCATCCTGTCCGAGGCGGACGAGCGGAGGCTGATCACAGAGTCGACAAGCCTGCTTCAGCAGCGCACCGGACTTCAGCCGGCGGGCTGGCTATCGCCATGGATCGCCGAAAGCCATCACACGCCCGACCTGCTCCACGAAGCCGGCTACTCCTACACCCTCAACTGGTGCGCCGACGACCAGCCGATCTGGCTGAAGACCCGGGGCGGCCGCATCCTCGCCGTGCCGTATCCGCAGGAGCTCAACGACATCCCTTCGATAGCCGCGCGGAAGGCCGGAGCCTCCGCCTTCGCCGACATGATCGTCGACAATTTCGACGAAATGCTGGACCAGTCTGCGGACGGCCCGCTGGTGATGGGCATCGCGCTGCATCCTTATTTGGTCGGCCAGCCGTTCCGGCTCCGCCAGCTTCGGCGAGCGTTGGCTCATGTCGTTGGACGGCGGAGCGATGTCTGGTTCACCACCTCGGGGCAGATCGCGGCGCATTCGGCCAGGCTAGCGCCCGGCTTCGTCGTCTGAATGCGGCGGGGCGGTTGCCCAAGACGGTTTTTTCGGGCAGGTCAAGCGGCGTAATCCGGAACCGTCCCGATGTCTGAACCCAATCCCCAAGTCGCTCCCGTCATCGGAAGGCTTCCAGTGCTGTACCGCTCGGTGACGCCTCTCAATCGCGAGCAACATGCCGACATGCGGCTTGCCGCGATGCCCGAGCCGTTGTCCTTCGCACGCGGCACGCATCTGCTGCCCGCCATGGTCGATGAGTTCGGAGCAGCGGCGCGTGAACTGCCGATCGTGTTCCTGCCGGAGCCGGATGGCGTCTCGCCCGTGTTCATGCTGAGCCTGCGTGCAGGAACCAACGGTTTCGTCACGTCGGAGGGGCTTTGGACGGCGTCTTACCTGCCAGCCTACATCCGGCGTTATCCGTTCGTGCTGGGAGATGTCGAGGGCCGCGACCCGATCTTGTGCTTCGACGACCAATTCGAAGGCTTCAATGAGAAGCATGGGGAGATTCTGTTCGATCCGGACGGCTCGCCCAGCGCCGCGCTGCAGGCTGCCATGCAGTTCGCAGGCGGCTTCCGTGAAGCAGGCCAGCGCACGGTTCTGTTCGTCAGGAAGCTGCGCGAGCTCGACCTGTTCAAGTCCGTGACGATGGATGTGAACTCTCCGAAAGCGGGCAAGACCACGATCGAGGGTCTTCTGGTCGTCGACGAAGCCAAGCTGAAGTCGCTCGCTGACAGCGTGATTCTGGATCTGCAGAAAACTGGCTATCTACCTGCGATCCATGCGCATCTCCTCAGCCTCGGTGGCATTTCCGCGCTCACCTGATGGAAGGCACGCGCCGATGAACATGGCTGACGCGCGGGGAACGGACCAGTCAGGCGAGGATGTGCTCATCCTTGTCGACGAGGCCAATCGCGCAGTCGGCTCGGGCGGCAAGTGGGACGTGCACCGGCGCGGCCTGCTGCACCGGGCCTTCTCGATCTTTCTGTTCGATGATCAGGGGCGCGTGCTCCTCCAGCGGCGCTATGGCGGGAAATACCATTCCGGCGGCCTGTGGGCGAACACCTGCTGCGGCCATCCGCGCCTTGGGGAACGCACTTTGCCTGCCGCTCACAGGCGTCTGAACGAAGAGCTCGGCATGAAGGCCGGCCTGCGTTTTGGCTTCCGGGCGCGTTACACCACCGGGCTGGACCACGGACTGACCGAGAACGAACTGGTGTATGTCTATGTCGGGCGCGCGACCGGCCTGATGGAGCTCAATCCCGACGAGGTCAGCGAAACGCGCTTCATGTCGCTGGCCGGCCTGATCGCCGACACGGCCCGCGAGCCCGGCGCCTACGCCTACTGGCTGCGGCACTACCTGAGCCGCCATGCCGATGCGCTCGAGGCACTGAGCCGCCGCTGATATGCTCGGCAGCAGGCGGCCGCCGGGCGCGCCCACGCACTATGCGCCAAGCCGCGAATCATACTCGAGCACGGCGTTGAGCAGCACCTGCGCGCCTGCCGCGCATTCTTCGCGCGAAGTGCTTTCGGCTTCGTTATGGCTGACCCCGCCCGCGCAAGGAACGAAGATCATGACCGTCGGCATCACGCGCGCCACATAGGCGGCGTCGTGCCCGGCCCCTGACGACATGTCCCGCGACGAATAGCCGGACTTGGCGACGCCCGCGCGGACGCAGTCGATCAGCGCTGCATCGAACCTGACGGCGGGTGAGTTCCAGATCTGCTTCTCGTCGAAATCGAGCTTGAGCGGCTCCATCACGTCCTTGAGCGCCGCTCGGAAGTCATCCTGCATCCTGTCGAGCTCACGCTCGTCGGGATGACGCAGGTCGACGCAGAAGAAGACTTCGCCCGGAATGACGTTGCGGCTGTTCGGCTTGTTCTCGATCAGCCCCACCGTCGCGACCGCGCCTGGGCGGGAATGGCCGATCGCGTCGATTCGGTCGATCATGCGCGCGGCCCCCAGCAAGGCGTTGCGGCGCAGGTGCATCGGCGTCGCGCCGGTGTGCGCGTCCTGGCCGGTCACCGTCACCTCGTACCACCGCATCCCCTGCACGCCCTGCACGACGCCGATCAACGTGTCCTCGGCTTCGAGGATCGGGCCCTGCTCGATATGAAGCTCGAACATGGCTTGAAACTGCCGCACGCCGGCCTTCTCCTGTCCGCGGTAGCCGATGGCGTCGAGCGCGGCGCCGAGCGTCATCCCGTCGCGGTCTTCCCGGCTCCAGGCGAATTCGGGCGTGAACACGCCGGCATGGACGCCGGAGCACAGCATCGCCGGCGCGTAGCGGCTGCCTTCCTCATTGGTCCAATTCACGATGGCGATCGGCGCGTTCGTCTCGTAGCCGGCGTCCGTCATGGCCCTCAGAGCCTCGATGGCCCCCAGGACGCCGAGCACGCCGTCGAACTTCCCGCCGGTCGGTTGCGTGTCGAGGTGCGAGCCCATGGCGATGGGCTTCAGGCTGTTGTTGCGGCCGGCGCGGATGGCGAACATGTTGCCTACCTCGTCTACATGCACCTCGCAGCCCAGCTTCTCGCATGCAGCCTTGAACCAGTCGCGAACGCGGCGGTCCTCCTCGGTCAGCGTCAGGCGCTTGATGCCGCCCTTGGCCGTGCCGCCGATCTTCGCCGTGTCCATCAGCGTGTCCCATAG
>JANOCI010000080.1:0-9237 GCA_031412095.1 Allobosea sp.
GTCGTCCGCGAAGGGGATGGCCGCTGGCGCGTCCACGGCGTGGGGATCGGAGGGCTGCGGCAGCCGGCGGGAATCCTCGATTTCGGCAATGCCGGCACGGGCTCGCGCCTGATGATGGGCGTCTGCGGCTCCCATCCCATCCTGACGACGTTCGACGGCGACGGCTCCCTGCGCAAGCGTCCGATGCGCCGCATCCTCGATCCGCTGCTGAAGATGGGCGTCACGGTCGTGTCCGAGATGGAGGGCGGACGCGTGCCATTGACCTTGCAGGGTCCGGACGAGACAGCTCCCATCGCCTACGAGACGCCCGTCGCCTCGGCTCAGGTGAAGTCGGCCGTCCTGCTCGCCGCGCTCAACGCTCCGGGCGAGACGACCGTGATCGAGCGCGAGGCCACGCGCGACCATACCGAGAAGCTGCTGCGCCATTTCGGCGCCGACGTCTCGGTCGAACCGTTCGGCGCCCATGGCCGCAAGATCACGCTCGTCGGACAGCCCGAACTCCGGCCCGCGCCCATCGTGGTCCCGGCCGATCCGTCGTCCGCCGCCTTTCTGATCGTGGCTGCCCTGATCACCCCAGGCTCCGACATCATCCTCGAGAGCGTGATGATGAACCCGCTGCGCATCGGCCTGATCACGACATTGCGCGAGATGGGAGCCTTCATCGAGGTGGAGAGCGTCTCGCAGGAGGGCGGCGAGGAGGTCGCGACCCTGCGCGTCAAGCATTCCGGTCTGACAGGCGTCACCGTTCCGGCCGAACGCGCGCCGTCCATGATCGACGAGTACCCTGTTCTGGCCGTCGCGGCGTCGTTCGCCTCCGGCGTCACGAGGATGCAGGGCCTGCATGAGCTCAGGGTCAAGGAATCCGACCGCCTCGCCGCCGTCGCGGCAGGCCTCGAGGCTGCCGGCGTCGAGGCCCATGTCGAGGCCGATGACCTGGTCGTCACCGGCGGCGCCGGGCACGTCGCGGGCGGCGGCATGGTCACGACGCATCTCGATCATCGGATCGCCATGAGCTTCCTCGTGATGGGCATGGCCTCGGCAGCTCCGATGAGCGTCGACGACCGCGACACGATCGCCACCAGCTTCCCGGCGTTTCTCTCCTTGATGAACGGCCTTGGCGGCAGGATCGTCTGATGTCCGGCATCTCCCCGGTGGCCGGCAGGCCGCTCGTCCTCGCCATCGATGGCCCCGCCGCTTCCGGCAAGGGCACGCTCGCGAAGCGGCTCGCCACGCATCTGGGCTTGCCGCATCTGGACACCGGGCTGCTCTACCGCGCCACCGCGCGCGCCCTGCTGGACAGCGGCACGCCGCTCGCCGACGCCGGCGCCGCGACGCAGGCTGCCGCCTCGCTTGACGTCGCCTCGCTCGATGACCAGGGCCTGCGCGGGGCCCAGATGGGCGAGGCGGCCTCGGTCGTCGCCGCCATGGCGCCGGTGCGGGCCGCCCTCGTCGAGCTTCAACGGCGGTTCTCGCGCCAGGAGGCCGGCGCCGTGCTCGATGGCCGCGACATCGGCACGGTCATCTGCCCCGATGCCGGCGTCAAACTGTTCGTCACCGCCTCGCCCGAAGTCAGGGCCGCGCGCCGGCATCGCGAACTTGCCTCGCGCGCCGACGCCCCGCCCCTCGCCACCGTCCTCGACGACATCTTGCGCCGCGATGCGCGCGATTCGGGCCGCGCCGATGCGCCGCTGAAAGCGGCCGCCGATGCGGTGATCCTCGACACCTCGGAGATGAGCATCGACCAGGCGTTCGATGCGGCCCTTGCGGCCGTCATGGCGCGCACGAGCGCGTGAACGGCTCGCGCCGGCCAGGCCGCGGGCTTGCCTTTCGCGCGATTTAAGCGATGCTTGGGCTCATCTTCGGGCTTTGAGCCTGATGCGCAGGGGGATGCCCATGCTCAGGATTGCCTGTCTCGTCTCCGCGCTCCTGGCGCTCGGCTTCGCGGCCACCCGGCCGGCCTCCGTGACCGCCCAGCCGATGACCGAAGTCGACATCGCGCTTGTCCTGGCGGTCGACGTCTCGTTTTCGATGGATCTCGACGAACTGGCCCTGCAGCGCGCGGGCTATGTCGAGGCGATGCGCTCCCCAGCGGTCCACAAGGCCATCGCGAACGGCGCGACGGGCCGCATCGGCATCACATTCTTCGAATGGGCGGGCTCGGACGTCCAGCATCACCTGATCCCGTGGATGGTGATCGATTCGCCAGAGGCCGCCATGGCGTTCGCGGACGAGCTGGAGAAGCAGATCACACGGCGCGGACGCCGCACGTCCGTCTCAGCCGCGATCGACACGTCCGTGCGGATGCTGGAGGAGGCGCCGTTCCGGGCCCTGCGCAAGGTGATGGACATCTCCGGCGACGGCCCCAACAACTCGGGCCGCCCCGTGACTGCCGCGCGGGACGAAGCGGTGCGCAAGGGCATCTCGATCAATGGCCTGCCGGTGACGGTGAAGCGCCCCGGCTATCTCGATATCGACGATCTCGACCTGTACTATGAGGATTGCGTGATCGGCGGCCAGGGCGCCTTCGTCATCTCGATCAAGGACAGGGGACAGTTCGCTCAGGCCATCAAGACCAAGCTGATCATGGAGATCTCCGATGCGCCTGCCGCGCCGGCGACGTTGGTCAAGCCCGCCCAGAATCGGGTTCCGCGCGTATCGTGCACCGTCGGCGAGGAGATGTGGCGCAACCGCATGGGGAACTGAGGCCCGGGCCGGACATCGGCATGACGCTGCCGCCCGAACGGCCGAAACGTTGCCTGTCAGGTACCTTGCGGCTTCGCCCGTGTCGTCGGCGTCGCGGCGGACGGATCATCCGGCCAGACATGGCGCGGGTAGCGGCCCTTCATCTCGGATTTGACGGCGGACCACGAGCCTTTCCAGAAGCCGGGCAGGTCCCGGGTGATCTGGACCGGCTTGTGGCCGGGGGAAAGCAGTTCGAGCACGAGCGGAGCCTTGCCGCCCGCCAGCGCCGGATGGCGCGTCAGGCCGAAAAGCTCCTGCACCCTGATCGAAACGGTAGGGCCTGCCTCCGCCTCGTAGTCGATCGGCACTCGGGTGCCCGTGGGGGCCTCGAAATGGCTGGGCGCCTCGCGTTCCAGCCGCTGCTTCAGCTCCCAGGGCAGCAGATGGTCCAGCGCCGTGGCCAGATCGTCCGCCGTGACCGCGCCGAGGCTCGTCCGGCCCATGATGAAGGGCGCTAGCCAGCTGTCGGCATCTTGGCGGAGGCCATCGTCCGTCAGGTCGGGCCAGCTTGCGTCATCGGATGCACGCAAGAACGCCACGCGGCCACGCAGGGCGAGCTGTGCCCTGCTCCAGGGCAACCTGCCGGGGCCGATGGAGGCCAGCCCGCGCGCAAGGATCGCAGCGCTCGCGATGTCCGCCAAGGCCGGCATTGCGCGCTCCTGAAGCGTGATTGCGCCGATGCGGCGGCCCGCGCGGCGTCGCAAGGCGCGCGCCGCCGGGTCGAAGACGGTCTCGTCGAAGCTGCCGAGAAACCTGCCCGCGGCCTGCTCAATCTCGGCTTCGTCCAGCGCTGCGGCCGCCAGGATGCGCGACGCCGCTGCGCTGCCGGACATTTCGGCCGCCACCAGCCATCCGGCCTGCGCCAGCCTGTGGTGCGGCTCAAGCTCCCCTCCGCGGCCGTTGGCGAGGATGTAGCTGCCCGGTCGCCCGCGCGATTTCGCGATCCTGTCTGGAAATCCCAGCGCCAGGATGGCGCCGACGCTGCCCGGCGCGCCTCCTGAGGCGCCGCCCGCCTGCTGCGCCCAACCCCTGCTGAGGCGCCGCATGTCGTCAGCCCGGCGTCCGCATTCGCTCTGGAAGCGCTCGACGCGTTCCGCTAGGTCGACGCCCGCGCCGCCAAGCCCCCTTTCGACCAGCACTGCGGCAAGGTCGGCCGCCTGCCTGCCAAGGCCGAGCGCGGCCGCCTTCAGCACCATGTTCGCCAATCGCGGCGGCAGGGGCAGGTCTCGAAGGCGCCGGCCTTGCGCCGTGATGCGGCCATCGTCATCGAGCGCGCCGAGATCGCGCAGCATCTTGCCAGCTTCGTTCAGGGCCGGGGCCGGCGGCGGATCGAGGAAGCGCAGGGTCCGCGGGTCGGTCACTCCCCAGGCCGCCGTGTCGAGCAGGAGCGGGGACAGGTCCGCCGCCAGGATCTCGGGCGTGGCGAAAGGCGCCAGCGCGCCTGTCGCGGCCTCCTCCCACAGGCGCAGGCAGACGCCTGGCTGGGTGCGTCCGGCGCGGCCACTGCGCTGATCGACCGCAGCGCGCGAGGCCCGGACCGTCGCGAGGCGCGTCACCCCCACATCCGGCTCATGCACGGGCACGCGCGCCAGCCCGGAATCAATCACGACCCGGACGCCGTCGATGGTGAGCGACGTCTCCGCGATCGAGGTCGCCAGCACGATCTTTCGGCGGCCAAGCTCCGATGGGCGCACGGCCCTGTCCTGCTCCGCCGCATCGAGCGCGCCATAGAGCGGAGCGATGTCCACGGCCGGGTCGCGCACGCGTTCCCTGAGCCGCTCCTCGACGCGCATGATCTCGCTTTGGCCCGGCAGGAAGACTAGCAGCGAGCCTGCCTCGTCCTGAAGCGCGCCGAGGCAGGCCTTGACCACCTCATCCTCGATGCGGGCGAGCGGGTCCCGCCCGAGATAGCGGGTCACGACAGGATGAGCCCGGCCTTCGCTGCGGATCACCGGCGCATCGCCCATCAGGGCCGACACGCGCGCACCATCGATCGTCGCCGACATCACGACGATCCTGAGATCGTCGCGCAGGCCCGACTGGGCATCGAGAACTAGAGCCAGGCCAAGATCGGCATCAAGCGAACGTTCGTGAAATTCATCGAAAAGGATGCCTGCGACTCCGTCCAGCATCGGGTCGTCCAGGATCATGCGGGCGAACACGCCCTCCGTCACCACCTCGATCCGCGTCCGCGAGCTGACCTTGGACCCGAGCCGGACCCGCAGCCCGACGACGTCGCCGACCTCGCCTCCAAGGGTCGAAGCCATACGCGCCGCAGCGCCGCGCGCCGCCAGCCGCCTGGGCTCGAGCATGATCAGCTTGCGGCCCTGGACCCAGGGCTCGTCGATCAGCGCCAACGGCACGCGCGTGGTCTTGCCCGCGCCCGGCGGCGCGACCACCACCGCGTTGGGCGCGCTTCGCAACGCGGCGGCGAGGCCAGGCAGCGCGTCGTCGATGGGCAGCGGGCTGTCGAAGGCGCGCATCAGGGCGTATCCGGAAATTAGAGCATGCTGCGGAAAGCGGATCCGGTCCTTCGCATCGAGCATGCTCTAAACCAGGATGAACGATCATGCCTTCTGATTCAGATGGCTCCATCTGAAAGCAGCATGATCTCGCGTCAGGCCGCCAGCGGCAGGCCGACCTCGAGCGCACGGTGTTCGACGCGGCCCTGCCTCACCACCACGCAGGCATTCGGCGCGATTGCTTGCCAGCAGTCGCGGCGTTCGTCCACGGGTTCGGAAGCCACGACGACGTGGTCGGACTGCTCGCAATAGTACAGCGTGGGGGGCTTCGCGTCGGACGACCAGCGGAATGCGTAGATGCTGCGGCCGTCAGACAGGCTGGCCGCAAAGCGCAAGGGCTCGGCGATGCCCGCCTGCCGCATGAGCGCGACCGCATCCGCCAGCGCGGCGGCCACGGCTGCCGCAGGGTCCATTCCTTGCGAGATGCGCGCCAGCGCGATCAGGAACAAGGCTTCGGAATCGGTCGTGCCGCTGCGCGACGCATAAAGTTCGTCAGGGATCAGCGCCTCGAGCTTGCGCTTGATGCTCTGATAGCCGCCAACCTGGCCGTTGTGCATGAACATCCACTCGCCATGCGAGAACGGATGGCAGTTGGCCCGCGTCGAAGCTGTGCCGGTCGCGGCCCGCACATGGGCGAAGAAGAGCGAGGACCTGACCTGCCGGGCGATCGAGAGCAGGTTCTCGTCCGACCATGCCGGGCGGATCTCCCGGTAGAGACCCGGCTCCGCCCGGTCGCCGTACCAGCCGAGGCCGAAGCCGTCGCCGTTAGTGCCCGTCTTGGCTTCGGTCGCGTGGATCGACTGGTGCACCAGCGAGTGGCACGGCGAGGACACGAAATTCTCAAGGAACACCGGAATGCCCTGATAGGCGAGAAAACGGCACATCTGTCAGGCCTTGCCCCCGTGTTCCGAAAAGGGACGGCCGACCAACGACAGCCGCGCCCCAGACTCCGGTGAAAGCATAATGTGATGCGCGCATGGTGAACAGGTGGTGAAGACGGTGTGCGGTCAGCCTGTCAAGTCGCTCGGCATGCGCGCAGGCCCGTCCATCCGGTGCGCCATTCAGTCGTCGCACCTGAAATCGACCTTGACCGACTTGCGGCTCCTGCCGAGGCGGACGTCCACCTCGAGCGGCGCGCATGTGGCGTCGTCGAGCAGGCAGACCTTGTGGCTCCTGCCGTCCTCGCCGGACTGGAAGCCGCCCAAGGCGCGCTTGAGAAGCACCCGCGAGCCTGTCCGGGCCGCCTGCGTCACCGTCCACCGAGGCGATGTCGCGCGCCAGCTTGTCCGCGGCCTTGCTGTTTTTCGGGCCCGCGATGACCAGCGTGACCATGACCGCCTCGGCCGGCTCGGCAGCATCGCCGCCGCCGCTCGTCGTGTTGACGAATGATTTCTTCGAGCCATTGATGTTCGCGGACAGTGTTCCCGAGCGCTCCTTGAACAATTGCAGGCGCACATCGTCGATGGCGACCTGCGCCGAAACTAGGCTGGACACGGCAAGGACAAGAACGGCGGCCAGCGCCAGCGTGCGATGCATCACGGAACGTCCCTGACGTCAGTGATCCGCCGCTGGAATCCGCGAATGCTTCCACTGAACGGCCAATGCCTGATCGCAAAGGCAATTGCTAGGTGCTGGCGGGAGCATTAAAGGGCTTGCAACGAACAAAGCAAAGCCGGCCATGATGCCGGGTCCTGGGGGAGTTTCCGGCATGCTGGCGAAAATGGCTCTTGCTCTGTGCGCTGCTGCGCTCGCGCTCCTCCCCGAGCCGGCGCTGGCTGCAGCCGCGCTCGACGGGCGCGGCATGTCGCTGCTCTGGGTCATTCCGTTCGCCGGCCTCCTGCTGTGCATCGCCACCGGCCCGCTGCTGTTCGCGCACGCCTGGGAGCATCACTACGGCAAGATCTCCGCCTTCTGGGCGGCGGCGGTGGTCGTCCCGCTCTACCTCAATTTTTCCGCTGCCGACGCCACGGCCGGCATCGCCTTCGCCATGCTGCTCGAATACGTGCCGTTCATCATCCTGCTGTTCGCGCTCTACACGGTGGCCGGCGGCATCTTCGTGCGCGGCAACATCCACGGCTCGCCGCTGACCAACACCGGCATCCTCGCCATCGGCACGATCCTCGCCAGCTTCGTGGGCACCACCGGCGCCTCGATGGTGCTGATCCGCCCGATCATCCGCGCCAACGACAACCGCGCCCACAACGTGCATGTCGTGGTGTTCTTCATCTTCCTCGTGTCGAACGTCGGCGGCGCGCTGACGCCGCTGGGCGATCCGCCGCTCTTCGTCGGCTTCCTGAAGGGCATCAGCTTCTTCTGGACGACCACGAACCTCTTCACCGAGACGATGATGGTGGCGGGCATCCTGCTGGCGCTGTTTTATGCGCTGGACAGCTACCTCTACCGCAAGGAAGGCGTGGTCCGGCCCGATCCGACGCCGGACAGCGCCGTCCGCGTCATGGGCCTGGAGAGCCTCGTCTTCGTCGCTGTCATCATCGCGGCGGTGCTGATGCGCGCCGAGTGGAAGCCGGGCATCAGCTACAAGGTGCTCGGCGTCGACCTCGCGCTCCAGGACATCGCCTCCAACCTCATCATGCTGGGCGCGGCCTTCGCCTCGCTCAAGTTCGCGAAAAAGGAATACCGCGAGGCCAACGGCTTCAACTGGGGGCCTATCCTCGAGGTCGCCAAGCTCTTCGCCGGCATCTTCATCTGCATCGTGCCGGTGCTGGCCATCCTGGCGGCGGGCAGGAGCGGCGCGGCCGCGCCCCTGGTGGGGCTGGTCACCAATCCCGACGGCAGCCCGAACAACGTCATGTATTTCTGGCTGACGGGCGCGCTCTCGTCCTTCCTCGACAACGCGCCGACCTATCTGGTGTTCTTCGAGCTGGCCGGCGGCAACCCGCAGGAACTGATGGGCCGCCTCGCCGTCACGCTGGCGGCGATCTCGACCGGCGCGGTCTACATGGGCGCCAACACCTACATCGGCAACGCGCCCAACTTCATGGTCTACGCGATCGCCAAGGACATGGGCGTGAAGATGCCCAGCTTCTTCGGCTACATGCTGTGGTCAGGCGCGATCCTGATCCCGATCTTCGTACTCGTGACGGTGGTGTTTTTCAGGTGAGGTGTTCTTCAGCTGAGGGTACGCATCTGCCAGGTACGCAAAGCTGAAGCGTCAGGCTCCTGACGTGCGCACCACCGGCTCCCACCGGGCCGCTTCCTTGGCGACGAACCCGGCGATCTCGCCCGGTGTCGGATCGCCCAGCGAAACGAGACCCAGTGTGACCCAGCGCTCGACCATGGCCGGCTCTGCCAGCATCGGGGCGATGGCTGCGCGCAGCCGTTCGATGATCGACGCAGGCATGTTGGCCGGCCCGGCGAGCAGGAACCAGTTGGAAGCGACGGCACCGGGGAAGCCGAGCTCGGCCACCGTCGGCACGTCCGGCACGGTTGCGATGCGGGTCGCGCTGGTGACGGCCAGTCCCTTCAGGCTGCCGCCGCGCACGCCGCCGGCATGGGCACCTACCGTGTTCCACAGGCTAGCCGTATGGCTGCCGAGCACCGCCTGTTCGGCATCGGCGGCACCCCGGAACGGAACATGCAGAAGGTCGACCTTGGCTTCCTGAGCCCAGAGCCTCGCGGCCAGATGACCGACCGAGCCGACACCGGAAGACCCGAACGTGACAGCATCGGGCCGCGCCTTCGCGGCCTCGGTATAGTCGACAAGGCTCCGGATGGGGCCATCTCCCTTGACAGCGCAGAGGATCGGAGCGCCGCCGAACATCGTGATGTAGCTGAAGCTGCGCTGCGCATCGTAGCTCGGAGGCGGAGACAGGAAGGGCGAGACGGCAAGCGGCCCCGTGTTTGTCACGAGCAGCGTGTGTCCATCGGGTGGCGCGGCCGCGACGGCTGCGGTGCCGACCGCCCCTCCCGCGCCAGCGCGGTTTTCGACCACGAAAGGCTGGCCGAACTGGCG
>JANOCI010000081.1:0-29035 GCA_031412095.1 Allobosea sp.
TGTTCGGCGTGGCGGGCAGCGTCGCGCGATACTCGATCTCGGTCGTGGCCCGCGGAGGCAGCGCGTCGTTGCTGACCTTGATGACGTCGGCTTCCGAGCCGGTGGCGTTGCCCGTGGTCGGGTCCAGCGTCAGGCCTTTCAAATAGTAGCCCGCGCCGTTGACGAGGAAGCCGTTCCGGTCGAAGTCGAAATCTCCGCGGCGCGTGTAGAGGTTGGTCTGCGCGAACGTCGGAACGCCGTTCAGGTCGTTCTGCTTTTCCGCGACGATAAAGAAGCCGTCGCCGTTCAGCGCGACATTTGTGGCGATCGAGGTGCTCGAGATGTCCCCCTGCACCGAGTTGGTGGCCGTCGAGCGCGAGATCACCGAGCCGGCAAGCTCACGGTTCGCCGGAGTATCCGGCACAAGATCGGCGAAGCTGGTGTCGACGCGCTTGAAGCCGGTGGTGCGCGAATTCGCAATGTTGCCGGAGATGTTCTCCAACGCATATGACTGCGCCCTGAGGCCAGACAGCGCCGTCGTCATCGCACCAAAAACACCCATGGAGAAGTCCCTTCCCAGCTCGCCGCGCAACGGCGCGGCACACATCAGCAGGGGAAGGTTTGCAGCAATCGTGCCACTGGCTTGATCCAAATATATCAATGGCTTGGTTGGTGAATGAACGGTTCCGGCGGCAAGGAACGACATGCCGGAACATCCAGGGCGGCAGTAATTGCCGGGCGTTGCGCTGCGTGCCCGAGCGCCGCGCGCCTTGTGCGCGGCAGGCCGCAACCCCACCTCCTGAAGGCGCGGGGAGCGCCAAGCTCTTGCGGCCCAAGGGAGACAGCCATGCTCATCGCCACCGAAATGTTATCGGATGCCGGGTCGGTCACCATCCCACGCACGGTGCTGGAGCGGCTTGAGTTGAAGGCGGGGGACGAGGTGCGTTTCGTCGAGACGTCCGAAGGGATCGTGATCGAGAAGCAGCGCGAAGCTGTCGATGACGCTCCGGCCGGCAAGCAGGCGCCCGATCTCGGCACGGAGATCGACGATTGGTCGTGGCGCGGGATGTAGCGCTCAGGCCGCCACGCCGCCATCGTTGAGATGGCAAGCGCTCACATGGTGAGGCGCTATCTCCTTCAGCGCCGGCCGCTCCGTCCTGCAGCGCGGGCCCGCCATCGGGCAGCGCGGATGGAAGTGGCAGCCGCTCGGCGGATTGAGCGGCGAGGGGATCTCGCCCTTCAGCGGAGCGAAGCGCTTGTGCCGCGAAGCCAGCGTAGGGACATTGGCCAGCAGGGCCTGCGCGTAGGGATGGTTCGGGCCCTTGAAAAGGTCGGCCGCAGAGGCGGCCTCGACCACCCGGCCAAGGTACATGATGACCACGCGGTCCGACAGATGGCGCACCACGCTCAGGTCATGGCTGATGAACAGGTAGGTGAGCTGCAGGTCCTCGCGCAGCTTCATGAAGAGGTTGAGCACCTGCGCCTGGATCGACACGTCGAGCGCGGCGACGCTTTCGTCGCAGACAAGGAAGCGCGGGTTGACCGCGAGGGCGCGTGCGATGCCGATGCGGGCACGCTGGCCGCCCGAGAACTGGTGCGGATAGCGGCGGCGGTATGTGGGATCGAGGCCGACGCGGGCCAGGACGTTCTCGACATAGGCTTCCTGCTTGTCCTTGCCGATGAGGCCGTGGAACACCGGAGCTTCGCCGACGATGTCCGTCACCCGCATGCGCGGGTTGAGCGACGACATCGGATCCTGGAAGATCATCTGCACGGCAAGGGTCGCCGCCTTCTTCCGGTCGGGGGTCAGGCTGTCGGCCGGGCTGCCCTCCCAGTTCATCTCCCCTGAACTCGGCGCGTGGATGCCGGCGACGATGCGGCCCAGCGTGGACTTGCCGCAGCCCGATTCACCGACGAGACCGACCACTTCGCCCTCACGGATCGCCAGATCGACGCCGTCGACCGCGTGCACCACCTGCTCGCGGTTCGAGGCTCCCAGCCAGTTCGCAAGCCGGGCCGCTGAATCGAGAGGCTTCACGAAGCGCTTCGAGACCTGCTTCAGTTCGATGATGGGCGTCTGCATCAGGCCGCTGCCTCGGATGTCTGAAGTGGATGATGGCAGCGCGCAGCGCGCGAAGGACCGTGCGAAAGACTTTCAGGCGCGACGGAGCGGCAGATGTCCGTCGTGTAGCCGCAGCGCGGCGCAAAGGCGCAGCCTTGAGGCAGGCGGGCGAGGGAGGGCGTCGCGCCGGGAATCTGCGCCAGAGGCTGGCCAGGAATCCCGGCCGAAGGCAGCGAGCCCAGCAGGCCCTTCGTGTAGGGATGGATGGGAGCGTCTAAGAGGCTGTCGACCGACCCCGTCTCCACGATGCGGCCGGCGTACATCACGGCGACGCGCTGCGCGAGGCCGGCTATGACGGTCAAGTCATGGGTGATCCAGATCAGTGCGGTGCCGGTCTCCTCGCAAAGCTGCTGCATCTCGGCGAGGATCTGGCTCTGGATGGTGACGTCGAGCGCCGTCGTCGGCTCGTCGCAGACGATCAGGGCCGGACTGTTGAGCAGCGCCGTGGCGATCGCGACGCGCTGGCGCATGCCGCCGGAGAACTGATGCGGATAAGCGGACAGCCGCTCATCGGGAGAGGGGATGCCCACTTTGGCCAGCGCGTCGCGCGCGCGGGCGCGGGCCGCTTTTTGCGAGACGTTCTCATGCGCCGTGATCGCCTCGATCATCTGCGTGTCGATGCGCAGGACGGGGTTGAGCGTCATCATCGGGTCCTGGAAGATCATCGCAATCTCGCGGCCCCGGACCTTGCGCATCTCCTCGTCAGGCAGGCCGACAAGTTCCCTGCCGTTGATCCGGATCGAACCTTCGACGATGCGGCCCGGCGGGTCGATCAGCCCCATGATAGAGAAACCGGTGACCGATTTGCCGGAGCCGGACTCGCCGACCAGGCCGAGCACTTCACCCTTGCCGACCGCGAACGAGATGCCGTCGACGGACTTCACCGTGCCAGCGCGTGTGAAGAAGTGGGTCTTGAGGTCTTTGACTTCGATGACGGGGGTCATGATTCATGCCTCAGCATGCGCGTTGCAAAGCGAGCCCCACCCTTACCCTCCCCGCACGGCGGGGAGGGAAGGCGGCGACATTGTTGCAAGCCGACCAAACTGATTACAAAGCCACTCTGTCTGCCGTTCCCCTCCCTGCGCGGCGGGGAGGGTAAGGGTGGGGTTCTTTCTCCCAAATGTTCGACAGTCATCACTTTTCCAGCCGCGGGTTGAGCACGTCGCGGATGCGGTCGCCCATCAGGTTGATCGAGACGATGGTCAGCAGCAGCGCGAGGCCGGGGAAGAAGCTGATCCAATACTTGCCGGACAGCATGTACTGGAAGCCATTGGCGATCAGCACGCCGAGCGACGGCTCGGTCTGCGGCAGGCCAACGCCCAGGAACGACAGCGTGGCCTCCAGCGCGATGGCGTGCGCCGTCTGCACCGTGATGATGACGATGACGGGCGCCATGCAGTTCGGCATGATGTGCCGGAACACGACGCGCGCGTTCGACAAGCCGAGCGACTGCGCGGCCTCGACATATTCCTTGCGCCGCTCGACCAGCGCAGTTCCCCGAACTGTCCGCGCATAATAGGCCCATTGCACCACGACGAGCGCGAAGATGATCTTGTCGACGCCCTTGCCGAGCGCCGCCACAAGGATGAGGGCGATGAGGACCGCCGGCAGCGAAAGCTGCAGGTCCACGATGCGCATCAGGATGGTTTCGATGCGCCCGCCGGCATACGCGGCCGTAAGGCCGACCGCCATGCCGATGGAGGCGGCGATCAGGCCGGACAGCGCCCCCACCATGAGCGAGATGCGCAGGCCATACAGGATGCCGGAGTAAAGGTCGCGGCCGACGCCGTCGGTGCCGAGCCAGGCGGTGAAGCCCTCGCCAGCCTGCGAGCCGGGCGACAAGCGCGAGTCCATGATGTCGACGCTGCGCAGGTCATAGGGATTCTGCGGCGTGATGAACGGGGCAAGTACGGCGAGCGCGACGATGACCGAGAACATGACCAGGCCCGCCACCGCCACCTTGTCGTCGAAGAACGCTTTGCGGAACTGCGTGAACGGCGTCTCCTCTTTAGGGATCGCGGGCAGCCCGGGAGAGGCCGGGATTTCCTGGCCGCCCTGCCTTGAACCGTGAGGTATGTCTGTCATGGCGCCGCTCACTGTTTCCATATGCCGGTCAGGAGCGTCCACTCGTCGACGCGCGGCGTGACGGTGATGCCCTTCTTCGCGGCCCAGATGTTGACCTGATAGTGAATCGGGATGATGGCCTGGTCGGCGAAGGCCACGTCATTGGTCTCGGCCAGCAGCTTCGCGCGTTCCTTGTCGTCCATCGTGGCGATGGCCTTCTTCAGCGACTCGTCGACCTTCGGGTTCGAATAGCGTGAGCGGTTGGACTGGCCGAAGCCATTGGCCGCGTCGAAGGTCGCCGCGATGTTGCGCAGCGGGTCCGAGCCTTCGCCGGTCGAGGAGCCCCAGCCGGTCAGGTACATGCCGAACTCCGGCCAGCCGTCCGCGCCCTGCGATGCGCGGCTGAAGAAATTGGCCGGCGGCAACGTCTCGATCGAGGTTTCGACGCCGGCGCGGGTGTACATCTGGGCGATCGCCTCAAGCACTTTGGTGTCGTTCACATAGCGCCCGTTCGGGCCGAAGATCGTCATCTTGAAGCCGTTCGGGAGGCCCGCCTCCGCCAGCAGCTTGCGTGCTCCGTCAAGGTCGAAGCGCTCGGGCTTCAGTCTCGGGCTGGCTCCGAAGATGAAGTCCGGCACGAACTGGCCCGCAGGCCGCGCTGCGCCGTCCATGATGCGGGCGACGATAGCCTCGCGGTTGATGGCTTTCGAGAGCGCCAGGCGCACGCGCCTGTCCAGGAACGGGTTGTCGATACGGCTGCCGTCCTTCGCTGTCACGAAGGGCGCGGGCGAACGGTTCATCTCCATCTTGAAGTAGATCAGCCGGCTGCCGGTGGCCTCGAAGACGCTGAGGCGCTGATCGGCCTTGAGGCGCGCCACGTCGGTCGTCGGCACGGCTTCGATCACGTCGACGTCGCCGGCGAGAAGCGCGGCGACGCGCGAAGGTTCCGACCGGATGACGCGCAGGGTCACGCGCTTGTAATGCGGCTTTTGGCCCCACCAGGCCTCGTTGCGCTCGAGCACGATGCGGTCGCCCTGCACATATTCGAGGATGCGGTAGGGTCCGGCGCCGTTGGTGGTCCGCCGGGCGTTGAAATCCTCGGTAGTCGCATCCTTCACGCCCTTGGGAATGATGGCCACGGCCGTAAAGTCGTTCGGCAGCAGCGGCGAAGGCACTCCCGTCGTGATGCGCATGGTGTGGTCGTCGATTTTCGTGATCTGGCGGCCGCGCGTGTAGGAGCTGAAGTTCGCGGGGCTGCGGGGCACGTTCGGCACGCGCTCGAACGTGGCGATGACGTCATCGACTGTGAAGGGCGTGCCGTCATGGAAGGTCACGCCCTTGCGCAGCTTGAACTCCCAGTTCAGCGCGTCCACCACGCGCCAGCTTTCGGCGAGGCCGGGGATCAGGGTCTGGTCGGAGGAGCGCATGACCAGATGGCCGAAGATGTGGGCCGACAACTGGTTGTTGGGCGCAAGGTTATGAAAGTGAGGATCAAGCGAGGACGGCTCGGCCGACAGGCCCACGACGAGGTCCTGCGCCTTGGCGGGCATGGCTGCGGCGCCGAGCGCGACGGCTGCAGCGAATGCCAATCGGGCGACGCTCGATCTCATGTTCACGCCCTCGCTTCGGTCAGCCGCACACGCGGGTCGAGGATGGAGTACATCACGTCGACGACCAGGTTGATCGCCACGAAGAGCACCACGACGACCATCACGTAGGCCACGATGACAGGTCGGTCGAGGCGCTGGATGGCCTCGAGCAGCAGCTTGCCCATGCCCGGCCAGGCGAAGATGGTCTCCGTGACGACCGAAAACGCCACGAGCGAGCCGAATTCCAGCCCCAACACGGTGACGATCGGGATCATGATGTTCTTGAGGATGTGGACGCCGACGATGCGGGTCTGGGATAGGCCCTTGGCGCGGGCGAATTTGACATAGTCCATCAGCGCGGCTTCGCGCACGCCGGCGCGGGCCAGCCGGATGACCAGCGAGATCTTGAGCAGAGCGAGGTTCAGCGCCGGCAGCGCGATGTAGGTCCAGCCATTCCAGCTGAACAGCGACGTCTCTATGCCGAGCACGCGCACGACGTCGCCGCGGCCCGTGGCTGGAAGCCAGCCGAGCATCACGGAAAAGAACATGATCAGCATCAGCCCCACCCAGAAGGTCGGAAGCGAGAAACCGAGGATGGAGATCGCCATGATGGCTTTCGAGATGCGGCTGTCAGGCTTCAGGCCGGCATAGACGCCGAGCGGCAAGCCGATGAAGACCGCCATCAGCAGAGCCACGAGGGCCAACTCCATGGTTGCGGGCATGCGGCTGAGGATGAGCTTGATGGCAGGCTCGCCATGCACGAACGACCGGCCCATGTCGCCCTGCGCCGCGCCCCAGACGAAATACAGGAACTGCTCCCAGATCGGCTTGTCGAGGCCGAGCGCGACCTTGGTGGCCTCGATGGCGTTCTGGTCCATCTCCGGCGAGATCAGCATCCAGACCGGGTCGCCGATGACATTGACGCCGAAGAACACGATGACGACCATCGCGCCGATGACCAGCAACGCCTGGCCCAGTCGTCTCAGGATGAAAGCGAGCATGGCTGACGGTCCTCAGGCGGTGCGGCTGACGTGAAAGGGAAGCGTGTACTCGTCGCTGCGGGCGGTGACGCCAAGCCCGCGCCGGGCCGCCCAGGTGTTGAGCGGATAAAGGATCGGGATGACGCCCATGTCGTCGATCACCCGCTGCATCGCAGCGGCGAGCGCGGCCTGCCGCCTTGCGTCTTCGATGGTTGACAATGCTTCATCGATGGCGCGGTCGACCTCGGGATTGCTGTAGCGCCCGCGGTTCGACGAACCGCGGCCAGCGCCGGCGTCGAATGTCGCGGCAAGGTTGCGCAGCGGGTCGGACATCTCGCCGGCTGCGGAGCCCCAGCCCGCCATGATCATGCTGAACTCGGGCGTGCCGCCTGCGCCCCCCGTCGAGCCGCGCGAGAAGAAGATGGCCGGCGGCAACGTCTCGATCTCGGCCTGGACGCCGATGCGCGTGAACATCTGCGCGATCGCCTCGATCAGCTTGGTGTCGTTTGCATAACGGCCCTGGGGGCCATGCAGCTTGAGCCTGAAGCCGTTCGGAAGCCCGGCTTCGGCAAGCAACCGGCGAGCCATGGCGGGATCGTACGCAGGCGCGCCGAGCGTTGCGCTCGCGCCGAAGAAGCTGGCGTCGAGGAACTGAGAAGCTGGCCGGGCGTCGCCCTCCATCACGCGGTCCACGAGCGCCTGGCGGTTGATCGCATGCGACATCGCACGGCGCACGCGGACATCCTTCAGGGGATTGGGAATGGCTTCGCCCGCCGGTCCCCTGATGAAGGGGCTGTCGTCGCGGAACTGGTCCATCGCCAGATAGATCACGCGGTTAGAGATGATGCTCGTCACCGAGAAGCGGTTGTCGGCGCGCAGGCGCGTGAGATCGGCAGTCGGCACTGTCTCGATCACATCGACGTCGCCCGCCAGAAGCGAGGCGACGCGCGTCGGATCGGAGCGAAGGACGCGCATGACGACGCGGGCCCAGGGAGGCGCGCCGCCCCAATAGCCGTCATGGCGCAGAAGCACCGCACGGTCGCCACGCACGAATTCGCCGAAACGGTATGGCCCGGTGCCGATCGCCGCCTTGCCCGTGTTGAAGTCATCGGAGGTGGCGCCGCGCGTGCTGGCCGGGATGATGCCGAACGTGGACAGATCGATCGGCATCTGCGGATAGGGTTTGGCCGTGCGGATGCGGACGGTGAGCGAGTCGACCTTCTCGACCGTCTTGCCCGCGATGAAGCCTGCGAACGACGACGGCGAACGCGGCACATTGGGCGCGCGCTCGAAGGTGAAGAGCACATCGTCCGCGGTGAAGGGCGCTCCGTCATGCCAGCGGACGTCAGGCCTGAGGGAGAACTCCCAGGTGAGCGGGTCTACGACACGCCAGCGCGTCGCCAAGCCCGGCATGACCTGCTGGCGCTCGTCCTGGAAGACCAGAGGTTCGAAAACGCTGCGTGCCAATGATTTGTTTGGCGTCGTGTTGTGAAAGTGCGGGTCGAAGGAGCTTGGCTCGAAAGCCAAGCCGATCTTGAGTTCGGCTCCGGCCTGAGCGGCCACGCCGGCCGGCAGGGACCAAAGGGTGGAAGCCGCAAGCAGGGCGCGTCTGGTCAGCATCGTCGCGCTCCCTTCGTCGTCGCTGTGGTTCTGGCCGCCGAAGCGGGCGGCCAGAACAGGTCGCGCCAGGATCAGCGCGTGATGCCGGTGGCGAGCGTATACTCGTCGGCGCGGGCGGTCACTTTGATGCCCTTCTTCGAAGCCCAGACGTTCGTCTGGTAGTGCGATGGGATGATCCCGAGATCGTTCATGCCGATTTCAGATGCTTCCGCAAGCAGGACGGCGCGCTTGGTTTCATCGACGGTGCGCAGGGCCTCGGCGATCTTGTCGTCGAGCGCCTTGTTCGAGTAGCGCCCGCGATTGGCGGCGCCGGAGCCCTTGGCCCGGTCCGCCGTGCCCAGCAGCGCCAGCAACGAGCCGGAGGTCTCCCCGGTGCCAGCGCCCCAGCCGACAAGGATGAACGAGAATTCCGGATCGCCGTTCGCGCCGGTCGAAGCGCGGGTGAAGAAGTTTGCGGGCGGAATGGTCTCGAGATCGGTGTCGATGCCGAGGCGCGTGAACATCTGCGCGACGGCCTCGATGATCTTGGTGTCATTGGTGTAGCGGCCGTTCGGCCCGTGCATCTTCATCTTGAAGCCGTTCGGGTAGCCGGCATCGGCAAGCAGCTTGCGCGCGCCCGCCAGGTCGAATGCGGTCGGCTTGAGCTTCTTCGACGTGCCGTAGAAGCTGGACGGCAGGACCTGCTCGGCCGGAACCGCTGCGCCCTCCATGATGCGTTCGACGATGGCCGGACGGTTGATGGCCATCGACAAAGCCTGCCGCACGCGAAGGTCACGCAGCGGGTTCTTGATGGGCGAACCATCCTTGGCCGTTATGAACGGGCTGGTTTCGCGGAAATGATCGAGATGGAAGTAGATGACGCGGTTGGAAAGCTCTGACACGACCTCGAGGTTGGCGTTGGACTTCAGACGCGCCATGTCGGATGGCGGCACGCCTTCGATCACGTCGATGTCGCCGGCAAGAATGGCGGCCACGCGCGTCGGCGCTGCGGTCAGGAAACGGAACGACGCCTTCTCCCATGCGGGCTTCGTGCCCCAATGCGTGGGGTTGCGCTCCATGACCACACGGTCGCCCGGCCGGAATTCACTGTACTTGAACGGGCCGGTTCCGCCCTGGCACTTCAGGGCATTGAAATCCTCGGTGCTCATCGTCTCGGCGCAGACTTTCGAGACGATGCCGAAGGTCGACAGGTTGGTCGGCACCAGCGGGGCGGGCGCAGCGGTCTTGATGCGGATCGTGTGGCTGTCGACCTTTTCGATGGTCTGGCCGCTGATGAACGAGGCGAAGCTCGACGGCGACCGCGGCACGTTCGGCACGCGCTTGAAAGTCGCCAGCACGTCGTCGGCCGTGAAGTCCGAACCATCGAAGAACTTCACGTTGCGGCGAAGCTTGAACTCCCAGGTGTTGTCATCGACAGCTTTCCAGCTTTCGGCCAGCGCCGGCACCAGGGCCTGCTTCTGATCCTGCCCCACAAGCGGCTCGAAGACATGCCGCGACAACATGTTGTTGGGGCTGAGGTTATGATAGTGCGGGTCAATCGAGCTTGGCTCGGCCGACAAGCCGATGCGCAGTTCCTGCGCCTGGGCGGCGGCCATGATCGACAGCGTGGCGGTGGCCGCCAGCGCAAGGAGCTTCACGTGCTTCATCCAAATTCTCCCGGTCGTCCGCGCGGAGCCCATCTGGCTTGAACCGCAGAGACATTCAGCCGTGAATCTGCACGCGCCGGAGTTTTCGGCAAGAGGCAGGCGCATGATCACGGCCTGTTGCGCAATAGATATTTGTTTTAGTTATTTGTCACGCGACTTTGAATGCGCAGCACGCATAGACTTATGCCAATGCTCTTTGCTGCCTATGACAGCAGGCTAAGGCAAGACATTCACGCGGGGCGGAAGCTTGGCGATTGACTCGCGGCGATATATTTCGATAGCATGTCTTTCAGAAATATAAATAACATAAATGCATATCTGTATGGCCAAAAGCGACCCCAACCCGGACATCCGGCCGAGCCTTCGCGAGTTGGAGATCCTGCGTGCCTTGATACATTCGCGCAAGACGACCTCCGCAGCAGCCAGCCTTGGGGTCTCGCAGCCGGCCGTGTCGCGCGCGATCGCCTCCCTTGAGGCCAGGGTCGGCCGCACGCTGTTCGCGCGTGATGGAGGGCGGCTCGTGCCCACCGCGGACGCGTTTGAACTGGAAGAGGAGGCCCGGCCCATCTTCGCGGCGCTCGACCGCATCCAGGTGTGGCCGGACGGTCCGGCCAGGCGCGGCGTGCTGAGGGTCGCCGCATCTCCGACGCTGGCGCAATTTCTGCTGCCGGACATCGTCGCGCAGTTCCAGGAGGCGGAGCCGGAGTTGACCATACAGGTCGAGATCGGCACCGGCACGTCGGTGGTGGCGAGCGTCGCCGACAGGCTTGCCGACGTGGGTCTGGTGGATCAGCCAGCTGCGCACCCCGGCGTGCGGGCGGAGCCCCTGCGGGAGGGGACGGCGCATTGCCTGATGCCGGAGGGGCACGCGCTGGCGTCGAAGGAGTGGATCTGCGCGAAGGACTTCGACGGGCAAGCCATGATCGCGCTGGCGCGGCGGTTCCCGTCGCGTGTTCAGGCAGACAGGCTTTTCGCGTCGGAAGGCGTGGCCCCGCGCATCGTCGCGGAAGCAGCCACCTCGGCCTTCGTCGCTGAGCTCGTCCGGCGCGGCGTCGGGCTTGCCCTGATCAATCCGTTCCCGCTCTCGCTCGGCTCGGGCCTGCATGGCCTTGCCGCAAGGCCGTTCAAGCCTGCCATCACCTATGACACGATGCTGCTGTTTCCGGCTTCCGGGTCGGCGTCGCCGGCGGCGCGCCGCTTCGCCGACGCGCTGAAGGCCAGCCAACCAGATGACGGGCTGACGCGGCCCATCCGATGAGGACCCCATGAACATGACGCCTGCCGGGATTGCCGGCATCGACGGCACGGTCGGCATCCTCGCCGAGCTTGTCAGCTTCGACACAACGAGCCGCAACTCCAACCTGCCGCTGATCGAATGGGTCGAGGCGTACTTGCGGCTGCACGGCGTGGAGGCGACGCGCACAGTGGACCAGACCGGCCTGAAAGCCTCACTGTTCGCCACGATCGGGCCACGAGATGCGGCGGGATACGTGCTGTCCGGCCATACCGACGTCGTTCCCGTCGATGGCCAGGCCTGGGCAAGCGACCCGTTCAGCCTCAGCGTCCGCGACGGGAAGGCCTACGGGCGCGGCGCGGTCGACATGAAAGGCTTCCTCGCATGCTGCCTCGCTGCAGTCCCCGCGATGACGAAGGCCGGCCTGCTGCGTCCGCTGCATCTCGCCTTTTCATATGATGAGGAGGTCGGCTGCGTCGGCGTGCGGCCCATGCTGGCCCGGCTGGCCGCGGGGGACTTTGGCGTTGCGGCTCCGCTTGCGGCGTTCATCGGCGAGCCGACCGGGATGAAGGTCGTCATCGGGCACAAGGGCAAGCGCAGCGTCCGCGTCGCCGTGCGGGGCAGCAATGCGCATTCATCGCTTGCGCCGTTATATGTGAATGCCGTGGAGTTCGGCGCGCTGCTGGTGGCCTTCATCCGAGGGCAGGCGGAGCGGCTGATGAGCGAGGGTGCCCGCGACAGCCTTTACGACATCACGCACTCGACCGCGCATGTCGGGGTCTTCAGGGGCGGCACGGCGCTTAACATCGTCCCGGCAGCAGCCGAGATCATGTATGAATACCGGTTGATCGCCCAGGATGATGGAGATTCACTGGTCGAGGAGGCGATGGCCTACGCAAAGACTGTGCTCGAGCCGCGCATGCGGGCGACCGACCCGGCCGCCGGCATCGACTTCGAGGTCTATACGAGCTTCGCAGGCCTCGACACGCCGCCCGAAGCTCCGGTGGTGTCCCTGGCGAAATCCCTGGCGGGGCGGAACGACCACAGCAAGGTGGCGTTCGGCACGGAAGCGGGACTTTTCACCGCAATGGCCGGCGTGCCGTCGGTGGTCATAGGCCCAGGCCACATAGAACCGGCGCACAAGGCTGACGAGTACATCGAGCTCTCCGAACTGGCGAAATGCAACGAGTTCCTGGCCCGGCTGGTCGCGGAGGCGTGCCGCTGATCTGGATCCGCCTCCGGCCGCGGCGACGTCAGGCTGTCAGAACGCCTTGAACGTGATGATGGTATGCGTGTCCTGAATCTCGGGAACAGTCTGCACGTTCTGGGCGATGAAGTGCCCTATGTCGACGTCGCGCGGAATGTGGAACTTGGCAAGGATGTCGTAGTTGCCGGCAGTCGAATAGATCTCGGACGCAATTTCACGATCCGCCAGCGCCGTGGCGACTTCATAGGTTTTGCCGAGCTTGCATTTGATCTCGACGAAGAAGGTCTGCATGGCGTGCTCCGGTTGCGCTCTCATCGCATAAACGATCCGTGTGTCCGATCAAGCGCCGCACAGCTCGGCGACGCGGCCGGTCATCGCGCTGTCTGCGTCGGCGAGCGGCGCGATGACGGTGAAATGGTTGGCGCCTGCAATCTCCTCGTAGCGCGTGACGGCGCCGCCAAGGCCCCAGACGTCGACGAGGCG
The DNA here is from genome assembly GCA_031412095.1 of Allobosea sp. Lineage (GTDB taxonomy): Bacteria > Pseudomonadota > Alphaproteobacteria > Rhizobiales > Beijerinckiaceae > Allobosea. The sequence continues at coordinate 12,925 of JANOCI010000081.1, forward strand.
GCGGCTCTGCTTGAGATATTCGTCGCTTTCATCGCCGCCCACGACGGCATCGAACGTCAGGCGTGACGGGGCAGGCCAGAAGAACGGGCTTTGATGCTCCGCCTGCTCGAAGCTGAGCTGCAGCGCCGAATTGATGCTCGTCTCGGTCAGCGGCTTGAGATTGTAGAGGCCCGAAATTCCATAGCCGGCGCGGACGAGTTGCGGCGGCATGTCGCCCGCGACAGACAGCCAATCGGTGGCGAGAAGGCAGGCGGCCAGATGCCCGCCGGCCGAGTGCCCGCAGGCCACGAGCGGCAGCTGGAAGCGGCGATGCAGCGCCGCGCATGCGTAGCGAACCTCGCCGATGATGTCCGCCACGGTGACCGCCGGACACAGATCGTAGCCGATCACGGCGACGGCGACCCCACGTGCGTTGAGGCCCCTGGCCATGTGGCTGAAGTGCGAAGGGCCCAGCGCCTGCCAATAGCCGCCATGAAGGAACACCGCCAGCGCGTCGGCCGTCATGGTCTGCGGCCGGAACAGGTCGTAATGCTGGCGGGGCGAGGGGCCGAACGATACGCCGAGTTCGCAGGAGGCTTCGGCGCGGTAGGCGGCTGCGTCGCGCTCCCAGCCGGGCATGATCTCGACATGCTCAGGCACGCGCGCCCGGTTGTTGTATTCGGTCTCATAGTCCGCCATCGCCGCTCTCCTTGCCTCGAACGTAAGTGAACCCAGCATCAAAGGCGAGCGCGAAGCCGGTTGCGGCCCGGGCATTTCGTGACGGACTGGTCATGCGGCATTGTCCATGGGGGCATCTGCGGCGCGGCTTTGACATGCCCGGGCGCATGCGACATGACCGCATGATGTCGGGCCCGATGGCGAGCCACGTCGAAGACCATGTTGTTTTGCGAGGCGCGTGATGGATAACCCGGTTCTGGTTGAGGTCATCCGCGGCGGCGCCGTCGAGTCGCGCCATCGCGGGGCGTACGTCGTCATGGACGCCGACGGGGCGGTCGTGCTCAGCAAGGGCGACGTCTCGCTGCCGGTGTTTCCGCGCTCTGCGGTCAAGGCGCTTCAGGCCCTGCCGCTGATCGAGGGCGGCCATGCGGACCGGTTCGGATTGACGCCTGCCGAGATCGCGCTGTGCTGCTCGTCCCATTCAGGAGAGCCGCACCATACGGCCGCTTCCGCTTCGATGCTGGCCAAGGCCGGGCGCGACCAGTCCAGCCTCGAATGCGGCTCGCATTGGCCTGGCTTCGAAAAGGCCGCCCGGGCGCTGGCGGTCGCGGGCCATGCTCCAAGCCCGCTGCACAACAATTGCTCGGGGAAGCATGCAGGCTTCATCTGCCTGTCATGCGGGCTCGACGAAGACCCGAAAGGCTACGTGGGGGCTGCGCACAGAGTCCAGCGCGAGGTGCGCGGCGCACTGATCGACATGACCGGTGCCGCCCATGATCCAGATTTGGCGGGCACCGACGGCTGCTCGATCCCAACTTACGCCATTCCCATCAACGCAATGGCTCTCGCATTCGCACGCTTCGGCGCGGGCGGCGGCAAAGGGTCAGGCATGGGGCCCGAACGTGCCAGCGCTAGCCGCCGGATCAGGGCTGCAGTGGCTGCGAACCCGTCGATGGTGGCCGGAACAGGCCGCTTCGACACAGTGCTGATGGAGACGCTTGGAGCGCGCGCCTTCACCAAGACGGGAGCAGAGGCCGTGTTCTGCGGCGCGCTGCCGGAGCTTGGCCTCGGCATTGCGCTCAAGATCGACGATGGGGCCACGCGCGCCTCCGAGGCGGTGATGGCGACGCTGATCGGCAAGCTTCTCGCGCTCGACGATCATCAGCGGGCCGTGGCGGACAGGCTCGCATCGCCGCACCTGCGCAACTGGAACGGCATCGAGGTCGGCCAGGTCAAGGCGACCGGCATCTGAGCACGAGGTTCAAGCTGCGCCTGGCACGGGCTCCGCATTGGCGCGGCCACGAAGGCCCGCGGCGATCTCTCGGTTGATGTTGATGAGGACCTGCAGCTTCGACGGGTCGACGTCGCTCATCGCGGTGAGGGCGATGGTGTGGTTGAAGATGAACATGCCGAGCCCGATGATGTTGCGCTTCACGTCGAGAGGCAGCTGGCTGTCTTCGGACGAAACCGCAGCGACGAGGATCGTCCAGATCTTGCGGTTGATGACGAGCGCGGCATCGAGCTCGTCCTTCCTGGCGTCCCAGCTTTCCTTGATCAGCTGCAGGCGTGACGCCGACTTGATCAGGACATGTGCTTCCAGTTCACGCGGGCTTGTCGGAGCCGCCTGTGCTGTCTTCGCGTATGCGTTGGCCGCGTAGGACATGATCTAAAAGCTCGCTCTCATATGTGATCAGCTTCTTCGCTGCTTTCAGAGCCTTGTAGAGATCACCATTTAAAATGCGGTTATTAAGCTCGGCGACCATGGGCGCGGAACTCGGCACGGCCTCGAGAAATTCGCGCACGAGCGTGAAATAGATTTCGTGATGCTTACCAACGTCTTGATCGAGATACATCAGTTGCACGGCAAGATAGATGCGCTTCGCCGGCGTATCCGCCGTCTTGTGCGTCAGGATATCTTTTTCGCGCAAGATCGGTGCTTCGCCCTCGATGAACAGGCGCGTGCGCTGGTCATCGGCGCGGATCACCACGGTGCCGATGATGATGCGCTCATGCGGCTTAAGCTCGACTTTCAGCGCCATTTCAGCCTCTTTCCTGCCCCGCGCCTGCGAAGCTGCGTTGGGATCAGCCGAACAGCCTGAGGATGGCCTGGTCTGACTGGGATGCGAGCGAGAGAGCCTGGGTCGACAACTGCTGGCGGGTCTGAAGCGCAAGCAGGTTTGCCCCTTCCTCGTTGAGGTCGGCCACGACGAGGTTGTCTGCGCCGATCTTCATGAGCTTGATGGCTTCCTTCGTGAAGTCCTGGCGCGTGGTCGCGACCGTGTTGTTGGCGCCGAAGGTGGCCTGCTGCGCGCGGATCTGCTTGATCGCGGCATCGAGCCTGGCGAGCCCGTTGTTGATCTCGGTGTCCGACTGCATGTTGCGGCGCGTGTCGCCAGCCGACAGCCCGATGCCGGCTGCATCGAAGACGACGCCGCGGATGATCATGCGGGTCGAGGCATCCTCGTTGAACACCATGTCGAGAGTCTGGCCGTAGAGCAGGTTGGTGCCGTTGTAGCTGGAATCGCGCGCAGCGAAGGTGATCTGTGTCAGGATGTCGTTGTATTGCTCCGCGAACTTGGCGCGGGTCGGATTCGTCACGGCCGGGATGACGCCGGTGTTGACCGCGGTGGACGTCGCGAGGGGAGGCTCGAACGTGCCGAACAAGGTGCCCAGGGAGTTGGGCGGGACACCTGTGCCGCCAAGCTGGAGCTGGAGCGTGCCGTTGGTCGTGTTGTCGACGATCAGCCGTCCGCCTGCATCGATCGAGGCGTTGACGTAACGCTCGCCGGTCGTGGCGTTGAGGTTGTTGACGTTGGTGTTGATGGCGGTGACGAGCTGCTGCGCCGTCATCGGGTTGGTGAAGGTGATCGTGAACGTGCCGGGGGCGACGCCTGCCGTGACGACGGGGTTCGACGGAACCGAGAAATCGATCTGCAGCGTCGCGCCGGCAGCGAAGGCACCGGGTGCGCCGACGCCCGATGAGCCGACAAGGTTGGAGTTGGTGAGGTAGTCCACCGCACGCTTGCTGACAGGGTCCATGCCCGAAGCCAGCTTGGCGTTGGTCGCGTTCGAGTTCAGCGCGGTGCGGAGGCCAGCCTGCATCTGCTCGACCATGCGGGTCATGGCCTTCAGGCCGTTGTCAGCCGCCTCGATGGTCTTGATGCCGAGGCCGATGTTGTCGAGCAGGCGGCTCAGGTCCTTGCCGCGCGTGTTCAGGCTTTCGGACTGGAAGTAATTCAGCGGGTCATCCAGGGCAGAGTTGACCTTGCGACCCGTCGAAAGCCTCAACTGGGTCTTGTCCTGCAAGCTCGAAGCATTCTGCAAGGACAGCAGGTTGCTGCGGATGCCTTTTGATAGAACAATGTCGCTCATCGGCCTGGATGTCCCGTTCTGGACCAGCGATCCTTCTGAATCGCCTCACAGTGATCATGTTTCATTAACCCTAACAGTTGGTTAATGGTTACGTCGCCGGGTCGGCCCGGTCTTTGGCCTGCTCTCGCTGCGGCGACACCAGGCGGGGGACGGGGATCGGGATCAGGAAGCGGCCTCCCCATGCTCCGATATGTCGGAGTTCGCCCATGATCTCGTCGCTCAGGTTCCACGGCAAGATGAGCACGATGTCCGGCTTGCGCAATGCGAGCGCGTCCGGAGCGAGAACCGGAATGCCCAGGCCCGGCAGGTCGAGGCCCTGCTTCGCCGGGTTCCGGTCCACAGTGAAGTCGACGATGTCCGACCGCATGCCTGCATAGTTGAGAAGCGTGTTGCCCTTCGCCGGCGCTCCGTAGGCGGCGATGGCCAAGCCTTGGTCCTTAAGATCCACAAGCATGCGGACGAAGCTGCGCTTGAACGCCTTCACCTGCTCGGAGAAGCGTTCATAGGTCGCTTTGTCGGCAAGCCCGGCCGCCTTCTCCTCCGCCGCCATGGCATCCACCGCCGACATCGGCGCATGCCCGCTTCGTAAATGGCTGACATGCAGCCGGAGCGAACCGCCATGGGTCGTCAACGTCTCGACATCGAAGACGCGCAGGCCGTGCCGTTCAAAGAGCGGCATGAGCGCCAGCAGAGACAGATAGGAATAGTGCTCATGATATATCGTGTCGAATTGGGTGTTGCCGATCAACTGCAGGAGATGCGGGAACTCGAACGTGGCCACCCCTTCCGGCTTCAGCAGGATCGCGAACCCCGCGACGAAATCATTGATGTCGGGCACGTGCGCGAGCACGTTGTTGGCGGCCATCAGGTCCGCCATATGCCCCGATGACGCCAGCCGCGTTGCGGTCTCGCGACCGAAGAACGCCACTTCGGTCTTGATCTGATGGTTCGCGAGAGCGGCGTCGGCGCAGTTCTGCGCCGGATCGACCCCAAGGCAGGTCATTCCCGCCTTCTTGAAGAACTGCAGAAGGTAGCCGTCATTGCTGGCGATCTCGATCACCCGCGCGCCTGGCTCCAGGCCGAAACGCCCGATCATTCTTTTGGCATACGCCTCGGCATGCGCGAGCCAGGAGGATGAGAAAGACGAGAAGTAGACATAGTCGCCGTGGAAGTGCAGGTCGGGCGAGCCGAAATCCTGCAACTGCACAAGCCAGCAGGCTTGGCAGACATATGCATGAAGCGGATAGAAGGTCTCCGGCTCGAGCCTTTGAGTCTCGGTGCGGAACGCATTGGAGACAGGCTGCACGCCCAGGTCCACCATCGTGACGCTCAAGGGCGCCGAGCATGAGCGGCAAGCGGGATGGCTTTCAGGCGATTGGCTCATGTTTCCTTGCGCTCCGGCATTGCGGTTCGGCGAATCGGCCTATCGTATCGCAGAAAGCGGCTCGCCCGCTGCGGCCGGACAGGAACACGATGAGATTTGCACGATTGCCGATTGACGGGCTTTGGCTGATCGAGCCGGAGGTTCACCGCGACGAACGCGGGTTCTTCGCAAGGGTCTTCTGTGCCGAGGCTTTTCGCCGCGAAGGGCTGGAAAGCGATTTCGTGCAGCGGTCCGTGTCGTTCAATGCAAGGCGCGGCACGTTGCGGGGCCTGCATTTCCAGTCTGAGCCGCATGCGGAGACAAAGCTCGTCCGGTGCACCAGCGGCGCGATCTTCGACGTCGCCGTCGATCTGCGCCTTGGCTCGCCCACGTTCGGGCGCTGCCAAACCCTGCTCCTGTCGGCACAGAACAGGTCGATGCTCTACATTCCGGCGGGCTTCGCGCACGGATTCCAGACCTTGGCGGACGACACCGAAGTCGCCTACGACATCACGCCTGCCTTCGTGCCCGGGTGCAGCGCTGGCCTTGCCCATGACGATCCGTCGCTTGGCATCGCCTGGCCCGAGCCGGCGACGGTGATCTCGGACAGGGACCGCAGCTTGCCGAAGCTCGCTGAACTCGGCCTCGGAGCCGGCGCTTAAGCGCCTGTTTACCAAATCAGCACCAACTGGCGTCGCGGCCAGATTGCGGCGAATGCTTGCCTGCGGCCGGTCCTCGCGCGGGGTTGCAGCACAGATGAACAAGCCATCCCAAGCGGAGCTCAAGAGCCCGTCGATAAGGACGGAAGCCGCGAAGCCGCTGCTGAGCCTGACCCTCGCGACCTACAACAGGGCGCGCTACCTCGACCGCTACCTGACGCATCACATCGCCGCGTTCGACAGCGCCGGGCTCGATTACGAATTGATCGTGTCCGACAACTGCTCGACGGACGAGACGCCGCAGATCCTCGATCTCTACGTGCAGCGGCACAAGCGCATGCGCGTGACGCGGCAGGCCAGCAACATCGGCGCATACAACAACATCGGTTATGTGCTGAACGAGGCACGCGGCGAAATCGTGCTGAACATCGCGGATGATGACGTGATGGTTCCGCACCAGTTGCTGAACTACGTCCGGCGCATGGACGAGAACCGCAACCTCGTCATGATCCAGGCGCCGTGGTTTCTGGTCGACGAGACGCAAGGCGGCGCCATCACCGGCAAGTTCTACGATTTTGACGGCGAGCGGACCTTCGGCCGTTATGACTATGCGCATTGCCTCGAGTTCATCATTAACCATCATGTCTTCCCGGAATGCTGGCTGCTCAGGACATCCGCCGTCCAAAGCGTGATCGGCGAACGGCATGCCTTCGCCTACACGTTCTTCAACATGCTGACCCGGGCGCTCGGCCTTGGCGATGTGCTCTTCTCGCCCGACCCGCACATCGCGGCCACGGCCATCGCCAAGGGCGACAACGCCCATGTCGGCAACGGCGAAGTGATGGAGGGCTGGGACATGTACCGCGGCGGCCTCGAGCTGCTGGCCTCCCACGCCCGCCAATACCAGCCTGGCTCGATGACCGACCCGGCCTTGCTGGCGCACGCGATCCAGAGCTTCACCTTGCAGCGCATGTCCGTGGCGGCGCGCTTCCATGCGTTGGCGGGCAAATGGTCCAACACCTATCATCTGCAGCGCCGCATCCACGCCTATGGCGGCGAATGCAGGCTGCATATCGACCATGACAATGTCAGCCGGCTGGCCTCGCTCGAGACGGCGATCAGGGAATGCGTCAACCTCGGGGCGGAGGAGATCGTGATCGACGACCGGGTCAGCCAGGACCTCTTGAACTTCCTCAAGCTGCCGGACAGCGCGCACGTGGTGCGGCGCGCCGACGCTTCGGGGGATGGCCGCCGCACCGCCTTCGCCTCGGTCGGCGCGCCTGAAGGCATCAAGCTCGGGCCGACGGACTTCGCCTATGACCTCTTGTCCGCGATGCACCGCTTTCCGGCGCTGCCATGATCAGGCCTGACAGCTGGCGCGGCCGGCGGGTTTTCCTCACCGGCCACACGGGCTTCAAGGGCTCCTGGCTGACGCTGACGCTGCATGGCCTCGGCGCCAGCGTGACGGGCTACGCGCTTGATCCGGCCACGAGCCCCAGCCTGTTCGACCTTGCCGGGATCGGCGAGATGGCGGGACCCGGCGGGCAAGACATCAACGATGCACCGCGCCTGAAGGCGGCGCTTGCCGCAGCGCAGCCCGACATCGTGCTCCACCTTGCCGCGCAGCCTCTGGTGCGCCAGTCCTATGCCGATCCCGTCGGAACCTGGACCACCAACGTCATGGGCACGATCAACCTCCTGGAGGCGGTCCGCGGTGCGCCGTCCGTCAAGGCGGTGATCGTCGTCACGTCGGACAAGGCCTATGCCCATGCCGGCAAGCCCGGCGGATGCGCGGAGGACGATGCGCTCGGCGGCGATGATCCTTATGCCGGGAGCAAGGGCGCGGCGGAGATCGCGGTCCATTCGTGGCAACACAGCTTCTTTCGGAGTAACGGCAGCCCGTTGATCGCCACCGCCCGCGCAGGCAACGTGATCGGCGGCGGAGACTGGTCGGCGGACCGGATCATCACCGATGCGATGAAGGCGTTCCTTCAAGGCCAGCGGGTCATGCTGCGCTATCCTGGCGCGACAAGGCCTTGGCAGCATGTGCTGGATGCCCTGATCGGCTACCTCATACTTGGCCAGCGATTGCTCGATGGCGATCGCGGCAGCGGCCAAGCGTACAATTTCGGGCCGGACCCCGGCGACGCCCAGCCTGTGCATGTCCTGATCGAGCGCCTGGCGACGCATTTCGGTGTGACGCAAGCCTGGGCGCAGGCGGCCGGCGATCATCCTCCGGAAGCGCCGGCGCTGACGCTCGACGCCACGAAGGCGCGCCGCGAACTCGGTTGGCGGCCAGTGGTCGATCTGGATGAGGCGCTTCGGCTGACCGCCGAATGGTTCAAGGCCTGGGCCGGCGGAGGCGACATCCGTGCCGTCACGGAGCGGCAGATCGCCTGGGCCATGAGCCGCGTCGACGGCCAGAAGGCAAGCGCCCGATGACGGCGAGGGTGGTCCTCACAGGCGCCAGCGGTTTCGTCGGCAAGGCAGTTCTGGCGGCGTTGATCGAGCAAGGCGCCGATGTGATGGCCCTCTCGCGCCGCCGGCCTGACGTCAAGGGTCCGTTCGCGTGGCGGCCATGCGACCTGCTGGACGCCGGCTCGGCGGAGGAGGCTCTGCGCGGCGTCGAAACGGACGTGCTGGTGCACGCGGCGTGGACCGTCGAACACGGCAAGTTCTGGACGGCGCCCGCAAATCTCGACTGGGTGGGAGCGTCCCTGCGCTTGCTGCGCCTGGCCGCGGAAACGGGCGTCAGGCGCTTTGTCGGCCTTGGCACCTGCTTCGAATATGGGTGGCCTGATGACGGCAATTGCGACGAGCGTTCGACAGCGCTTGAGCCTGCGACGCTCTATGCCGCTAGCAAGGACGCCACGCGCCGGGTCGCGGAGCGCTTCTGCCTCACTAATGACATATCGTTTGCGTGGGCTAGGCTGTTCTTCCTCTACGGACAGGGCGAGGCGAGGACGCGCCTCGTGCCGGCGCTGGCGCTGGCGATGCTTGAGGGGCTGCCCGCGCGCATCGACAGCGGCCGCGCGGTGCGCGACTTCATGGATGTGGGCGACGCAGGCCGCGCGCTCGCCGGGCTTGCACTGTCTGGAACGACGGGGTCCGTCAATGTCGCATCCGGACAGGGAGCCAGCATCGGGGAGATAGCCGGTATGGTCGCCGACATCATCGGGCGGCCCGATCTCGTCAGCGTCGGCGCATTGCCGGACCGCGTCGGTGAAGGCCGGCGCTGCGTGGCCAGCACGTCGAGGCTTGTGGAGGAGGTCGGCTTTGCGCCGCAATCGTCGCTGCGGCAGGGGCTAGAGCGCGCCGTCGAACATTGGCGCGGCCAGGTCCGATCGGGCGCCGGCGACTGACGTCAGATGCGTCAGCCGCGGATCGGCGCGTGAAAAGCCGGGTCGCCGTGCTTCAGGAGCTTGGGACTGACGCCTTTGCGCACCTTCCAGCCATGCCGCGAGATCAGGTCGAGATCCTTGACGGCGACCATGTTGAAGCCGTGGGGCGGGCCTTCGAGGTAGATGTCGGCCAGATCGACCAGTTCGATCGGAAACTCAGCCATGTCGATGTTGTTGTTGTAGTCGCGCAGCGCGAAGACGCTGTAGCCATGCTCCGACAGATGGCGGACGATGTCGGCATTCGCCAGGCCCCGCGACCAGTCCACATACGACGCATGAACCTCGAAAACGACGGTGGGGGCAGTCGAGGCAGGCTGCGACAGAAGCGACGATGCGCCCTTGAGGGCATGAATCTCGCCGCCTTCGATGTCGAGCAGGATGACGTCGACTGACGCGATGCCGTGGAAAGCGGCATAGCGGTCGATCGTGGTGGCGGGGACGCCCGTGCCGTCGTCGAACTCCAGCCGGAACGGGCTGGCGTGCGAATCCTCGCCGCGGATGCCGATCCGCGCTGCGTCGTCCGACCAGAGCGCGACCTCGTTGATGGTCACGTTTCCGATGCCGTTCCGTGCTGCGTTCCGTCTCAGATAGCCGATGTTGATCGGCGAGACCTCGAAGGCATGGACGGCGCCGCCGGCCGGCATTGCTTTGGCGACCGGCAGCGCATGGTCGCCGATGAAGGCGCCTCCGATCACGACATGACTGGCGTCGCAGGCAAGCTGCACCATCAACCGCGTGTTCTGCGGCTCGTAGACATGGGATGGCTCGTCGCCGGCCATCACGAAGTCGCGGATGATCTTCGAGGTGTAGCCGCATTCGTAGACGAGCCCGCTCTTGATCGCCTTCGTTACGGTCTCGCCGTGCGTGAACATGGCGTCGACGAACGGCCCGGTCAGCTTCTCGCGCACATTCAACGTCGACGCTTGCTGAAGTTCGGCTTCGCTGCTGACGAGCGCGCGGATGACGGCCGCGCGTTTGGCGGGATTGGCGCGGAGATAGGCAAGGGCCTCGGCCAGATTCGCGCTGGACATCGGTGACTGGGGCAGTCCGGTGGTCGTCATGGCGGTCCTTGGCGAACTTTGCAGGATGCATTTCGGGCAAGGCGCAAGCACACGCTGATTCGGTGACCATAGGCTTAATTCGCCGGCCCTGGGCCGGGCTGCCGCGGCTTAAATCTTTGTTCACCATGTCGCCTGCAATCCTGACGGACTTTAATGCGACAACGCAGGACGCCGATGGCCGACCCGCATCAGATCGATCCCACCGCCACGATCTCGCCCCTGTGCGATCTCGAGCGCTCCAGCCGGGGATCAAGGCTGACCGTCGGCCCGCGCGCACTGATCGACGCGTTCGTGAAGGTCAAGTTCGTCGGCGGGCTCGGCGATGTTGCGCTTGGCGCCGACAGCCATATCAATTCAGGCTGCGTGATCTACAGCGGCGCCGGGGTGACGATCGGGCAGGGGGTGAGGATCGCCGCGAACTGCACCTTCGCCACGCCGAACCATGCCTACATGGACCGCGACACGCCGATCAGGCTTCAGGGCTTCCTGCCGGACCGCGGCGGCATCGTGATCGAGGACGACGTCTGGATCGGCGCGAACTGCGTGCTGCTGGACGGCGCGCTGATCCGAACGGGGGCTGTCATCGCTGCGGGCACGGTGGTCAGGGGAGAAGTGCTGGCCTGGCATGTCGTGGGAGGCAATCCGTGGCGGACCATCAAGACGCGCGTCTCGGCTCGACAGGAAGGGAACGCGCCATGAGCGGCGCAGGCGGATGGCCGTCCAGCTTTTCGATCGATCCAAGCGCGCAAATCTCGCGACTCGCCGATCTTGAGCCTTCCGCTCGCGGAACAAGGCTTGTGGTTGGCGCGCGCTCGACGATCGACGCTTTCGTCAAGATCAAGTTTGCGGGCGGCGGCGGGGCGATCGCCATCGGGGCCGATTGCCGGATCAACTCCGGCTGCGTCCTTTATTGCGGCCATGGCATCACCTTCGGCAACGAGGTTCTGGTCGCTGCGGGCTGCGTGTTCGTGCCGGCCAACCACGCCATCGCCGACACATCGCGCAGCATCCGGGTGCAGGGGCATCTGCCTGGAAAAGGCGGCGTCGTCATCGAGGACGATGTCTGGATCGGAGCCAATTGCGTGTTCCTGGACGGGGCGCTCGTGCGGCGCGGCTCCGTCATCAACGCAGGCTCCGTCGTGAGCGGCGAGATCTCCGCATACTCGGTGGCGGGCGGCAGTCCAGCACGGGTGCTCAAGGCGCGTGAAGGCAGCACGGACCATGGCTGAGCGCTTCACGGTGCTGGGCGCTGCGGGCGTGGTCGGCTCGCGGCTGGTGCAGACACTTCGCGAACGCGGCAGCGAATGCGGCGCGGTCACGCGCGGGGACTGGCCGGCGGCAGGAGCTGAGCTCGGCCATGCGATCTATGCCATTGGCGTCACCGGCGATTTCCGGACGCGGCCGGCAGAGACGGTTGAGGCCCATGCCGGGCTTCTGGCGAGAGTGCTGCGCAATTACCGCTTCGAGAGCTTCACCTACATGTCGAGCGCCCGGATCTACAGGACGGCGACAGGGGCCTGCGACGAGGCCGCAGCCTTCAGCCTGTCGCCTGACGACGCCGACAAGCTCTATGACTTCAGCAAGCTGATGGGCGAGTGCCTGTGCCATGCCGCAGGGCCTTCCCGCACGCACATCGTCAGGATGTCGAACGCCTATGTCGCAGGGGATGGCTCGCCGAATTTCCTGCCGTCCGTCCTCCGGGAGGCTGCGGCGAGCGGGAACGTGACCATCCGCCAATCCGCAGCATCCACCAAGGACTACATCGCTCTCGATGACGCGGTCGCCGCAATCATCGCGATCGCCGAGCGCGGGCAGGACACCACATACACCGTGGCGAGCGGCCACCTGACCAGCCACGGCGAGATCGCGGAGCAACTGAGGCGCTTCGGCTTCGAGGTGATGTTCCAGCCGGGCGGCGTCGACGACATCCAGCCGCGATTGTCCGTGTCGCGGCTTGCGGCCTTCATGCCATGGAGCCCTCGCAGCCTTCTCGATGACTTGCCCGGCCTGGTGGAGGCCGTCCGGCCAAAGTGACGATTTCGGCCATTGCGTCGGCGTGCTTCGCAAACGGTTAACCATATCAGAGGCATGCTTCGGCCGGTTTCATCTTGAAGGCCCAGGCATCATGCGCGTCATCATTCTGGCCGGGGGGCTCGGCACACGGATTTCGGAAGAGTCCGACACCAAGCCGAAGCCGATGATCGAGGTTGGCGGGCGTCCGTTGCTCTGGCACGTGATGAAGATCTACGCCGCGCAGGGCATCGACGACTTCATCATCGCTGCAGGCTACAAATCCGAAGCCATCAAGCGCTACTTCTACGACGAGGCCAGGCTCTCGGGCGACCTTTTCGTGAATGCGGCCACAGGCGAAGTGGCGCATTCGGCGCCGGAGGCGGAGAGCTGGAAGGTCCGCATCGTCAACACCGGGCCAGACACCAATACGGGCGGACGCATCCATCGCCTTCGCCATCACATCGGCGACGAGCCTTTCATGGTCACTTACGGCGACGGCGTCTCGGATGTCGATCTGGGCGCGCTGGCGGCGCATCACAAGGCGAAGGGAAAGCTTGCGACGATCACGGCGGTCCGGCCGCCGGCGCGTTTCGGCGGGCTGAACTTCGATGGCGACGACCTGCTCAGCTTCAGCGAGAAGCCGCAGACCGGCGAGGGCTGGATCAATGGCGGCTTCGCCATCTTGGAGCCTCGCTGTTTCGACTATCTCGCCGCGAAGGGAGACGACGCCAGCCTCGAGGTCGGGCTGTTCGAGGACTTGGCGCGGGAAGGGCAGATCGCCGCCTACCAGCATCAGGGCTTCTGGCAGTGCGTCGACACGCTGCGCGAGCTCCGGCTGCTGCAATCGCTGTGGGTGGGGGGCAGGGCGCCGTGGCGGACATGGTAGCGTTTTGCGAAGTGGGGAAAAATCCACGACTTGTGCCGCCTCCGCCCTCAGTTCAGGGCAACGTCGAGGCAAAGATAACGGGCATGATGCCCTTCTCCCGCAAGGGGAGAAGGGCATCATGCCCGTTATTTTTGTATGTAGGACGTAGAGGCAATCCTCCCCTGCAGCTCCATGGTTAATCAATCCTTTGCCATTGCCTGATAATCCTCTTTCACAGTCTGTGAGAGAGGTTTCCCATGTCCAAGCGTGAATGCGGCTCCTGCTCGCTGTGCTGCAAGGTTCTGGACGTGCCCGCCGTCTACAAGCCCGCCGGGCAATGGTGCAAGCATTTCGCTGCGGGCACCGGCTGCGAGATTCATCAGCTGCGCCCGAAGGCCTGCCGCGAGTTCGCCTGCCTCTGGCTCAAGGGCTATGGCCTGACCGACGAGTGGAAGCCCGAAACCGCCAAGTTCGTGATGGCGGAGGCCTATGAAGGCGACGTCATCATGGTGCATGTCGACCCGAAGCAGAAGAACGCATGGCGCGCCGAACCTTACTACACCGCCCTGAAGCAGTTGGCCGAGAAGGTCATGGGCGATAATCAGCTCATCATGATCGTGGAGCCCTCGCGCCGCCTGGTGCTGACGCCGGATCAGGAACTGGACATCGGCGATCCGTCGCTGATCGTGAGCTGGCAGGTCACCAGGCAGCTCACGGCGTCCGGCGTGAAATTCCATGTCGAGATGGAGGCGCTCGAGCCGGGCAAGGCCGGAGGCGCCACGAGCTTCGCCGAACGGGCCGGCGACAGCGCGGGCTGAGGCGTCAGTTGAGGCCCATCTTCAGCCGGTCGAGATAGGTGCCGCTGAAGATATAGGGGCCGATATGGCCGATCTTGCGGTTGGCCATGCCCCAAATCTCGCCGCCGCATTTCGCGATCCAGCGCTCGCAGAACGAATAGTCTTCGGACAGCACGTTGCTGCCGTCTTCATTTGGCATCGCGTCGAAGAAGCTGTAGGTCGTGGTGTTACCGAGCGTGTCGGGGCCGATGGTCTTGGGCTGTTCGCGGCGCTCGACGGCACCGACCTCGATCATTTTCAGCAGCACTTCCCGCTTGATCAGCGTGACGGCCATGCCGATCCCCCTGAGCGGAAACAGGCCTTCCTTCACTTCGATCTTGTCGGAGTTGACGTAGCGCGCGACGAAGCTTGTGGCTGCCGCCGAGCATTCCTCGAAGCTCCGGCCGGCTCTGGCCGCTTCATAGAACGCGTCCTGCATCAGGATGCGGCGGGGGCAGATCGCGCCGATGACATCCTTGCTGGCGCGCAGCAGGTCCACCACGGTGTCCGCTTCGAAGGTCATGTCGTCGTCGATGAACAGCAGATGCGTGAACTGCTCGTTCGCGACGACATAGGACGCCATCGAATTGCGGACGGTGGTGATCTCGGCAGAATCGACGTTCACGAAATTGGAGATGACGCCGATTTCGTTGAGCAAAGTGGTGGTCTTGATCAGGCAGGCGGCCGTGTGGGTCATGATCGTGCCGCGGATGCTGGGCATCCCGATCACCATGTTGAGGGGCTTGCCCTTGCCTGACATCCGCCGTCTCCCGCACTTGCTGAGTTTCAGGTGAGCGATAGGCGATTCACCGGCAAATACATAACGAAACCGGCGGGGATCGCTCCCCGCCGGCTCGCTTGACGCCTCTTTGAAAAGAGAGGTCCGGTTGTAGTTCAGAACAGACGCAGGATGGCCTGGTCCGACTGGTTGGCCAGCGACAGGGCCGTGATCGACAGCTGCTGGCGGGTCTGCAGCGAGGTCAGGGCTGCGCCCTCCTCGTTGATGTCCGCAAGCGTTAGAAGATCGGCGCCGTCGTTCAGGTTCGCGATCGCGCTCTTGTTGAAATCCTGACGGTTGTTCAGGATGTTGGCATTGGTCGCGAAGGTGGCCTGGGAGCCTGCGAGCGACGCCTTTGCGGAGCGGATCTTGGTCAATGCGGTCGAGATCTCCCGATCGCTCTGGAAGTCGCGCACCGCATCGCCCGACTGCGCGCCGACGTTGTCGAGCGAGAAGCCGAGAGCCGAGGCGTCGAGACGACGGCCCTGCGTGGTGACCGACGTGGTGCCTTCCTCGTTGAACCCGACGCGCAGGAAGTCGCCCTGCAGCAGGTTCGTGCCGTTGTAGCCGGCATCGAGCGCCGTGTTCCGGATCTGGCTGAGCACTTCACGGAAGCCGGCTGCCGCCGCCTTGCGCGTTTCCTGCTGTGATGCGCCGCCAGCCATGACGACCGACTGCGACGCGGTACCGGTGGTGATCACCGACGAGTTGGCGCCGACAGCGCCGGAGAACGAGAACACGTCGAGCGTGTTCGCGGCCGTGCCGGTGGTGTTGGTCTGGTTGATGCGGATCGCATAGGTGTTGCCGGACGAGTCCGTGCCCGACAAGGCGTTCTCGATGACGAGGTTGCCCGCGTCGTTGAGGTATGCCGAAACGCGCTGGGACTGACCAGCAATGTTGAGGCCGCCTGCAGTGGTGGAGTTGAGCGTGTCGACGACGGACTGCACGGTGGCCGTGCCGCCTGAGACGGTGGCCGTACCCAGGGTGCCCTGGATGACGCCGGCCGCATTCAGCGTGACGATGTTGACCGTGAACGAATCGCCCGACTGAAGGCGGTTCTGGGTCGTGCCGCCGGCAGCTTCGAAGAAGTTGACGGTCGGATCGGC
>JANOCI010000082.1:0-69901 GCA_031412095.1 Allobosea sp.
CGCGATGACGATGTTTGCGCTGTCTGAAGATCAGGTCGCCATGCGGGAGATGGCCGCGGCGTTTGCGGCTGAAAAACTCGCGCCGCATGCGGTTCGCTGGGATGAGGCCAAGCATTTCCCGGTCGCAGAGATGCGCGAAGCCGCGGCGCTCGGCATGGGCGGGGTCTACATCGGCGAGGACGTCGGCGGATCGGGGCTCTCGCGGCTGGACGCGGCCCTGATCTTCGAAGCGCTCGCCATGGGCTGCCCCACGGTCTCGGCCTATGTCTCGATCCACAACATGTGCGGCTGGATGATCGACGCCTACGGCTCAGACGAGCAGCGCCATCGCTTCCTGCCCAGGCTGACCAGCATGGAGCATCTGGCGAGCTATTGCCTCACCGAGCCCGGAGCGGGCTCCGACGCAGGCGCGCTCACCACCCGCGCTGTCTGCGATGGCGACGACTACATCGTCACGGGCCAAAAGCAGTTCATTTCCGGCGCGGGCGTCTCGGACATCTACGTCGTCATGGTCCGCACCGGCGAGGACGGACCCTCAGGCATATCGACGCTCGTCATCGAGAAGGGCCGCGAAGGGCTCGGTTTCGGCGCCGAAGAGCGGAAGATGGGCTGGAACGCCCAGCCGACACGCTCCGTCATCCTCGACCAGGTGCGCGTGCCGGCCGCCAACAGGCTCGGGCCGGAAGGCATCGGCTTCAAGATCGCGATGGCGGGGCTGGATGGCGGACGGCTCAACATCGGGGCCTGCTCGCTTGGCGGAGCGCAGGCGGCGTTGACCAGCTCGTTGGCCTACATGGCCGAGCGCAAGGCGTTCGGGAGGAGCATCGACCAGTTCCAGGCCCTGCAGTTCAAGCTCGCGGACATGGCCACGGACCTTGAATGCGCCCGCACGTTTCTCTGGCGCGCGGCGGCGGCGCTGGACCGGAAGGACCTCGACGCGACGAGGCTTTGCGCCATGGCCAAGCGGGTGGCCACCGACACGGGGTTCAACGTCGCCAACGAGGCCTTGCAGTTGCACGGGGGCTACGGATACCTTTCCGACTACGGCATCGAGAAGATCGTGCGTGACCTGCGCGTGCATCAGATCCTCGAAGGCACCAACGAAATCATGCGCCTCATCGTCGCCCGCTCGCTGGTCGGCCGCGGCAACAAGGCGTGAGCGACGGCCATGTGGAAGCCCCTCGCCTCCGGCCTTGCCCTCGCGCTGTTGACCGCTTCCCTGTTCCGGATCGCTGGGCCTGCCTTCTTCTTCGAGGGACGGGCTGCAGCCAACATCCAGGCGCTGGCGGGCGCTGGCGCAGGGCTGGCATGCGGATGGGCCGCCGCGCGGGCATGGGGGCTGCGCGGCGTCATTCTCGCGGCCATTCCGGGCCTGCTGCTGATGGCCGCGATCGCATCGCATTTCAATCTGGCCTATCCCGCCCTCGACCCCAAGCTCGACAAGGGCTTTGGCGGCCTGATGCTCTGGTTTCATGGCTTCATGCTGATCGGCGGCGTCCTGGCCGCCAGGCTTGCGACACGACGAAAGGAAACAGAATGACCAGCATCGCCTTCATCGGGCTTGGCAACATGGGCGGCCCGATGGCCGTCAATCTCGCGAGGGCGGGCCACGCCGTGACCGGGTTCGACCTTTCGCCTGTCTCGTGCGAGGAGGCCAGGGGGGCGGGCATCGGGATCGCCGGCTCCGCGGCCGAAGCCGCTGCGGCAGCCGACATCGTCATCACCATGCTTCCCGCCGGCAAGCATGTGCGCAGCGTCTGGAACGATGTCGTGCCGCATGCCAGGCCCGGCGCCCTCGTCATCGACTGCTCGACGATCGATGTCGAAAGCGCCCGCGCCGTGCATTCGATGGCGTCGCAGGCTGGGCTCCTGTCCCTCGATGCGCCGGTCTCGGGCGGCACGGGCGGAGCGAAGGGCGCGACGCTGACGTTCATGGCGGGGGGCGCGCAGCCGGCTTTCGATGCCGCGCGCCCGATCCTCGAGCAGATGGGCAAGAAGGCCGTCCATTGCGGCGATGCCGGCGCTGGGCAGGCGGCGAAGATCTGCAACAACATGATCCTGGGCATCTCGATGATCGGCGTCAGCGAAGCGTTCGCGCTGGCGGAAAAGCTCGGGCTCTCGCATCAGGCCCTGTTCGATGTGGCTTCGACCTCGTCCGGCCAGTGCTGGTCTCTGACAACGTATTGCCCCGTGCCTGGCCCTGTCCCGGCCTCGCCGGCCAACAACGGATATAAGCCTGGATTCGCCGCCGATCTGATGCTCAAGGATTTGAAGCTGGCGCAGGAGGCGGCTTCCGGCGCAGGCGCGTCAACGCCAATGGGCGCTCTCGCCGCCCAGCTTTATGCGTTGTTCGCCGCGTCCGGCCACGGCGACGTCGATTTCTCCGGCATCATCGAGATGTTGCGGGGATCGAAAGGCTGACGCTCTCCTTCGCCAGCCTCAAGGCCTCGTCCAGCACCTGCTTCTCGCCGATGTGATTGGCGAGGATCAGGACGAGCGCGGCGTTCAGCGCTGCGCTCTGCCTGTCATCGAGTCCGCGATGCGCCTCGATGATGGCGCGATAGGCGGCATCGGGGTCCCCGAAGCGCGTCGCCGTCTCCAAGCTGGTGCTCATGCCGCCAACGCCCTCGCCAATGCGCGCCGAACCAATGGGCCGTCGAAGCTCCCGCCCGGCTGCACCTTGAAGCGCGCGGCGACATGCCCGTCCGGCCGGATGAGATATCCCGCCCCTTGCGCCGCATCAAACCGCCGCGCGAAAAGCTGGGCGTGATCGCGCCAGCGCCCCGATGCGTCACCGATCTCGATGCAGGCGACGTCTTCAGGCAAGCCAGCTGGTCGGCTATCCGCTGACGCCACCCACGTGAAGCCTTGGCCAAGAGCTTCACAGAGGAAGGCATCGGCCCCGCCAGGAGCCTTGAGCGGCAAGTCCGGAATGGGCGCGCCGGGCGGCGGGCCGCCTGTCCAGGCCACGGCATCCGGGGTCGACAACGCACTGCCGACATAGGTGGTGGGCAGGGAAAGACGGCCGGAGTTGACGAAGCTGCGCGCGAACGGGGCGGAGCGGGCAAGGGAAAGCGCGGCGTTGCGAAATTGCAGTTCCGCCTCGCTGCGCGGCGCGATGAAGTCCGTCGCGCGGGTGGAGTTCAGGATGTTCTCATCGGCTGCCGCCGACCTCTCCTGGTCATAGCTCTCGATCAGGCCTGCGTCGGCTTTTCCTGCGAGCACCGCCGCGAGCTTCCAGGCGAGGTTCTCGGCATCCTGCACTCCGGAATTCGCACCTCTCGCGCCGAAGGGCGACACCTGGTGCGCCGCGTCGCCCGCGAAGACGACGCGGTCGTGGACGAAGCGGTCGAGCCGCCGGCATTGGAAGCGATAGACCGACACCCATGCGAGCTCGAAATCACGGTGGCCTAGCATGCGCTCGATGCGAGGCCGCACGATCTCGGGTTGGCGCTCGTGATCGGCGTCAGCCTCGGGAGACAGCTGCAGATCGATGCGCCAGACGCCGTCCGGCTGCTTGTGCAGAAGGCAGGAACGGCCGGAATGAAACGGCGGATCGAACCAGAACCAGCGCTCGACCGGAAAGTCCGCGGTCATCCGCACGTCCGCTATCAGGAACTGATCTTCGAATTGTTCGCCGGCAAAATTGAGGCCCATCATGCCGCGGATCGGCGAGCGTGCGCCGTCGCAGGCGAAGACGTAGTCGGCGTCAAGGCCGTATGGTCCATCCGGGGTGCCGATCGTCAGGTGGGCGCCGCCCGGGACCTGACGGATCGCCTCGACGCGATTCTTCCAACGGATGTCGACATCGAGAGCCATGGCGCGGTCGACCAGATGCTTCTCGACATAATACTGCTGAAGATTGATGAAAGCCGGCATCTTGTGCCCCGGCTCGGATTGCAGGTCGAACTGATAGAGCTGGTCCGGACCTTGAAAGACCTTGCCGACCTGCCAGCGCACGCCTTTTTCCAGCATCGGCGCGGCGACGCCGAGCCGATCGAAGATCTCGAGCGTGCGCTTGGCGAAGCAGATGGCGCGCGAGCCACCGCCGATCCGGTCGGAGTCATCAACCACAACGGCCTTGACGCCGCGCTGCGCCAGATCAATAGCCAGCGAAAGACCTACAGGGCCAGCCCCCACGATCACGGCCTCGTGGTGTCCCTTGCGCTGCTGGTCGGGGGAGCGCCGATAGCCGAAACTTGAAAATGCGTTAGTCCCCGGCATGTGCTCAGCCCTGCAGGCTCCGCCACATCGCCATGTCGCGCTCATCCGTCCAGATGCGCGGCCAGGAGATTCCCCTCGCCTCGTCATAGGCGCGGCTGACATTGAACGGCAGGCAGTGCTCATAGATGGCGTAGTCGCCGAAGGGCTTGTCCATCGCCTTCCGGACCGCCAGCGACGTCTCCTTCAGCGAAAGCCCCTGCGCGACGGCCCGTTCCGCCGTGGCGTACAGAGCGTTCAGGAAATCCGACGTACCCGCCATCGCAGCCTTGACAGCTGACTGGCCGACGAGCGCATCTCCCCGCCCCGGCATCAGCGCGTCAGGCGCGAAGGCCTTCAACCGTTCGATCGTGCCCGGCCATTCCTTCAAAAACGCATCGCCGCAATAGCAGGCCGACTTGAACTCCACGAGATCGCCCGAGAACATCACGCCCGCGTCCGGCACCCAGGCGATGGTGTCGCCGGCGGTGTGGCCGCGTCCGGGGTGCATGATCTCGACACGGCGCTTGCCCAGCCAGAGCGTGAGCGTTCCCGTGAAGGTCAGCGTGGGCCATGTCAGGCCGGGAATGCTGTCCTCCCCCCGGAACAGCCTTGGAAACCGCCCGATCTCGGATGCCATGTCCTCGGCCCCCCGCTCCACGATCAACTGCCGCGTCGCTTCGTGAGCGACGATCTCCGACGCTCCGTAAGCGGACGCCCCCAGGACGCGGACGGCGTGGTAATGGGACAGCAGAACATATTTGATCGGCTTGTCGGTGACCGCCCTGACCCGCGCGATGACGTCCTGCGCCATCAGGGGCGTGGCCTGCGCGTCGATCACCATGCAGCAATCATCGCCGACGATGACGCCGGTATTGGGGTCGCCTTGAACTGTATAGGCGAAAAGCCCCTCGCCGATCGCGGAGAACGTGACCGTCTTTGCAGCTGTGTCCGCATGCGAGGCGAATGCTTTGCCGGCCATCTTTTGGATCCTTGTCACTCTGAATCAGGCTGAAGCGAGGGCAGCGCCAAGTGGAACGCCTCGATTTCGGCCAAGGCGGCGTCCGTGCGCGCAATGAGCGGGTATTGCGTCAGGTCGACGCCGAAACGGCGGGCATTGAACATCTGCGGCGCCAGGCAGACGTCCGCCAATGTCGGCGTATCGCCATAGCAGAGCTTGCCGGGCGACGTCGCAAGGCGCCGCTCGATGACGTCGAAGCCGCTTTCGATCCATGTTCGGCACCAGCCCGCCCGCGTGGCCTCATCGGCTGCAAAGTCCTTCGTCAGCCTGTCGAGGACCCTCAGGTTGCCGAGCGGATGGATGTCGGCGCAGATCGTCAGCGCCATCTCGCGGATGATGGCGCGGTCTTTGGCCGAGCCCGGCAGAAGCGGCGGATCGGGATGGAGCTCATCGAGATACTCGATGATGGCGAGCGACTGGGACAGCCCGAAGCCGTTTTCGCTCAGGTATGGCACCAGGCCTGCGGGGTTCCGCCGGGTGAATTCAGCTTCGCGCTGCTCGCCCTTGCGCAGATGCACGAAGCGGTGCTCGACCGTCAGGCCTTTCAGGTTCAACGCTATCCGGACGCGGTACGCCGCCGACGATCTGAAATAGCCGTAAAGGACGCGCTGCTCAGGCATTGATCTCGATTTGCTGCTCTATGGCGCCGAAGATCGAGTGACCCTTCGGATCCTTCATCTCGATGCGCACCGCGTCGCCGGACTTGAGGAACGGCGTGACTGCCGAACCCGACCGGATCGTCTCGACGACACGCGCTTCCGCCAGACAGGAGTAGCCCACGCCGCCTTCGGCGATCGTCTGGCCAGGCCCGCCATCGGCGCCCTTGTTGGAGACGGTGCCCGATCCGATGATCGTGCCGGCCGACAAGGCCCTTGTCTTCGCAGCATGAACGATCAAGGCCGGAAAATCGAAGGTCATGTCGACGCCCGCGTTCGCCTTGCCGAAAGGCTTGCCGTTCACGAAGGTCAGGAGCGGCAGGGCAAGCTTGCCGCCGTCCCAGGCCGTGCCCAACTCGCCCGGCGTGACGGCGACAGGCGAGAAGGCCGACGAAGGCTTGGACTGGAAGAAGCCGAAGCCCTTGGCAAGCTCGCCGGGAATGAGGTTGCGCAGGGAAACGTCGTTGACGAGCATGACGAGCAAAATGGCGGAGGCTGCCTGTTCGCGCGTCGCGCCCATCGGCACATCGCCGGTGATCACGGCGATCTCGCCTTCAAGGTCGATGCCGAATTCCTCGCTGGCAAGCGTGATGGAATCGCGGGGGCCAAGGAATGCATCGGAACCGCCCTGATACATCAGGGGATCCGTCCAGAAACTGGCAGGCATCTCGGCTCCGCGCGCCTTCCGCACCAATTCGACATGGTTCACGTAGGCGGAGCCGTCGGCCCACTGGTAAGCCCGCGGCAGCGGCGAAGCGCAATCGTGCTCATGGAAACGGAACGACGGGACAGAGCCAAGCTCGAGCTGGGCGGCAAGGTCCGACAGCCTTGGCGCGGTCCGCTCCCAGTCATCCAGGGCCGCCTGCAGCGACGGAGCGATGAAGAAGGCATCCGTGGCGCGGGTCAGATCGCTGGTGACGACCACAAGGCGGCCATCGCGGCCATGTTTCAGTGAAGCGAGTTTCATGCGGGATCTTCAACTTTCGCGGCCGGAGGCGTCGAGTGGGCATCTTGCGCGTCAGCCGCCTGTTTGTAACCCCCTCCGGCTAACGAAAAGGTCATCCCGTCACGGCCTACCGCGACAGGGCCGGGCCATGTCTTGCGGACCGCCTCGATCCAGTCGCGCTCCGACACGTCCGGATCATCAGCGGGGACGAGATGGTTGAGCACAAGCAGGCCTGCGCCCGCCAGGCTGGCTATGCGGCCGACATCCTCCGCCAACGTGTGGCTGTCCAGGAGGTGTTGCTTCAGCCTTGCCCCGTTTCCGGTTCTCGCGACGAGCCGGTCGACGGCGGAGCCCAGCATCGCCTCATGCACCAGAATGTCCACGCCGCGCGCGAATGCGCCAAGCGGCGGATGGAATGCCGTGTCAGCCGAGATGACGACCGACTTGCCGCCAAAATCGAACCGCAAGGCGAAGCATTCGGTCACCGGCGGGTGAGGGACACGGCAGGCGCTGACCGCCACCCGCCCGTCATCGAAAGCCGGACCTTCCGCGTGCTCATGGATGCGGACCATGGCGGCAAGATCCGGCCGCCCCTCATCGGCGATGCGTGTGGAGATGTCGTAGGACATGGATTTGAGGAAATGCCGCCAGACCTCCGTCGTTCCGAGCGGGCCATGCACGGACACCTCATGCTCAAGCCCGGCCGTCCAGGCGGTGTGGATCAATGGCCCGAGCTCCAGCACATGATCGGAATGCAGATGCGTTATCAGGATCGTGGCGAGCTGCTTCAGCGAAAAGCCCGCTTCGACGAAGCCCCGCGTCACGCCCAGCCCGCAATCGATCACATAAGGATGGCCGCCGACCGCCAGCAGCGTGGATGTCGGCGATGGCCCGCCCTTCCGGATGGCCGGTCCGCCTTTGGCGCCGAGCAGCACGAGCCTGTCGGCATGGCTCGTTTCGGCATGGCTCATTTCGGTTCCCTGGCGTGGGGGTCGAAGCGTTTCGCCATGCCATCCCAGCAGCCGATGTAATCACGCTGCAGCGTGGGCAGCCCCGCGGCATGCCGCGTCACGCGCTGGGGAAACCTCGTCTCGAACATGAAGGCCATCGTGCCGGTGAGCTTGACGGGCTTCAACTCGACACTGGATGCGTGCTCGAATGCAGGCGCGTCGGGACCGTGAGGAAGCATCTCGTTGTGCAGTGAAAACCCGCCCGGCACGAACCCTTCCGGCTTGGCGTCATAGACGCCGTAGATCAGCCCCATGAACTCGCTCATGATGTTGCGGTGATACCAGGGCGGACGGAAGGTGTTCTCCGCCACCATCCAGCGTTCGGGAAAGATCACGAAATCGATGTTGGCGGTGCCTGGCTCCCCGGATGGCGAGGTCAGGACCGTGAAGATCGATGGATCGGGATGATCGTACGAGATGGAGCCGACCGCGGCGAAGCGGCGAAGATCGTACTTGAACGGGTGATAGTTGCCATGCCAGGCCACGACATCGAGCGGCGACTGCCCGATGTCGGTGGCGAACAGGTCTCCCCCCCACTTGACGTACAGCTTCGACGGCTCCTCGATGTCCTCATAGGCTGCGGCCGGGGTCAGGAAGTCGCGCGGGTTGGCGAGGCAGTTGGCGCCGATCGGGCCGCGGTCCGGCAAGGTGAACGCCCCGCCGTAATTCTCGCAGACATAGGCCCTTGCGGGCCCATCGACCAATTCGCAACGGAACATCACGCCGCGCGGGATGATGCAGATCTCGCCGGGCTCGACCTCGATGACGCCGAACTCGGTGCAGAACCGCAAGGATCCGTGCTGCGCGACGATCAGGTACTCGCCGTCGGAGTTGAAGAAATATTCGGCTTGCATCGACCGCGTGACCATCACGACATGCGCCGCCATGCCCACCTGCGTGTCGCTGTCGCCGGCAGTCGTCATCGTCTGCAGGCCTTCGACGAAGCTCATTGGCGTGTCCGGCAGGGGCGATGGGTCCCACCGCATCTGGCCAAGCATCGGCTTGCGCTCGCCGGCGTTCGGCGCCGTCCGCATCAGCCCGGGATCGACCGGCATGTAGCGATGCGAATGCTTGACGCTGGGACGGATGCGGTAAAGCCACGAGCGCTCGTTCTTGCCCTGCGGCGCTGTGAAGGCCGAGCCGGAAAGCTGCTCGGCATATAGGCCGTAATTGCATTTCTGGGGCGAGTTGCGCCCGATCGGCAGGGCATCCGGCAGCGCTTCCGTCTCGAAGGAATTGCCGAAGCCGGACATGTAGCGCAGCTTTGACTGCACGGTGGTCTTCGCGCCGCCGCTCATGGCTTCCGCCGTGTCGCGCAGGACGGCCGGGTTGCCGATGCTGGTCATACAGTCCTCCCGTCAAGCGCCAGATATGCACGCGCCAGATATGGCGCAATCGACATGAAGTTGCAAGATAGTTGCGCCTGTAACTTTTATGCTGGACGGCCGACGATCGCCGTTCACATCACCGATCTGGCCACGAGCGCCTCGATCTCGCCTGACCAGGGCAGGCTCGGCTGGGCGCCTGCCTTGGCGCAGGCCAGCGATCCGGCGGCGACGCCGTGCTGCATGGCTCCCGAAAATCCCGCCCCCTTGTGAAGCGCGGCCGCGAAGGCTCCGACGAACGCGTCGCCTGCCGCCACGGTGTCGACGACGCGGACAGCCGGCGCAGGCACGGACCGGCGGACCCCGCCGGACCAGCCGATGCAGCCTTCCGGCCCCAATGTGGCGATGCAGGCGATGCCGAGCTCGCGGTCAACCCGCGCCGCGATCAGGTCAGGATCACGCTCCTCCCAATCGAGCGAGACGGAGAGCACCACCGCTTCGTGCTCATTGACGATCAAGGTGTCCAGCAGATCGACGAGATCGGCGCTGACCGGGCCTGCCGGCGCGGCGTTGAGGATGATGCGGGCGCCGCCGGCGGCGGCGGCCCTGGCGACGGCGATGCATTCCGTCTCCGGCGTCTCACATTGCAGGAGAAGGATGTCGGACTTGGACCAGGTATGAAGCGCAAGGCTGGCGGCCCTGGCCTTGAGGTTGGCTCCGGCGGTCACGATGATCTGGTTCTGGCCTTTCGCATCGACGCCGATGAAGGCGGCCCCCGTCGGCATGTCCACGCGCTCCACCCCCGACAGGTCGACATCGCCTTCCTTCAGCAGGGCCAGCGCGGCGTCCGCCGCGGCATCCTCGCCGACGGCGCCGCCGACAAGCACGGGCGCCCCGGCCCGGGCGGCCGCCAGGGCCTGGTTCGCGCCTTTCCCGCCCGGAAACACCTGATAGCTCGGGCAGATCACGGTTTCGCCCGGCCGTGGCAGCCGCTCGACCACTGCGACGTGGTCAAGGATGATCGACGCGAAAACGACAATCATCGGCGGGTCACATCGTTGCGCCAAGCTGCCATGGAACGAATTCGGCATCTCCGTAGCCGAGTTGCTCCGACTTGGATCGCTCCCCGGACGCCACGCGCAGGAGATGATCGAAGATCTCCTGTCCCTTGGCCTCCATGGAGGCTCCATCGAGGATGTCGCCGCAGTTGATGTCCATGTCGTCGATCATGCGGCGGTAGATGTCCGAATTGGTGGCGAGCTTGACCGAGGGCGTGGGCTTGCAGCCATAGGCGGAGCCTCGCCCGGTGGTGAAGGCCAGGATGTTCGCCCCGCCCGCAACCTGCCCTGTGGCCGAAACCGGATCGTAGCCAGGCGTGTCCATGAACACGAAGCCCTTGCCGGTGATCGGTTCGGCGTAGCCGTAAACACCTGTCAGCGCGGTCGAGCCGCCCTTCGCCGCCGCGCCCAGGGACTTCTCGAGGATGGTCGTCAGGCCGCCGGCCTTGTTGCCTGGAGAGGGATTGTTGTCCATCGACTGGTTGTTCCGCGCCGTGTAGTCCTCCCACCACCGGATGACGCCGACCAGCTTTTCGCCAACCTCCCGGCTGACTGCGCGGCGCGTCAACAGATGCTCCGCGCCGAAGATTTCCGGCGTCTCCGACAGGATCGCCGTGCCGCCCTGGCGCACGAGCAGATCGACCGCACGGCCGAGCGCAGGGTTGGCGGTGATGCCGGAATAGCCGTCCGAGCCGCCGCATTGCAGCGCCAGCATGAGTTCGGAGGCGGGAGCCGTCTCGCGGGTCTTCCGGTTGGCGATGGCAAGCATGGCGCGCACCGCCTCGACGCCCGCCGCGACGGTCTTCCTCGTGCCGCCGACATCCTGTATCGTCATCGTGCGGAACACATCGCTTTCGCTGAGGCCATAAGCCTCCTTCATCTTGGCGATCTGGAAGCCTTCGCATCCGAGGCCCACCACCAGCACCGCCGCCATGTTCGGATTGCAGGCATAGCCCCAGGTCGTGCGCTTGAGCACCTCGAAGGCCGGGCCGGAATAGTCGATGCCGCAACCGGTGCCGTGGGTGAGCGCGATCACGCCGTCGACATTGGGATAATCGGCGAGGATCCCGGAACGGCGGACTTCCTCCGCCATGAATTTCGCGACCGAGGCGGAACAGTTCACCGACGTCAGGATGCCGACATAGTTGCGCGTGCCGAACTTGCCGTTGTCGCGCCGGAAGCCTTCGAACGTGGCGCGGTCCGCGGCGGCCACATAGTCCGTGGCGGGCGCGGCGCTGGCATGGGCGTAATCAAGCTCCATGGACGCAAACAGGCAATTATGTGTGTGGATGTGCTGGCCCGGCGTGATCGCCTCCGCCGCATAGCCGATGACCTGGCCATACTTGCGGATCGGCTCGCCCTTGGCGATCGCGCCGACAGCCATCTTGTGCCCGCGGGGAATGCGCGCCTGCGCATGCACGCCTGCGGCCACGGTTCCGATGTCGACGGGATCGACCGCGACGACCACGTTGTCGTCATGGCTGAGCTTCAACACCCGCGGCGGACCAGAAGGCGCGCCGGCAGGCAGCCTCGAAACGGGCGGATTCGAAATCAGGTTCATCCTGTCATCCTCTGGCGCGGCTTCGCTGGCCGGCACGCCATCAAAGCAAGCGGCGTCGCAACAAGCAACATCGGCAGCCCTCGCGGCGGTGAGGTCGCGCTGCCGGCATGGCCCCGGCGACCGCAGCCTACGCGCATCTTGTGCAAGCCGCCAGCTCATGTCATCACTAACATGTCAGATGTGGATCGGGTGGCGGCCTCACCAATCTCGGGGCTTGCGGCAAAGCGCATCGCGGTCCACGATGGCTCCAAGAGCGGGACGCAACCTGCTCGGGCTTGTCGCGCGTCTCAGGAGGCGTGGAGGCTCATCGCTCGAAAACGTCCTGGGGAGGACCACATGACCAATCCGATCTGGCGCCCATCGCGGCGCGATTTTGCGCGCTCGGCCACGGCGCTCGGCGCTGCGGGTCTCTTCGCTCCCGCCCTCATCCGCGAGGCGAATGCGCAGTCCACCTTCAACTGGAAGCGATTCGACGGCGCCAAGATCGACGTGATGCTGGTCAAGAACCCGCGCTCCGACCTGCTGCAGGCCCATGAAAAGGAATTCACCGCGCTGACCGGCATCCAGGTGTCGTCCGAGCAGATCCCGGAACAGCAGCAGCGCCAGAAGGCGATGATCGAATTCTCGTCGGGCCGCCCATCCTTCGACGTGACGATGCTGGCGCTTCATGTGCAGAAGCGCCTCGCCGCCAAAGGCAAATGGCTCGAAGACCTCAGGCCCTATCTCGCCGACGCCTCGCTGACGTCGCCTGATTTCGACTATGCCGACTTCGCCGCCGGAGCGGTCGGCTTCGGCAAGCAGGCGGATGGCGCCGTCGATACGCTGCCGCACTTCATCGACTTCTGGATGCTGTACTACAATAAGGAGATGTTCGCGCAGAAGGGCGTGGAGTATCCCAAGAGCATCGACGAGATGGTCACCGCAGCGCAGAAGCTCAACGATCCTTCCAAGGGAATCGCGGGCTTCGTGTCGCGCGGGCTCAAGAACGCGAACGTGCCCGTGTGGACAGCTTACCTGCTGGGACAGGGCATGGAGACTGTCTCCACCACGGGCCAGCTTCAGACCGACGGTCCGGAGGCGATCTGGGCCGGCGAAATCTACAAGCGGCTCAACCGCGACTTCGCGCCGCCCGGCACGATCGGCTTCAACTGGAACGAGTGCCAGACCACCTTCATGCAGGGCAGGGCCGCCATGTGGCTCGACGGCATCGGCTTCGCGACGCCGCTGGAAGATCCGTCGCGCTCGCGCATCGTGGGCAAGGTCGGCTATGGCGTGATGCCTGCAGGCCCGAAAGCCCACCATGCCGGTTTGTTCGGCGATGGGCTCGGCATCACGCGCTCATCGACCAAGAAGCAGGCTGCGTGGCTCTACATGCAGTTCATGTGCAACAAGGGCAATCAACTCGCGATGCTGAAGGCCGGGGCCGGGGCGCCTGGCCGCTCGTCGGCTCTCAGCAATCCGGAGGCTGCGACCGGCTCGCGCTTCTCCAAGGAATACTTTGAGTGCCTCGCGACATCGGGGCGGATCGCCCGCGCCGGCCTGCCGCAGATCATCCCGGTCACCGAGTTCCGCGACACCTTCGGCGTGGCGCTGACCAACACGCTGTCGGGCGCGGATGTGGCGACCGAGCTCAAGAAGGCCACCGAAGTGTTCAAGCCGGTGCTGGAAAAGTCCGAGCTGGGCTGATCCGGCCCCGAACCTGGCCTTAATCGTCATCCCTCTCCCCGACGGGAGAGGGATTTCCCATTTGCCCGTCACCGAAGCGACCTCAGCCGAATGACCGCAGTTGCAAGCCCACATGCCGAGGCGGCCGGCCCTGCGACGGTCAAGCAGGTGCGCCTGAAGCCACGGCGCTACTGGCTTTTCGCCGTGCCGGCGCTCGTGCTGATCGCGGCCGTCATCGTCTTTCCATGGCTGTTCACGGTCTTCATGTCGCTGAACGACTGGAAGGTCGGGGGCGGAATCGATTTCGTATGGCTGCAGAACTACACGCGCCTCTTCGCCGATGACCGGTTCCTCGAATCGATCTGGCGCACATTCTTCTTCACGGTGATGGCTGTCGCCCTGCCGATCCTGCTGGGCGTCGCAGCCGCGCTGGTGTTTCACCGTGAATTTCCCTGGCGCGGCCTGCTGCGGACCATCTTCGTCATGCCCATGATGGCCACGCCGGTCGCCGTGGCGCTGGTCTGGACGATGATGTTCCACCCCCAGCTCGGCGTGCTGAACTACCTTTTGTCGCTGTTCGGCCTGCCGCCGTCGCTCTGGGTCTATTCGCCCAACACGGTGATCCCGACGCTGGTCCTGGTGGAGGTCTGGCACTGGACGCCCTTGGTCATGCTCATCGTGCTGGGCGGCCTCGCGGGCCTCCCGCAGGACCCCTATGACAGCGCCACCATCGACGGCGCGACCGACTGGCAGATGTTCCGCTACATCACGCTGCCGTTGCTGCTGCCCTACATCATGATCGCGCTGGTGATCCGCACGATCGACGCGCTGAAAGTGTTCGACACGATCTTCGTGATCACGCAGGGCGGCCCGGGAACAGCGTCCGAGACGTTGAACATCTTCCTCTATCTGCAGGCCTTCCAGTTCTACAACCTTGGCTACGCATCCGCCGTGGTGGTGATCTTCTTCATCATCATCGTGGCGCTCTCGCTCTTGCTGCTCTATGTGCGCCAGCGCACGAAGTGGAACGCCTGATGGCCGGGATCGAGCGCTCAAGCCCGGTCCGGCGACGGACATTGGCCGGTTCGGCAGGCTTCGCCCTGTCGCTGTTCATGCTGGTGTCGCCGGCTGTGCTGGTCTTCCTCTGGATGATCTCGCTGTCGCTGAAGAACGAGCTCGACAACACGTCGTTTCCGCCGGTGTTCGTGCCCAATCCGCCGACCTTCGAGAACTTCATCGACGTGTTCGCGAAGAACAACTTCCTGCTTTATTTCTGGAACTCGGTGCTGGTCACGGGCGGCGCGGTGCTGATCGGCCTGCTCGTCGGCGTACCTGCCGGATATGGCATCGCCCGCGCCAAGGCCGCCAAGACCGCCGTGCTGATCCTGATCGCGCGCATGACGCCTGCGCTGTCCTACCTCATCCCGCTGTTCCTGCTGTTCCAGTGGATGGGGCTGGTCGGCACCATCACGGCGCTGATCATCACCCATCTGGTCATCACCATCCCGATCATCGTGTGGATCATGATCGGCTATTTCGAGGGCATTCCGCAGGAATTGGAGGACGCCGCCTATGTCGACGGCGCAACCCTGTGGCAAAGCTTCCGCTACATCGCCATGCCATTGGCCCGCCCCGGCATGGTCGTGGCGGCGATCCTGGCCTTCATCTTCTCGTGGAACAACTTCGTATTCTCGATCGTGCTGGGCGGGAAAAACAGCCGCACCCTACCCTCGGCGGTCTATAACTCGCTGACCTTCGAGCAGATCTCCTGGGGACCGCTCGCCGCCGCGGCTCTGCTGGTGACGTTGCCGGTGCTGGTGCTGACGGTGGTGGCGCAGCGCGAGATCGTGGCGGGCCTTTCGGCCGGCGGCCTCAAGGACGGCTGAGGGTCACAGCACCGCGCCCGGGTTGAGGATGCCGGAGGGATCGAGCGTCGCCTTGACGGCGCGCATCATCGCCAGTTCGACCGGGTCCTTCACAGCCGCGAGCAAATGCTTCTTGAGCCTGCCGATGCCGTGCTCCGCAGAGATCGAGCCGCCGAACTCGCCCACGACGGCATGGACCGCGGCATTGACCTCATCCCAACGGCTCAGGAAAGCCGCCTTATCGGCTCCCGCTGGCTGCGTGATGTTGAAATGGATGTTCCCGTCGCCCAGATGGCCGAAGGGCAAGGGCCTGCAGCCGGGGATCATCCGTTCCACCAGCGCGATGGCGCGGTCGAGGAATTCCGGCACGGAAGCCACCGGCACGGCGACATCGTGCTTGATCGAGCCGCCCTCGAAACGCTGGACCTCGGACATCGCCTCGCGGATGCGCCAGAACCCGTGCGCTTGCGCGAGGCTCGCCGCGATGGCCGCATCCGTGACGAGGCCGGCTTCGAACGCCTTTTCCAGCAGCATCTCCATGACGCCGTCGAGGCCGCTTGCGGAGGATGACGACAGCTCCAACAGCACATACCAGGGCGATGGCGCATTGAGCGGGTCACGCGCATCGGCGGCGTGGCGCAGCACGACATCGAGCCCGAAGCGGGGCATGATCTCGAAGGTCGTGACCTGCCCGCCGGCTTCGGCCTTCGCCAGTTGCAGGATTTCCAGCGCATGCGCCGGCTCTTCGACGGCCAGAAAGGCGGTGGCGCGCGACTGCGGCTTGGCAAACAGCTTCAATGCCGCCGCAGTAATGACGCCAAGCGTCCCTTCCGCCCCGATGAAAAGGTTCTTCAGGTCATAGCCTGTGTTGTCCTTGCGCAGCGTCTTCAAACCGTTCCAGATGCGGCCATCGGCCAAGACCACCTCGAGGCCAAGACACATGTCGCGTGCGTTGCCATAAGCGATGACGGCTGTCCCGCCGGCATTGGTCGAGAGATTGCCGCCGATCGTGCAGGTGCCTTCGGAGGCCAGCGAGAGGGGAAACAGCCGGCCCGCAGCATCGGCGGCCGCCTGCACGCCCAGCAGCGTCACCCCGGCTTCGACAATGATGCTGTCGCTTTGCGGATCGACGCGCCGCACCTTGTCCATGCGGCTCAGGCACAGGATGATCTCCCGCCCGTCGGCGATCGGGATCTGCCCGCCGACAAGACCCGTGTTGCCTCCTTGCGGCACCACGGGAATACCCATCCCATGGGCGAGGCGCATCAAGGCGGACACTTCCGCCGTGCTGGCAGGCTTGACGACGGCGCGGGCCTTTCCAGTGAAGAGGTCGCGCCACTCCCTCAGATGCGGCACCATATCGGAGGCCTCCGTCAGGACATTCCTCGCGCCGACGATTCCGGCAAGGTCGCCGATCAGATTCGGGCTGCTGGCCGGGCCTGCGCCGCCGATCATGTCCATCACATTTTCGCGGGCATGTTTTTGGGCGCATTCTTGGGCTTGGCCTTCGTGAACACGCCGACAAGCTCCACATGCGCCGAATAGCGGAACTGGTCCACCGGCGTCACGCGCTCGAGCCTGTAGCCCCCGGCAAGCAGCGTGGCTGCGTCGCGCACGAAGCTTCCGACGTCGCACGAGACGTAGGCGATCCGCGGCACGGGCGATTTCGCCAGTTGGGCCGCCTGCGCTTCGGCTCCCGCGCGGGGAGGATCGAGCATCACGGCATCGTACGCCTTAAGCTCCATATCGAGCAGCGGCCTCCGGAACAGGTCCCTCGCCTCGACGGTGATGCGGCGAAGGCCCGGCGCTGCGCGCGCGGCCTTGTCGAGCGCGGCAAGGGACGCCGCCTCGCTTTCGACCGCGTGGACCTCCGCATGCTCGGCGAGCCTGAGGGCGAACGGTCCGGAGCCGGCGAACAGGTCGGCCACGCGCCTGGCGCCTACCGACGCCTCCACGGCCAGACGGGCGAGCGTCTCCTCGCCCTCCACGGTGGGTTGAAGGAACCCGCCCGGAGGCACGTTCACCATGGCCCTGCCCATGGCCTGCAGAGGCGCGCGCCTCGCCACGATGACGTCCCCATGAATCGAAAGCCGGGCCAGATCGAGCTGGTTGGCTATCTGGGTCAGTCCAAGGCGCTGCTTGTCGCTCGGCGGGCCATTGCCGCGCACGTCGACGTCCAGCCCGCCTGCGGTGGCGGTGATGAGGATGGTCAGCGGCTTGGCCGAAGCCGCCAGCGTCCGCGTCAGAGCGAGCGCGACCGTCGGGGCGCGGGCGAGCGACGGGCTGAGGATCGGGCAGGCCGGAACCTCGATCAGGTCATGGCTTTTCGCACGCATGAAGCCGGCGACGGCATCGCCGTCGCGGCGCCGGCCGTGCAGCGTCACGCGCCTGCGGCCTGAGCCGTGGCCATCGACGAGCGGCAGGACCTCCGTCGTGATCCGGGCCCTTTCGAGCGCCTGAACGACAAGATTGCGCTTCCATTCGGCATACAGCGCAGGGCCGACATGCTGGGTGGCGCAACCGCCGCAGCTCCCGAACAGCGGGCAGATCGGCTCGATCCGGTCTTGCGAGGGCGTGACGATGCGCAGCAGCCGGGCGTGCTCGCCAACCCCTGAAATCTCGACCAGCTCGCCAGGCAACGCGCCAGCGACGAACACGGCGCCGTGGCCCTCGCCCTGGACGCCGTCGCCGCGCGCGCCGAGGCGCTCGATAAGCGCGGTCCTGGTCGAGGCAAGGTGTGTTGTCGCGGGCTCGGTCAATGGCGCGGTCGCCTGTTCGATGACGTGTTCGATGACGTGTTCGATGACTTGCGGCTTTCGTGGCGGATGGATGACGTATTGCTGCAACTCGCCTATCAGGTTCAGGGCATGGGGCAAACCATCTTGAACGGGACGTCGAGAATGAGCATCCGCAACAGCGTCGTCGACGCGATCGGTAACACGCCGCTGATTCGGCTCAACCGTGCGTCCGAACTGACCGGATGCCGCATTCTCGGCAAGGCGGAGTTCATGAATCCCGGCCAGTCCGTCAAGGACCGCGCGGCCTTGGCCATCATCCGGGATGCCGAGGCGCGCGGCGTTTTGAAGCCAGGCGGCGTCATTGTGGAGGGCACCGCCGGGAACACCGGCATCGGGCTTGCGCTGGTGGGCAATGCTCTGGGGTACCGCACCGTGATCGTCATGCCCGACACCCAGAGCCAGGAAAAGAAGGACATGATCCGGTTGGCGGGCGCTGAGCTCATCGAGGTGCCGGCCGCGCCCTTCTCCAACCGCAACAATTATGTGAAGGTTTCGGGCCGGCTGGCGGAAGCATTGGCCACAGCCACGCCCGAGGGCGCCGTGTGGGCCAATCAGTTCGACAATGTCGCCAACCGCGAGGGCCATGCGGCCACCACCGGGCCCGAGATCCATGCGCAGACGAGCGGCGACGTCGATGGCTTCATCTGCGCTGCGGGCACGGGCGGAACGCTGGCCGGCGTGGCGATGGCGCTCAGGGCGCTCAAGCCTGAGGTGACGATCGGGCTGGCCGATCCGATGGGAGCGGCGCTTCACAGCTATTTCACGGCTGGCGAGCTGAAATCGGAAGGCTCGTCCATCACCGAAGGCATCGGGCAAGGGCGCATCACCGGCAATCTGGAGGGCTTCAGGCCGGATATCTCGTTCCAGATCGGCGACAAGGAGGCGTTGCCGGCCGGCTTCGACCTGCTTGAGCGCGAAGGCCTCTGCGTCGGCGGCTCCGCTGCGCTCAACATCGCCGGCGCCATCCGCCTCGCAAGGCATATGGGGCCAGGCAAGACCATCGTCACCATCCTGTGCGACTACGGCACGCGCTACCAGTCGAAGCTCTTCAACCCGGCCTTCCTGCGGGCCAAAGGACTGCCCGTGCCGTCCTGGATGGAGCGTCCCGCTCAGGTCGAGCCGGACATGCTGGCCGCGGTGATGGGGCGCTGAGTCAGGAGCCTCGCCCGCCGGGACGATGCGGACCGCTGCCGGCCATGCAGCGTTCAGCGCTCAGCGAGCGCACCGCGCAACGAGGCGACTTCGGCCTTCAAGGCCCGCAATTCAGCAAGGATGTCCTGGTCGGAATGCGCAGGATGGCTGAACTTGGGCGTGTCGGCAGCCGTGACCTCGTCAAGCGCGGTCACGACCACGCCGATGAACAGGTTCAGCACCATGAAGGCTGAAACCACCATGAAGATGATGACGAACACCCAGCCGTTCGGGTTGCCCTTCTCGGCCAGCGGCTTGACGATGCCGTTCGACCAGTCATCGAACGTCATCGACTGGAACAGCGTGTAAGCTGTCGCTCCTATTGAGCCGAACAGCTCGGGATTGGTTTCGCCGAAGAGCTTCGTGCCCATCACCGCGAAGACATAATACACCAGGACGAGCAGGAGGCCGATCGAACCCATCCCCGGCATGGCGCCGATCAGGCCGGCGACGACCTTGCGCAGCGACGGCACGACCGTGACGAGCCGCAAGGCCCGCAGGATGCGCAAGGCGCGCAGCACTGACAGCGATTCGCTGGTCGGGACGAGGGCGATGCCGATGACGAAGAGATCGAAGAGGCTCCATGGATCGCGGAAGAATGCGCCGCGCTTGATGACGATCCTTGCCAGCAATTCAACCACGAAGACAGCGAGGATCGCATGATCGAGCGCTGTCAGGATCCCGCCATATTCGGCCATGATAGACTTGGACGTCTCCATCCCGAGGGTGATCGCGTTGACGATGATGAGCACCATGACAAAACGTTCGGTCAGTCGATGATCGACGATGCGGGCCAGAAGGGTCATCATGCGGGGGATCCAGGCAGGTTGCGCGAAGCCGGCAGATTGTCTGCTTCCGCCGAAAAGACAACGGCAGCCTCGCGGCTGCCGTAAGGATGTCCCCGCTTTTCCGCATGCCTGCCGATGCGCTCAAAGCCCGTCGAACAGCGCGCTGGAGATATAGCGCTCCGCAAACGACGCGATGATGATGACGACGTTCTTGCCCGCCATCTCCGGCCGCCCGGCGACTTCAAGGGCAGCCGCTACGGTCGCTCCCGATGAGATGCCTCCCGGGATGCCTTCGAGGCGGGCAAGCGCGCGGGAGGTCTCAAAGGCCGTCTGGTTGCCGACAGTGACGATCTCGTCGATCACCGACCGGTCCAGCACATGCGGCACGAAGCCGGCGCCGATGCCCTGGATCTTGTGCGGTCCGGGCTGGCCCCCGGATAGCACAGGGGAATCCTCCGGCTCCACCGCAACGATTTTCACCGACGGATTATGCGCCTTCAGGACTTGCCCGACCCCTGTGATGGTGCCGCCCGTCCCGACGCCGGAGACGAAGCAGTCCACCGCGCCGCCCGTGTCGTTCCAGATCTCGAGGGCCGTGGTCCTGCGATGAATCTCCGGGTTCGCCGGGTTCTCGAACTGCTGCGGGATGATCGCGCCGGGGATGTCCGCCGCCAATTCGCCCGCCTTGGCCACCGCACCCTTCATGCCGAGCGGCCCAGGCGTCAGCACGACTTCCGCGCCCAGGAACGCCAGCATCTTGCGGCGCTCGATCGACATGGTCTCAGGCATCACGAGGATCATGCGGTAGCCGCGGGCGGCGGCGACGAACGCCAATGAAATGCCGGTATTGCCGGATGTGGCCTCGATCAGCGTGCTTCCGGGCTTCAATCTGCCCGATGCCTCCAGGGCGTCGATCATGCTGACGCCGATGCGATCCTTGACGCTCGCGATCGGATTGAAGAATTCGAGCTTGGCCAGCAGGTTGGCCTTGATCCCCCGCTCTCGGCCGATGCGGTTCAGGCGGACGAGGGGGGTGTTCCCGATGGTGTCGGTGATCGATTCGTAGATCTTGCCTCGGCCGACCTGCTGCGGGACTTCGGCTTGTGGCGATTTGGCGACTGACGGCATGGGTTGCTCCTGGTCGTTTGCTGGAGACAACACATAGTCCAATTCACGTTTCTATTCGATATAATAATTAATATACGAATCAAATTGTGAAATCAGCCGCGACGGCATCCGCGTCGAAGACTTGGCGCTGATCGGCGTGCTTGCAGAGATCCTCGACGGTGATGCCATCGAGCTTCGAGAGGAAGGCTTCGCCCGCCGCCTTGACCTCCGGGCCGACGATTTCGTCGACGAGGCGCGAATGCGGCAAAGGCGGCAGGTCATCCTCACCGGTCGCGGACATGGCCGCACGCACGATGTCGCCGGCTGTGACGCGCCGCCGCTCCTTGGCCAGCTCATAGCCGCCGCGCGGGCCTCGCACGCCCTTGAGGATGCCGTGCCGCACGAGCGCCTGCAGGACGGTCTCCAGATGCCG
This sequence comes from Allobosea sp., assembly GCA_031412095.1. Classification (GTDB taxonomy): domain Bacteria; phylum Pseudomonadota; class Alphaproteobacteria; order Rhizobiales; family Beijerinckiaceae; genus Allobosea. The sequence continues at coordinate 21,625 of JANOCI010000082.1, forward strand.
GGGCGGCAGATCATGACGGCCAGCCAGCATCTTGGCGGACACCGGCAGCGGGCGCGAATGCAGCGCGATGTCGACGACGGCGGCGATCGACAGCAGGCTGCGGCGGGAGAGCAGGATCATTTCAAGACAACTTTCTTCTCATCAGGCTCTCGCCCCGCAATGTCGACGTCAACCCCTCACGCCGGTCGACCCGAAGCCGCCAGCCCCCCGGGCCGTCTCATCCAGCATCAGCACTTCCCGAAGCCTCGCCTGGCTCACCGGCGCAAGCACAAGCTGCGCGATCCTGTCGCCGCGGCGCAACCTGAACGTCTCCTGGCCGAGATTGATCAGCAAGACCCGGATTTCCCCTCGATAATCGGCGTCGACCGTGCCCGGGCTGTTCAACACGGTGACGCCATGCCTCAGCGCAAGCCCTGAGCGCGGGCGGACCTGAGCCTCGTATCCCTGGGGAAACTGGAGCACCAACCCCGTCGGGACAAGGGCTCTTTCGCAGAAGGCCAGCGTAATCGTCTCTTCGGGCCCGATGGCCGCCATGAGATCAAGGCCGGCGGCATCGGCGGTGGCGTAGGCAGGCAATGGAAGGCCTTCGGCATGCGGCAGCGTCCTGACCAGAACCTCGACAGCCGGAGCGCTCATCAGGCCCAGTCCGCGCCGATGGCCGCGATGTGCGCGACCAGACGCTCCGCCACCGCCTCCTTGCTCATCACCGGCCATGTCTCGACGCCGCTCGCGCTGATCAGGTGCACGGCGTTGGCGTCGCCGCCCATGACGCCGCCGGCGATGCCTGCGCCGGACTGGCTGACGTCATTCGCAACGATCAGGTCGCAGCGCTTCCGCGCCAGCTTGGCCGAGCCATGCGCGAGCACATCCCGGGTCTCGGCCGCGAAGCCCACGACATAGGCCGGGCGGCCGGCGGTGCGGCCGGCGATGGTGGCAAGGATGTCGGGGTTCTCGACAAGGTGCAGCGCAGGGGCCTCCTCGCCGGCCTTCTTCAGCTTCTGGACCGCTTCGCCCGCCACGCGCCAGTCCGCCACGGCGGCGGCGAACACGGCGATGTCAGCCGGCAGCGCGGCCTCGACCGCCGCCAGCATCTCACGTGCCGTGACCACATGGACCGTCGTGACGCCTGGCGGGTCGGCGATCGCCACCGGGCCAGAGACGAGGGTGACCCGCGCACCGGCGGCGGCGGCCGCGACGGCAATGGCATGGCCCTGCTTGCCCGACGAGCGGTTGGCGAGGTAGCGCACCGGATCGATCGGCTCATGGGTCGGGCCTGAGGTGACGAGCACGTGCTTTCCAGCCAGCGGACGTGGCGACGAAGCCAGCATGGCCTCGATTCCGGCGACGATCTCAAGGGGCTCGGCCATGCGGCCCGGGCCGAATTCGCCGCAAGCCATCTCGCCGGAGTTGGGGCCGACGGTCCGCACGCCGTCGGCCTTCAGCGTCGCCAGATTGCGCTGCGTCGCCTTGTGCTCCCACATGCGGACATTCATCGCCGGCGCCATCAGCACCCGCTTGTCGGTGGCGAGCAGCGTCGTGCTGGCGAGATCGTTGGCAAGCCCGGCGGCCATCTTCGCCATCAGGTCGGCCGTCGCAGGGGCGACGACCACGAGATCGGCGGCGCGCGACAGCTGGATATGCCCCATCTCGACCTCGTCGTTCAGCGAGAACAGGTCATCGAAGACCTTTTCTCCCGAGAGCCCCGCGATCGACAACGGCGTCACGAACTCGCGGCCCGCCCGGGTGAGGATGGCCTTGACGCCGCACCCGCGCTGCTTGAGCGCACGGATCAATTCGAGCGACTTGTAGGCGGCGATGCCGCCGCCGATGATCAGGAGAATGGATTTGCCTTGGAGCATCGCGAACAATCAGTTTGAGGGCAGCCGCTTCGCCGCGGCCGTACGTCATCAGCGGAATGGCGGCTCATCGAACGAACGCAGCTTGCGCGAATGGATGCTTGATCCAGCCTGCTTGAGCAGCTCCACCGTTTCGATCCCGATCTTCAGGTGTTCATTCACGGCGCGTTCGTAGAACGCGTTCGCGGCGCCCGGCAGCTTTATCTCGCCGTGCAGAGGCTTGTCCGACACGCACAGCAAGGTGCCATAGGGCACGCGCAGGCGATAGCCCTGGGCAGCGACCGTGCCGGATTCCATGTCGACGGCGATGGCGCGGGACTGGTTGATCCGCTTTCTGGCCTGGGTCCACTGCAACTCCCAGTTCCGGTCGTCGAACGTCACGACCGTGCCTGTCCGGAGCCGGTTCTTCAGCGCTTCCCCGGTCTCGCCGGTGACCTTTGCGGCCGCCTGCTGCAACGCGATCTGCACCTCCGCGAGCGCTGGGATCGGGATTTCGGGAGGCAGCAGGTCATTCAGGATGCGGTCCTGCCGGAAATACGCATGCGCCAGGACGTAGTCCCCGATGACCTGGGCCTGCCGCAAGCCGCCGCAATGGCCGATCATCAGCCAGGCATTGGGCCTCAGCACGGCCAGATGGTCGGTGATGTTCTTGGCATTGGACGGCCCGACGCCGATGTTGATCAGGGTGACGCCCTGCCCGCCCTTCTTCACCAGATGATAGGCGGGCATCTGGAACCTGTGCCACGGCGCGGCGGCAAGGCGCGCAAGGGCTGCTTCATCGGCAGATCGGATATCGATGGTGAGACCGCCGGGCGCGACCAGTCGCTCCGCCTCGCCGGAACGGATGGCCTCGATGCCATGCCTGACAAACTGATCGACATAGCGGTGATAGTTCGTCAGCAGGATCCAGTGCTGGAAGCTGCGCCAGTCGGTGCCGGTGTAGTGGATGAGACGCCGGAGCGAATAGTCCGTGCGGACGGCATCGAACAGGGACAGCGGCCTTGGGCCCAGGCCGGTCATGTCATATGTCCCGTCGGCGATCTCGTCACCGATCAGCGACAGCAGCGGAACCGGAAAGTACTGCGCCAATTCGGCCGCCGTCACCCCGCCGCGAGCAAGCTCATCGCCGCCTTGCAGCGCATACGGATACGGGATCGCCTGTTCGCTCGCGCCCACCTGGACCAGCGCGCCATAGTCGCTCATCAGCGGCGCCAACTGGTCGATCAGGTAATCGCGGAACTCGAACGGATGGGTGACCGTGGTCGTGTACGCGCCGGGCGCCGCAAACTTCGCATAGGCCCTGCGCAATGTGGCCGGCAGCCGCGCAGGCTGGTAAGTGACGCGCAGCTCGGGGTAGCGGAAGCGGGCGCGCTGCTCGGCTGTCGGGATCGTGCGGTCCTTCAGATAGGCGTCGAGCGCATCGCGGATGGCGCTGGTGGCCTGCTCGTAAAGCTCCTTGAGCAGATCGACCGCCTCCTCAGCCGTCTTGACCGCGTGATGAGGTTTGGTCCGAAACTCTGCCATGGCTCAGATAAGCCATCGCCGCGAGGTCTGGCAACCGCCTCGCGCCCGTCAGGTCTTCAGGACCAGGAGGGCAAGCAGCGCTGCGATCAGCCACAGGGCGAGGATTCCCCATGTGCTGCGCTGTGCCTCGGCCCGGCCGATGGCTTCGACGGTGCGCGCATCGAGGGCGACTGCGCGCGACGCAGCCTCCTCCAGATGCGCAAGGAGCCTTTCGCCGCGCGCCACCGTCTCGGGCAGCCGCGCGACCGCGCCGGCTAGGCTCATCACGCCGCGCCCGGCGTCCTCGATGCGGCCGACAGGACCCAGATTGCGCGTGATCCAGTCGCGGACCACCGGCTCGGCGGTGCGCCACATGTCGAGATGCGGATCGAGCATGCGGCCCACCCCTTCGACGACGACCATGGTCTTCTGCAGCATCACGAGCTCTGTCCGTGTCTTCATGTCGAACAGGCCGGTGATCTCGAAGAGCAGCGTCAGCACCTTGGCCATCGAGATCTGGTCGGCGCTGCGGTCATGGATCGGCTCCCCGACCGCCCGGATGGCCTGTGCGAAATCGTCGACCGAGTGATGCGCCGGGACATAGCCTGCCTCGAAATGGACCTCGGCGACCCGCTTGTAGTCCCTCATGATGAAGCCGAGCAGGATCTCCGCCAGGAAGCGCCGCTCCTTGGGGCCGAGTCGCCCCATGATGCCGCCATCGACGGCGACGATGCGGCCTTCCTTGTCCACGAAAAGGTTTCCAGGGTGCATGTCGGCGTGGAAGAAGCCGTCGCGCAGCGTGTGCTTGAGGAACGACTGGATGATGCCGCGCCCCAGCGCCGGCCGGTCGTGGCCGGCGGCATCCAACGCAGCCAGGTCGGACATCCGTATGCCGTCGACCCACTCCGCCACGAGCATGTCCCGCGCCGTCAGCTCCCAATCGGGCTTCGGCACGCGGAAATCCACGTCGTCGGCCGTGTTCTGGGCAAGCTCCGACAGCGCCGCGGCCTCGAGCCGCAGATCCATCTCCATGGTCACCGAGCGGATCAGCGTGTCGACCACACCCGTCACGCGCAGCCGCTTGGCGTCGGGGAAGAACTGCTCCGCCAGTTCCGCGCCGCGCCGCATCGCTTTGAGGTCGCGGTTGAAGCGTTCGCGCACCTGGGGGCGAAGCACCTTCACCGCCACCTTGCGCCCGTCGAGCGTGATCGCGGGATGCACCTGGGAGATTGAGGCGGCCGCGATCGGCCCGTCGAAGGCGTGGAACGCCTCCTTGAGCGGCCTGCCAAGCGAAGCCTCGATCGTCCGGATCGCGACATCCGTGCCGAAAGGCGGCATGCGGTCCTGCAGCAGCGACAGGTCGGCGGCGACGCGAGGTCCGACCACATCCGGCCTGGTGGCGAGGAACTGCCCGAACTTGACGTGGCTTGGCCCGAGCCTCGTCAGCGCGGCCGCGAGGCGCTCGGCCGAAGCGCCCGCATCGCGCCGCTCGGCCAGCCTGGCGAGCCGCAAACCCCAACGGGCCGGGCCGGCCGGGACAGCCGCCGGGTCGACCATCGCCAACGCGCCTTCGCGGGCCAGAACGAAGCCGACGCGCGCCAATCGTGCAAGTGAGCCAAGAGTTGAAAACACGCTATGCCGATCCTGCCCTAGAGCTTCCAGCCGGAGTGGATGGCGACCACTCCGCCTGTCAGCATGGTGTGGCTGGCGCGCGAAAAGCCCGCGTCCGCGATCATGCCTTCAAAGACCTTCGGCCTGGGGAACTTCCGGATCGATTCGACCAGATAGCGGTAAGGCTCGGCGTCGCCCGTGACCATGCGGCCCAGCGGCGGAATCACGTTGAACGAATACGTCTCGTAGATCCGCTCCAGCAGCGGAACGTCCACCTGGCTGAACTCCAGGCACAGGAAGCGCCCTCCGCGCTTCAGGACGCGGTGCGCCTCGGCGAGCGCCCGGTCTATGCGCGGAACGTTCCGGATGCCGAAGGCGATGGTGTAGGCGTCGAACTGCCCACCCTCGAAAGGAAGCTCCTCGGCGTTCGCCTCCGTGAAGTCGATCCGCGCATCGTCCGGAAACCGCTTGGCGGCACGCTCCTTGCCGACGCCCAGCATGTCCGCGTTGATGTCGAGCACGGTGACGCGCGTGGCCGGGCCGCCTGCATCGAGCACGCGGAAAGCCACGTCTCCGGTGCCGCCTGCAACGTCGAGATGGCGGAACGGGCGCATCTTCGAAGGCTTGGCCATCGACACGAGAACGTCCTTCCAGACCCGGTGCAGGCCCACGGACATGAAATCGTTCATCAGGTCGTAGCGCCCGGCCACCTTGTGGAAGACGTCGTCGACCTTGGCCTGCTTGTCGGCGAGACGGACCGTCTGAAAACCAAAGTGGGTCGCCTGCTCGGCGCCGGCGCCGAAATGCGTTTCGGCGAGGGCCTCCGGCGAGGGGGCGGTGGTGGCTGGCGGACGGGCGCTGTCTGTGCTCATGGCGGGACTCATAGCGAAATTGCGCGAGGCGCGCTATGCGGGCATGTCGCCACAGCCTGTCTGGACATCATGCCTGAACTTCCCGAAGTCGAAACCGTGCGGCGGGGCCTTGAGCCTGCCTTCGTCGGTGCGCGGATCGAAACGTTGACGCTGAACCGTTTGGATCTGCGCTTCGCCTTCCCGGAGCGCTTCAAGGCGCGTCTTGAAGGCGCGCGCGTCGAATATCTCGGCAGGCGGGCGAAATACCTGATCGCCGGGCTGGATTCAGGTGAGACGCTCATCATGCATCTGGGCATGACCGGCCGCTTCATCGTCGAGGCCAACGACCGACCGCCGCATGTGCCGGGCGAATTTCACGAGCCTGTCAGCCGACTTGCAGGGCATGACCATGTGGTGTTCGACCTGGGGCCGCGCGGGCGCATCGTCTACAACGACGTCCGGCGCTTCGGCTTCATGGATCTGGTCCCGGCCGGCGGGCTGGAGCAGTCGAAGCATTTCGCCCGGATGGGCATCGAGCCCCTCGGCAACGCCTTGTCCGGCGAGACGCTCGCAGCGCTGTTCGCGGGCAAGACCGCGCCGCTGAAGGCTGCGCTGCTGGACCAAAGGCTGATCGCTGGCCTCGGCAACATCTACGTCTGCGAAGCGCTGTTCCGGGCCGGGCTGCATCCGGAGCTGCCCGCCTCCATAGTGGCCACGCCGGGAGGAAAACCCCGGCAAAAGGCGTATGAACTGGCAGGGATCATCCGGGATGTGCTGACCGAGGCCATCGCGGCGGGCGGATCGACCTTGCGCGATTTTGCGCATGCGGACGGCTCGCTGGGCTATTTCCAACACGCGTTCAGGGTGTACGGCCGTGAAGGCGAGGCCTGCGCCGGACCGGGCTGCCAGACACATGTGCGGCGCATCGTGCAGTCGGGGCGATCGACGTTCTATTGCGAAACGTGCCAGCCGCTCAAAGGTGGTTGGTAAAACCTTCTTGCGCATTTCCGGGGCCGAGTACCCTCGAGCTTGACCCAAGGGTACTCGGAACACGGAATCCAGCAATTGTTCTGTGAGCACAGCGAACGCATCATGCGCGCTTTGCACATCACAATGTCTGGATTCCGGATACCATTCCGCTACGTTGCACGGTGCCGGAAACGCGCGCCACCATGCGGGTTTCGACACTGGCCGCGATGCCGGAGCCTCCTCTCCCCTTGCGGGAGAGGTAAGGAGAGGGGTTGGCACGCTCTTCGGCATTAGCCACAAAAGCCCTCTGCCCGAAGGTCCGCGCGACCCCTCTCCCTGACCCTCTCCCGCAGGGGGAGAGGGAACAGGCGCGGCGGTGAAGATTAAGTGCTCTGTCACCGTAATGCACCCGTGGATCAGATGCCGCTCAGGGCGCCGTACACACCATCACCCTAATTGGAGGCTTAGAGCAGTCCTGATACAGCCTGAGAACGCGCCTCATGGACACGTCCGACGTCAGCTTTCATCCGAACCATTGTGGCAGGTCGGGGAAGTTTTTGACGCAGTGCTCCGTGATTCTTTCATAGATAAATTGGTCACCAGCTTCGTGCGTGTTTAGGCAAAGATAGTAATTCTTGCCGTCATTTTTTGCGAAGATGACCCATTCTCCGGTCATTTTGCCCGCGTTATCCCTATTTTTAACGGGCTCGTGCGTTATCCGATGTGCGAGCTCGGCAATCATTTCCTGCGTGATGATGCTCGATTTCGCCGGGTCCATGACTTCGTTGACGAGATTCTCTAAACCGTTTTTTCCAAGCGCGAGAGAGATGTTAGTCGCTAGGAATTGCGCCGAAAAAAATGTTTGTCCCACAGGCCCTTTAGCGGAGGGTTCCTGAACGCGGTTGCGGGTTTAATGCCACTATGCGGCTCGCCGGCCTCCAGATTGTGAATCGACTGGAGCACTTCGTGCGCGCCGACACCGAATTCCTTATCCAACACGTGAACGTCGAACCAGATGAGGTCAGACATCCGCGATGAGAGCTCTCCCGATACATAGACGCTTTTAAATTTCGCCAGCTGCTCGCCGCTGATCGAAATATCGTGACCGTCCAGCATGGCTGTCCAACGCATGAAGCTACCTCACCCCAAATTCAATTCCTTGAAAAAGTCATTTCCCTTGTCGTCGATGACGATGAAGGCGGGAAAGTTCTCGACCTCGATCTTCCAGATCGCCTCCATGCCGAGCTCGGGATACTCCAGCACCTCGACATGCCTGATGCAGTCCTGCGCCAGGCGAGCCGCCGGGCCGCCGATGGAACCCAGATAAAAGCCGCCGTGCTGTTTGCAGGCATCACGCACCGCAGCAGAACGGTTTCCCTTGGCGAGCATGATCTTCGATCCGCCGAAGGCCTGGAACTGGTCGACGTACGAATCCATGCGTCCGGCCGTGGTCGGCCCGAACGAGCCGGAGGCCATGCCGACGGGCGTCTTGGCCGGGCCGGCATAGTAGATCGGGTGGTTCTTGAAATACTCCGGCATCGTGCCGCCGTTCTCCAACCGCTCGCGGATCTTGGCATGCGCGAGGTCGCGCGCCACGATGATCGTCCCCGTCAGCGACAGCCGCGTCTTGACTGGGTGCTGCGAAAGCGTGGCGAGGATCTCCGCCATGGGCCGCGCCAGATCGATCTGGACGACTGGGCCGCCGAGCGTCGTTTCGTCGACCTCGGGCATGAAGCGCGCCGGATTGCGCTCGAGCTCCTCGAGATGGATGCCGGACGGCGTGATCTTACCGATCGCCTGACGGTCGGCCGAGCAGGACACGCCCAACCCGATGGGAAGGCTGGCGCCATGGCGCGGCAGCCGGATCACCCGCACGTCATGGCAGAAGTACTTGCCCCCGAACTGCGCGCCGACGCCGAGCGACTGGGTCAGCTTGTGAACCTCGGCCTCCATGGCGAGGTCGCGGAAGGCATGGGCCTCTTCGGAGCCGTGCGTGGGAAGCCCGTCCAGATACCGGGTCGAGGCGAGCTTGACCGTCTTCATCGTCTGTTCGGCGGACAGCCCGCCGATGACGATGGCCAGGTGATAAGGCGGGCAGGCGGCCGTGCCGAGCGTCAGGATCTTCTCCTTCAGGAAGGCCATCATCCGGTCATGGGTCATCAGCGACGGCGTGCCCTGGAAGAGCAGGCTCTTGTTGGCCGAACCGCCGCCCTTGGCGACAAACAGGAACTTGTAGGCCTGCGCATATTCCGCATCCCCGTCCGCATAGATCTCGATCTGCGCGGGCAGGTTGTTTTTGGTGTTGACCTCTTCGAACATCGAGATCGGAGCGAGCTGCGAATAGCGCAGGTTGCGCTTGTAATAGGCGTCCATGACGCCCTGGCCGATGGCGGCCTCGTCGCCGCCGTCGGTCCAGACCAGGCGCCCCTTCTTGCCCATGATGATCGCCGTGCCCGTGTCCTGGCACATCGGCAGAACGCCGCCCGCCGCAATGTTGGCGTTCTTCAAGAGGTCATAGGCCACGAACTTGTCGTTCGACGTGGCCTCCGGATCGCCCAGGATGGCGGCGAGCTGCTTGAGGTGTCCGGGCCGGAGCAGGTGGTTGATGTCGATGAAAGCCTGCTCGGACAGCATCCGGATAGCTTCAGGCTCGACCTTCAGGATTTCTGTGTCCCCCAGTTTCTCGAGCCTGACGCCGTCGCTGCCCAGCTTGCGATAGGCGGTCACGTCGGGGCCCAGAGGGAACAGATTGGGGACAGTGGTCGGCATGGGAAGCTCCGGTCGGACTTTCTGCGCACATGTCCGCACGCCTGTGACACATAGTCAGGCTGGACCAGCATGCCAAGCGTCGGGAAAGCCCTGAGCGGCCGCGTCAGGCCGCCTGAGCGGCATTCTCGGTCAGAATTGCGTAGATCGCGCTGGCGTCATGCGCGCGGCGCACGCGCTCCAGCGTCGTGCGGTCGCGCAGCACGCGGGCCACGCGGGCGAGGGCCTTGAGATGGTCGGCCCCCGCGGCTTCGGGGGCCAGCAGCACGAACATGATGTCCACCGGCTGCCCGTCCAGCGCCTCGAAGTCGATCGGCTTCTCGAGGCGCACGAACATGCCGCGGAGCCGGTCGAGCGCGGCGGGTCGGCCATGCGGGATGGCGATCCCGTCGCCGATCCCGGTCGAGCCGAGCCGCTCGCGCTGCAGGAGCGTCTCGAAGATGTCGCGCTCGGCCAATCCCGTGATCAACGCGGCGCGCTGGGCGATTTCCTGCAGGGCCTGCTTCTTTCCGTTGGCTTTCAACGGAGCGATGACGGCGTCGGGCGTGAGGAGATCATGGAGAATCATGGCGATCCAATGCAATGCATGATGCGTGCCGCAGTCAGATATCGGCCTCAGGCAACTCTCGACCAGTGCTTAAATCCATTTAACCGTTCATGACAAGGCCGTCGGCGGATCGATCCACCCTATATTCCCGTCGCGCCGGCGATAGACGATGTTGACCCGCCCATTGCCCGCATTGCGGAACACGAGGACAGGAGAGCCGGTCATGTCCAGCTCCGAGACCGCGTCGCCGACGCTCAGATCATGCAGCGAACGCGTCGTCTCCGCGACGATAACGGGATGCACTCCGTTCAGATGCACGCCTGTGTCCTCCTCGTCGTCTTCATGCGGTGCCTCGATCACGTACGATGGCATCTCCGTCAACGCGCGGCGGTCGTGTGCGTTCCCTGAATGGTCCTTGAGGCGGCGCTTGTAGCGCCGAAGCCGCTTCTCCATGCGCTCGACCATCCGGTCGAGGCTCTGGTATGCGTCGTGCGCGGTGCCCGAGGCCTCCAGCGTGATCCCCGAGGACAGGTGCAGCACGGCGTCGCTGCGAAAGCCCGTCCCATCCTTGGCAAGGGTGACGTGGCCATTGTAGCTGCCCTCATAATACTTGCCGAGCGCCGATCCGACCCTGTTCTCCGCCTGTTTGCGGATCGCTTCGCCAACATCCAGATTCTTGCCGGAAACACGCAGACCCATGTTCGCACCTCCTGAGGTCATCGCCCGCCCGCACGGCCTGCGCCGCGGTTCGGATGACGACCGTTAGCACTCAATCAGAGCATGATTGCGGAGAAAACGATCGCCGTCTTCGACGCCAGCCCTGCCGGAACGCCCCGGACCTCCAACGCAGTCGAACAGCCGAGACGCCCGACCGATGCAGCGTGGTCCTTTGGATTCGCGCTGTCAACGCATTACGCAGCGGGGTTGATGAAGCGCCGGACCCCCTCCCAAGATGCCGAGGCCGGCGCGCTCAGCGCGATTTGCCGTTGGCCTGGACCCGGTCCCGGCGGCGCTCCATCGAGGAGCCGATGCCCAGCGCCTCGCGGTATTTAGCGACGGTCCTGCGCGCGATGTCGACGCCCTGCTCGCGCAGCTTCACCACGATCGCATCATCCGACAGCACGTCCTTTCCGCCTTCCGCATCGATTATCGACTTGATCCGGTAGCGGACGGCCTCCGCCGAGTGCGCTTCGCCATAGCCGGTGCTGGCGATCGACGCGGTGAAGAAATACTTCATTTCGAAGAGGCCGCGGGGGCTGATGAGGTACTTGTTCGACGTCACGCGCGAGACGGTGGATTCGTGCATCGAGATCGCGTCCGCAACGGTCTTCAGGTTCAGCGGCCTGAGATGCTCGACGCCATAAGCGAAGAAGGCATCCTGTTGGCGCACGATCTCGCTGGCGACCTTGAGGATCGTCCGGGCGCGCTGCTCGAGGCTGCGGGTCAGCCAATTGGCGGTCTGCAGGCAGTCGGCGATGAACGCCTTGTCGGCATCGTTCCGCGCCGCCTTGCTGACGCGCGCATGGTAGGTCTGGTTGACCAGCACGCGGGGCAGCGTATCGCTGTTGAGATCGATCAGCCAGGAGCCGTCCGGCGCGGCGCGGACCACCACATCGGGTATCACCGTCTCCGAGGCGCTTGAGCCGAAGCCGCGCCCGGGCTTGGGATCGAGCTCCCGGATCTCGCCGATCATTTCGGCCAGATCCTCCTCATCGACGCCGCACAGCCGGCGCAGGGCCGGCAGGTCCCGCCTCGCCAGCAGCGGCAGGTTGGCGATCAGCGCCGCCATCGCCGGATCGAACCGGTTCCTGTCCTTGAGCTGGATGGTCAGGCACTCGGCGATGTCGCGCGCACCGACCCCTGTCGGCTCGAAGGTCTGGATGACGGCGAGAAGGCCCTCCAGCCGCATCTCCGCCACTCCCAGCCGGAGAGCCATCTCGGCAAGCGGCTCGCTCAAATATCCCGCATCGTCGATGGCGTCGATCAGGTTGCGCCCGATCAGGCGCTCGACAGGGTCGGTGACGGCCATATCGAGCTGGCCGTTCAGGAATTCGTGGAGGCTCTGGTCCGCCGCCAGCGTCTGTTCGAGCCCGCGCAGGTCGTCGTCGAAGTTCGCCGAGCCGCCGCTGCCGACCGCGCCGCCCCCCATGATCGGCAGCATATCCTCCGCGGTCTGCTCGTTGCGGGCGCTGCTCGGCGCCTCATCCGGAAAGACGTTGTCGAGCCGCGTGCCGAGGGTCTCCTCAAGGCTTTCGCGGCCGGTCGCGAGTTCATCGCCAAGCCAGTCGGGCTGCGTGGCTTCGCCAGACGCCGCAGCGCCTGCATCGGCTGCGCCCATCTCGTCCTGGAAGCGGTCATCGCCCGCGTCTGACGCCACGTCGGGTGCGCCATCGTCCCCGTCGAGGCGCTCCAGCAGTGGATTGCGCTCAATTTCGGCGTCGACGAAGGTCTGGAGATCGAGATGGGACAGTTGCAGCAGCTTGATCGCCTGCAGGAGCTGCGGCGTCATGACGAGGGACTGGCCCTGCCGCATCTCGAGTTTGGCGGAAATGCTCATTTCGCCCGATCAGATCCCCAATGGCGCAGCATCGCAATCATGCCGCAATTTCGGCACGAAACTTGCGTTGCCTTAAGAACCTATGACTCCGGAGATCAAACGTCAAAGGAAAGAGCGCTTGCTTGCGTCTTCCTTAACCGAAGGTTGAATGCTGGCCGCCGGTCAGAGACGGAAATCCTCGCCCAGATACACCCGCCTGACGTCGGGGTTGGCGATGATGTCCTCGGGGCTGCCTTCGGTGAGGACCCGGCCCGAATGGATGATGTAGGCCCTATCGACGAGGCCAAGCGTTTCGCGGACGTTGTGGTCGGTGATCAGGACGCCGATGCCGCGATCCGTCAGCTGCCGCACGAGCGCCTGGATGTCGCCCACCGCGATCGGGTCGATGCCGGCGAAGGGCTCGTCGAGCAGCACGAAGGAGGGCCGCGCCGCCAGCGAGCGGGCGATCTCGCAGCGCCTGCGTTCGCCGCCCGACAGCGCGATGGATGGAGCCTTGCGCAGGCGGGCGATGTTGAATTCGTCGAGCAGGGCGTCGAGCTCGCGCTCGCGCTTCTTCCGGTCCGGCTCGACGACCTCGAGCACGGCGCGGATGTTGTCCTCGACGGTCAGGCCGCGAAAGATCGATTGCTCCTGCGGAAGGTAGCCGATGCCGAGGCGCGCCCGCCGATACATCGGCAGATGGGTGATGTCATTGCCATCCAGCGTGATGCGGCCCAGATCCGCCGACACCAGCCCGGTGATCATGTAGAAGATCGTGGTCTTGCCCGCGCCGTTCGGGCCCAGCAGGCCGACCGCCTCTCCATTTCGCACATTGAGGCCCGCGTCGTTGACCACGGTGCGGCCGCGGTAGCTTTTCCGAAGCCCGGTGACGGACAGCACGCCCGGCCCTCCGGCAGCGTTCAGCGCCTGCGAAGCTGCCAGGCTCGGCATGACATAGGACGCGCCGCCGACGGCTGGCTGGGCGGAGGCGGGCGGCTCGAAGATGTCCTCCGCGATCGCCGCCAACTGCTCACGGGCGTCGGTCATCGCCATGTCCGGACGCGAACCGTAATCCGGAAGGGACGGTCCGGCGGCTTCCGGCTTGAGTTTCTTGCCGAAGCGGAAGGGGAGCTTCACCGGGTCCACGCGTTCATCATGCAGGTCTTTGTCAACATACAGAGTTGGGCCAACACACAAGGATTGGCCAAACGGGCTTCTTTCAAGTCCGGTTCACTCTTAGACTATCCCGAGTTGGGTTGAAATCCACCAAACTGGAGGATTGCTGGCGACAGCGGAACATACCTGTCCCTGCGGCTGCACGTCGCCGCCGACGTTGCGCTCAACCGCGCCGACACGGCAGGCTGGCCGAGCGCCGGCAGCGCCACGCCGACGAGACAAGACGTCAATTGGTCGGCGGCGCGGTGCGGGCAGGCGGGTTCGGACGGCGCGCGGGCGGCGCAGCGGCCGCCGGCTCCGCAGAACCGGGCACGAAGAACCCTTGCACGCGGGCGCCGGTCTCCCCGCCATCGAAATTGGCGATGCCGGTCTTGGTGTTGTAGACAAGGCGTTCGCCGCGCTGGACATTCGGCCCCTTCGCCAACGCGACCGTGCCTGTCATCACGACCTGCTCCTTCTCGCGGTCGAACACGGCGCGCTGGCTCGTCGCGACCTGATCTTCGGACGTCACGGTGACCGGCCCGTCGCAATCGAGCCGTTTGATGCCGCCATCGCCGCCCGCGGCCGCTCCGGCCCGGGGCGTCGCGGGACGGGAGGCCGCTCCGTCGCCCGGGGCTCCCGGCTGGGTCCGGTTGTCGTAGAGAATGGTCATCTTCGCGCAGCGGATCGTGGTCTTGCCCTGCACGGCGACCACATTGCCCGAGAAGATCGCCTTGCTCTCCTTGTCGAGCACGTCGAGCTTGTCGGCGTCGATCTTGATCGGCTCCTTCGAGTCGGTTCCGAGGTTTCCAAGCGCCGCATTCCCCGGGCCCCCACTGCCCGGAGCTGCGTTTCCGGGAGCGGCACCGCTCGGCGCGGCGGCGGGCGCCTGCGCCCTTTGCTGGGCAAACGCGTCGGACGTGAACGCGGGGGCGAGGATCAGGCACGCCGAAGCTGCTGTCTGAATGAGGAACCGCTTCATGCAAGTCTCGATTTCATGCAGGTCTCGTTTCTGAAATGTGCCGCCGGATGTTTCGATCGATGCGCGTGGGCAGATCATGGGACGGTCCTCGGGATGACGGCCTCGCCGGTGCCGGGGTCGATCACCGTCACGCCGCGGACGTCGCGCGGAACCGGGCGTAGCGGAGACGATGGAGCGCCGACGGCCGGTGCAGGGGCCGCAGCGGAGGGGGGGCCGAGCGCGCGCGGCGCGCCGCCCGGAACGGGCGCTGCCGATGGAGCCGCAGCAGGCGCGGAAGGAGGCCGCGGCCCCTTGCTGTCCTTGTCGTCGATCAGCGCCGAGACGCGGCCCGTGAACGTGATGCTCGCGCCGTTGTCCACGATGTCGAGGCCGTCCGCCGAGACGCTCATGTCCGGCAGTCGCACGGTGACCGCCTCGCCCGACCGCACGGTGCCGGCCTTGAAGTCCACGTCGGCTGACTTCAGGAAAGCCTCCTGCCCGTTCTGCGTGCGCACCTTGACGTCGTTGCGGAGCTGCAGCTGCTCCTTCTGGCTGTCGAAGACAGCGTTCAGCGCCGTCAGGTTGATGACCGTGTCGTCGGCGTTCACGATCCGCGCCGTCATCTGATGAAGCTCGATGACATTCGGGACGCGCACGTCCTGCACGGCGCTCAAGGCCGTGACCTCATATGGCTTGTTGTCCTTGCGGTATCCGGAAAGGCGCGGCGTCTCCATCGTGACGCGGGTGCCATCCATCTTGATGGCGCCGACGCTCACGCCGGCAATCCTGAAAGGGCTGATGAACGGCAGCACGATGAAGCTGGCGAAGCTCAAGGCAGCCCCGAGCGGAATGGCGAAGCGCAGGAACCGCACGAGGCGGGTATGCCGCCGTGCAAGCCCATAGGCCCTGCCCGCGCGCTGGCGACGTTCGTTGTCGCTCTCCGCGTGCCTGGACGCCATGTCTCCCGATCCTGCCATCGCCATCGTCATGCCGTGCGCCTAGCGGCCACACTGGGCGAATCTATGGCGGCAGACAAGGCGGCTGATGCGGCCGCGCGCCGATGATCAGGTGTGCGCAAAGATGTCGGCCTCGGCCCAGCCCTGAAGATCGAGCTCGGCGCGCGTGGGCAGGAAGGAGAAGCAGTTCTGCGCGATCGCCATGCGCCCTTCGCGCTCGAGCAGGACATCGAGCTTCGCCTTGAGCTGATGCAGATGCAAGACATCCGACGCGGCGTAGGCCAATTGCTCCTTCGTGAGTTCTGCCGCACCCCAATCGGACGATTGCTGCTGCTTGGACATGTCGACGCCCAGCAGCTCCCGCGAGAGATCCCTCAGGCCATGCCGGTCGGTGTAGGTGCGGACCAGCCTGGAGGCGATCTTGGTGCAGTAGATCGGGGTGGTCACCACGCCGAACGCGTGGCGCAGGACCGCGACGTCGAAACGGGCGTAATGGAAGATCTTGAGCACGGCCTGGTCGGACAAGATGGCGCAGAGCCTGGCCGGGGGGGCCTGGCCCTTGGCGATCTGGACCACGTCGGCGGCGCCATCGCCGCGCGAAAGCTGGATCAAGCACAGACGGTCCCGATGCGGATTGAGCCCAAGCGTCTCAGTGTCGATGGCCAGGGTTGGACCGGGTTCGTATGAGGCGGGCAAATCGCCCTGATGAAGCGTGATCGTCATGGATGCCGTGCGCAAGGAATGAGCGAGGGAAGGCGGACCGGAAACCGGCTCCGCAGGCGGCGTCGTGCTTGAAGCCACGCTAGCAGGATGCGGTTGCAAGTTCCTTTAGATCAAGCCATCAGCAAGTGGAAACGCCAAATCCACCAGACATGAGGCGAGCCGATGACTGATTCCAACCTGTGGCGCGACGTTCACGAACACGGAGAAAGGGCGCGCGGCCTATCGATGCGGACGTTGTTCGCCGACGATTCCCGACGCTTCGAAACCTTCTCACGCCGGCTCGACGACATGCTGTTCGATGCCTCCAAGACCACGCTGAGCGCTCAGTCGCTGGCGAGCCTGTTCGCGCTGGCAAGATCGCGCGGCGTCGAGGACAAGCGGGACGCGATGTTCGCGGGCGAGGCGATCAACGTCACGGAAGGCCGCGCGGTGCTGCATACGGCGCTCCGAAACAGGTCTGGCCGCGCCGTCTTGGTCGATGGGCGCGATGTGATGCCTGACGTCAAGGCTGTGCTGGCCAGCCTCGGCGCATTCTGCGAGGCGGTGCGCGGCGGCAGCCTCGCCGCCTCCGACGGCAAGCCCTTCACGGATGTGTTGAACATCGGCATCGGCGGCTCGGATCTGGGTCCGGTGATGGCGACGGGCGCGCTCGCGCCTTGCCATGACGGGCCGCGCGTCCACTTCGTCTCGAACATCGACGGCGCGCATCTGGCCGACACCCTGAAGGGGCTCGATCCCGCCCGCACGCTGGTCAACGTCGCATCCAAGACCTTCACAACCGTCGAGACGATGACCAATGCGCAATCGGCGCGGGGCTGGATCGTCGGCGCACTCAGTGAGGCGGCCGTCGCCGACCATTTCTGCGCGGTGTCGACGGCGCTGGACAAGGTCGCGGCGTTCGGGATCGACCCGTCGCGGGTCTTCGGCTTCTGGGACTGGGTCGGCGGGCGCTATTCCGTCTGGTCGGCCGTCGGCCTGCCGCTCATGCTCGCGATCGGGCCAGGCCGCTTCGGCGAATTCCTGGCCGGCGCGCACGTGATGGACGAGCACTTCCGCACCGCCCCGCTGGAGGACAACCTGCCCGTCTGGCTGGCCCTCATCGGCATATGGCACCGCAACGGCTGCGGCTTCGCCACGCGCGCCGTGCTCCCCTACGACCAGAGGCTCGCGCGGCTCCCGGCCTATCTCCAGCAGCTCGACATGGAATCCAACGGCAAGAGCGTGACGGTTTCGGGCAGCCCGGTCGGGATGCCGACGGGGCCTGTCGTCTGGGGCGAGCCGGGCACGAATGGCCAGCACGCATTCCTGCAATTGCTGCATCAGGGCACCGAGCCCATTCCGGCCGAATTCCTGCTGGCCGCCGAGGGCCACGAGCCCGAGTACCGGCATCACCACGCCATCCTGGCCGCCAATGCGCTGGCGCAGGCCGAAGCGCTGATGCTGGGGCGCACGCTGGAGGAAGCCGAAGCCCAGCTCGCCGCGCGCGGCGTGCCCGCATCCGAGGCCAGACGGCTAGCGCCGCATCGCACATTCCCGGGGAACCGGCCGTCGACGATGCTGGCTTACCGCCGGCTCGACCCGTTCACGCTGGGCCGGATCATCGCGCTCTACGAACACCGCGTGTTCGTCGAAGCCGCGATCTGGGACATCAACGCCTTCGACCAGTGGGGCGTCGAGCTCGGCAAGGAACTGGCCACCGGGCTGCAGGCCATCGTCGAAGGCAAGCAGCCTGCCGACGGGCGCGACGGCTCGACGGCCGGCATCGTCGGCTGGCTCGGCAAGCTGGCGGGCCGATGAGGCGGCCGGCCGCAGGATTGCCCCACGTTTCATAGCCCCACGTTTCATAGCCCGACGTTTCATAGCCCCACGTTTCACTGTGGCGAAGCACGCCGAACCATGTCAAATTCGTCTCGCCAGCTTTATACGTCGCCAATGAGCAGCAGCGGAGGGCGCCATGCGGAACCTGATCACCGACGTGCCGGGCGTGAAGGTCGGCCACGCTGAGGACGCCAGGCTCGGCTCAGGCGTCACGGTGATCCGCTTCGACGAGCCGGCGACGGCGTCGGCGACCATCTCGGGGGGCGCTCCCGGCAGCTTCGACACCGCCCTGCTCGAACCGGACATGACGGTGAGCCAGGTCGACGCGGTGTTCCTGTCGGGCGGGTCGGCATTCGGCCTTGCGAGCGGCACGGGCGTGCAGGCGGCGCTCAGGGCGCAGGGGCGCGGCTTCGCGGTCGGGCCGGCGCGCGTCCCCATCGTCACCGGCGCGATCCTGTTCGACCTGCTCAACGGCGGCGACAAGGGCTGGGCCAGGATGTCGCCCTATGCCGAGCTTGGCCATGCCGCGACGGAGGCTGCGACGGATGCCTTCGCTCTGGGCACGGCAGGCGCCGGCTTCGGCGCTACGACCGCCAACCTGAAGGGGGGCCTCGGCTCGGCCAGCGCCGTGACGCCCTCTGGCTTCCTGGTCGGCGCCATCGTCGCGGTCAACGCCATCGGCGTGACGACGATGGGCGACAGCCCGCATTTCTGGGCCGCGCCCTACGAAGTGGGCAGCGAGTTCGGCGGGCTTGGCATGACCTCTTCGCTGTCGTCCGGCGCGCTGCGCATCAGGGTCAAGGGCGACAGGCCGGCCACAACCATCGCCTGCGTGGTCACCGACGCCATCGTCACCAAGACGCAGGCCAAGCGGCTTGCGCTGATGGCCAATGACGGGCTCTCCCACGCGATCCGGCCCGCCCATGCGCCGTTCGACGGAGACACCGTGTTCTTCGCCGGTACGGGCAAAAGGCCGCTTGGCCAGAACGCGCTGCGCGACATCACCGAGATTGGAACTGTTGCTGCAGACTGCCTCGCCCGCGCGATCGCACGCGGCGTGTTCGAGGCGCGCGCGCTGCCTTACCAGAACGCGCTTCCAAGCTGGCAGGACCGGTTCGGGACACGGTGAGGCCTGCGCATTGACACGGCGTCGCAATGTTCGCATATTTGGAAGGTTGCCGCCGCCTGTTTCCGGCGGCATTTGATTTTGCGGATCTTTCCCGGACGGTCGGACAGATGATCAGGATGGCGTTGAACGGCGCGGGGTCGCGAGTGCGACGATGAGGCCACTGGCAGGCGTCCTGGCGGCGCCCTGTCCCGCTTTGCCTGCGATCATGCCTCTCCCGCATCATGCGCCATTCTTTGACGCTCAAGGATCAATCCCGTGATTTCTCCCATCCTCCCGACCTACGCCCGCGCCGACGTCGCCTTCGAACGGGGCGAAGGCCCCTGGCTGATCGCCACGACCGGCGAGCGCTATCTCGACTTCGGCTCTGGCATCGCCGTCAATTCGCTGGGCCATTCGCACCCGCATCTGGTCAAGACCTTGCAGGACCAGGCCGGCAAGCTCTGGCACACCTCGAACCTTTACCAGATGCCCGAAGGCAAGCGGCTGGCGGAGCGGCTGATCGCCAGCACCTTCGCCGAGACGGTGTTCTTCTGCAATTCCGGAGCGGAGGCGAACGAGGCCGCGATCAAGATGGCGCGGAAACATCATCACGCGCATGGCCAGCCGGAGCGCTACCGGATCATCACCTTCGAAGGCGCCTTCCATGGCCGCACGCTCGCCACCATAGCGGCTGGGGGCCAGAAAAAATACCTCGAAGGCTTCGGCCCCAAGGTCGACGGCTTCGATCAGGTCCCGTTCGGCGACCATGACGCTCTGAAGGCGGCGATCACGGCCGAGACCGCGGCGATCATGATCGAGCCGATCCAGGGCGAAGGCGGCCTGCGGCCCGTGCCGCATCAATGCCTGCGCGGCCTGCGCGAATTGTGCGACGAGCACGGGCTGCTGCTGATCATGGACGAGGTGCAGACCGGCGTCGGCCGCACCGGCAAGCTGTTCGCCCACGAGTGGAGCGGCATCACGCCCGACATCATGTCGATCGCCAAAGGGATCGGCGGCGGGTTCCCGATGGGCGCGTGCCTGGCCACAGAAGCCGCGGCGGTCGGCATGGTCGCCGGCACGCACGGCACCACCTTCGGGGGCAACCCGCTGGCGATGGCGGTCGGCAATGCGGTTCTCGACGTGGTCCTTGCCGACGGCTTCATCGGCAACGTCAACAAGCTGGCGCTCTCCTTCAAGCAGAAGCTCGCGGCCTTCGCGGACAGTCACCCTTCCGTGATCGAGGGCGTGCGCGGCCAAGGCCTGCTGATCGGCGTGAAGACACGCGTGCCCAACACCGAATTTCAGGCGGAAGCCCGCAAGGCCGGCCTTCTTTCGGTCGGCGCCGGCGACAACGTGGTGCGGCTGATCCCGCCGCTGACGATCACCGAGGCCGACCTGGGCGAAGCGATGAGGCGGCTTGAACAGGCGGCGCTCGCGATCGAGGCGCGCCAGTCCCGAACTGCAGCAGAGTGACCGTTCCCTCGCAATCGTATACCGGAGTGCGGTGATGCTGCGCCATTTCCTCGACCTTTCCGATTTTTCAGGCCCGGAGCTGCGGGCCATGCTCGATGCCGGGCGCGACATCAAGGCCCGCCGCCGCTCGTCGTCCGCCGCCGCCGACAAGGTGCTGGACGGCAAGGTGGTGGCGATGATCTTCGATCAACCTTCTTTGCGCACCCGCGCCTCGTTCGAGGTCGGCATCCATGAGCTTGGCGGCACGCCGATGTTCGTCACCGGCCGCGAGATCCAGCTTGGCGAGCGCGAAAGCGTCGCCGACACGGCCCGGGTGTTCTCGCGCTATGTGGACGGCATCATGATCCGGCTGCTCGACCATGACCAGTTGCGAGAGTTCGCCGAGTTCGCGACGGTCCCGGTCATCAACGGGCTCACCAAGACGTCGCACCCATGCCAGGTCATGGCCGACATCATGACCTTCGAAGAGCATCGCGGACCCCTGCACAAGCGCAAGATCGCCTGGACCGGCGACAGCAACAATGTGCTGACCTCGTGGATCCATGCGGCGGGACGGTTCGACTTCGATCTGCACGTCGCGACGCCCGCGGAGCTCAAGCCTTCGGCGCCGCTGCTGGCATGGGCCGCCGACAACGGCGCGAAGCTGACCCTGACGACGCGCCCCGAGGAGGCGGTCGAGGGCGCCGACTGCGTCATCACCGATTGCTGGGTGTCGATGGGCGACGCCGAGGGCAACCGGCACAATCTTCTCAGGCCCTATCAGGTCGACGACAAGCTGATGAAGCGCGCGGAGCGCAACGCCGTGTTCATGCATTGCCTGCCGGCGACGCGCGGCGAGGAGGTCACCGACGAGGTGATGGATGGCGCGCAATCGGTCGTCTACGACGAGGCCGAGAACAGGCTGCACGCGCAGAAAGCCATCCTGGCCTGGTGCTTCGGGCAGGTGCGGGCCTGATCGACGATGAATGACGATGACGGACTGGCGGCGGACGACGTCGTGCTGCCCTTCACGGTGGAGGAGCTCGACGTGCGCGGGCGCATCGTGCGCCTGGGAGCCTCGATCGACGCCATCCTGCACCGGCATGGCTACCCCGAGCCCGTGGCGCGCGTCCTCGGCGAGGCCGCCGCGCTGACGGCCCTGCTCGGCAGCGCTCTCAAATACGAGGGGCGCTTCCAGCTCCAGACCAAGTCGGACGGCGCCATCGAGATGCTGGTGGTGGATTTCGACACCCCGGACAAGATCCGCGCCGTCGCGCGGTTCGATGCGGCCAAGCTTGGCGAGGCGGTCGTCCAGCAAAGGACAAGCACGGCCCAGCTCCTGGGTTCAGGCTATCTCGGCATGACCATCGACCAGGGCAGCCACGTCTCGCGCTATCAGGGCGTCGTCTCGCTGGATGGCGAGGACGGCCTCGAAGAGGCGGCGCACCGCTATTTTCGCCAGTCCGAGCAAATTCCCACCCGGCTCAGGCTGGCGACAGCGCGCGTGGTCGGCAGCCAGGGCGAGACGTGGCGGGCGGGCGGCATCATGGTGCAGTTCCTGCCGACCTCGCCCGAGCGCCAGAAGCAGCAGGATCTCGACCCTGGCGATGATCCAGCGGGCCGGGCCAACCAGGATCGGGACCCTGATGGCGTGACCGATGACGCGTGGACGGAAGCGCGGGCGCTTGTCGACACCGTTGAGGATCACGAGTTGGTCGATCCGCTGCTCGACAGCGTGCAACTGATCTATCGTCTGTTCCATGAACGCGACGCGCGCGTTTTCGAGATGGCCCAGATGCGGGAGCATTGCCGCTGCTCGCCCGGCAGCATCATGGCCATGCTGCGCAACTTCGCGCCACGGGACCGTGACGCGATGGTGGCGGATGACGGCACGGTGCAGGTCACCTGCGAATTCTGCTCACGCCAATACCGCTTCACGCCTGACGAGATCGAACGCGAGGTCGGCAAGGCGCCGAAGGCGGATTGAGGCTGGCCGTCCTTCGAGCCAGCCGTCGCGCCGCCGGCCCGCCCGGGCAGTTCACCTTGGGTCCGTCACCGTCAGCGCGTCGCCCTTACAGCCTCACCCAGTCGATCGCGTCCTCGAGCCGGTCGTCTCCCCAGAACAGCTCGCCATCCTGCGTGACGAAGGCCGGCGCACCGAAGATGCCCAGCGATTTGGCCAGTTCGGTCTCAGCCTTGAGGCGTCCCTTGACGTCCTCGCTCTTGGACAATGTCAGCGCGCCCTGGGCATCGACGCCGGCGGCCCGCAGCGCCTCCACGACGACCGGCTCCTCCTGGATCGAACGGCCCTCGCCGAACTGGATGTTGAAGCATGACCTCGAGAAGGCAGGCGTCCAGCCCGCCTCGCGCCCCGCCAGCGCCACCCGGGCGCAACTAAGCGAATTCTGCGGAAACGGTGCCGGGCGCCTCAGCGGCAGGCCATGCTTCCGGCAGCGGCGCTCGAGATCGCGCCACATGTATTTGCCCTTGGCAGGGAACAGGTTGAAGGGCGAATTGTTCCAGCCTTGCGCGGCAAAGATCGGCCCCAATAGAAAGGGTCTCCAACGCACGTCGACGCCCGCCTCTGCCGCCATCTGTTCAATGCGCATGGCAGACAGATAAGAATAGGTCGAGGCGAAATCATACCAGAAGTCCAGCGACGGCCGAGTTGGCATTGGCACCTCTCAAGATTCGCTTTCTACATTAAGCCAGATGGGCCGCGCCGCAAGGCCGGGCCTGCGCGCCTAAGCCGGGACCGCTCGCCAAAGCCCTGGCATGCGCGCACGGTGTTGCGCGACAGCGCGTGTTCGGCTACCGCACCGGCACTGACATTCCAAACCCCCAAGGCCCCCCGCGCGTTCCTGACGCCGCCGCCTGTTGCCGGAAGACGCCCCATGACCGAGACCCGCAAGTCCGTGAAGAAAGTTGTCTTGGCCTATTCGGGCGGCCTCGACACATCGATCATCCTGAAGTGGCTCCAGACGACGTATGGCTGCGAGGTCGTGACGTTCACGGCCGATCTCGGGCAGGGCGAGGAGCTGGGGCCGGCGCGTGACAAAGCGCTGCTGCTCGGCATCAAGCCGGAGAACATCTTCATGGATGACCTGCGCGAGACCTTCGTGAAGGATTACGTCTTCCCGATGTTCCGCGCCAATGCGCTCTATGAAGGCGTCTATCTGCTCGGGACGTCGATCGCCCGGCCGCTGATCGCCAAGCGCCAGATCGAGATCGCCGAACAGGTCGGCGCTGATGCCGTGTCGCACGGCGCCACCGGCAAGGGCAACGACCAGGTCAGGTTCGAACTGGGCTACTATGCCCTGAAGCCCGACATCACGATCATCGCGCCTTGGCGGGAATGGGACCTGCGCTCGCGCGAGCAGCTCATCGCCTTCGCCGAGCAGCACCAGATCCCGATCGCGCGGGACAAGCGCGGCGAGGCTCCCTTCTCGGTCGACGCCAACCTCCTGCATGCATCGTCGGAAGGCAAGGTGCTGGAAGATCCGGGCGCCGAAGTCCCCGACTATGTCTACTCGCGCACGGACGGGCCGGAAGCCGCGCCTGACGTGGCCACCACGATCAGCATCGATTTCCACCAGGGCGACGCCGTGGCCATCAACGGCGCCGCGATGTCCCCCGCGACGCTGCTGACGGAGCTCAACCGCCTCGGCAAGATCAACGGCATCGGCAGGCTCGACCTGGTCGAGAACCGCTTCGTCGGCATGAAGTCGCGCGGCATGTACGAGACTCCCGGCGGTACGATCCTGCATGTGGCGCACCGCGCCATCGAGAGCATCACGCTGGACCGCGGCGCCGCGCACCTCAAGGAGGAGCTGATGCCGAAATACGCGGAGCTGATCTACAACGGCTTCTGGTTCTCGCCGGAGCGCGAGATGCTGCAATGCCTGATCGACAAGAGCCAGGAGTTCGTCACCGGCACCGTCAGGCTGAAGCTCTACAAGGGCAACGCCATCGTGATCGGACGCACGAGCGCGTATTCGCTGTACGATCAGGACCTGGTCACGTTCGAGGAGGGCGCGGTAGCCTACGACCATCGCGACGCCGCAGGCTTCATCAAGCTCAACGCCCTGCGCCTGCGCACGCTCGGCCAGCGCCGGAAAAAGCTCGGCATCTGACGCGCATGCCGGGCGGGGAACAGCGCCCATGCGGAACCTCGACGTACCGACCGGCGTTCAGTAGCGCGATCGCCGCTGTGTTCCAGGCTGTGATCCAGCGACAATTTCAGGGTTCGCCGGCGGCGCGCACATTGCGAGTCGCAGGGCTGGCCAGTCCATGCCTGATGACTAAAACATTGACATGGGCGGGAGCGGCATTGCAAAACCCGACGGCAGCTTTGAGCGCCTACGCGCATTTTCGAGCTTCGAGCTCGAGACATCATCCGTCAGCGGCTGGCGACGCCATGAACGATCCGTCTCATTTGTCCGAGGTCTGCTGAATATGACCGACCTGCGTGAACCGCTACCCTCAAAGGCTGGCCGCACGCAGCACAAACGCGCCGTCGGCATGCTGAATGACGGCCTGGCGCTGCTCTTCACGCCGTTCCTGGCCTACGTCTTCAGGCTGGGGGAATTTCCGGTCTTCGAACGGGCGTTCATCTGGTTCGCCCTGCCGTTCTTCGTCGCTGGCTTCATCTCGCTGCTGCTGTTCGGCCTCAACCGCGGCTCATGGCGCTACGCTTCGCTGGAAGACCTGATCGCCATCATCAAATGCGCCGTGATCGCCATGATGGCGGGGGCCGTCGGCGCCGTGATCGGCGGATCTCTGGATGGCTTCCCGCGCTCTTTGCTGCCGTTGAGCTTCGTCACGCTCCTGGTCCTGATGGCTGGGCCGCGCGTCATCTACAGGATCTTCAAGGAGAAGCTGCCGTCGATCACGCGTCGGCAAAACTCCAGGTCCGAACCCGTTCTGCTCTACGGATATTGCGACGCAAGCGCCAACTTCATCCGGCAGGCCCGGCGTGAGCACACCCTGACGCTGAACCCGGTGGGGATCATCGCGCATCGCGACAGCCACCTGAAGCGCACGCTGTATGACGTCCCCGTGCTCGGCACTTTGCCGGACCTCGCCCGGATCGTCGACCGCCAGCGCGAGCGCGGCCGGGACATCGGCAAGATCATCATCGCCCTGCCCCACCCGCCGGTCGAGGAGATCGAGCGGATCGTCGAGGCCGCCGCCAGCCTGAACATCACCACCCTGCAGGTTCCGCATTTCTCCGATTTCCTCAACACGGATGCTCCCGCAACGCCGCAGACGATCAACATCGAGGATCTTCTGGGCCGCAACGACATCAAGGTGGACACGTCGAGCATCGCCAGCCAGTTCATCGGAAAGCGCGTCCTCGTCACAGGGGCGGGAGGCTCCATCGGCTCGGAGATCTGCCAGCAGGTCGCGGCGCTGGGCATCACGCACATCACCCTTGTCGATCAGGGCGAATACAATCTCTACATGATCGACGGCGACATGGCGCAGCAGTTCGCCAGCCTGCCGCGATCAGCGGTGCTGTGCGACGTGCGGGACCGCGCCGCCGTCGACCGCCTGATGGCGCAGGAGAAGCCGGACCTGGTCTTCCATGCCGCTGCGCTGAAGCACGTACCGCTGGTCGAGGCCAACCAACTTGAGGGCATGAGGACCAACATCATCGGCACGCGGAACGTTGCCGACGCTGCCCTGGCGGCGGGATGCGACGCCTTCGTGATGATTTCGACCGACAAGGCCGTCAATCCGACCAACGTGATGGGCGCCTCGAAGCGTTTCGCCGAAGCCTATTGCCAGCTTCTCGACAGGACCTCGGCGAGGACGCGCTTCATGACCGTGCGGTTCGGCAACGTGCTGGGATCGGCGGGATCGGTCGTGCCGCTGTTCACGCGGCAGATTGCGAAGGGCGGGCCGATCACGGTCACCCATCCGGACATCGAACGCTATTTCATGACCATCCCGGAGGCTGTCAGGCTGGTGATCGCCGCCTGCGTGCGCGGCATGGCCGCCGCCTCCGACAGGGGCCGGATCTTCGTGCTCGACATGGGAAAGCCGATCCGCATCGTCGATCTGGCGCGCCGGATGATCCAGCTTTCAGGCCTCAAGCCGAACGAGGACATCAAGATCGAATTCATCGGCCTGCGGCCCGGAGAGAAGCTGTACGAGGAGACTTTCGCATCCAGCGAAGTCCTGCTGCCGACCGACCACACCTGGCTGCAGGTGGCGGGCTACCGGCCCGTCAATCCAGACACGATGACCCGCGCGCTCGACGTGATCGAGACGGCCATCGCCTCGGGCGAGGCGGCGCTCGGCGTCAGCGGCGTCAGGATGATCGTGCCGGAACTGGTGCGTGAGGACGAGGAGCCGGGCGCGGCGGGACAGCCCGCCAAAGTCATGATCCTGCCGCAGCGCCAGACCGGTGCCGCGCCGGCCTGAACACCAGGCTTGGACGAGCAGGCAGGCCGCGTTCTCCCAACTGATTCCCTAGGCCTTCGGCCGGAACTGCTCCGCCATCAGCGCGATCACCCGTTGCTGGTCGTCATGGGTCATGGCGGTGCCGGACGGCAGGCACAAGCCGGTCCTGAACATCTCCTCCGAGACGGCGCCGCCGACGGCCTGGGCTCCGGCGAAGACCGGCTGCAGATGCATCGGCTTCCACAGGGGCCTGCTCTCGATGTTGTGCCGTTCGAGCGCGACGCGGATCATCTCGGCCGTTACCCCGGCGATGTCAGGATCGATGAAGACGACCGCGAGCCAACGGTTCGACGCCGTTCCATCCGGATCCTCCAGGAACGACATGCCGGGAAGCTGCGACAGGCCGCGCCTGTAGGCCGCATAGATCTCCTGCTTGCGCGCGACCCTCTCGTCGAGCGCCTCGAGCTGCGCCCGCCCGATCGCCGCGCAGATGTTGCTGAGGCGATAGTTGAAACCGACTTCGACATGCTCGTAATGCGGCACGGGCTCGCGTGCCTGGGTCGACAGGAAACGCGCCTTCCGGATATGCGCTTCGTTCTCGGACAGGAGCGCGCCTCCACCGGACGTGGTGATGATCTTGTTGCCGTTGAAGGACAGGATGGTGAAATCCGCAAGGCGGCCGGCCGGCCTCCCCTTCTGCATCGAGCCCAGCGATTCCGCGGCGTCGGAGACGAGCGCAACGCCATGGAGGTCGCATATCGCGCGGGCACGGCCCATGTCGACGGGAATGCCGTAGAGATCGGTGACGATGAGGGCCTTCGGCAGTTCGCCTTGCGCGGCTGCCCGGCCAAGCTCGGCCTCGACCAGATCGAGATCGATCACGCCATGGGCGTCGCAGTCGAAGAACACCGGCACTGCGTTCTGGAAGATGATCGGCGAAATGCCGCCCATGAACGTCAGCGTGGGAGCCCAGACACGGTCCCCCGCGCCGACGCCGAGTATTCGGAGGGCCAGATGCAGCGCAGCGGTGCCGCTGGCCAGGGCCACGCAATGGGCGATCTCCATCCGGGCTTCGAGCTCGCGCTCGAATGCGTCCAGCATGGGACCGACGGGCGCGACGTAATTCGACGCAAGCGCCTCGGCGATCAGGACCGCTTCGCGCCCCGTCTGATGCGGCGGCGACAGGAAAAGTCGTTCAGGCTGGCTGCTGGCTGTCATCGTGTCTGCTTGCTTGATGGGGCCAAGGCCGGATGAGGTCAGGATCTTCCGCAGATGGCGCGTGCACTCCGTTCGTCGATGCTTGAAATCCGATTTCCCGTCAAGGGCGCCCCGGCGGGCGACACTGACGCCAGAGCCAGGCCAGGACGCGATGCATCGTCACGAGGCTTTCAGAATATGATCCTATCTTGACATAAATAAGATATTATTCCTATATATCGGCATTGACGACTTCACATTGGAGAAAGACGCCGGCCATGACGGAAACCCAACATCTCAAGCTGCCCTTCCTTGCAGCCTCCCAGGCGCAGAAGCATGTGACGGTCAACGAAGCCCTCCTGATGATCGACCAGCTCGTGCAATGCAGCGTCGAGCGCCCCGAAGCCGGCGACCCGCCGCTTGCCGCGGAAGGAGAGCGATTCATCGTGCCGCGGGGCGCGGCTGGGCCATGGGCCGCCCACGCCGACGCGATAGCTGTCTGGCAGGATGGCGCATGGCGCTGCCATGCACCGGCGAAAGGCTGGCTGGCCTGGTCGGGGCAGGAACAGTCGTTGCTCGTCTTCAGCGGCTCGTCCTGGCAGAAAGCCGCGAGTTCGCCAGGGGCGACGAACCTTTTGATCAATGGCGACCTGGCCGTCAACCAGCGCCGCTTCGCCGGCGGAGCGCTCGGCGCAGGGGCCTATGGCTTCGACCGCTGGCGAGCCGGACCCGGGGGAGCCAGCGTCTCGAGGGATGCCGGCCTGCTGGTGACGCTGGCGTCCGGAGCATTGGTCCAGGTCATCGAGACCGGACTTTGGGGCGCTGGCCCGCTGGCCGGGCAAGCCGTCACGGTCTCAGTGCAGGACCTCTCGGCGGACTTAGTAGCAAGCATCGCGGGCGCAAGCGCGACGATCAACCCTGGCCCTGGCCGCCGGTCCGCCATGATCAACATCCCGCTTGGCGCTTCCGGAGACCTGGCCCTGACACTGGCGTCTTCGAGCGGCGCGGTGAGCTTCCGCTACATCAAGCTGGAGGTCGGCAGGCTGGCCACGGCCTGGTCGCCCCGGTCCCTGCAAGCGGAGCTCGCGCTTTGCCAACGCTACTTCGCCAAGAGCCACGCCCTCGACACCGCGCCCGCCAACGGGCAGCCGGGTACAATGACAGCCGGCCACGCCATGCTCGCGACGCTGCTCTCAAGCCAGCGCATCAGCTTCCAGACTCCGATGCGCACGACGCCGGCCGTGACCCTTCTCGCCGGCCAGGTGGGGACGCCGGTCAACAGCCGCTGGGCCTTCAACCAGGCGGGAAGCTGGATCTACTCCAGCTCGGCGACCGCCGCGGACGTGGACGCAAGCGGCTTCAGCGCGGAACTCGGCGTGACTGGCGCGACCGCCGGCCTGTCCTATCGTCTCGCGGGCGGCTGGACAGCGTCCGCGGAGCTGTGACGCATCGCAGCGGTGGCCACGGACGTTAAGTGTCGCCGTGGCCATCAAGCTCGGCTATGCTTCAGGCCTGATGCGGGCCGCTGGGCCGGCCTTCATCATCGGCCAAGCCCAAACCGAACGTCGCCTTCCCTTCCGTCCTCTCGAAACGTGTGCCGTCCATGTCCTCAAAGCCCGCACATCGAACCGTGCAAAACGCTCCCGACAGCCAGGCCGGGGCGGACGCCGCCGGCCTGTTCGGCCAGTCGATCCTGCGCAAGCTGACCTACGACGTGGGCAAGGACACGGACAGCGCCTCCGACCGTGACTGGCTCATCGCCACCGTGCTGGCCACGCGCGACCACATGGTCGATCCATGGATCGAGACGACGAAGAAAATCTACGCCGACGGACGCAAGAGGGTCTATTACCTGTCGCTCGAGTTCCTCATCGGCAGGCTGCTCGGCGATGCGCTCGGAAACCTTGGGCTGACGGCGACGGCGCGCACGGCGCTCTCGAACCTCGGCATCGACCTTGAACGCCTCAAGGTGCTCGAGCCCGACGCCGCGCTGGGCAATGGCGGCCTGGGGCGGCTCGCGGCGTGCTTCATGGAGAGCATGGCCACGCTGGCCATCGCCGCCTACGGCTACGGCATACGTTATGACCACGGCCTGTTCCGCCAGCGCATCAAGGATGGCGTCCAGCTCGAGTATCCGGAGGACTGGCTGTCGTTCGGCAACCCGTGGGAGTTCGAGCGGCCGGAGGTGGCCTATCCCGTCGGGTTCGGCGGGTCCGTCGACGCCGCCACGCAGAAGGACGGCACGGTGCGTCACGCGTGGCGGCCGGCGGAAAGCGTCGACGCCGTGGCCTACGACACGCCAATCGTCGGCTGGCGCGGGCAGCATGTGAACACGCTCAGGCTATGGTCGGCCAAGGCGTCCAACCCGCTGCGGCTCGATGCGTTCAACCAGGGCGACCATGTGGGCGCGCTGGCGGACAGGGTCCGGCTCGAAGCTGTCTCCAAGGTGCTCTATCCAAGCGACGCCACGCCCGCCGGACAGGAGCTCAGGCTCAGGCAGGAGTATTTCTTCGCCTCCGCATCGCTCCAGGACCTGCTGCGCCGGCACATCAGCCAGCATGGCGGCGTCGCCAACCTGGCCGATCACGTGGCCATCCAGCTCAACGACACCCACCCGGCCATCGCGGTGCCGGAGCTCATGCGCCTTCTGGTCGACGATCATGGCATGGCGTGGAACGAGGCCTGGGCCGTCACGGGCAAGACGTTCTCCTACACCAACCACACCTTGCTGCCCGAGGCGCTGGAAAGCTGGCCCGTGCCGCTGATGGAGCGGCTGCTGCCGCGCCACATGCAGATCATCTACCTGCTCAACGCCGCGCAGCTGGAGGCCATCCGCGCCGACCCGGCGCTGGACGACAGCCTGATGTCGTCCGTTTCGTTGATCGACGAACATCATGGGCGGCGCGTCCGGATGGGAAACCTCGCCTTCATGGGATCGCACAAGGTCAACGGCGTCTCCGGCCTCCACACCGACCTGATGCGCAAGACCGTGTTCCGCGACCTAGCCGAGGTGTATCCCGGCCGCATCGTCAACAAGACCAACGGCATAACGTTCCGCCGCTGGCTGTTCGAAGCAAACCCGGGATTGACCCGCCTGCTGGTCGAGGCCGCCGGGCCGCGCCTCATGGATGACCCGGCAGGGTTGAAGGCGCTCGAACCCTTCGCCGCCGACAGCGCCTTCCGCACCCGCTTCAAGGCGGAGCGCCGCGCCAACAAGCTGGCGCTCTGCCGGCTCGTCGACGACCGGCTGGGCATCAAGCTTGATCCTGACGCGCTGTTCGACGTCCAGATCAAGCGCATCCATGAATACAAGCGCCAGTTGATGAACATCCTGGAGACCGTCGCCCTCTATGACGCGATCCGGGCGCAGCCGACCAGGAACTGGGCGCCGCGCGTCAAGATCTTTGCCGGAAAGGCGGCGGCTGGATACCATCAGGCCAAGCTGATCATCAAGCTGGCGAACGACGTCGCCAAGGTGATCAACGCCGACCCGGCCATCCGCGGGCTCCTCAAGGTGGTGTTCCTGCCGAACTACAACGTGTCGCTGGCGGAGACGATCATTCCCGCAGCAGACCTGTCGGAGCAGATCTCGACGGCCGGCATGGAGGCGTCCGGCACGGGCAACATGAAGTTCGGGCTGAACGGCGCGCTGACCATCGGCACGCTGGACGGAGCCAACGTCGAGATGAGGGAGCATGTCGGCGTGGACAACATCTTCATCTTCGGCATGACGACCGAGGAGGTCGCGGCGCGGCGCGTCGAAGGGCTCGACATGCAGGCCGCCATCGCGCGCTCGCCGATGCTCGGCGAAGTGCTCGACGCGGTCGGCGGCGGCGTGTTCTCGCCGGACGAGCCGGGACGCTTCAAGGCGCTGGTCGATTCGGTGAGCTTCCACGACTACTTCATGGTGTCGGCTGATTTCGACTCCTACTTCGCAGCCCAGCGCAAGCTCGACGACCTCTGGCAGAAGCCGCAACAGTGGTGGACCAAGTCCGTGCTCAACACCGCACGCATGGGTTGGTTCTCGTCCGACCGCGCCATCGCCGAATACGCCTCCGAGATCTGGCAGGCGAATGGCGACCAGGCTTCATGAACGCCGCCCCGACGGAGCGCGCCTGAGATGACGCCCAAGCCCTGGCGCGCCGCCGATGACGAGATTTCGGCGCTCGTCGGCGCGGCGCACGGCGATCCGTTCGCCCTGCTGGGGCCGCATCGGCATCCCGACGGCCTGGTGATCAGGGCGTTCGTGCCGCATGCCGAGACGCTGGACGCCGTCGACATGGACGGCAGCCTCATCGCGAACCTCGAGCGCCGGCATGATGCAGGGTTCTTCGAAGGGCTGGCGGCGACGCAGGCCCAGGCTGAGCCGGCCCACGCGACGAAACGCCAGCCGGGCATGGACGCAGGGCGGCCGCGCTACAGGCTGCAGGCGGCGAACGCGTCGGCCCGGTGGGAGCTCTCCGACGCCTACGCCCACGCTCCCGTCCTGGGCGAGATCGACGACCATCTCCTGGTCGAAGGCACGCACCGCAGCCTGTACCGCAGGCTGGGCGCACATCCGATGAGCCATGAGGGCGCGGACGGCGTGCATTTCTCCGTGTGGGCTCCGCATGCGGCCCGCGTCTCCGTGGTCGGCGACTTCAACGGTTGGGATGGCCGGCGCCACCAGATGCGCAAGCGCATCACCTCCGGGCTCTGGGAGATCTTCGCGCCTGAGGTCGCCGCGGGCACGGCCTACAAATACGAGATCGTCGGCCCTGACGGCCAGCTCTTGCCGCTGAAGGCCGACCCGATGGGCTGGCAGGCTGAAATGCGTCCCTCCACCGCATCGCTGGTGGCCAGTGCAAGCCGGCATGAGTGGAGCGACGGCGCCTGGATGGCGTCCCGCACCGAGACCGACCAGCGCCGGTCGCCGATGTCGGTCTACGAGGTGCACCCTGGCTCCTGGCGGCGCCGCGACGACGGCGGCTTCCTCAGCTACGACGACCTCGCCGCAGAACTTGTGCCCTATGCCGCCTGGATGGGCTTCACCCACATCGAGCTGATGCCGATCTCCGAGCATCCCCTCGATGCTTCCTGGGGCTATCAGCCAATTGGCCTGTTCGCTCCGTCAAGCCGGTTCGGCGACCCGGACGGCTTCAGGCGTTTCGTGGATGCGGCGCACCGGGCGGGACTTGGCGTCATCCTCGACTGGGTGCCAGCCCATTTCCCGGTCGACATGCATGGCCTCGCACGGTTCGACGGCACGGCGCTGTACGAGCACGCGGACCCAAGGCGCGGCTTCCATCCCGACTGGAACACCGCGATCTATGATTTCGGCCGGCGCGAGGTGGCCAGCATCCTGACCGCAAATGCGCTCTACTGGTTCGACATGTTCCATGTCGACCAATTGCGCGTCGATGCGGTGGCCTCGATGCTCTATCTCGACTACTCCCGCAAGGACGGCGAATGGCTGCCCAACATCCATGGCGGCAACCAGAACCTCGAGGCGGTTCGCTTCCTGCGCGAGGTCAACACCTTAGCCTACGCGGAGCACCCCGGCATCGCCATGGTCGCGGAGGAATCCACCGCCTGGCCGGGCGTTTCGCAACCGGTGCATGCGGGCGGCCTGGGCTTCGGCTTCAAATGGAACATGGGCTGGATGAACGACACGCTGCGCTACATGGCCCTGGACCCTGCCCACCGCCGCTGGCATCATGGCCAGATGACCTTCGGCCTCGTCTATGCGTTCGACGAGAACTTCGTGCTGCCGCTGTCCCATGACGAGGTGGTGCACGGCAAGGGCACCATCCTGGGCCGCATGCCGGGCGACGGCTGGCAGCGCTTCGCCAATGTCAGGGCGTACTACGCGTTCATGTGGGGCCATCCGGGCAAGAAGCTCCTGTTCATGGGGCAGGAGTTCGCGCAGGCCCGCGAGTGGAGCCACGACGCCAGCCTCGACTGGCATCTGACGCACGAGCCGCTGCATGCCGGCGTGCAGAGGCTGGTGCGCGACCTCAACCGCCTGCACAGCGCCCTGCCCGCATTGCACCGGATGGACTGCGAGGCTTCCGGGTTCCGCTGGATCGTGGCGGACGATGCCGAGCAATCGGTTCTGGCCTGGCTCCGGCTGTCCGATGACGGGTCGGCGCCGGTCGCCGTGATCTGCAATTTCACGCCCGTCCCGCGCCGTGGCTACCGGGTCGGCCTGCCGATGGCCGGCCGCTGGCGCGAGATCCTCAACACCGATGCGGATTGCTATGGGGGCTCGGGCCTCGGCAACGGCGGCGACGTGATGGCCGACGGCCCGCCCTGCCATGGCCTTGACGCATCAGCCGACCTCATCATTCCGCCGCTCGCGTCCATATATCTGACATACCAACCCGATGAAGATGTGCCATGATTGAACCGGCCTGCCGGAGAGGCGAGCGACCGTCTCGCCGCCTGGCAAGCTCCAGACGTTGAGGAACGCCGTTTTGTCAAACAGGACCGCAACCACCGACAACGTGTCGGCCCCCTCCATCAACCGCTCAGTCGGCATCAGCGCGCCGCTCTCCCGGTCGGCCATGGCCTATGTCCTGGCAGGCGGGCGCGGCAGCCGCCTGATGGAGCTGACCGACAGGCGAGCCAAGCCGGCGGTGTATTTCGGCGGCAAGTCGCGGATCATCGATTTCGCGCTCTCGAACGCCCTCAACTCCGGCATCCGCCGCATCGGCGTCGCCACGCAGTACAAGGCGCACAGCCTGATCCGGCACATGCAGAGGGGCTGGAACTTCTTCCGGCAGGAGCGCAACGAGAGCTTCGACATCCTGCCTGCCAGCCAGCGCATCTCCGAGGACAAATGGTATGCCGGCACCGCGGACGCGGTTTATCAGAACGTCGACATCATCGAGGCTGCCGCGCCGGAATACATGGTGATCCTCGCCGGCGACCACATCTACAAGATGGACTACGAGCACATGCTGCAGCAGCACGTGCAGATGGGCGCGGACGTCACGGTGGGCTGCCTTGAGGTGGCGCGGATGGAGGCGAGCGGCTTCGGCGTCATGCACATCGACAGCGGCGACAGGATCATCGACTTCCTCGAGAAGCCGTCCGATCCGCCGGCCATGCCCGGAAAGCCCGACATGGCGCTGGCCAGCATGGGGATCTATGTCTTCAACACCACGTTTTTGCTGGACGAGCTGAGGCGCGACGCCAGCGACCCGGATTCAAGCCGGGACTTCGGCAAGGACCTCATCCCCTACCTCGTCAAGCACGGGCGAGCCTATGCGCATCATTTTTCGCGGTCCTGCGTGCGGTCCAGCAAGGAGTCGGCCTCCTACTGGCGCGACGTGGGCACGATCGACGCCTACTGGCAGGCCAACATCGACCTGACCGACATCGTGCCGGACCTCGACATCTAC
This sequence comes from Allobosea sp., assembly GCA_031412095.1. Classification (GTDB taxonomy): domain Bacteria; phylum Pseudomonadota; class Alphaproteobacteria; order Rhizobiales; family Beijerinckiaceae; genus Allobosea. Next base: position 57,427 of record JANOCI010000082.1, read on the forward strand.
GACCACGACTGGCCGATCTGGACGTATGGCGAGATAACGCCGCCTGCCAAGTTCGTGCATGACGAGGACGGACGCCGGGGCCAGGCCGTGTCCTCGCTGGTGTCCGGCGGCTGCATCGTCTCGGGCTCGTCGATCCGGCGCACGCTGCTGTGCACCGGGGCGCGCATCAACTCGTTCTCTTCCGTCGAGGAGGCCGTGATCCTGCCTTACGTCGAGATCGGCCGAGCCGCCCGGCTCAAGCGCGTGGTGATCGACCGCGGCGTGAACATTCCCGACGGGCTGGTGGTGGGCGACGATCCGGCGGAGGACGCGAAGCGGTTCCGCCGCACCGAAAAGGGAATCTGCCTCATCACGCAGGCGATGATCGACAAGCTGGCGTGAACCGGACGCAGGAAAAGGCCGGCAGGAAGGCGCGCGCGCTCCACGTCCTCGCCGTGGCGTCGGAGATCTACCCGCTGGTCAAGACCGGCGGGCTTGCCGATGTCGCGGGCGCCTTGCCGAAGGCGCTGGCCATCGAGAGGATCGCGACGGCGACGCTCATGCCGGGCTATCCTCAGGTCATGGCGGCGATGGGCGGCGCTTCATCCGTCCTCGCCATCCCGGACCTTTTCGGCGGCGCGGCGCGCTTGCTGCGCGGAACCGCGGCGGGGCTGGACATCCTGGCCCTCGACGCTCCCCATCTCTATGACCGGCCGGGAAACCCCTATCTGGGCCCGGATGGCCGGGACTGGCCCGACAACGCCATCAGGTTCGCAGCGCTCGCGGCGATCGGCGCCAGCATCGGGCGCGGCGCGGTGAAGGGCTTCAAGCCCGACGTGGTCCAGGCCCATGACTGGCAGGCCGGCCTCACGGCGGCGTACCTCGCCTATGGCGGCCCCAACCCGCCGCCGACCGTCATCACCGTGCACAACCTGGCCTTCCAGGGGCAGTTTCCGGCTGCGCTGCTGCCGAGGCTCGGGCTGCCGGACGCCGCGTTCCGCTTCGACGGCATCGAGCATCATGGCCAGATCGGCTACCTCAAGGCCGGCCTGCAGCTATCCTCGCGCATCACGACCGTCTCGCCGACCTATGCCGACGAAATCCGCACCGAAGCAGGCGGCATGGGCCTGCACGGGCTTCTGTCCTATCGCGGAAATGATGTCTCGGGCATCCTCAACGGCATCGACACCGATGTCTGGAACCCGGCTTCCGACCCGCTGATCGCGAACGCCTACGGTGCCGCCGACCTGAACGCGAAGGCCGCGAACAAGCTGGCCCTGCAGCGGCATTTCAGTCTCGCCGAGGAGCCCGCAGCCCCCTTGTTTAGCGTGGTCAGCCGCCTGTCCGGGCAGAAAGGCCTCGATCTCCTTCTGGAAAGCCTTCCGACGCTCGCAGAGGGCGGCGCGCAGCTTGTCGTGCTGGGCTCCGGCGACGTCGCGCTCGAACAAGGCTTCCGGCAGGCGGCGGCCGCCGCTCCTGACCGCATCGGCTGCCGCATCGGCTATGACGAGGCGCTGGCGCATCTGGTCCAGGCAGGCTCCGACGCGCTCATCGTGCCGTCGCGCTTCGAGCCGTGCGGGCTGACGCAGCTTTGCGCGTTGCGCTACGGCACGGCGCCTGTCGTGTCGAGGGTGGGCGGGCTGGCCGACACGGTGGCGGACGGCGTGACCGGTTTCGTGTTCGACGATCTCAGCGCGCAAGGCTTGTCAGCCGCCCTTCGGCGGGCCATCACGCTGTATCGATCCCCCGGCGCGTTCATGGCAATGATGCGCCAGGCCATGGCCCAGGACGTTTCCTGGACGCAACCCGCGCGCCGCTATGCAGCGCTCTACCGCACTCTCGCGGAGAGCCCAGCCCGGAGACCCAGATGATCAGCACAGTGTCCACAAGGCCGATTGCCGGCCAGAAGCCCGGCACGTCGGGCCTGCGCAAGAAGGTGCCCGAATTCCAGGCTCCCCATTACGTCGAGAACTTCGTCCAGTCGGTGTTCGACAGCATCGGCGACATCAAGGGGCAGACCCTCGTCGTCGGCGGCGACGGCCGCTATTTCAACCGCGAGGTCATCGGCGTGGTGATCCGCATGGCGGCGGCCAACGGCTTTGCGCGCCTGATCGTCGGGCAAGGCGGCATCCTGTCGACGCCCGCCGCGTCGCACCTGATCCGCAAGCGCAAGGCCCATGGCGGGCTGATCCTTTCCGCCAGCCACAACCCCGGCGGTCCGGACGGCGATTTCGGCGTCAAGTACAATGCCGGCAACGGAGGCCCAGCACCCGAAAAGATCACTGACGCCATCTACGCCCGCACGCAGACCATCGACCGCTACATGATCGCCAACGCCGCCAAGGTCGACCTGGACCGCACCGGCATCATGCAGACGCCCGGCTCCCACGGCCAGATGGAGATCGAGATCGTCGACCCGGTCGCAGACTATCAGCAGCTCATGGAGAAGTTGTTCGACTTCGACCGCATCCGCGCCGCCGTCAGGGGCGGCCTCGGCATGCGTTTCGACGCCATGTCGGCCGTCACCGGCCCCTATGCGCACGCGATCCTGGAGAAGGCGCTTGGCATGCCTCCGGGAACGGTCGTCAACGGGACGCCCCTGCCAGATTTCGGCGGGCATCATCCAGACCCGAACCTCGTCCATGCAAAGCATCTGCTTGATCTGGCGATGTCGCCGCAGTCGCCGGACCTTTGCGCCGCATCCGACGGCGACGGCGACAGGAACCTGATCATGGGGCGCGGGCAGTTCGTCACGCCTTCGGACAGCCTCGCGATCCTCGCGGCGAACGCGCATCTGGCGCCGGGCTACGCCAGGGGCCTGGTGGGCATCGCGCGATCCATGCCGACGAGCCAGGCGGCGGACCGGGTTGCGGCCAAGCTTGGCATTCCCTGCTTCGAGACGCCGACGGGCTGGAAGTTCTTCGGCAACCTGCTCGATGCGGGGCTGATCAGCATCTGCGGCGAGGAGAGCGCCGGCACCGGGTCCGACCATGTGCGCGAGAAGGACGGGTTATGGGCCGTGCTGCTCTGGCTCGACATCCTCAGCGCCCGCAGGCAGGGCGTCGCGCAGATCGTGCAGGAGCACTGGAGCACGTTCGGACGCAACTACTATGCGCGCCACGACTACGAGGAAGTGCCGAGCGACGGCGCCAACGCGCTCATGGCGCGGCTGCGCGGATTGCTGCCGAGCCTCAAGGGCAAGACCCACGGGGCCCTCGCCATCGGCGATGCCGACGACTTCGCCTATCATGACAGCGTCGACGGCTCCACGTCCGAGGCGCAAGGCATCCGGCTCATGATGGAGGACGGCTCGCGCATCGTCTACCGGCTTTCCGGCACCGGCACGGCGGGAGCCACCTTGCGCGTCTACATCGAGCGGTTTGAGCCGGACACGGCAAAGCATGGCCTCGCCACGGAGACGGCCCTCGCCGATCTGGTGACGCTGGCTGGCGACATTGCAGAGATCGGGCGCCATACGGGCCGTGATGCGCCATCCGTGATAACCTGATGGGGACCTGTATTCCCACCGTCGCGGATTCATCCGGCGTCATCCCCGGCGACGCGGAACGCGCCGGGACGGGGATCCAACGTCACACGGCTGCTCATGGATCCCCTTCCCGATCCTGCGGATCGCCGGGAATGACACCGGCAGGAGCATCGCAGGACGATGTCGCTGGTTGAGTTCAAACTCACGGCCGGCTCGCCCGAGCCGCTCGGCGTCACGGCCGACCGCACAGGCGTCAACGTCGCGGTGTTCTCAGCGCACGCCACGGCCATCGAGCTGTGCCTGTTCGACGAAGACGACCGCGAGACGGCGCGCCTGGCTTTGCCGGAGCGGACGGGCGACGTGCTTCACGGCCATGTCGCCGGCATCAAGCCGGGCGCACGCTACGGCCTCAGGGCGCATGGTCCCTTCGCGCCGGATCAGGGCCATCGCTTCAATGCGCACAAGCTGCTGCTCGATCCGCATGCCGCAGAGATCGACCGGCCGTTTTCGCTGCATCAGTCCATGTTCGGATACCGGCCAGGCGGCCCGGACGCTGATCTGAGCTTCGATGACACCGACAGCGCGCCCTTCATGCCCAAGGGCGTGGTCTGCGCCCCTGCCGAGCTGCTGCGCCCGAAGCCTCTCGCGCCGTGGAACCGCACGGTGTTGTACGAACTGCATGTGCGCGGCTTCACGAAGCTGCATGGCGAGGTGCCGCCAGCCTTGCGCGGAACCTTCGCGGGCCTTGCCCATCATGCGCCGCTGGCGCACCTCAAAACCCTCGGCATCACCAGCGCGGAAGTGATGCCGTGCGCCGCCTGGCTCGACGAGCGGCACCTGCCGCCGCTGGGGCTGACGAATTACTGGGGCTACAATCCGGTGGCCTTCGGCGCCCCGGACCCCCGCCTCGCGCCCGGCGGCTGGGCCGAGGTCAGGGCCAGCGTCGCCAGGCTGGCGGAGGCTGGCATCGAGACCATCGTCGACGTCGTCCTCAACCACTCTGGCGAAGGCGACGAACTTGGGCCCACGGTCTCGCTGCGCGGGCTGGACAACGCCAGCTACTACCGGCTCGATCCGGCCAATCAGCGCTTTTACGCCAACGACGCCGGCTGCGGAAACACGCTGGCGCTGGAGCGCCCCGAGCCCTTGAGGCTCGCCATGGACAGCCTGCGCCGCTTTGCGGAGCAAGGCGGGGTCCATGGCTTCCGCTTCGATCTCGCCACCACGTTGGGGCGGCGCGCCGACGGCTTCGATCCAGCGCATCCGTTTCTGTCGGCGGTGCGGCAAGATCCGGTGCTGGGCCGGCTCAAGCTCATCGCCGAACCCTGGGACATCGGCATGGGAGGCTACCAGCTCGGGCGGTTCCCGCCCGGCTGGGGCGAGTGGAACGACCGCTACCGCGACGTCGTCCGCCGGTTCTGGCGCGGAGACGACGGGCATCTCGGCGACATGGCCACCCGGATCGCCGGATCGGCCGATGTCTTCGGGAGCCGCCGCAGACCCCTGTCGCGCAGCATCAACTATGTGGCGGCGCATGACGGCTTCACGCTCGCCGATCTGGTGAGCTATGCCGGCAAGCACAACCTCGCCAATGGAGAGCACAACAGGGACGGCTCCGACGCCAACTATTCGTGGAACCATGGCGCGGAGGGCGCGAGCGACGATGCCGACATCGAGGCGGCCCGCGAGCGCGACGTCAGGGCGCTGCTGGCGACGCTGCTGCTCTCGCGAGGCACCCCGATGCTGTGCATGGGCGACGAGATGGGCCGAAGCCAGGGCGGCAACAACAATGCCTATGCGCAGGACAACGCCACATCATGGCTCGACTGGAGCGAAGCCGACGGCGAACTTGCCGAATACACGCGAGGCCTCATCAGGGCGCGGCTTGGCCATCCCGCGCTGTGGAGCGACCGGCCGTTGACCGGCCTGCCTGCAGCGGATGGCGGACGGCCAGATGCCGAGTGGCTTCACGCGGATGGCCGGACGATGACAGCGCACGACTGGTCCGAGCCCGGCGCACGTGTCCTCGCCGTCAGGCTGCGCGAGGACAGCGAAGAGGTCCTCATCATCCTGAACGCGGGGCGTGCGCCGGTCAGCTTCGCCTTGCCGGAGGTGGCGGCCGGCCTAGCCTGGGCAGGCGAGGCTGCATTGACCGGAAGCCATGCCGAATGCCCCGCGAGGACTGTCCTGCTGCTGCATCCGGAGCCCCGCCCGCCGCGGCTGGAAAGATCACCCTAGCCGGCACCGGGCGATGGTCCGTCTTTTGCTAGACCCTTCCTGTGCCTTTCCGACAGAACCAGCCTCCGCCGCCAGATGCGGCGCTTCCAGAACGCTCGCGGCGCGAGGACATGCGCCCTGAAGCCTCCCGGCGCGAGGCGTTGCCTGGTGAAGCCTCGCGGCGCGAGGCGTTGCGGATCGCGCTCGTCGACGACAACCCGGTCCGCGCCGCCATCCTCGAGGACGGCTTGCGCGAGGCGGGCCACACCGACATCTCCAGGCTGACCACATCGCCCGTGCTGCTCCGCGAACTCTCGAGGCTCGATCCCGACATGGTGATCATAGACCTGGCCAACCCAAGCCGGGATTCGCTGGAGCAGATGTTCCAGATCAGCCGCTCGGTGCCCCGTCCGGTGGCGATGTTCGTAGACCACTCCGACACGAGCATGATCGAGGCGGCCGTCGAGGCCGGCGTCTCCGCCTACATCGTCGATGGCCTGAAGAAGGAGCGCATCAAGGCCATCCTCGACATGAGCATCAGCCGGTTCAACGCCTTCAGCCGCCTCAAGGCCGAACTGGCCCAGGCGAGGACCGAGCTTGACGAGCGCAAGACGGTGGAGCGCGCCAAGGCCATCCTGATGCAGCGCCGGGCGATCCAGGAGCCGGAGGCCTACGCCCTGCTGCGCCGCACGGCCATGAACGAGAACAGGCGCATCGTCGACGTGGCCCAATCCATCGTCACAGCCGCCGAGCTGCTCAAATGAACGGACCGAACAGACTGATCCCGGTGACGGTGGGCTTCGTGCCGCTGATCGATGCGGCGCTGCTGATCGTGGCGCGCGAGGAGGGCTTCGCCGCGATGGAGGGGCTTGACCTCACGCTGGCCAGGGAGGGCTCGTGGGCCGCAATCCGCGACAAGCTAAATGTCGGCCTGTTCGATGCCGCTCACATGCTGGCTCCCGCCGCCATCGCGTCCACGCTCGGGCTTGGCCATCTGCAAGTGCCGCTGATCGCGCCGCTCGCCCTGAACCTCGACGGCAATGCGATCACCGTCTCGAACGCGCTCGCCGCCGAACTGCAGCTTGGCATCCCGCCCGGCGCGGCCGCGGTGTCGCCGGCGCAGACCGCCGGGGCGCTGGCGGGCGTCATCGAGCGGCGCAGGCTGGAAGGGCTCGACCCGCTCACGGTCGGCGTGGTGTTCGGCTTCTCGTGCCACCTGTACCAGATCCGCTCCTGGCTCCGCAGCGGCGGCCTTGATCTCGACCGTGATGCAAGGCTGGTGGTCATTCCGCCGCCGCTCATGGTGGAGAGCCTTATGGCGGGCCTGGTCGACGTGTTTTGCGCAGGCGCGCCCTGGAATCGGCTGGCCGAGGCGGCGGGAGCAGGCAAGGTGCTGCATCCGTGCGCGGCCTTCATGCCGGACTGCCCCGAAAAGCTTCTGGTCCTCCGGCAGGACCGGGACACCGCGCCCTGGCTGGGCGGGCTCATCAGGGCTCTCGTCAGGGCATCGCTGTGGGCTTCCGAGCCGGGCAATGTCCGCGTTCTGGCGCGCCATCTGGCCCGGCCGGATTATGTCGGCGCGCCGGTCGGCGTGATCGAGGCCGTCCTTGCCGGCGATGCGGGGACGCTGTTCAGCGCCGCTCCGTCCAACTGGATCCGGCTTGACCAGGATGCGACTTTGCCTGCGGCCTCACGCCTCAGGTCGGTCTTCGACATGATGGCGGAGGCGGGCCAGGTCATTCCTGACCAGCAGACATGGAGCCGGGCCATGGGCATCGCGCGCCCTGACGTCTATGCGAAGGCTCTGGCCGGCACGCTCAACCGGGCCTGAAGCAACGGCCGCCAACGCCTTAACGATTGGTGATCCGAGCCACTCTGCCGCTTTGTTGGGCAAGGCAAAACCAGCCTGCACTTTTTTGCGCCGCAACATGGCTGGCTTCCGCTTGGCCCCACTGCAAAGCGCCGCAATTTGGCCGGCCACTTCCGCGCTGCATCCGGATCGCCCTTTGGCATGACGATTGCTTAAACCCGATTAGAGCGTCTGCGGGCCTTCGGGCAGCGGCGCATCGGCGGAACCCAATGGCGGGTTCCTTTGGCAAGGCTGCCGTGACTGCGGGCGCTCCCGGGCGTCAGGGGTTGCGCAGCCTTTTTTTGTTTTCACCTTGGCCGCCCCTCTGCTTTGGCGGCGCGGAAGCACGACAGGTTCGAAACATGGCAAACCAGACCACGCCGGAGCGGGCCGGCCACGCTGCGAAGGGGGTGGACCGCAGGCTTGTCCTGAAGGGTTCGCTAGCCGCCGCAGGCCTATTCGCCGCGGCCCGCATGGCGCTGCCGGGCGGGGCCTTCGCGCAGGGCGCAGGACCCGAGGTCAAGGGCACGAAGCTCGGCTACATCGCCCTGACCGACGCAGCGCCCCTGATCATCGCCAAGGAGAAGGGCTTCTACGCCAAGCACGGCCTGCCCGACATGGACATCTCGCGGCAGGCCTCGTGGGGCGCGACGCGGGACAACATCGCGCTGGGCGTGGCGCGGAACGGCATCGACGGCGCGCATATCCTGCGCCCGAAATCGCACATGTACACCGCAGGCACCGTCACCGCGAACAACGTGCCGGTGCCCATGTACACCCTCCTCAACCTGAACGAGGACTGCCAGGGCATCTCGGTATCGAACGAATACAAGGACCTGGCGATCGGCCTCAACTCCGGGCCGCTGAAGGCGGCCTTCGAGCGCAAGAAGGCCAGCGGAAAGGAATTGACCGCCGCGATGACGTTTCCCGGCGGCACACATGATCTCTGGATCCGGTACTGGCTCGCGGCCGGCGGCATCGACCCTGACGCAGACATCAAGGTGATCGTCGTTCCCCCGCCGCAGATGGTGGCGAACATGAAGGTCGGCAACATGGATGTGTTCTGCGTGGGCGAGCCGTGGAACGAACAGCTCGTCAACCAGGACATCGGCTACACCGCCTGCACCACCGGCGAATTGTGGAGCCGGCATCCCGAGAAGGTGCTGGGCATGCGCACCGACTTCGTCGACAAAAACCCGATCGCCACGCGAGCCATGCTGATGGCGGTGATGGAGGCGCAGATGTGGTGCGAAAAAGCCGAGAACAAGCAGGAGATGGCCGAAATCGTCAGCCGCCGGCAGTGGTTCAACGTTCCGGTCGCCGACATCATCGGCCGCATCAAGGGCGAGATCAACTACGGGCTGGGCCGCAAGGTCAACGACCCCAAGCTGGCGATGAAGTTCTGGGGCGAGAACGGCTCAGCCTCCTATCCGTGGAAGAGCCTCGACACGTGGTTCGTCACCGAGAACATGCGCTGGGGCAAATTCCCCATGAACACCGACATCAAGGCCTTGGTGGACCGGACCAACCGTTCGGATCTGTGGTCGGCGGCCGCGAAGGCGCTCGGGGTGGCGGGCGCGCCGACGGGCGACTCGCGCGGCGTCGAGACATTCTTCGACGGCGTGAAGTTCGATCCGGCGAGCCCGATGGACTATCTCAAATCCCTCAAGATCAAGCGTGCCGGCTCGTGATGGCCGGCTTCGCCAGGCAAAAGGCCCTGCCCTTGGCGGGCTGGCGACCGGACTTGCGCAGGGCGCTCCGCCCCAGACCGACCAGAAAGGCAGTGCGATGCCCCTTGTGAACCTCAAGATGCATGAACTGCTGCCTACCGCACTGCCTCAGGCGCAGGCTGCCCGAGCCGCGGGGCCGATCTCCTCCGCGCCGGCGGCCGTGATCCCGTTGCAGCGCGCCGGCGAAGGCGTCTGGCGGCGCCGGGCACGGCGCTTCGGAACGTGGGCGCTGGTCAGCGTCGTGCCGCCATTGCTCACGCTCGCCTTCCTGCTGCTCTTGTGGCAGGTCGCGTTCTCCGGGCCGGGAGCGACGCTTCCGCCGCCGACGAAGGTCTGGTCGGAGGCCAAGGACCTGATCACGCAGCCATTCTACTGGGCCGGCTCGCAGGACATCGGGCTTGGCTGGCGGGTGCTCACCTCGCTGCAGCGCGTCGCCATCGGCTTCGGCCTCGCCGCGGTGGTCGGCATCGCCGTCGGCTCGATGATCGGCCAGTCGATCTGGGCGATGCGCGGGCTCGACCCGATCTTCCAGGTGCTTCGCACCGTGCCGCCGCTGGCCTGGCTGCCGATCTCGCTGGCGGCTTTCCGCGACGCCAACCCATCCGCGATCTTCGTGATCTTCATCACCGCGATCTGGCCCGTGATCATCAACACGGCCGTCGGCATCAGGAACATCCCGCAGGATTACCGCAACGTGGCGGCCGTGCTGCGGCTGAATTCGCTCGAGTTCTTCTTCAAGGTCATGCTGCCGGCGGCCGCTCCTTACATCTTCACCGGCCTGCGCATCGGGATCGGCCTGTCGTGGCTGGCGATCGTCGCCGCCGAGATGCTCACCGGCGGGGTCGGGATCGGCTTCTTCATCTGGGATGCGTGGAATTCGTCGCGCCTGCCCGACATCGTCGTGGCGCTGCTCTACATCGGCTTCGTCGGCTTCGTGCTCGACAAGCTGGTTGCGGCGCTCGGCAACTTCGTCACCCGCGGCACAGCGGCGTCTTGAGAAGGACCGAAGCCATGACGGCCAACGACATCACTGGGAATCCTGCGCGGCAGCCCTATCTCAAGCTCGACCACATCGCGAAGAGCTTCCAGCGCGGCGCCGTCAGCACGGAGGTGCTGGCCGACATCAACCTCGGCATCCACCATGGCGAATACGTGGCGATCATCGGCCACTCGGGATGCGGCAAGTCAACGCTGCTCAACATCATCGCGGGGCTGACGCCCGTCACCAGCGGGGCGGTGCTGCTCGAAAACCAGGAGGTCAACAGCCCTGGCCCGGACCGGGCCGTGGTGTTCCAGAACCATTCCCTGCTGCCCTGGCTGACGGTCTACGAAAACGTCGCCCTGGCGGTGAACAAGGTGTTCGGCGGCCGCAAGAGCAAGGCCGAGCGCGATGAGTGGATCAGGCACAACCTGGCGCTGGTGCACATGACCCATGCGCTCGACAAGCGCCCGTCCGAGATCTCCGGCGGCATGAAGCAGCGCGTCGGCATTGCGCGCGGCCTCTCGATGGAGCCGAAGATCCTGCTGCTCGATGAGCCGTTCGGTGCGCTTGACGCGTTGACCCGCGCCCATCTGCAAGACTCGGTGATGGACATCCACAGCCGCCTGAAAAACACGATGATCATGATCACCCATGACGTGGACGAGGCGGTGCTGCTGTCCGACCGCATCGTGATGATGACCAACGGACCCAACGCCACCATCGGCGAGGTGCTGGACGTCGGCCTGCCCCGCCCGCGCGACCGCCTCACCCTGGCCTCGGAGCCGAAGTTCCTGGCGGCAAGGGAGGCGGTGCTGCGCTTCCTGCACGAGCGCCATGCGCGTCCGGCGGCGGCGTGACGCGCCTCCTCGTCATCGGCGCCGGCCCGGCCGGCATGCGCTGCGCCGAGCGGGCTGCCCAGGCCGGCCTCACTGTCACCTTGCTGGGCGCCGAGGCTGCCCTGCCTTATGACCGCGTGGGCCTCGGCCGCGTGCTGGCCGGCGAGGCGGAGGCGCCGGCGTTGATCAGCCATGACCTGGCGCAGCTGCGGGGCCTGGGCATCGCCTACCGCGCGGGGACGCGCGTCGCAAGGCTGGACCGCGCCAACCGCGTGGCCACGACCGGGCACGGCGAAGCGATCAGCTATGACCGGACGGTGATCGCCACCGGCTCGCGCGCTGTGCGGCTTGCCCTGCCGGGCGCGGAGCTGCCGGGCGTCTTTACCTACCGCAGCCTGGAGGATGTCCGAGGTATCCGGCGTGCTGCCGCCGGGCGCGCCCACGCTGTGGTGATCGGCGGCGGGCTCCTGGGACTGGAGGCGGCGGCATGCCTGTCGGCCATCGGCGCGCGCGTCACGGTGGTGCATGCGGTCGGCTGGCCGATGGAGCGCCAGCTCGACCCCGCCGCGGGCGCCCTGCTCGCACGGAGCCTGGGCGCCGCGCGCGGCCTCAGCTTCGCCATGCCGGCCGCCACCGTCGCCATCGAAGGCACTGACCGCGTGACCGGGCTGCAGCTGGCCGATGGCAGCCATCTGCCCTGCGAGGTGGTGGTGATGGCCGTGGGCGTGCGGCCCGCCGCCGACTTGGCGCGCGAGACCGGCCTCGCGGTGGGACGCGGCATCGTCGTGGACGACGCCATGCGCAGCAGCGACCCCGCCATCCTCGCCATTGGCGAGTGCGCCGAACATCGTGGCGTCGTGTGCGGCTTGGTTGCCCCAGCGCTCGCCATGGCCGAGACGGCGGCCACCACCCTGGTCGGCGGCGACGCGCCCTATCTGCCCCGCCCGGACACCGCCGCCCTCAAGGTGTCCGGCATCGCGGTCTGGTCCGCCGGCGAGGTGGCCCCCGCCGATGCCGAGGAGGTGATGCTCTCCGACGAGGAGGCCGGCCGCGCCCGCCGCCTCTGGCTGCGCGAGGGCCGCCTCGTCGGCGCCGTGCTCTACGGCGACACCGCCGACGCGCCCTTTTACCTCGACCTCATCGCGAGCGGCCGCCCGGTGGCGCCGCACCGCGCCACCCTGGCCTTCGGACCCGCCTACCTGGATGCCGCATGACCGACCAAGCTGCCTTCGACGCCGAACAGCAGGAGTACCTCAAGGGCTTCATGGCCGGGGTGGAGGCCCGCCGCGGCAGCCTCCTTCCAGCCAGCGAAGGCGGCGCACCCCCCGACGCGCTGCGCGCCGCGCAGGACGCCACTCTCGCCCGCGGCGGCAAGCTCGTCCAGCAGGAGGATGC